>QKED01000062.1 GCA_003252455.1 Gammaproteobacteria bacterium
GCAACGACGCCATCCCCACCGATGACCTGAAGAAGAACCTGCAGCAGATCGGCTTCAGCGAGGGGCGCGTCTTCAACCCCTCTACCCTCGACCAGATCCAGCAGGAGCTGAACCATAGCTACCTGGCGATGGGTAAGTACAACGTGGTGGTCACCACTCGGACCAGCCCGCTGGAGCGCAACCGCGTCGCACTCAATATCGATATCGACGAGGGCGAGGTCTCGGCCATCAAGGGGCTGAGCATTATCGGCAACAGCGCCTTCAGCGACGAAGAGTTGCTCAGTCAGTTTACCCTCGGCACCGAGCCGTTTTGGAGCACCTTCAACACCCAGGATCAGTACTCCAGCCTCAAACTCCAGGGCGACTTGGAGACGTTGCGCGCCTGGTACATGGACCGTGGCTACCTCAACTTCGCCATCACCTCTACCGAGGTGAGCATCTCGCCCGACCGCAGCCAGGTCTTCATCTACATCCATGTCCACGAGGGCGAACCCTTCACCATCAAAGAGGTGAAGCTCGCCGGCGAGCTGCTGCTCCCAGAGGAGGAGCTGCGTGGCCTGCTCAAGGTGCAGGCGGGTGAGCTCTTCTCACGCAAACAGGTGCTCGCCAGCGGCGAGGCGATCAGCGACCGCCTGGGTGATATCGGCTACGCCTTCGCCAACGTCAACCCGCTACCGGATGTCGATCAAGAGAAGCGCGAGGTGAGCCTCACCTACTATGTGGACCCGGGGCGTCGCATCTATGTCAATCGCATCAACCTCAACGGCAACCTGAAGACCCAGGACGAGGTGGTGCGCCGCGAGATGCGCCAGATGGAAGGGGGCTGGCTCTCCACCGCCAAGCTCAAGCTTTCACGCGACCGCCTCAATCGCCTCGGCTACTTCAACGATGTCAAGGTCGAAACCCCGGTCACCCCGGGTCAGGCCGATGTGGTCGATGTGAACATCGATATGCAGGAGCGCGATACCTTCGGAAGCCTCAACTTCGGTGTCGGTTATGGCGACTCCCAGGGCTTCCTGGTCAATGCCAGTATCAACGAGGAGAACTTCCTCGGTTCCGGCAAGCGCTTCAGCCTCTCGTTCGACAACAGCTCGGTGAATACCGTCTATAGCCTGAGCGTCACCGAACCCTACTACACACTCGATGGCGTCAGCCGCGCCTATCGCCTCTCGTACCGCAACACCGATGCGGGCGAGGCGGGCGTGGTCGACTACGCCACTGATTCGGTGGGGGCGGGCATCACCTTCGGCATCCCGCTCAACGAGTTCGATACTGTACGTTTCGGCCTCGACTACGAATTCACGCGCCTGCAGACCACCAGCTACAGCTCGCAGAACATCCTCGACTTTATTGCCAACAACGGTGACGAGTTCACAGCCTATAAGGCGAGTGTGAGCTGGACGCACGATACGCGTGACCGTGCCATCTTCCCCACTGCCGGTGGCGTGTTGATCCTCTCCAACGAGGTGGGTGCCCCAGTCGGCTCCAATCCGCTGCGCCTCTACAAGGTCGGGGCCAAGGACCGTCGCTTCTGGGCCCTCAACGAGCAGTTCACCATTGCCACCAAGCTGCAGGTGGATTATGCCGATGTCTACGGTGACACCACAGAGCTGCCGCCATTCGAGAAGTACTACGCCGGCGGCGTCAGCTCGCTACGCGGCTATCGCGCCAACAGCCTAGGGCCGGAGGATGAGAACGGCGACCCGATCGGCGCCAACTTCCGTACCTTGGGTAATATCGAACTGGTCTTCCCACCACCGTTCGCCCAAGATAGCAACTCCGTGCGCATGAGCCTCTTCATCGAGGGCGGTAACGTCTTCGACAGCAGCGAGACCATCAGCATCAGCGACCTGCGCTACTCCACAGGCGCCTCGCTGGTCTGGCTCTCGCCCATGGGCGCGCTCACCTTCTCCCTGGCCAAGGCGCTCGATAGCCAGCCGGGCGACCGTACCGAGCGCTTCCAGTTCTCCTTGGGTACCCCATACTGATCCATGGCGCCGTGCGCCACTTTGCCAACGAAAGGGAGTCGACATTGAATAAGTCATCACTGCTAGCGACCATCTTCCTCGCCGGTCTGCTCGTCATGCAGAACGCCGCGGCCGAGGTCAACGCCGGGTTTGTCAACACAGCCACCGTGCTGGAGAAGGCCCCTCAGGCCCAGGCCGCACGCGAGAAGCTGGAGAAGGAGTTCGCCCCCCGCGAGGCCGAATTGGTCGACATGCAAGAGGCGATCAAGAAGCTCGAAGAGAAGCGTGAGCGCGACGGTGCCATCATGAGTGGCGAGGAGTCACGTAAGGTCGAACGCGACCTGCTGGCCCAGCAGCGCGAACTGAAGCGTAAGAAAGACGAGTTCACCGAGGACCTCAACATCCGTCGCAACGAGGAGTTCCTGCACTTGCAGCGTGAGGTGGCCCAGGTGATCGTCTCTATCGCCAACGAGGATGGTTTCGACCTCATCTTCGAGAGCGGCGTGGTCTACGCCAGCAAAAAGGTGGACATCACCGACAAGGTGCTGAAGAAGCTCGGCGAGAGCGCGAACAAAAAGAAGTAAGCCAACGGAGTCGCCGTGGCGAGTTACACCCTCTCTGCCCTGGCCGAATTGGTCGGGGCACAACTGGTTGGTGACGGTGAGCGCCAGATCGAGGGCGTTGGCACCCTGCAAGGGGCCAGCGTCGGGCAGATCAGCTTCCTGACCAACAGCAAATACCGCAAGCAGTTGGCCGCCACCCAGGCCGGTGCGGTCATCCTGCGTGAAGCAGACCTCGACCAGTGCCCCACCGCTGCGCTGGTGTGCAGCAATCCGCACGCGACCTATGCACGCATCTCCCAATGCTTCGCCAACGAACCACGCCACCCTGAGGGCATACACCCCAGTGCGTTGGTTCCCGCGAGCTGCGTCATCGGCCCGGGGGTGCACATCGGCGCCCAGGTGGTGCTCGGTGAGGGGGTAGAGATCGGTGCTGGCTCGGTCATCGAGGCGGGGTGCAGCGTAGGGGAGGGGAGTCGACTCGGCGCCGGGTGTCACCTCTTTCCGCGCGTCGTCATCTACCACCAGTGCCGCTTGGGTGACCGTGTACGCCTCCACTCTGGGGTGGTAGTGGGGAGCGATGGCTTCGGCTTCGCCTATGACCCCGAGGGGTGGATCAAGGTAGCCCAGGTGGGGGGCGTGGTGATCGAGGACGATGTCGAAGTGGGGGCCAACACCACCATCGATGCGGGCGCTATCGAGCCGACCCATATCGGCCGTGGGGTAAAGCTGGACAACCAGATCCAGATTGCGCACAACGTCAGCATCGGCGATCATACGGTGATCGCCGGGTGCGTCGGCATCGCCGGGAGTACCCGTATCGGGGCGCACTGCGCCATTGGAGGGGGGGCCGGCATCCTCGGTCACCTGGAGATCGTCGACGGGACCACCATCACCGCGACATCCCTGGTAACCAAGTCGGTGAAGGCCCCAGGGGTCTACTCATCGGGTACCCCGCTCCAGCCGAGCGAGCAGTGGCAGAAGAATTTCGCCCGCTTCAAGCAGCTCGACGAGATGGCCCGTCGACTCAAACAACTCGAACAACAGCTCGCAGCATTAGCAAAGGTTTAGATCATTGAACAGCATGGATATTCATGAGGTACTGCAGTACCTCCCGCACCGTTACCCCTTCCTGCTCATCGACAAGGTGCTCGATTTCGAGCCGGGTAAGCGCCTCACTGCGGTCAAGAACGTCACCATCAATGAGCCCTTCTTCCCCGGTCACTTTCCCAAGCACCCGGTAATGCCCGGCGTGCTGATCATGGAGGCCCTGGCCCAAGCCACCGGCATCCTGGCGTTTAAGAGTACCGACACCAAGCCCAACGACAAGTCGCTCTATTACTTCGCCGGTATCGACAACTGCCGCTTCAAGCAGCCGGTGATGCCCGGTGACGTACTCCATCTGGAGGTGGAGGTGCTGCGCGCCAAACGTGGCATCTGGAAGTTCAAGGCCGAGGCGAAGGTCGAGGGCAAGGTGGTGGCGAGTGCAGAACTGATGTGCGCGGAGCAGGAGATCGCATGAGCATCCACCCCACGGCTATCGTCGATTCGAGCGCCGAGATCGGCGCTGATGTAGTGATTGGTGCCTATAGTGTCATCGGACCCGGTGTGGTCATCGGTGATCGCTGCAAGATTGGTCCGCACGTGGTCATCCAGGGCCCGACGCGAATCGGTGAGGACAACGACATCCACTGTTTCGTCTCCCTCGGTGGCCCACCCCAGGACAAGAAGTACAATGGTGAGCCGACACGTTTGGAGATTGGCCATCGCAACGTGATCCGTGAGTCGGTAACCATCAACCGAGGGACGGTCAACGGGGGGGGGCTCACCCAAGTGGGCGATGATAACCTCTTCATGGCCTATATCCACATCGCCCATGACTGCCATGTGGGCAATAAGACCATCTTCTCCAACAACGCCTCGTTGGCCGGGCACGCAACCATCGGTGATCAGGTGATCTTGAGTGGTTTCACCCTGGTGCATCAGTTTTGCACCATCGGTGCCCACGCCTTCACGGGTATGGGCAGCGCCATCTCCAAGGATATCCCACCCTACCTGATGGTCTCCGGCAACCCGGCGGCGCCGCATGGCATCAACAAGGAGGGGCTCAAGCGGCGAGGCTTCACCCCAGAGAACATCGCCAACCTGCGCCGTGCCTACAAGGTGCTCTATCGCTCCGGCCTCGGCCTCGAAGAGGCCCGCGTGGAGCTGCTGAAGATGGGTGAGGAGGACGCCTCGGTGCGCACTTTTGCTGAGTTTATCGGCAATACCCGGCGCAGTATCATCCGCTGAACGCCCGTCGGCCCCCGTCTTGCGGGGGCCCTCACCATCAGCCTTTTACCCGTCCCCATACCGCGAAGAGCGGGTCCGCATGTTCCAGTTGGAACGCATAGCGGTCATCGTCCGGGCGCTCCAGCCCGCGCAACGACAAGGTTTCCAACCCCTCGAAGGCACTGCTCTGCTCCAGGTAGTCGAGCACGAGCGCCATGCGCTCGAAGTCATGCAGCTCGCCCCAAAGCTTAATGGCCTTGGGGGCAAACCAGCGATGGGAGAATGTCACCAGAAAGAGCCCCCCCGGCCGGAGTACACGCGCCACCTCGGCGACCACCGCATAGGGTTTATTGAGGTATTCGATGGAGAGGTGACAGGTGACAGCATCGAAGCGCTGGTCGGTGAAGGGTAGGGTGGGGGTCTGATTGAGGTCGTGTACCAGATATTGTGTGAGGCGCGGGTTTTGCGCCAGCTCCTCGCTGTTCATGCCGAGGCCGACCACCTCGCGTAGGATGCTGGTGTCGGACAGATGCGACTCACTGCTGCTCATGAGGTCGAGCAGTTCGGCACCCTCGGGAAGGAGCCTGGCACTGAGGTCACGGATCTGCGCACAGGTGACGCTATCCACATGGGTGAGTACGCGGGGAACGGCATAGAAGGCGCCGTCGTCACCCTCGTCACCACGCTGAAAATTTCTCGGTGCGCCAAAGTCGTTGGTGATGTGAGCGTCCAGGGCCTGCATACCCGGCCCCTTGTTCGATGCCTCTTCGACCCAATCGAAACAGCGCCCCCCATTGTCCCCAGCACGTGATTCTCGCGACTCCAGAGTGGCCCGTACGGTGACCTCGCGCCCGGCCAGCGGGTGGTTGGTGTCGAAGGTGAGCCACGCCTCCTCGATCTTCACGCAACGGCAGGGGCGATAATCCCCGTGGAACAGCCCGGGAACCTCTTTGAGCACCGTGATGGGGTAAAAGCGCCCGACCTGAGGTTCGAGGGTTTGACACGGCACTAGGTCACGATCGAATTGATGGGGGCGAACCTTGACCACGGCGCTGCTGGTGCGCAGGGGCACCGAGTCACCCTCCGGGAGTTTGAACTCGACCTGGGCCCCAGGCGCAGCCGTCTCCAGGGGAAGCATGGGGGATGGTATGAGGTCGCGCCAGAAGTTGACCTTCGGGGCGAAGTATTGCTCACAGTGGTGGGCCCGGTCGCTGTGCCAGTCGAGTTCGAACAGGATACGGGCCAGGGTATTCGCCATGGGGGGCTCCTTATGTGTGGCAGTCGGCGTGGAAGGGCGCAGCAAAAAGGGCTGACAGGTTACAATAGTCGGCCCAGAGAGACCATTTTCAACGACCTGTGAGATCATGAAATTCCACTTTCGTACCTTCGGTTGCAAGGTCAACTGGCTCGACACGGCGCGCATTACCACGGCCTTACAGCTGGCCGGTCACGAGGCCGTCGCAGATGAGCGTGCGGCGGAGTTGGTGCTGGTCAACAGTTGTACCGTAACCGCCGAGGCGGACCGCAAGGGCCATCAGGCGGTGGCCGCACTGGAGCGTGAAGGGGTGCGAGTGGCCGTGTTGGGGTGCAGCCCGCGGGTGGACCCAGCACCCTGGCGGCATGCGGGTCGTGCGGTCTATGCCGACGAGGCGGAACTGCTGCAGGCCCTGGGTGTAGAGCCGGCGGAGCTGCCGTTCCCGCTGGAGAGTCGCACCCGGTTGCCATTGGCGATTCAGGGGGGGTGTGATGACGAGTGCAGCTTCTGTATCACACGTATCGCCCGGGGACGTCACTTCTCTCTGCCGGAGCGAGCGATCCTAGAGCAGCTCGACGTGGCGGTCGATCTCGGGGTGAAGGAGGTGATCATCACCGGGATCAACCTCGCCGCATGGGGGTGTCGGGATACGCGCCAGCCCGAGTCGGGTCGACTCGGTGCACTGCTACAGACACTCCTGGCCAGGAGTGAGATGCCGCGCATACGTCTCTCATCGCTCGGTCCGCACTATCTGGACCAGGCCTTTTTCGACGCCTTCTCCGACCCGCGCATCTGCGCCCACCTGCACCTCTCGGTACAGAGTGGCGACGAGGGGGTGCTACGTGCCATGCGTCGAGGCCATGGCCGACGCGTGGTCGTCGAGGTGGCCGAAGAGGCGCGGCGCCGGCGTCCCGAGGTGGCACTGGCAGCAGACCTTATCAGCGGCTTTCCCACAGAGGACGCCGCAGCGTTTGAGCAGAGCAAGACACTGGTGAGCGAGGTGCGCTTCGCTAAGCTGCATGTGTTTCCGTACTCGGCACGCAGTGGCACACCGGCCGCCGAGCTCGCACAGCTCGACATGGGTGTAAGACGCGAGCGTGCCAGAGAGCTGCGCGAATTGGGCGATCAACTGCGCCGTTCTTTCATCCAGCAGCAACTCGGTACGACACATGAAGTACTCATCGAGCGTGGGGGGAAGGGGCTGACCGGCAACTACATCCGCGTGCATGCACTCCAGGGGGCAGCGGGAGAGTTAAGGGCGATGACATTGACGCAGAGCCTGATCGCAGAACCGGGGTGGTCCTGAGCCTGAGTGAGGGTATCTGTGTTTAGTCAGGATCGTACTTTACATAATATTAATTATGCGCACCTATGATGAGTTTTTGAGCGAGTTGGTTGTGGTAGCACGGATGACCCCCTAATCTGTTCGCTCACACTGCGAGTATCGCCATGCCCCTCGATCCACACCCCTGTCGCGTCGACCTCGATGCGGAGTTCCCCCTCGATAGCGCCCTCGTCTATCTGAATCATGCGGCAGTCTCCCCCTGGCCACGCCGCGCGGCCGACGCCGTAGCACGCTTTGTCCAAGAGAACTTGCATCAGGGCTCCAGACACTACCCCGAGTGGCTTGAGGTCGAACGGCGTCTACGTGAGCGGCTTGCCTGGCTCATCGGGGCCCGTTCTGAGGATATCGCCCTACTAAAAAACACCTCCGAGGCGCTCTCCGTAGTGGCCTACGGGATCGACTGGCAACCCGGCGATAATGTGCTCATCCCTGCCAACGAGTTCCCCTCGAATCGTATCGTCTGGGAGTCGTTGGCCCGCTTTGGTGTGGAGTGTCGCCAGGTATCGGTAGATGACCAGAGGCCCGAAGCGGCCTTGATCGAGGCAATCGATGAACGCACGCGCCTACTCGCCGTCAGCTCGGTGCACTTTGCGACGGGCCTTCGCCTCGATTGCGCCCAGCTCGGCTCCGCCTGCCGTGAGCGTGGGGTACTCTTCTGTATCGATGCGATTCAGAGTTTGGGGGCGGCCCAACTGGATGTGGTCTCTACCCAGGCGGACTTCATCTGCGCCGATGGCCACAAGTGGCTCTTTGGGCCCGAGGGGTTAGCGCTCTTTTACAGTCGACCCGAGGCACGTTCACAGCTCAAGTTACATCAGTACGGCTGGCACATGGTCGAGGCGGTTGGCGACTTCACGCGTAGCGACTGGCAGGTGGCCGAGGGTGCGCGCCGCTTTGAGTGTGGCAGTCCCAATATGCTCGCCATCCACGCATTGGAGGCGGCGCTCTCCCTATTCGAGGCGGTGGGACTGGAGGAGGCACAGGCACGTGTCACACGACGCAGCGCCTATCTTATGGAGGCGATCCACGCCATCGGCGAGGGCTATAGCCTCATCACCCCCAACACCCACGGGCGCTATGCCGGCATCGTGACCCTGACTCCGAGGCACGAAACGAGTGAGAGTTTGCATGCGGCCCTGCTCACCGCTGGTGTGCAGTGCATGGTACGTGGAGGTGGGGTGCGACTCGCCCCCCACCTCTATACCCGCGAGGAGGATCTCGCTAGGGTTGTGAGACTGTTAACAGATCGGGATCGTACCCTTACATCCTGATTTACTTGGGCTTAGCTTATATCCCTGAGGGGTGATTAATGTTAGCATCGCCAGAGCAAGATTAATGTCATAGGCCGGCCCCTAGCCGCAGAGACCTAACCGACAGAAAGAGTATGGCTGACACCCCTACGCGCAGACTCGCAGATGTTCAGTACCTCAAACATCTGGTTCCGATTGGTGATCTCACCACGGAAAACATGCGCGAACTGGCTGGCAAAACCTATGTGGAGGAGCTGGCCCGAGGCAAGACCCTGTTCAACAAGGGTGACCTGGACAACTTCAGCTACTACTTGCTGAGCGGTGAGGTCGCGCTCATCGAAGAGGAACCCAAGGGTAAGGAGGAGCCAGGCAAGGTCCGCCTCATTACCGGGGGAACCAACGCCGCGCGCTTTCCCATCGATCACCACCGCCCTCGCCATGCCACGGCCAAGGTGCGCTCCGAGCGCATCTTCTTCATCCGCGTCGATAACAATCTACTCGACATCCTCCTCACCTGGGATCAAAACGCCGGGTACATGGTCTCCGAGATCGACGAGGAGGAGGCCAACGACGATGACGAGGATTGGATGACCACGATGTTGCATAGCAACATCTTCCACCGCATCCCCCCGTCCAACATCCAGCAGATGTTCCTGCGCATGGAGGCGGTCCACTTCAAGGCCGGTGAGGTGGTGATCCGTCAGGGTGACGAGGGCGACTTCTACTACTACATCAAGACCGGTCGGGCCGTGGTTACCCATGTGGGCAAGACCGGCAAGGCACTCAAGCTCGCCGAGCTGGGGCGCGGCAGCAGCTTTGGCGAGGAGGCGCTGATCACGGCCGCCAAGCGCAATGCCAACGTCACCATGCTCACCGACGGCGTGCTGATGCGTCTAGACAAGGATGACTTCATGGAGCTGCTCAAGCAGCCGGTGATCCAGAAAGTCGACTTCGAGACTGCCAAGCGCTGGATCAGTGAGGGCAATGCCCAGTGGCTCGATGTGCGCCTTGAGAGTGAGCTGAAGAGCGGTGCCATCCCTGGGGCCGTGCACATCCCGCTCTATCTGCTACGCATCAAGGCAGCGGCGCTGGCCAAAGAGAAAAAATACATCGTCTACTGCGACACCGGACGGCGCAGCTCCTCGGCCACCTATCTGCTCAACGAGCGTGGCATCGATGCCTACGTGCTAGAGAGTGGCCTCATTGGCCTCAAGCAGCACCAGGCGGCAAGTCAGACACCGGTGGCGGAGTAGTCGGGCCCCGCCCTCCCCGCCTCTACGACGTGGCTCAGGCCGCCAGTTCGAGGTTGAAGAGCCGCGCGAAGTTCTGCGTTGTCGCCTCGGCCAACCTCTCGACCTCCATCTCCCGCAGTTCGGCCACATAGTCGGCCACATCGCGCACGTAGGCCGGGTAGTTGGGCTTGCCGCGATGGGGAATGGGGGCCAGATAGGGCGAATCGGTCTCTAGCAGCAGTCGCTCCAGCGGTACCCGCTTGGCCACCTCTTTGAGTTCGAGCGCGTTGCGGAAGGTGACAATCCCCGATAGGGAGATATAGAACCCCATCTCCATAGCCGCCTGGGCGGTCTCCCAGTCCTCCACAAAGCAGTGCATGATACCGCCGACCTCTTCGGCACGCTCCTCACGGAGGAGCCTGAGCGTATCTGCGCGTGCGTCACGACAGTGGATGATGAGCGGTAGGCCGCTCTCTCGTGCGGCGGCGATGTGGCGACGAAAGCGCGCATGCTGCCAGCTAAGATCTCCTTGGCTGCGAAAGTAGTCGAGCCCGGTCTCACCGATGGCGATTACACGGGGTTCCTGGGCCAAGCGGCAGAGCTGCTCGACGTCCGCCTCTTCTCCCTGTTCGTTGGGGTGGATACCGACACTGGCGTGCACGCGCGGGTCGGCCTTCGCAGCGGCCAGTACCTCGGGGAAGTTATCCATGCCGATGGAGACATTGAGGAAGTGGCCCACACCGCGTGCCTGGGCGGCGTCGAGGGCCAGGCCCAACTGCCCCGCGTAGGGGCTGAGGTCGATGCGGTCGAGGTGACAGTGGGAGTCGACGAGAAACATGGGGTACCTCACGGTCGCCACGACCCGGCGCCGCGGCGGACCCGGTTACATGGTATGGGTGCTGCGGTCGCTCTTCAGCGCACCGGCCAGATAGGTCTCAATCTTGTTCCGCACCTTGCCGCCATCCTGCTCGCTGATCTGCACACCGATGCCGGCGGTCTTGTTGCCCTGGGCACCTTTGGGGGTGACCCAGACGACCTTCGCGGCCACTGGGAGCTTCTCCTTTTCGTCCATCAACGAGAGCAGGATGAAGACCTCGTTGCCGAGTTCGTAGTCTTTGTTGGTCGGGATGAAGAGCCCACCATTTTTGATGAAGGGCATATAGGCGGCGTAGAGCGAGCTCTTGTCCTTGATGGCGATGGAGAGGATGCCTTGGCGGGGAAGTCCGGGAGTCATCATAAGGGGGCGTCTCTAGTCTCTGCGGGGGTGGCGGCGGAGTGCCAGGTCGCGGCCCAGGCGCTGAAGGTCTCTTCCAGCAGCAGCTGAGGGTTGACCGTGGTGCGCAGGAGGGGCAACGTCTGTTCCATTCGGTCGAGGAGACGACCGAGTCTGGGCAAGTTTACCTGTTCACACAGGTGTTGCAAGCGGCTCACCTGGTCGCTATGGCGTAGTTGGTTCAGGTCGGCACCGGCGCGCAGGCGCATCAGGTCTGCGCAGGCGTGGTAGAGCCAGAGGTGTAGCTGGTGAGGGTCGCGGTCGAGCCACTCTTCGGCCAGGGCGATAGGCTCACGCTCACCCCCGACCAGTGCGCTCAGTGCCTCGAAGAGCTGTGCGCGTTGGACCATCTGTTCCGGTTCCGCCAAGCTCAGGGCCGCCAAGGGGGCATGGCCTGCGAGGCGAAGTAACGGGAGTGCCTGCCCAGGGTCACTCAGACGTTCGCCGAGCCAGGCCAAGGCGAGCGGTTCAGACGCCGGTGGGCAGTGGTGTTGCTGGCAGCGGCTACGGAGTGTGGGCAGCAGGTCGAGCGGCTGCTCGGTAATCAAGATCAGGTATGCACCGGCGGTCGGTTCTTCGAGGGTCTTGAGCAGGGCGTTGGCGGCATTTGGGTTCATCCGCTGCGCCTCATCGATGATCGCCACGCGACGACCACCATATTGCGCCTTGAGTCCGGCGAAGCGCACGAGTGTGCGTATGGCACCGATCGTGATCTCCTTGGCCCCCTCCTCGCGCACCACGCGGATCAGGTCGGGGTGCGAGTGTGCGGCCACCTGCGAACACGCGCGACACCGGCCACAGGCGCGTTGCGGGTCAGTGCTCGGGGCGTGGCAGAGGAGCGCGGTGGCGAGATGCTCGACCAGTCGACGTTTGCCGAGTCCCTGCGCACCACTGACGATCAGGGCGTGGGGCAGGCGGTCCTGGGCGACCTGCTCCATGAACCGCTGCCACATCGGCATCAACCAGGGGTAGAGGGGGTCAGCGGGCATGCTGCAGCTCGATATCGAGGCGCTGTGCGATGGCATACTGCACCTCTGACAACGGCCGAGCTGCGTCGATGAGGTGACAGCGCTGCGGGTGTTCAGCGGCGATCGCCAGGTAGGCCTCTCGGACACGGATGAAAAAGGCCGAATGCTCCAGCTCGAAGCGGTCCAACTCACCCCGGTTGGCGACACGGGCCATGCCGATCTCTGGGGGGAGGTCGAGGATGAGGGTCAGGTCGGGGCGCAGCTCGCCCTGCACCCACTGCTCCAGTGCAGCGATGCGTTCGTGTCCTATGCCGCGTCCTCCGCCTTGGTAGGCGTAGGTGGCCTCGGTGAAGCGGTCGCTGAGGACCCAGGCACCGCGCTCCAGGGCCGGGATGATCTTCTCGCGCAGGTGTTGGGCACGTGCTGCGAACATGAGCAGCAGTTCGGTGTCCGGGTGCATGCCGACCACACTGCGGTCGAGCAACAGGGCACGCACCCGCTCGGCAAGCGGTGTGCCACCAGGTTCGCGCGTTTCAACCACCTCAATATGGTGCTGGCGCAGGTAGCCGGCGACAAAGGCGAGGTTGGTACTCTTGCCGCCCCCCTCGGGGCCCTCCAAGGTGAGGAATCGTCCGCGCATCATGGCCTCCGTCGACACTGTTGTGATCGGCTAGTATGCCATGCCTATCCCTCTAGAGGCCCATCCCGCTCGCCGGCATCCGCTGCACGCCCCTCCAGGAGATTCTCCAACCCGCGCTTGAAGCTCTTGTAGAGGTCGGGTGACTCCACCTCCATCATATGTTCGATCACCCACTTATTTTGACTGCCCCCCATCACCTCGTCGACGCAACTACCGAAATAGCGCAGCATGGCGTAAGAGGGACCGTCTTCGAGGTACTGGAACTCGGCATAGCCATCGAGGCGGCGATTGATCAGATCGATAAAGGGCTGCGCGTACTCTCCCTCACCTTGTTCCGTGACGCGATTATCCACCATCGCTTCAATCAACTTATTGGCCAGAGCCATCACGAAGCGTTGACGCTCATCGTCGTCGAGCTGCTCGTAGACCATGCGGTCGGCCATCTGCAAGAGATAGATGGCGATCTCCCCCATAGTGTCGAGCAGTTGGGCGTTCGAGCGAAAGTTAAAGCCACTGTTGTACAACTTATCCACCGTGGTACGTGCCATGCGCCATGCCACATAGCCGACGGCTTGGGCAATCTCTTCTGTCGACTTGGTGCGGTTTTTGTTGTGCCAGCGGCTTTTGACGCGCATGGAGACCCCTTAATTTACGATAGGATAAGCTATGCATTTTCGGCCCTAGTTGATTAGGGCATGTGCGTTGTGTTTCAAGTCAATTTAGTGATATCAAGCACAAAAATTGATTAGAATACAGCTGATTGCACCCGACAAGTGTGTCATAGTTGTTAAGCGAACTTTATGCTGGGTACGTGGATTATCGTAGTGACTCGCATGAGTTACCTCTGCTACCGCTCAGGCTACATTTCGGACACATTGTCACCGAGACATGCGTGTTTCGGCCCCGAGCTGGCGCAATAGTCTATGATCTCACTGCAAGTAGGCGGCTATCGCGTGCTCGAATTGAGACAAGGAAGTACGTGGGTAGAACGACTTTGACACACCATGCATGTGATTACGGAAGTGAACCATGAAGACTAAACAGATCCTTTCGCTCGCCACGCTGATGGCGCTTGCCTCCTCGGCAAATGCCGCCACGGTGAGCTTCAGCTACTACAACTCTCTCAACTACTATCTCACATTCGATATCAGTTACAACCCGACAGGTACCCTGGTCGATGTCGCCGACTTCACTGATTGGAGCGTCTCGGCCTACGATAACACCAATGCCCTGCTCTGGACCGATGTGATCATGCAGGCGAGTGCTTTCGATACGACCGATCCTGATGGTTGGGATCCCTTCGCAACCAGCAAGGGTTGGGATACCGGGGGCATCGACATCATGAACGCCCCTGATCGGATCAACGCTACCCTCGATACCACCATCTCACGTCTGGTGGATTTCAATACCGGCGGTACCTTCGATTACGCCAGTGAGAGCTGGTACGGTACCACGCAGCACATCACAGTGACTGGCATCTACCAAATGGGCGGCGGCGAGTCGCGTCTCTGGGACAGCCAGGCCAACGCCCTTGCGTGGGTGAATCGTGTGCCTGAGCCCTCCTCCCTGGGGGCCACCCTCTTTGCCATGGGTCTGCTGCCCTACGCGTATCGCCGCCGCAGGGCGCAAAAGGGCTGAACCGCCACCTAGGTGTGCATCAGAAAAAGGCCGCAGTCGAAGGACTGCGGCCTTTTTTGTTGCTGCGCATATGTGCACTATCGGGATAGCGCCAACGTGGCGCTATTTATTGAGCACGGGCCGTGCGGCGCGTAGGTAGATAACCATCGACCAGAGTGTGAGCACGGAGGCGATATAGAGGCAAACCACGCCCAGCTCGATGGATGGAAGTCCGAATAGCGGGGCCTGATAGAGCAGCAAAAAGAGCGCCCCCATCTGCGCTGTGGTCTTGACCTTGCCTAACATATTGACGGCGACCTTTGCCGAGGCCCCGATCTCGGCCATCCACTCGCGCAGGGCCGAAATGGTGATCTCGCGCCCGACGATGATCATTGCGGGTACCGCCAGCCAAACACCCTCATATTGGGTCGGATTGCGGTCGACGATAAGCAGGAGTGCCGTTGCGACCATCAATTTGTCGGCCACAGGGTCAAGAAAGGCACCGAAACGTGTCGTCTCCCCCATCCGCCGGGCGAGGTAGCCGTCGAGCCAATCGGTGACAGCGGCGAGGGCGAAGGTAAAGGCGCACGCCATGGCCGACCATGCTTGATCCAGATAGAAGAGGAGCACCAGCACTGGGATCAGGGCGATGCGCATCAGGGTCAAGAGTGTCGGCAAGTTGTAGCGCATGGAGTGGCGTGTGTGGCAATGGCTGAACGCCGAAGTATAAAGGCAGACATGATGGAATGACAGGAAAAGCCGGTGTGCACCCCTAACTCATTGGCTTGACTGATGAAAATGATTATAAATCTGCTCAGCCAGCTGTCGACTGATGCCCTTCACCCGCTGTAGGTCCTCGACCCCCGCACGCGCAAGTTCCTGCAGACCACCGAACTGCTTGAGCAACTCCTGTCGACGCTTCGGGCCGAGCCCGGGGATGGCCTCAAGCGGCGATTTACCCCGCGCCTTCTCGCGCCGTTGGCGGTGTCCGGTGATGGCGAAGCGGTGCGCCTCATCACGAATGTGCTGGATGAGGTGCAGGGCGGGCGAGTCCGCACGCAGGGTGATCGCCTGATGGTCATCATCGAGAAAGAGCTGTTCCAGGCCCGGTTTGCGCGTACTTCCTTTGGCCACACCGACCAGGCGTACGTCGACCACCCCCAACGACCGCAACACCTCGCGGGCCTGCCCTAACTGCCCCTTACCACCGTCGATGATGAGCAGCTCCGGCATGCGCGCATCCTCGCGTTTTAGGCGCGAGAAGCGTCGTGTGAGGGCTTGGTGCATGGCGGCATAGTCGTCACCCGGGGTGATCCCCTCGATGTTGAAGCGGCGATAGTCCGACTTCACCGGCCCGGTGATATCGAACACCACACAGGAGGCGACCGTCAGCTCGCCCTGGGTATGGCTGATATCGAAGCACTCCATGCGGTTGGGGATGTGGTCGAGCTCCAGTGCGTCACACAGGGCGTCAAAGCGTGACTGTAGGGTGGCACGACTGTTGAGTCGGTTACCGAGGGCGATCTCCGCATTGTGCCGAGCCATGTCGAGCCAGCGCGCACGCTCGCCGCGCACTCGGTTCGATAGGGTCACCTTGTGACCCGCACGCTCGGCCAAAAGGCCCTCGTAGAGGTCTTTGTCTGCCAAGGCAGAGGAGAGGATCACCTCCTTGGGGATCTCGCCGCCGAATCGCTCCTCGCGCAGATAGTATTGTGAAACAAAGGCGTCCAATAGCTCAGCGGCGTCGCCCGTGCCCTGCGGGAAAAAGGCCTTATTGCCGAGATTGCGCCCGTCGCGGATCACCAACAGTTGTATGCAGGCAGCCCCATCGCGCTCCGCCGTCGCGACTACATCGACATTCTCCCCTACTCGTCCCGTGATGTACTGGCGCTCTTGCACACGACGTAGCGCGGTCACTTGGTCACGTAGCCGCGCGGCCTTTTCAAATTCCAGCTTGGAAGCGGCCACATCCATCTCGGCAACTAGGCGCTCGATCACCTCACTGCTCTTGCCATCGAGGAAGAGTGTGGCGAGTTCTACATCGTGTGCGT
>QKED01000090.1 GCA_003252455.1 Gammaproteobacteria bacterium
AACTTGGGTTGGATCGTCTTCATCTGGGCTTCTCATAAGTCAAGGGAGTGGGGCGAAGCCTGATCTTTCTCTGTCGTCGGCGCAAGCAGTGCGCGATCAGTAATTCTTATGGGCCGATCACGCTAAATGAGGGGATCCTTGAGGTAGCGAATACCATTAATAACAGACTTCGAGCACGTGGAATGACTGACAAGGAGATAAACCGGCTGATCAGCGAGGACGAAGAAGAGCTTAAGAACCTCTTCGGGGATGCTTAGAGTCGTTCTCGATACCAATATCGCAATTAGTGCTCTCCTACGCGACGATTCAGTTCCAGCGAAGGTGCTTTTCCACTGTTTGCACCATACCCAAATCTGCTCCTCCGAAGAGACGTTCAATGAACTCTGGGAGAAATGCCATCATTCGAAATTCTCTGGCTACATCAGCCCAAAGGAACGTATGGTCATCCTAACCTCGATAGAGGATTCAGCCCTGTGGTTTAACCCCACAGTGAGGTTGGATGCCTGCCGCGATGATGACGACAACCGCCTGCTGGAGCTGGCGCTGGCCGCCAATGCGGATGTGTTGGTAACCGGCGACAAGGACCTCCTGGTCTTGGAGCAGTTCCACGGCACGGCCATCCTGACCCCCAAGGCCTTTCAGGCGAACTTCATGGACGCCCTACCCCAGGCGGCGTAGCAGGGCAACAACCGCTCGCAGGCAGAATCTGCGGGTTTTCTCCTGGACCGAGTTGTTTGGTCGAAAATTTTCCCTACTCTGAGCGGGATGATAAGACTCAATGGAAAGGATGCGTTGACCTTCGAGCTACAGAAGGTCCAAACCCTGTTGCCGCCCGATATCGGCGGCATGGAGAACGCCATCGACGGGCAGATCGAGCAGGTCTATCGGATTTACGCCGCTACGCGTTCGAGCGCTGAAGGCCAACCCGCGTTCCTCGACCCACAGGCCGAGGCGCGTGATCACCGTGCCTTGGGGTTACGCGATGCGCACGGGCAGCCCGTGATCGAGCAGTGGCAGAAGGCCGCTGCCTTCATCGCGCGACACCGAGCCGATCCCCCCAACTTCGTCCTCCTCAAGATGGTGCTCACTGAAGGGTATAAAGAGGGCAAGCTCGTCGAGGCGATGGAGTACAAGGAGGACTACGCCCGATGGGCCAAGATCGCCGCACCATCGGACTGGACGGAAGATGACCCGAATTTCGCGGCACGTCAGCGCTACTTCGCCTGGTTCACTGACTGGCTCAGGAGTCGTCAACATCCCGACCCCAAGATCAACGCCATGCTGGCGCGGGCCGACATGGCTGCGCTGCAACTCGGTGGTTTCGGTCAACCCGTCAACTGGGCACGTTCGAGAAGGTGGCCGGATTCATCAAGGCGCACCTCTACCAACATCCTGACTTCCATCGGCTGCTCAGCTGGCTCAAGGCGGAGGACCTGAAGCAGGAGAAACAGCAACGCGCCGCCGCCAGCAAGCTGAGCGATAAAAGGAAGAAGCTGGCGCGAAAGCGGACCCACAAGGCCCAGCGGCGTAACCGTAAGCGGTGATCGTTGTGCAGAGATCGCACAAAACCGCGCCATTGGCTTGCGCCGAACCTACCGATGCGTAGGGTGAGACGAACATGGAGGATCACCACCCCATCGGCATCCGAGAGCAATATCCACTGCTTCCCCACACTTCGGGGGCGGTGGACCGTTTTGCCGATGTGACCCCGGCGGCGCTCATCGAGCAGGAGAAAGAGAGCGTGGTCCGCCTAGCCCTCTCGGTCATCGCCGAGCGCCAGGTGCGTAGCGAGACCTTCAGCGAACCACGTCAGGCTGAGGCCTTTTTGCGCCTGAAGCTCGCCGAACAGCCCCGAGAGGTCTTCGCCACCCTCTTTCTCACCAACCGCCACACCCTCATCGCCTACGAAGAGCTGTTCTTCGGCACTATCGACGGGGCCGCCGTCCACCCGCGCGTGGTCGCCCAGCGCGCCCTGGCGCACAACGCGGCGGCGGTCATCTTCGCCCACAACCACCCCTCGGGTATCCCCGAGCCGAGTCGCGCGGACGCGCAGATCACCCGGCGCCTCACCGAGAGCCTGGGGCTGTTCGAGGTCCGTGTGGTGGACCACTTCATTATCGGCAGCGACAGCGCCGTCTCGCTGGCCGAGCGTGGGCTCTTATAGAGAACAAAACGACCTGTTGAGTGGTGCTATACTCAGGTCCTTGCAAGCAGACTTGATGAGGCCACCATGTCAGTCAAATTCTCCGAGGATGTGATCCCTCTCAGTGATCTCAAGATCAATCCGGGAAAGGTCGTTGGTCATGCGAAAGAATCCCACCGCCCACTACTGTTGACCAGTCGAGGACGAGGGGTTGCCGTACTTCAAGGACTGGAGGAGTTTGAAAAGGGCGAGGAGGAGCGGGCTTTCATGAAGGCCGTCGCCAACGGCCTAATGGATGTACGTGAGGGCAACGAATTGTCGCTCGACGAGGTGAAAAAGCGTTTGGGTATCGAGTAGGTGGAGCTTCATTTTACCGACTCGGCCTTTCAAGATTTATCCGCTATCAAGGCGCACTATGCCTCCGAGGGGATGCCTCACATTGGCGAGGGATTGATACGGGCGATCCTCGATCACGTGGAGATCCTGGTAGAGCATCCCGATATTGGGCGAGAGGTCCCTGAGTTCGGTGTGCCGCGTATTCGCGAGTTGATCCATGCGCCCTTCAGGGTGGTCTACCTGCGTGAAACGGGTGCCATCCATGTCGTAAGGATTTGGCGTAGCGAACGCCAACTCGAATTGCCGTAAGTCTCGTCACTCTCTTACCGCTTTAGAGCGTGACAAACCGCAGCGGCGCCCTCGCCGCCGCCACCATCGGCACCGGAGCGATCCCCGCCCGCGCCCGCAGCCCCCACTGTTTGTAGTAAGGCCGCGTCGTCAACGCGACCGGACGCTTGTTCGAGTAGAGCAGCAGCGCCTGGTCGTCCTTCATGCGGATGATCTCATCGGCACTCATCAGCGCCCGGCTACCTTGTTCGGAGCGCGCCGTACGCCCCAGCCGTCGCTCTAGGCGTTGGGCCGTCTCCAGGTTGACCCCCGGCAGGTAGATCTCCGTCTGCAAACCATCGAGGATGGTCTCGGCGTGGCGCGCCCCATAGCGGCTCTCCAGCTGGGAGAGCGACTGGAGAAAGACCCAAAACCCCACCCGGTACTTTCGCGCCGTGGTGGCGAAGACCTCGAACCCCGGCAGGGTCAGGTGGCCGAACTCGTCGAGCAGCAGATAGACCGGCAGCCCGCTCGGGGTGAGGTTCGAGAGCAGGGCGTTGAACAGGTCGGTGTAGAAGAGGTTGAGCAGGAACTGGTAGAAACGTAGCTCCTGTTGGTGCACCAGTACGTAGAGCACGGTCTTGTGGTCGCGCAGCTCCTGAAAGTCCAGAGTACTGGCGGCGGTGAGCCGCGCCAGCTCGGGATTGCCCAGGGCGTTGAGCGCCGCATCGGCGGTGCTGACGAACGAGAGCAGCGTCTTGGGATTACCCACGGTGAAGCCCTGGTAGTCGGCGAAGGTGGCCGGGTCGTGGGTAGTGGCGTCCATCACGAAGCGGTCGATGCGCCCGAGCTGTCCAGGCGGGGCGAGATGGGCGTCGAAGTGGGCGATGAGGTGCTTGAGGTTGGCCAGATTGACCAGCGCCGGGTCGCCCTGGTTGTGCAGGCACTGGATGAAGATACGCAGAAGCTTCTCCGCCCCGGTGTTCCAGAACGGATCATGGCTCTGGTCTTGGAAGGCGGAGCGGATGAGGATCTCCGCACTCTGGGCGATGCGTGTGTAGTCGCGCGCCTGGGCCAGCGGGTTGTACTGCTCGCTCTGGCTCGGGTCCATCAGGTTGAGCACGCGGATGCGGTACCCCTGGCGCGCCAGATGGCCGCTGGTGCGCTGGTAGATCTCCCCGCTGGTGTCGGTGACCACGCAGGAGGCCCCCTCCAGAGTGAGGAGGTTGGGGATGACGAAGGTGGAACTCTTTCCCCGCCCCATCCCCCCGACGGTGACCACCGACTCGAAGCTCACCTTGGGGCTGAGACGCCGCCGATGGCCATCGACCAGCAGGCCGGTGTGGTGGGGGTTGAGCAGGCGCCAACGCTCCCAGGGCCCCATGAAGCGCGCGCCACTGCGCTCACTCAGACCACCGAGCCGGCTCTTTCGCGGATCGAGTGGGTAATCCATAGCGTTCGTTAGCCAGCATGAGCACAAGATGTTGTAGCAAAGGGTGATGCCGGTAGGTGCTTCAACTTCCCTGCGATCAGGTAGGCGACGACGATATAGTTCTCTGCCCTA
>QKED01000049.1 GCA_003252455.1 Gammaproteobacteria bacterium
GGCATCGAGGCGCTGCGCAAGCCGCGCTTCTGGAAGGAGTACGACCTCATCCTGATGGGCTTCATCGACTTCTATCGCAGCTTCTTCAGTCAGGTCTCCTCACGCAACGCGCCGATGCTCGACGACGTCTACTTCCCCCACGAGGTGGAGAACATCCTGCTGTTCGATAACGACTTTCTCACCACCGCCAAGGTGGTGCGCGACCGCTGCATCACCGACCCGGCCTATGCCAACGCGATCCGCTGGCAGCCCGCCTTCAAGCAGCTCATCTACCGCAACGACTCGGGGCAGTTGGTGGCCACGATCAGCCAGAACTCTATCGGCAACGCCATCACCGAGCTGCTCGGGGTGGTGGTCAAGCGCACCCCGGACGCCGAAGGCTATGGGCAGATGGAACCAGCGCTCATCGAGCAGTTGGTGGAGGTGCGTCGGCGCCTCATCGCCGCCGACCTGGGGACCGGTATCGCGACCGAGCACTGGGGGGCCGAGTGAGTGTTCAGCGCGCTGTTCGCCCATAAGCCGCCGCTGGACGAGGAGACCACCCAGTGGCTGTTTCAGGTGTTCGACTGGGCCCTCGACGCCTTTGGTGGCACCTACTTTCGTGATCACACCGTGCTGGTGTTGCCCGACGACCGGCACTTTCCGGGGCGTGCCGAGAGCGCCGAGGGGATGGCCGCGCTGATCCTCGGCCACGTGCAGCGTCACGCCGGCCTCGGTCACTGGCCGACGCGTCTCGACATCAGTCCTCCGCTGGCCTTTGCCACGCCGCCACGTCTGACACTGCAGGGTCCGTTGCGTCTGGCCGACGGGCAGGCCGGGGAGGGGCCCAAACTGCCCATCGCCTGCAACCCGCAACTGGTGGGTAACCCGCAGGCGTGCATCGCCCATCTGGCCATGCAGTTGGCCCACTACATGGGGCCGCTCGCCCGGCGCCCACCTCCGGGCAGTGCCGAGAGCTGGCCGCAGGTGTGTGAGCTCCTGGCCATCTATCTCGGATTTGGTATCGAGGTGTGCAATAGTGCCCACGAGACCAAGGTCGGGGGCTGTGGTAGCTGCCAGGGGCCGAGTGCCAGTCGCGAGGGCTACCTCTCACAGTATCCGCTTACCTACGCCCTGGCCCTCTTCGCCCAGCTCAAGGGGCTACCCGCCGGGCGAGTCAACGCGCCGCTCAAGCCTGCCCTGCGCCCCTTTTTCAAACAGGCCTATAAGGACGTGGGGCGGCGTGGTGAGTGGCTCGATGCCCTGCGCGCACGTCTCAGCGCCCCGGTACCGCAACTGCCCGGCGTCGAGTAGACCGACCCACAGTCTAGTGGTGGCAGGCTGTATCGCTACATAACCTATTGATCATCATCTGCATTTTGATGCCGCTCGGGTCGTTGGCCGCGCGTCGGCGGGGGGCGGGGTGAGGCCGTACTGGCGCCCGACCCACGGTGAGCCTATCGGTTTGAAAAGGGTGCGGTGAACTTTATACTCTGCGTAGATGTACTTACCCGTTTACAAACGACTAGGCAGTATGACCGAACAGACAGACCCGGGCGCTCGCCCCCTCACCGACGCCAGTAGCACCGAACTGAGGGGGCTTCTGGAGCGTGCCGGGTATCGGGTCGATGCCCTCACCGGGGAGGCGGGCGGCGGGGTGCGCCTGTGGCTGAGTCGCCTGCCGGCGAACGTCGGCCTGGTCGAAAGGGTCGGTGTGGACGCGCAAGCGTGTCGCGACCCGCGTAGCGAGCTGGCGCAAGAGCAGCGTCTGCGCACGCTGATCCTGGAGGCGGTGAGCGATGGTGTGTGGCAGTGGAACGCGGCCACCGGCGATGTGGAGCGTAGCCCCGGTTGGTTTCGTATGTTCGGCTACGGGCCGCGTCAACACTCTGGCGATGTCTTCACCTGGATCAACCTCATCCACCCCGACGACTACGAGGGGGTAATGGCACGCTTCAACGCCCACCTGCGCCAAGAGACCGAGAGTTATGAGGCCGAGTACCGGGTCAAGTGTGGTGACGGGCGTTGGAAATGGACCCTCGACCGGGGGCGGGTGGTGGAGCGCGATGCCGCGGGCAACGTGCGCTACATGCTCGGCGCCCACCAGGACATCAGCCAACGCAAACAGCAGGAGTTGGAGAGCGAGGCACACCGCCTCTCGTTGGAGGAGGAGGTGCGTCGGCGTACCGCCGAACTGGAGCAGGCCAAGGCCCAGGCGGAGGCGGCCAACATGGCCAAGAGCGCCTTCCTCGCCACCATGAGTCACGAGATCCGCACGCCGCTCAACGGTGTCATCGGCCTCGCTCGCCTGCTCGCCGATACCCCCCTCGACGCCACACAGCAGGATTATTGCGACAAACTCAATAGCGCTGGTGACACCCTCCTGCAACTGGTCAACGATGTGCTCGACTTCTCGCGCATCGAGGCGGAGCAGTTGGAGATCGAGCATACCCCCTACGACCTGCCGGTCCTGCTCAATCGGGTCATCGGGATCGCCAAACCCTCGGCCCTGCAGAAGGGGGTCTGCCTGCGGCTGGAGGGCGCCTACGGCGCCGGTAACTGGCGCCTCGGCGACCCGCTACGCCTCTATCAGGTGCTCACCAATCTGCTCAACAACGCCATCAAATTCACCGACCACGGCAGCGTCACTCTGCGCGTGGCCGAGCTGAGTCATGGGCGCCTGCAGTTCACCATCGTCGACGAGGGGATCGGCATGAACCCGGAGCAGCAGGCACGACTCTTCCGCCCCTTTGTGCAGGGCGACAGCTCCACCTCGCGCCGCTATGGCGGTAGTGGCCTCGGCCTGGCCATCACCCAGCGCCTGGTGCAACTGATGGGAGGCGCGATCCGTGTGCAGAGCGCCCCGGGATTCGGCTCCCGCTTCATCGTCGAGCTGCCCGCGGAGGTGACCACCCAACCCGTTGAGTGCGCCACGGCGGTGCAGGACCTCACCGCCGCGCCCCCCGACTACTCCGACCTGCACCTCTTGCTGGTCGAGGACAACGCCATCAACCAACTGGTGGCCGGTGGCCTGCTCGCCAAACTCGGCGTGCCGTATGAGACCGCCTCCAGCGGCGTCGAGGCGCTGCGCCGGTTACAGGAGAGCCCACGCCCCTTCGACCTAGTGTTGATGGATGTGCAGATGCCGGGCATGGATGGCTACGAAGCGACCCGGCGCATCCGCGCCGACCCGACCTGGGCCGGGCTGCCGATCATCGCGCTCACCGCCCACGCCTTTGCCAAGGAGCGCGAGCGCTGTCGGGCCGCCGGGATGGATGGGCACCTGACCAAACCCCTGGAGGCGGTGGCCCTGCTTCAGGTGTTGCGCGAGCAGTGGCCTGGGCGCGGGCGCCCCGGTGCCAACTCACACGCTGCCGAGCAGACACCGGGGCTCGATGCCCGATGCTACTTCGACCCGCAGCGCCTCTGTTCGGCCCTGGGGGGCGATGCCGCACTCACCCGACTCCTGCTGCAGACCTTCATCCAACAGCACGCTGCACTGGCGCAGCAGCTCGTAGAGGTGGCGGAGGGGGGCGATGTGGCGGCACAGGGGGAGTTGTTGCACGTTCTGCGCGGGATCTTCGCCAACCTGCGTGCCGAGCCGCTGGTGCAACTGCTCAACCCGATCCATGAGCGGTTGCGCACCACACGAGACCCCTTCACCCCCGCCGAGGTGGCGCCGTTCGCCCACGCCTGTGCCGGGGCGATCGCCACTATCGAGGCCTACCTGGCCACCCCTGTGCCGTCATCTGCAGAATCATAATCGGGGCGTCGGATCCATCAAAAAGATGCATCGTTGCCCCCCTGTGCGGGTGATGATCGCCGGGCGCAGAATAGCTCTCCCAACGGCCACGGGACGAGCCCATGTATGCACCTCATCACCTTTAACCCCTTCCGCTGCCTAGATATCCCCGGTACCCAATACCTCAAACCCGAACGCTTCTACTTCCACATCGAAGAGCTCCGTCAGGCCGACTGGATCCTCTTTCCCGAGTACTGGCAGGTCAACGCCCTGCACTACGGCCTGCACCGCCGCATCTTCCCCTCCATCGCCAGCTACCACCTCGGCCACGACAAGGTCGAGATGACCCGCGCCCTCTGGAGCGTGGCCCCGGCGCATGTGCCGCAGACGCTGATCCTGGCCAGCACCGAAGGGGTGGTGGAGTACGTGCTGGAGCAGTTCGCCCTACCGCTGGTGGCCAAGGAGGCGCGTAACTCCATGGGCCGCGGCGTGTTCCTCATCGAGAGTCGTGCCGCGCTGCGCGAGTATGCCGCCCGGGTCGAGACCCTTTACGTGCAGGAGTACCTGCCCATCACCCGCGACCTGCGTGTGGTCTGGGTCGGCAACCGGGTCATCTGCGCCTACTGGCGCGAGGGGGCCGAGGGGGCGTTCCACAACAACGTGGCGCAGGGGGGGCAGCTCTGCTTCGAGGGGATCCCCACCGAGGCGCTCGACCTGGTGACACGGGTCGCCCGTGAGCTGGGCATCGACCACGCCGGCTTCGATCTGGCCGAGGTGGATGGACACTTCTACTTCCTGGAGTTCAATGTGTTGTTCGGCAACATGGGGCTGCGCGAGCTGGGCATCACCACCGGTGCGGCGATCATGGAGCACCTGCACGGGCCGTTGCTGCAGGTGGTGTGAGGCCGGTGAGCGGGGGTCGACGGGTGGCCGGGTGGAGAGGGCGACCGATCGGCCCCTGCGTCTCGCATCGGTCACAGCCAGGCAGTAGACTGTAACGCTACCCGCCGGCACCACGCCATCGCCCTTCACATCATTCTTCACTCAAGGTCGCCCATGTCCCTGGTCTCTCGCCTCGCCCTGATCGCCGTCGCGACCTTCGCCGCGTCGGCCTGGGCGGGCAATGGCCACCCGGACCCCATCGCACCGGTGATCCTCGGCGTTACCATGATCCTCTTCTTCGCCGTCACCGGGCGCTTCATCGCCCGTCACCTGGGGCAGCCCTCGGTACTCGGGGAGCTGCTGATGGGCATGGTCATCGGCAACCTCGCGCACCTCTTCGACCTGCACTTTCTGGAGGTGCTGCGCGAAGGCGGAGCGGTGTTCGAGGTCGAGCAGCGCAGCCTGCAGATGATGTCGCTGCAAGAGGCGTGCATCGGTGTGCTCGGTGACCACAGCGGCGACCACCTCTACGAGATCCTCGCCTCGCCCAGGGGTCACGAGTATATCCAGGTGGCGCATGTGGTGGATGTCTTCTCCAGCTACGGGGTGATCTTCCTGCTCTTTCTGGTCGGTCTCGGCACCAGCGTGGAGGACCTGCGCCGCGTCGGTGGCGAGTCGTTGCGCGTGGCCATCCTCGGCGTCATCGGCCCCTTTATCCTCGGCTTCGGCGCGGTGCGTCTGCTGATGCCCGAGGCGTCGTTCAATGTCGACCTGTTCACCGCCGCCACCCTCGGGGCCACCAGTATCGGCATCACCGCACGGGTGCTGCGCGACCTGGGGCAGACGCGCAGCCACCCGGCGCACGTGATCCTCGGCGCGGCGGTGTTCGACGACATCATCGGTCTGCTGATGCTGGCGGTGGTCTCGGGTATCGTGGTGAGTGGTCAGGTGCAGGTCGCCAGTGTGCTCACCATCGTGGTGCTCTCGGCGCTCTATGTGGGGCTGGCCTTCTGGCTCGGGCCGCACCTCCTGCGTTTCACCATCCGCCTCTTGCGTCACCTGGATGTGATGGAGGCGAAGCTCTTCATCTCTTTTCTCTTCGTCATGCTCATGGCCTGGAGCGCCAATCTGGTAGGGTTGGCGACCATCGTCGGGGCCTTTGCCGCCGGTCTCATCCTGCGTGACGCCTATTTCGTACACTGGGACGACGACCCCTCGCAGTGCAAGAATATCCATAATTTGGTGGCGCCCATCGAGGCGATCCTGGTCCCCATCTTCTTTGTGCTGATGGGCATCCAGGTGAAGCTGGAGAGCTTCTTCGACTGGCAGGTGGTGACCCTGGCCATCGGCCTGCTGGTGGCGGCCATCGTCGGCAAGCTGCTCAGCGGCCTGGGGGCCAAGCCCAGCAGCCAGCGCCTGGCCATCGGTATCGGCATGCTGCCACGCGGCGAGGTGGGGCTCATCTTCGCCGCCATCGGCAAGAGCCTCGGCGTGATCAACGACGCCCTCTTTTCCGCCGTGGTGCTGATGGTGATAATCACCACGCTGATCACCCCCTTCTTGCTCAAGCGCACCCTGGGCCACGCAACCGAACTCGATCAACTGGAGGAGTGGCGATGAACGCCCCTGTAGAGACCCCTGTCGAATACGACCTGAACGACCCCGCGCTCTACCTCAACCGAGAGCTCACCTGGCTCGCCTTCAACGAGCGTGTGTTGCACGAGGCGGAGGATGCCCGCACACCGCTGTTGGAGCGGGTGAAGTTCATCGCCATCGTCAGCGCCAACCTCGACGAGTTCTTCATGAAGCGCGTCGGCGGTCTCAAGCAGCAGCTCGGCGCCGGCGTCACCAGGCGCACCGTGGATGGGCGTACCCCGGCGCAGCAGATCGCCGAATGTTACGCCAAGGTACGTGAGATGGAGCTGCGCAAGGCGGCCATCTGGGAGGAGTTGGTGGGGCTGCTCGCCGAGCAGCAGATCGGCATCCTCCCGTACGATAGCCTCGACAGCGAGCGCAAGGCGGCGGTGGACGACCTCTACTACCGCAACATCTACCCCCTGGTGACGCCGCAGTCCATCGACCCGGCACACCCCTTTCCGTTCATCTCCAACCTCTCGCTCAACCTGCTGGTGAGCGCCAACGAGGGTGACGAGCGGCGCAACCTGCTGACCCGCGTCAAGGTGCCGGTGGGCACGGGGATCTCGCGCCTGCTCAAGGTGCCGGGGGAGGGGGATTGGTTCGTCGCGCTGGAGGAGGTGATCGCCGCCAACCTGCACCGCCTCTTGCCGGGCATCGACATCACCGCCTGCAACCGCTTTCGCGTCACGCGCAACGCCAACACCGAGGGCAACGAGGAGCAGGCCGAAGACCTCCTCTCGCTCATCGAACTGGAGGTGCGCGAGCGCCGCTTCGCGCCCATCGTGCGCCTGGAGGTGGGCACGCGCATGGACCCGATCCTGCGCGGCATGCTCGCCGCCGAGCTGGGGCTGGACGAGACCGCCGACGTCTTCGAGTTCCAGACCCTGCCGCAGCAGCGCGACCTGTTCGAACTCGCCGCGGTCGACCGCCCCGACCTGCACGACACCCCCTTCACCCCGCTGGAGCACCCGGAGCTGCGCGCCGATCAGAACATCTTTCACCTGATCCGCAACCGTGGCAGCCTGCTCCTGGCCCACCCCTACGACTCCTTTATCACCAGCGTCGAGCGCTTCCTGCGCGAGGCGGCCACCGACCCCAAGGTGCGCGCGATCAAGATGACCCTCTACCGCACCTCCGGCGAGTCCAAGGTGGTGGATTACCTGATGCACGCCGCCGAGAACGGCAAGCAGGTGGCGGTGGTGGTGGAGCTCAAGGCGCGCTTCGACGAGGCGGCCAACATCCGCTGGGCCAGCCGCCTGGAGCAGGCTGGGGTGCACGTCACCTTCGGTGTGGTCGGCCTCAAGACCCACTCCAAGGTGATCCTGGTGGTGCGTCAGGACTACTCCGGCATCCGCCGCTACCTGCACATCGGCACCGGCAACTACAACGCCTCCACCGCGCGCATGTACAGCGACTTCGGCCTCTTCACCGTCGATGCGCAGATCGGCGAGGACGCCACCGAGCTGTTCAACTACCTCACCACCGGCTACACCCCGCAGCGCCACTACCACAAGCTGCTCCCCTCGCCGAAGCACCTCAAGCGTGCGCTGATGGAGCGCATCGTGCGCGAGCGCAAACTGCACTGCACCGAGAACCCCGGCCTCATCCAGTTCAAGATGAACGCCCTGGAGGATGTGGACATCACTCGCGCCCTCTATGAGGCGGCGCGCGACGGCGTGCGCGTGGAGCTGATCATCCGCGACACCTGCCGCCTGCGCCCCGGCATCCCCGGTCTCTCCGAGAACGTGCGCGTGGTGAGTATCGTCGGGCGCTTCCTGGAGCATGCGCGCATCTACTACTTCCGCAACGGCGGCGACGAGGAGTACCTCATCGGCTCCGCCGACAGCATGAAGCGTAACCTGGAGTCGCGCGTCGAGGTGGTCACCCCGGTGGAGGATGTGGACGCCCGCATGCAGCTGCGCCAAACCCTGGATATGCAGCTGGCCGACCACCGAAGCGCCTGGGAGATGGATAGCGAGGGTAACTACACCCAGCTGCGCCCCGAGGTCCCCGAGGCGCTCGGCTGCCAAGAGAAACTCATCGCCTGGCACAAGGCGCGCTACCTCGCCTCACGCCGCGACCGGCGTTACGGCAAGCGCGGGCGGCGGCGTAACCTGCGCTGAACGCGCGGCTCAGCGCAGCCCCAGACGCGTGCCGCCGAGCCCGTGCGGGCGGCTGCGCCCACTTGGGTCGAGTACCAGCCGACAACTCACCCGCACCCGGCGCACCTGCTCCGGGTGCGTTGCCTGCAGTTGGTTGAGGGCAGCGAGCAGCGGCGCGCCGTCACTCAGGCCCAACTCGATACAGTCGAAATAGCCCTCCTTACCCCCCTGCACCGCCCCCGAGACCTGTGGCCGCGAACACAGTGCCCGGGCGCGAAAGCTCACCCCGGCGAAGCGGTGCCACACCTGCTCAGGCTCGTCGCGGATGCACTGCGCCAGGGCCCAACTACTCGGCACGCCGCTCGGTGATGGCCCGTCGCCGAGTAGTGCCTCGGCGTGGTCGGCGTAGAGCTGGACCAGGGTCTCGCCGCTCACCAGGCCTTGATACCCCTCGTGCCCGAGTCCACTCACCCCGCGCCAGTCGAGCAGGCGCAGGCCGATGGCCTGTGCCTCGTCGTGCGACCGCTCCACTTGCGCCGCCCCACGGATCCCGTTGTAGAGGGCTCGGGCGTTGAGGGTGTGCAGGGTGAAACTCTCGCCGAGGCGATTGTTGGCGTCGATGAACTCCTTGAGGGCGAAGTGGCAGTCCTGTGGCAGTGGCGCCTCGCCGGGTGAGACCACCACCAGCGCGATGCGGGTACGTACATCGTAGAGCGCCGTGCGGATGCGTTCGAGCAGCCCGGCATCGAGCCCCGCGAAGTGGGTGAGGTCGAGGCCGATGAGTTCGCGTACCCCGCGCAGGAAGTCGCGCAACTGCACGAGCTGCAGCGGTCCCTGCAGGTCGCGCTGATACCAGGAGCGTAACAGGTAGAGGGTGTGGCGCGCCGGGTCCAGATAGAGGGTGCCGATCTGGTTTACCTCGTGGCAGTCGTGCAGCGCCTGACAGGCGACATGTGGCGAGAGGTCGCCCAACTGCTGCAGGGCGAGCGCCTCGACCCCGCGCGCCTCCAGGCGCTGCTCACGCACCATCTCGCCCCCGGGGCCCCCTTCGACCCACTGCAGGTGGGGGTAGAAGTGCTGCTGGAGGTAACCTTGGATCTGTTTGATCTGCAGTGTCATAGGAGCGGTGCCACCCTCACTTGCGTGTCAGAATTAGTGAAGATTGTTGTCTTACATCACGCTTTTTGGCTATAGGTAGATGCACTTAACGTGAGGTTTTTTCGCGGGCAATCGCTACTCAATGTGATCTATGTCACTTGATCTGGGCGTTGTGGTGAGATTGAGGGGAGGGGCAGAGACGCCAACGCCGCCCGAAGGCGGCGTTGGCGGGGTGCCGTGGGCACGGGCGCGTTACTGGGCGTCGAAGTGGCGACGGGTGATGCCACGGCTGTCGGGGCCCATGAGGTAGAGGTAGGTGGGCATGATCGCCTCGGGTGGGGTGACCTTGGTCGGCTCCTCGCCCGGGTAGGCGCGTGCGCGCATGGTGGTGCGCACGGCACCTGGGTTGATGGCGTTGGCGCGGATGTGGGTGTTGGTCTCCACCTCGTCGGCGAGGATCTCCATCATGTTGTCGCTGGCCGCCTTACTGATGCCGTAGGCGCCCCAGTAGGCACGCCCTTGGCGTGCCACCGAGCTGCTGGTGAAGAGCACCGACGCGTCGTCAGAGGCCTTGAGTAGGTCGAGCAGGGCGCTGGTCATGAGGAAGGGGGCGTTGAGATTCACCTGCATCACCTTGGCCCACTGCTCCAGGTCGTACTGGTGCAGCGGGGTGAGGGTGCCGAGCAGGGCGGCATTGTGCAGCAGGCCGTCGAGGCGGCCGAACTCCTTCTCCAAGGTCAGGGCGAGGTCTTCGTAATCCTTGGGCGAGGCCCCTTCGAGGTTCATCGGATAGATGGCCGGCTGCGGGCTACCGTCTGCCTCGATGGCGTCATAGACCCGCTCCAGCTTGCCGATAGTGCGCCCGAGCAGCACCAGAGTGGCGCCGTGGGCGGCGAAGGTGCGGGCGGCCACGGCGCCGATGCCGTCGCCGGCGCCGGTGACCAGGATCACCCGCCCGGCGAGCAGGTCGGCTGAGGGGGTGTAGTCGGCGGGGATCTTTTCGCTCATGGGGGCCTCGTGGGTTGGGGTCAGTGCGCCGGGTGGAGGAGCAGTGAGCGCGCCTCCATGCCGTTGGGGCGGGTGATGCCCATCAGGTGCAGCACCGTGGGGGCGATGTTGGCCAGCCCGCCGCCCGTGGTCAGGCGCCAGCGGATGGAGTCGATCACCAGGCAGGGCACGGGGTAGATGGTGTGCTGGGTGTGTGGGGCGCCGGTGGCGGGGTCCACGTACTCGTCGCAGTTGCCGTGGTCGGCGGTGAGGATCACCGAGTAGTCGTTGGCCACCGCCACGTCGAGTAGGCGTCCCACCTCTTTGTCGAGTGTCTCCACCGCGCTGATCACCGCCTGGGGGACGGCGGTATGGCCGACCATGTCGCCATTGGCGAAGTTGACCACGATGAAGCCGTAGCGGCCGCTCTCCAGCGCCTTGATGGTGGTGTCGGCCACCTGCGGTGCGCTCATCTCAGGCTGCAGGTCGTAGGTGGAGACCTTGGGTGAGGGGATGATCTCGCGCTCCTCGCCGGAGTAGGGCTCGGCGTGACCGCCGTTGAAGAAGTAGGTGACGTGGGCCGACTTCTCCGTCTCGGCACAGTGGAACTGGCGGATCCCGGCCTTGCTGATCACCTGGCCGAGGGTCACCGCAGGGCGCTCCTGGACGAAGGCGAAGGGGGTGTTGAACCAGTGGTCGTACTCCATCATGCAGGTGACCTGCACGGGCTCGAAGCCGCTGCGATCGAACTTGTCGAACTCGCGCTTGACCAGCGCGGTGAGCAGTTGGCGGGGGCGGTCCTTGCGAAAGTTGAAGAAGATCCCCTGGTCGCCGCGCTGCATCTGTACGAACTCCGGCAGCAGCACCGGCAGGATGAACTCGTCGGTGCACCCGGCCGCGTAGGAGGCCTCGATGGCCGCGCGGGCGCTCTCGGCGCGCGGTGCGTCGCCGAGGGCGATGGCGCGAAAGCCCGCCTCGGTACGCTCCCAGCGCTTGTCGCGGTCCATGCTGTAGAAGCGCCCGGAGACGGAGGCGATGGCACCCCCGGCGGAGCGTAGGGCGTTCTCTACGTCGGCCAGGTAGTTGAGGGCGGATTGCGGTGCGGTGTCGCGCCCGTCGGTGATCATGTGCAGCAGCGGGCGGGCGCCCTGCTTCTTGCACAGGCGGATCAGTGCCAGCAGGTGGCGTACGTGGCTGTGCACGCCACCGTCGGAGACCAGGCCGATGAGGTGCAGCGGGCGCTCGCTGAGGCTGGCGGCCTCGGCGGCGTCGCACAGGGCGCGGTTGGTGTAGAAGCTGCCGTCGTCGATGGCGTCGTCGATGAGGACCAGGTCCTGGCGCACCACGCCGCCGCAGCCGAGGGTGGTGTGGCCCACCTCGGAGTTGCCCATCTGCCCGTCGGGCAGCCCCACGGCGGGGCCGGAGGCCTCGATCACCGCGTGGGGGTGGCGGCTGAAGTAGCGGTCGAGGTTGGGGGTATCGGCCTCGGCCACGGCATTGTTGAGTTTGCTCGGATTGACGCCGAAGCCGTCGAGGATGACGAGCAGGACGGGGCGACGCGGCGCCCCGTGTTGGGTCGGGTTGGTCATACCGGATTCCTGTTGCAGGGTACGGACGATAAGGGGGTCGGGTTGAGTGGCGGCAATTATACACGCGCACGCCGGTGGGCAGGACTCCTTGCGCGTCCGTATCCCGGGTGTGTCGCCGCGAGCGACGGGGTGGCGCGTGCGATGCGTGTCCTCGACCCCGCGCGGGTGCGCATCGGGGGGCGGTGAGCCCAGGCACCGGCGGCATCGTCAGGCACACCGTGGTGTGCCTACAGAGGCGCGGCGATGGCGGTCTGCTGCCCCAGGGCGGGATACTCTTGTGAAACTTATGTGAGCCGGTGGGGATGCCCCAGCTCTATACTGGGAAAAACCCCAGCGAGGAGTGCCGCGATGTTGATCAAACGCCCAGAACCCATCGCCCCGAGCGAGATCACCCCGGAGTCGGTCTACCAGGCGCGGCGGCGCTTTCTCGCCCTCGGTGCGGCGGGCGCCGGGGCACTGCTGCTGCCAAGATTGGCGGGCGCCGCCACCCTGCCACCGGTGGGGGCGTTCGGCACGCTCCCCTCTCAGGCGTTGGCCGGGGGAGAGGCGTTGACACCACTGGATTCCATCACCAGCTACTGCAATTTTTATGAACTCGGCACCGGCAAGAGCGACCCGGCGCGCAACGCCGAAAGCCTACGCACCTCACCCTGGCGTGTACGTATCGGCGGTGAGGTGGCACGCCCGGGCGACTACACCCTGGAGGATATCCTCCAACCGCACACCCTGGAGGAGCGCATCTACCGCCTACGCTGCGTGGAGGCGTGGTCCATGGTGGTGCCGTGGGTCGGCTTTCCGCTGGCCGATCTGCTCAAGCGCTTCGAGCCCACCTCGCGCGCCAAGTATGTCGCCTTCACCACGCTCTACGACCCGGAGCAGATGCCGGGCCAACGGCGCAGCGTACTCGAATGGCCCTACCGCGAGGGGCTGCGCATCGACGAGGCGATGCACCCGCTGACGCTGCTCGCCGTCGGCCTCTACGGCCAGACCCTGCCGAAGCAGAACGGGGCGCCGCTGCGCCTGGTGGTGCCGTGGAAGTACGGCTTCAAGAGCATCAAGTCGATCGTCGCCATCGACCTGGTGGAGTCGCAGCCCACCACCACCTGGAATCAGATGCAGTCGAGCGAGTACGGTTTCTACGCCAACGTCAATCCGGCGGTGGACCACCCGCGTTGGAGCCAGGCGCGCGAGCGGCGCATCGGCGAGTTCTTCAAACGCGATACCCTCGCCTTTAACGGCTATGCCGAGCAGGTGGCGGGGCTCTATCGCGGTATGGACCTGCGTCGGCAGTTCTGAGACCCTGCGCCGGGCTCAGCGCCGCGCCTTGGCCAGCCAGCGGTCGAGGGCGTTGGCGAATGCCTGCTTCTCACTCTGCCCGAGCGGGGGTGGCCCACCGGTCTGCACCCCGCTGGCGCGCATCGTCTCCATGAAATCACGCATATTCAGGCGCTGACGGATGGTGTCGGGGGAGTAGGGCTCCCCGCGGGGGTGGAGCGCCTCGGCCCCCTTTTCGATCACCTCGGCGGCGAGGGGGATGTCTTGGGTGACCACCAGGTCGCCCGGTTGTGCCTGCTGGACGATGACATGGTCGGCCACGTCGAAGCCGGAGGCGACCTTGATGAATTTGATCACCGCCGATCGGGGCACCTGCATGAAGTGGTTGGCCACCAGGGTGGTCTCCACCTGGGTGCGCTCGGCGGCGCGAAAGAGGATCTCCTTCACCGCCACGGGGCAGGCGTCGGCATCGACCCAGATTTTTGCGGTTGGCATAGGCGGGGGGCGGTTGGGGCTGGGTGGGGGAGGGTAGTCGGATCCGCCGCCCTTGACCAGCCTTGTGGTGCACTTTGTCTCACCCCGCACAGGGGCGTGGCTGGGCGTGCGAGCGCAACGTGAGCCTGCCGGTGACGAGGGTGTTCCGTTACTATGTGCCAAACAGACCAGGGATGTGCCTATGCCCACGCACAGTGAGATCGTCATCCAGCTCTCCGCCATCGGCCTGCTCGCCTTCGCCTGCCAGTGGCTTGCCTGGGCGGTGAAACTGCCCGCGATCATCTTTCTACTCATCACCGGGATTGTCGCCGGGCCGGTCACCGGCTGGCTGCAGCCGGGCCTCCTATTCGGTGAGCTGCTCTTTCCCGTGGTCTCCATGTTGGTGGCGGTGATCCTCTTCGAGGGGAGCCTGACGCTGCGATTCGAGGAGATCCGCGGGCTGCAGACGGTCGTACAGCGCATGGTCAGCGGCGGGGTGCTCATCACCTGGTCGGTCATCTCCCTGGCCACCTGGTGGTTGGTCGGGGTGGAGTGGCCGGTGGCGCTACTGTTCGGCTCGCTCACTGTGGTGACCGGGCCCACGGTGATCGTGCCCATGCTGCGCACCGTGCGCCCCAACGCCACGATCGCCAGCATCCTGCGCTGGGAGGGGATTGTCATCGACCCGGTGGGGGCGCTGTTGGCGGTGTTGGTGTTCGAGTTCATCGTCTCCGGGCAGGGTGGCGAGGCCCTCTCCCACACCCTGTGGATGTTCGCCAAGGTGATGGGCGTGGGGACCCTCATCGGCCTCTGCAGCGGCCAGTTGCTCGGGCTGCTGCTGCGCCACCACCTGCTGCCGGAGTACCTGCACAACCTCGCCGCCCTCGCCTCGCTCATCGGCGCCTTCACCCTGGCCAACACCTTGGCGGACGAGGCGGGGCTGCTGGCGGTAACACTGATGGGGCTGCGTCTGGCCAACATGCAGGGGGTGGACGTGCACGAGATCCTCGATTTCAAGGAGAGCCTCAGCCTGCTGTTCATCTCCGGCCTCTTCATCCTCCTTGGCGCACGCTTGCAGATGGAGCCCATGGCCGGACTCTTCTGGCCGGCCACCGCGCTGCTGCTCACGATCATGCTGGTGGCCCGACCGCTCAAGGTCGCCTACGCCACTTGGGGGTCGACGCTCACCTGGCAGGAGCGGGCGATGCTCGCCTGGATCGCCCCGCGCGGCATCGTCGCTGCGGCCATCTCGGCGCTCTTCGCCCTGCGTCTGGAGCAGGCGGGGGTGGCGGGGGCCGATCTGTTGGTGCCGCTCACCTTTATGGTGATCATCGGTACCGTGGTGTTGCAGAGTGCCAGCGCACGCCTGTTGGCGGTGCGCCTGGGGGTGGCGGAGCCCGAACCGCGCGGTTTTCTCATCATCGGCGCCAACCCGGTGGCGCGGGCGCTCGCCTGCGAGCTGGTGAAGCTCGACTACCGCGTGCTGCTCGCCGACGGCAGTTGGGAGAACATCCAGGCGGCGCGTATGGCTGGATTGCCCACCTACTACGGTCAGCCGGTCTCCGAGCACGCCGACCGCTATCTCGACCTGGTCGGTATCGGTCGCCTGCTCGCCCTGGCACCGGTGAGCGAGCAGAACAGCCTGGCCGCGGCGCGCTACCGCCCGGAGTTCGGCGCGGCGCGCATCTACCGTATCCAGACCAGTACCGAGCTGGGCGGCTCGGCGCGTCGGCGCGACGCACCCCACCGGCGCGGCTATCAGCTGTTCGGTGAGGAGGTGACCTGGGCCAAGCTCTCCGGCCTGCTCAATCAGGGCGCGCAGATGCACTCCACGCCACTCAGTGAGAGCTTCGGCATGGAGGAGTATCGCGCCCAGTATGGTGAGCGTGCCCTCCCGCTCTTCGCCCTCGACCCGCAGGGGCGGTTGCAGATCTTCGTCGTCAACGGACGCATGCGCCCCGGGGCGGGTTGGACCCTGGTCGCCTTGATCACCCCCGAACCGAAGGCCGAGACCGTTTCAAAGCCAGACAGCGAGGGGTAAACTGGCCTCCCTTCCGCGCGCCACACAACTACAATCGAGAATCCGTCGTGAAACTCACTCTAGAGCAGTTCAGATCTTGGGAACACAAGTGCGTCACCCTGATGGGGATGTCTGGTGTCGGCAAGACGCGTCTCTCCGCGCTGCTGCGCGACCACAACTGGTTCCACTTTTCCGGCGATTACCGCATCGGTACCCGTTATCTGGACGAGCCGATCCTGGACAACATCAAGCAGCAGGCGATGCAGGTGCCCTTTCTGCTCGACCTGCTGCGCTCCGACTCCATCTACATCCGCAACAACCTCACCGTGGACCACCTCAAACCGGTGAGCACCTTCCTCGGTATGGTCGGTGACCCGGAGTGTGGTGGTCTGCCCCTGCGTGAGTTCAAGCGTCGGCAGAACCTGCACCGCGAGGCGGAGATCGACACCATGCGCGATGTGCCCTTCTTCATCCACAAGGCGCAGACCCTCTACGGCTATCGTAACTTCGTCAACGACGTGGGCGGCAGCCTCTGCGAGCTGGACGAGCCCGGTATCATCGAGCTGCTCGCCGAGCACACCCTGATCCTCTACATCAGCACCACCGAAGAGGACGAGGCGCAGCTCATCGCCCGTGCCGAGAGCGCGCCCAAGCCGCTCTACTACCGCGAGGCGTTCCTCGACGAGGCGCTCGCCGAGTACATGAGTAGCCACCAGCTGGAGTTCGTCGCGCAGATCGACCCCGACGAGTTCGCCCGCTGGGTCTTCCCTCGGCTGTTTCACTCACGCATCCCGCGCTACGAGGCGATCGCCGCCCAGCACGGCTACACCGTGAGCAGCACCGACATCGCCAAGGTCGAGACCGAGGCCGATTTCCTCGCCCTGCTCGAACGGGTCATCGTCGAACAGGCCTAACTTCAACCGCTCCATCCAGTCAGGAGAACCGACGCTACCATGCCTCTGGTTGCCAACTCAGACCTCCCTACATTCAACCGCCTGGCCAAAGAGGGGCAGACCATCCTGCCCCACGACCACGCCATCGAGCAGGATATCCGCGAGATCCACATAGGCCTGCTCAACATGATGCCGGATGCCGCCCTCGAGGCCACCGAGCGTCAGTTCTACCGCTTGGTCGGAGAGAGCAATCAGATCGCCCAGTTCTATATGCACCCCTTCACCCTGGAGCAACTCCCGCGTGGTGCGGTGGCCCAGGGGCATATCGACCGGTTTTACGAGACCTTCGACAGCGTCCAGCGTGATGGCCTCGATGCCCTCATCATCACCGGGGCCAACGTCACCCACGCGGACCTCTCCAACGAGCCCTTCTGGGGCCCGCTCGGTGAGGTGATCGCCTGGGCCAAGGAGAACGTAACCTCCACCATCTGCAGCTGCCTGGCCACCCACGCGGTGTTGCAGCAGCGCCACGGGCAGGCGCGTCGCCCGCTCGGCTTCAAGCGCTGGGGCGTGTTCGACCACCGCGTGGTGGACCGCAACCACCCCCTGGTAAAGGACGTCAACACCCGCTTCGATGTGCCTCACTCACGCTTCAACGACATCAGCCGTGCCCAGTTCGAGGCCGCTGGCCTGCACGTGTTGGTGGAGAGTGCCGAGGCGGGGGTGCACCTGGCGGTGAGCCAGGACCGCTTCCGCACCATCTACTTCCAGGGCCACCCGGAGTACGACACGGTCAGCCTACTCAAAGAGTACAAGCGCGAGGTGCTGCGCTACGCCGCCGGTTCACGCGCCGACTATCCCCCCTTCCCCGATAACTACTTCTGGGACCGGGAGCAGGCGATCCTCAACGAGCACCGCGAGCGGGTCGACGCGGCACGGGTCAAGGGGCAGCCCTGTCCAGAGTTCCCCGAGGGGTTGGTGAGTACACGCCTCGACAACACCTGGCACGACACCGCCGAGGCGGTGATCGACAACTGGCTCGGGCACATCTACCAGATCACCCACCGCGACCGTCACCGCCCCTTCATGGAGGGGGTGGACCCCGACGACCCGCTCGGCCTGCGCGGTTGAGGGCGTCGCCAGGATATCGGCGCGCCTCCGGGGCGGGGCCTGTCGATGCGACTCGACAAGTGTGACGCCGACTGGCTATACCTCATGGGGTCCCAGGTCGGTCGCCAGTGCCGCCTGGGCCCTCCCTTGACCTGGGTCAAGGGCCTCCCGCCCCCGGGCCTCTAGCCTGCGCAGCCCGCAACTTTAGGTGATTTTCCGATGGATGAAGCCCAACGCCTCCTGGTCAAGCAGAGCATCGCCGCCCTGCGCCCCCACACCCAACGCCTCAGTGACCTCTTCTACAGCGAACTGTTTGCCCGTGACCCCCAACTGGAGGCGGTCTTCCGCCCCGATGCGCGTTCGCGCCTGACCAAGTTCACCAGCATGCTCTCCACCTTCGACAACCTGAAGCACCTGGAGAAGATCGCCCCGGCGCTGGTGGCCCTGGGCAAACGGCACCGACAGTACGGGGTGCGTGCCGACCACTACGCCACCGGCGAAGAGGCCTTTATGATGAGCCTGCGCGCGGTGCGTGGGGCGGAGGTGACGCGTGAGGAGCTGATCGCCTGGCGCGAGACCTTCAAGGCGGTGATCGGGCTGATGACCCAGGCCTACACCCAGCGCGACGAGAGTAGCTACGCCGCCGAGGACGCACGTCTGGCGCACGCCCGTGCCACCCACGATGAGCAACTGCTCGACGCCATCGGCGGCGCCGAGGTGGTGCGCCGGGTGCACGCACGCTTCTACGATGTGATGTTCGCCGACGAGTGGCTCGGGCGCTTCTTCTTCGGTAAGTCCGAGGAGGCGCTGATCAAAAAGCAGACCGACTTCATGGTCGCCTGCTTCGGTGGCCCCAACCACTACCAGGGCGAGCCCCCCGGCATCACCCACATGCACATGCTCATCACCGACGAGCAGCTCGACCTGCGTGAGACGATCCTGCGTGAGGCGATCCTCGCCGAGGGGCTCTCCGAGTCGATCGCCGACCGTTGGCTGGCGGTCGACTCCGCCTTTCGCAGCGCCATCGCCAAACAGGATAAGGGCGAGTGTGTGATGCGCTGTATGGGTCAGGCGCCCATCGTAGTGCCGAAGCCCCGAGGTTACCCCTGGCCGCCCAAGGCGGAGTGACCGGCGCAGAAAATGAAAACGAGGCCCGCGGGCCCCGTGTGTGTCTCTGGCGCTGCCCCGTTCAGGGACGGGTCACCGGCGGTGTGTACTCGGCGGGGAGTTCGCCCACCTTGTCGATGCTCGCCAGCTCCCCCGCCGGGTTGAAGAGGAGTACCAGCCGGTACTGGGTCACCTCCGCAGTGGCGCCGTGGCGGAAGTAGTAGAGATAGTCCCAGCGTGATTTGTGGAAGGTATCGGCGAGCATGGGCGAGCCGAGCAGGAAGCGCACCTGGTCCCGGGTCATCCCCTCCTTGAGCTGATCCACCTTGTCTTGGGTGATGACATTGCCCTGCTGCACATCGATCTTGTGGATGGTGCAACCGGCCAACAGGGTGAGGAGGAGGGCGATGAAGAGGGGGTGACGCATGGCGGCTCTGGCTGACTGACTGTGTGGGGTGGGCGGATCATAACGTAAATGCGTGGGCTTGGCTGCGTGAGGGGCCGCATGAGGGGCAGGGCAGTGCGCCGCAGACCCCCGGCGTACCGGGTGGCCTCGTGCGTCGCGGGGCGTTACCTCGATGCGGGGAGGGCGCGCGCTGCGCCTCCACGCGGCGTCACCCTACCCCTCGGCAGCGGCCAGGTCGAGCATCTCGCGGGCGTGGGAGAGGGTCTGTTCAGTGATGCGTAGGCCGCCGAGCATGCGCGCGATCTCCTCCACCCGCTCCGCCAGCGCCAGGTGCACCACCTGGCTGGCGGTGGTCTCGCCGTCGCTACTTTTGCTGATCTGCAGGTGGTTGTGACCCTGGGCCGCCACCTGCGGCTGGTGGGTGACGCAGAGGATCTGATGTTTGCTGGCCAGCGTGCGCAACTGACGCCCGACCATCTCCGCGACGCCACCGCCGATGCCGACGTCTACCTCGTCGAAAATCAGTGTCGGAATGCGTCCCTTGCCGGCGGTGATCACCTGGATCGCCAGGCTAATGCGCGACAGCTCGCCACCGGAGGCGACCTTGCCCAGTGGGCGCAGTGGCTGGCCCGGGTTGGCGCTGACGCGAAACTCGACCCGCTCCCAACCGTGGGCACTCGGTTCGGCCTGCGCGTCACGCTCCAGCTCCACGGCGAAGCGGCCGTTGCCCATGCCCAGCTCCTGCATATTGGCACTCACCAGGCCGCCGAGCCGTTCGGCGGCCGCGGCGCGGCTGGTACCGAGGGCGTCGGCGGCCTCGCGGTAGGCGGCGAGGAGCCCCTCCAGGTCGGCCTGCATACCGCCGAGTTGGTCGTCGGCAGCGTCCAGTTCGGCCAGCTCGGCCTGCAGTGTCTGCAGCCGGGTGGGCAGCTCCTCGGGGCGCACCTGATGCTTGCGCGAGAGCTGGTGAATGGCGTCGAGACGCTCCTCGACCCACTCCAGGCGCTGCGGGTCCACCTCGACGTCGGAGAGGTAGTGGCGCAGCTCGGCGGCGGCCTCACCGGCTTGGATTACTGCGCCGTCGAGCAGCTCGCAGATCGGGCCCAGGCGGGCGTCGAAACCGGCCAGCTCCTGCAGCTCGGCGAGGGTCGACTCCAGTAGGGAGAGGGCGTTGCCCTCGTCCCCCTCGGAGAGGCGGGCGAGGGCGCCCTGACCCTCGCCGAGTAGGCGGCTGGCGTGGGCCAGACGGTTGTGTTCGGCGTCGAGCGCGTCGAGTTCATCGACACTCAGGTCGAGCGCCTCCAGCTCCTCGACCTGATAGCGCAGCAGCCCTTGGCGGTCGGCGCGCTCGCTGGCGCTCTGGGTGAGGCGCGCGAACGCCTCGTGCTGCCGACGCCAGCGGCGGAACAGGTCCGCCACCTGGTTCACCAGCGCCTCGTGCATGGCGTAGTCGTCGAGCAGTTGGCGCTGGATCTCCTTTTTCAGCAGCGACTGGTGGGCGTGCTGGCCGTGGATGTCGACCAGCAGCTCACCCAGCTCGCGTAACTGCTGGATCGGCGCGGGGTTACCGTTGATGTAGCCCTTGGAGCGCCCATCGGCGCTCACTGTGCGGCGGATCTGCACCTCCGGCTCCTCCTGGTCGAGCTCCTGCTCGGCGAGCCAGGCGGTCACACCGGAGAGTGTGCGCACGTCGAAGGTGGCGGCCACCTCGGCACGCTGACTGCCGTGGCGCACCACATCGCTGTCGGCGCGGTCGCCGAGGGTGAGGCCGAGCGCGTCGAGGAGGATCGATTTACCCGCACCGGTCTCGCCGGTGAGGACGGTCATGCCCGTGGCGAGGTCGAGCTCCAGCCGCTCGACCAGGGCGAAGTCGCGGATGTAGAGCTGTTTGAGCATATGGGTTCAACCCCAGCCGAGTTTGGCGCGCAGGATGTGGAAGTGGTCGTGGTCGAGCGGGTGGATGAGGCGCACGGGGCGCTCCTTCTTGCGAATGGTGATGCGGTCGCCGGGGATCAGCCCGAGGTTGATCTGCCCGTCGCAGGTGGCCTGGGCGGCGGAGCGGGCGTTCTCGCTGACGATGATCTCCACCACGCTGTCGCCGCCGATGACGATGGGGCGGTTGCTCAGGGTGTGCGGGCAGATGGGCACCAGCACCATGGCGTTGAGCGTCGGCATCATCAAGGGGCCGCCGCCGGAGAGGGCGTAGGCGGTGGAGCCGGTGGGGGTGGAGACGATGAGCCCATCGGAGTGCACGGTGTTGACGAAGTGGCCGTCGACGAAGGTGTCGACCTCGATCATCCGCGCCCCCTCCCACTTGTGCACCACCACGTCGTTGAAGGCGTCGCTGGCGTTGATGATCTCGCCGTCGCGCTCGATGGTGCACTGCAATAGGCAGCGCTCCTCCTGGGTGTAGTTACCCTTGAGGATCTCGCCGAGGCGACACTCCAGGTCGTTGGGTGAGATGTCGGTGAGGAAACCAAGGCGCCCCATGTTGACCCCCACCAGCGGGATGTGGAAGTCCGCCAGGGTGCGCGCGGCGTTGAGTAGGGTGCCGTCGCCGCCCATGACGATCACCAGGTCGCAGCGGGTACCGATCTCCTCGCGGCTGGCCACATCCATGGAGTTGCTGGTGAGCTGGTGGGCGGTGGATTCGTCGAGGAGGACCTTCAGACCCCGTTGGATGAGGTAGCGACCGAGGGCGTGCAGCGGTTCCCCCGCCTTGGGGTCCGCGTAGCGTCCGATGAGGCCGACGGTGGTGAAGGTGGTCACATCAACTCCGGGTGAGTAAAAACGCGCAACTTATCACTTATGCAGCGAGTCGCCAACCGAGAACGGTCGGTCGACGCACACTTTGCGCGGGGCGGGGGATGGGGGGGATAAGTCATTGATGGGGTGTGGTTGTCGGAGGGCTGAAGTGGGGCGGGGCCTGGTGTGCATTGACTTGCAAGGCGGGTGACGACGGCGCTCAGTGCGCCTGCAGCCAGGTCTCGAAATCGTCCAGCTCCAGGGGTTTGGCCACCAGGAAGCCCTGTCCCTCGTCGCAGCCCATCTCGCTCAGGCGTCGGTATTGGCTCTCGGTCTCGATCCCCTCGGCGATCACGCGCAGACGCAGCAGACGGCCGAGCTGGATGATCAACTGCGAGATGGCCACCTCGTCGCAGGCGTCCATCTCGCTGACGAAGCTGCGGTCGATCTTCAGGCGGCTCACCGCCAGACGTTTGAGGTAGGTGAGGGAGGAGTAGCCGGTGCCGAAGTCGTCCAGGGCGATAGTGATGCCGCGCTGACAGAGCTGGTTGAGCACCGAGGTGGTGTAGCTCAGGTCGTGCAGCATTACACCTTCGGTGATCTCCAGCTCCAGGTACTCGGGGGCGAGGCCGCTCTGGGCGAGGGCGGACTCCACGTGTTGGAGCAGGTCGCCACGGGTGAACTGTACCCCGGAGATGTTCACCGAGACGCGCAGCGGCTTGCCCAGGTTGCGCCAGCGCACCGCATCGCGACACGCCTGCTGCAGTACCCAGCGACCGATGGCGTGGATCAGCCCCGACTCCTCGGCGAGGGGGATGAACTCGCAGGGTGGGACGCTCCCCAGGGTGGGGTGACGCCAGCGCAACAGCGCCTCGACCCCGCACGGACGCCCATCCTCCAGGCTCACCTGGGGTTGGTAGACCAGGCGTAGTTGCCGCAGCTCCAGCGCCTGGCGTAGTTGGGATTCGAGCAAGAAGCGCTGGTTGGCCCGTGCCGAGAGGCTCGGATCGAAATAGCAGAAGCGCCCCTTGCCCAGCTCCTTGGCGCGGTACATGGCGGTGTCGGCATGTTTGAGCAGCTCCTCGGGGGTGCTGCCGTCCTTGGGGTAGTAGCCGACGCCGATGCTGGCGCCGATGGCGAAGTCGCGCCCCTCTAGGCGTACCGGCTCGGCGAGGGCGGCGAGGATGCGTTGGCAGATCTGGTCGACGCCGCCGTTGTCGTGTGGCTCCTCCAGCAGCAGCACGAATTCGTCGCCACCTAGGCGCGCCACGGTGTCCGCCTCGCGCACCAGACGCTGTAGACGCTCGGCGACGATCTTGAGCAGCTCGTCTCCGGCGGGGTGGCCCATGCTGTCGTTGATCAGTTTGAATGAGTCGAGGTCGATGAAGAGCAGGGCCAGCTCGCGTTCGTGGCGACTGGCCATGGCCATGGCGTGTTTGAGGCGGTCGTGCAGCAGGGTCCGATTGGGTAGGTCGGTGAGGATGTCGTAATGCGCCAAGTAGTGGATGCGCTCGCGGTGCGCCTTCTGCTCGGTGATGTCGCGGAACATGCCGACCATGTAGAGCAGCTCGCCCTTCTCGTCACGCACCGTGGAGATGTTCTCCCACACCGAAAAGCCCTCGCCGTTCTTGCGCCGATTCCAGATCTCACCCTCCCAACGCCCGTGGGTCAGCAGGTCGTGCCAGAGGTTGCGATAGAAGTCGGGTGGGTGGCGCTGCGACTTCATTACGTTGGGGTGCTTACCGATCACCTCCTCGGGCTGGTAGCCGGTGATCTCGGTAAACATGGGGTTGACGCGCAGGATCACCCCGTTGGCGTCGGTGATGAGGATGCCGTCGAGGCCGTTGGAGAAGACCTGGGCATTGAGCGTCAGCTCCTTGAGTGAGCGGGCGCGTTCGTTGAGGTAGCGTTGGCTGCGCCAGGCGACGATGAGGATGGTGACCAGCCCCGCCAGGGTGAAGAGGGCGTACTGCCAGTAGAGCGTCTTCAACGCCTCGCCCTCGGCCTGCCTGTAGCTGGCCATGGGTACCGAGATGCTCACCCCCCCACGTATCGCCCCCACGGGGATCCCCAGGTGGCCGTGGCACTTCATGCAGCTCTGTTCCATCAGCATCGGGCGCATCAGGCGCAAGTAGGGCTGCCCATCGATCTCCGCCAGCTCGACCACCTCCGGCACCCCCTGCTGAAACTGCTGGAGCACACCGCGCTCCCAGGCGTCGGGGGCGTTATTGGGGTTGAGGGTGACCAGCCCCGTGATGTGCCCCTTGATGCCGTACTGATCGGAGAACTCCTCCATCATCTGGCGCAGCATGTAGGCGGGGTTCATGAGCGTCAACGCATCCCCCTCGGTGCTGGTCAGGTCCCGTTTGGGGACATGGCTCAGGTAGGGGTTGGGTGGGGTGTGTGCATCGGGTGGGACATAGACGCCGCCGTGACGGCTGGCCCAGCGGCGGTAGGCCTGGTCCTTATCGAAACTGGCGCGTGCCGTGTTGGTGGCCAAGGCGAGGCTCTGCGCCTCCTCACTGCGGATACTGGCCCAGAGTGAGAGGGCGACGGTGGCCAGCCAGAGCGTGATGGCCAGTAGGGTGTAGCGCAGGACGGGTGACGGTTCCCCCATGGGGCCCTCGGGTGGATTCTTGTATGGCCTATTTTGCCCTAGGTGGCGGCGCTGCGTGTCATTGGATAACTGTAGGCGGCACCCTGGCCTGTGGCGACGCCTGGGATACCCCCTCGTTGCATGATGATTGGGCCAGTGTGGATGGGCCGCAAGTAAATCCCAAGTCGGTCACTGAGGAATTGTGATGTGGCTCACCCCTGAGACGATACTGGCCAGGTGCGTAGCACAGGCCTAAATCGTCCAGTGCGCCGGGTCGTTGCCGAGGGCGAGGGGCGCAGAGGCGTAAAGCAACACAGGCCCCGAACCTCCCGGTCCGGGGCCTGTGTTGCCGTCGGCATGGTGTGTCGAGGCTCGGCTAGAACTTCATGTCCTCGAAGAATTTCTTCACCCCGTCGAGCCAGCTACTGTGCTTGGGGCTGTGCTGCGCCTCGCTGCCGCCGAGGGAGTCGGCGAACTTCTGCAGCAACTCCTTTTGCTCGGCGTTGAGCTTCACAGGGGTCTCGACGAAGACCTGACAGAGCAGGTCACCCGCCGCCGCCGAGCGCACCGACTTGACCCCCTTGCCGCGCAGGCGGAACTGCTTGCCGCTCTGGGTCTCGGGGGGGATCTTGATCTTCACTCGACCGTCCAGGGTCGGCACCTCGATCTCACCGCCCAGGGCGGCGGTGGGGAAGCCGATGGGCACCTCGCAGAAGAGGGCATCACCATCGCGCTCGAAGATCGGGTGCTTCTTGACCCGCACCTGCACGTAGAGGTCGCCGTGCGGCCCACCGTTCTCGCCGGCCTCACCCTCGCCGGAGAGGCGGATGCGGTCACCCGTGTCGACGCCCGCGGGCACCTTCACCGAGAGGGTCTTGTGCTCCTGCACGCGACCGTCGCCGTGGCAGACGCTGCACGGGTCGGAGATGATCTTGCCGGTACCGCGGCAGCGCGGGCAGGTCTGCTGCACGGTGAAGAAGCCCTGCTGCATGCGCACCTGGCCGTGACCGTGACAGGCGGGGCAGGTGGTCGGGCTGGTGCCCTTCTTGGCGCCGCTGCCGTCACACGCCTCGCAGGTGACCTGCGTGGGGATGCGGATCTTCACCGAGGTGCCGGCGACCGCCTCTTCGAGGCTCAGCTCCAGGTTGTACTGCAGGTCGCTGCCACGATAGGGGCGGTTGCTGCCGGGGCCGGCACCGCCGCCGAAGATGTCACCGAAGATGTCGTTGAAGTTGAAGCCGCCGCCACCGCCGCCGCCCGCGCCGCCACCCCAGCCGCCGCCCCCCATGGAGGGGTCGACACCGGCATGGCCGAACTGGTCGTAGGCGGTACGCTTTTGGGCGTCGGAGAGGATCTCGTAGGCCTCCTTGACCTCCTTGAACTTATCCTCCGCCTCCTTGTTGTCCGGGTTGCGGTCGGGGTGGTACTTCATCGCCAGCTTCTTGTAGGCCTTCTTGATCTCGGCCTCGGTGGCGTTGCGCTCGACCCCGAGCACCTCGTAGAAATCTCGCTTCGACATCGCTTTGATTCTTTAGCTTCTGGTGAGAGTTAGCCGCACAGTGTGACCGCCTAAGGCGCGGTGCGCAAATCCAGCGGCCTGGAACTGGGCCGCCGGTGACGCCGAAACCCTGCGGAAATTTGCCACGGAGACACGGAGGACACAGAGAAGAGTAACGATGAGCCTCAAAGTTAACTCACCAAGGCCTGTTTCCCCCGAATGGTGGGATCAAGCTGAACTGACTGCGTACTTCTCCGTGTCCTCCGTGTCTCCGTGGCAATCCTATCCGAGCTGTGCGTTAAGGATGGACCGGACACGAAAACGACAGGTCTGCGGGGGCAGGACCTGTCGTGGTCGTGGTGGCGGCTCGCACCGCCACATGGGCCTGCCCGAAGGACGACTTACTTCTTGTCGTCCTTCACCTCTTCGAACTCGGCGTCGACCACGTCGTCGTCCTTGGCGCTGGAGCCACCGGCGGCCTGATCGGCACCACCGGGCGCGGCGCCCTCGCTGGCACCAGCCTGGGCGTAGAGGCGCTCGGCCATCTTGCCGGAGGCCTCGGCCAGGGCCTGGGTCTTGGCCTCGATGGCCTCCTTGTCGTCGCCCTTGATGACGCCCTCCAGCTCCTTGATGGCGGCCTCGATGGCCTCCTTCTCACCGGCCTCCAGCTTGTCGTCACCCAGCTCCTTCATGCTCTTACGCACGGAGTGGATCATGCCGTCGGCCTGGTTGCGCGCGTTGACCAGCTCGTGGAACTTCTTGTCCTCCTCGGCGTTGGCCTCGGCGTCGCGCACCATGCGCTCGATCTCGGCATCGGAGAGGCCGGAGGAGGCCTTGATGACGATCTTCTGCTCCTTGCCGGTGCCCTTGTCCTTGGCGGAGACGTTGAGGATGCCGTTGGCGTCGATGTCGAAGGTCACCTCGATCTGCGGTACGCCGCGCGGGGCGGGCGGGATCTCGGTGAGGTCGAAGCGGCCGAGGGACTTGTTGGCGCTGGCCACCTCGCGTTCACCCTGCAGCACGTGCACGGTTACTGCGGTCTGGTTGTCGTCGGCGGTGGAGAAGACCTGGCTCTGCTTGGTCGGGATGGTGGTGTTCTTGTCGATGAGCTTGGTCATCACACCGCCCATGGTCTCGATACCGAGGGAGAGGGGGGTGACGTCGAGCAGCAGCACGTCCTTCACATCGCCACCGAGCACACCACCCTGGATGGCGGCGCCCACGGCCACGGCCTCGTCGGGGTTGACGTCCTTGCGCGGCTCCTTGCCGAAGATGTTCTTCACGCTCTCCTGCACCTTGGGCATGCGGGTCTGGCCACCGACCAGGATCACGTCGTCGATCTCGGAGGCGGAGAGGCCAGCGTCCTTGAGGGCGATGCGGCACGGCTCGATGGTGCGGTTGATCAGCTCCTCGACCAGGGACTCCAGCTTGGCGCGGCTCACCTTGATGTTGAGGTGCTTGGGACCGGAGGCGTCGGCGGTGATGTAGGGCAGGTTGACCTCGGTCTGCTGACTGGAGGAGAGCTCGATCTTGGCCTTCTCGGCGGCCTCCTTGAGGCGCTGCAGGGCCAGCGGGTCGTTGTGCAGGTCGACACCGCTCTCCTTCTTGAACTCGGCGGCCAGGTAGTCGATGAGGCGCATGTCGAAGTCTTCACCACCGAGGAAGGTGTCACCGTTGGTGGAGAGCACCTCGAACTGGTGTTCGCCGTCGATCTCGTTGATCTCGATGATGGAGATATCGAAGGTACCGCCGCCGAGGTCGTAGACGGCGATCTTGCGGTCGCCCTGCTGCTTGTCCATGCCGAAGGCGAGGGCGGCGGCGGTGGGCTCGTTGATGATGCGCTTCACTTCGAGACCGGCGATGCGTCCGGCGTCCTTGGTGGCCTGACGCTGGGAGTCGTTGAAGTAGGCGGGGACGGTGATTACCGCCTCGGTCACCTCTTCACCGAGGTAGTCCTCGGCGGTCTTCTTCATCTTCATCAGCACCTTGGCGCTGATCTCCGGCGGGGCCATCTTGCGGCCCTTGGCCTCGACCCAGGCGTCGCCGTTGTCCGCCTTGACGATCTTGTAGGGGACCAGTTTGATGTCCTTCTGCACCGCCTGCTCGTCGAAACGGCGGCCGATGAGGCGCTTGACGGCGAAGAAGGTGTTGTTCGGGTTGGTGACGGCCTGGCGCTTGGCGGTGGCGCCGACCACCACCTCGTCATCGTCCTTGCTGAAGGCGACGATGGAGGGGGTGGTGCGGTCACCCTCGCTGTTTTCGATCACGCGAGACTTGCCGCCTTCCATCACGGCGACGCAGGAGTTGGTGGTGCCGAGGTCGATGCCGATAATCTTACCCATGATTTATTCTCCAATTCTTTCAATGTATTAGCGCAGTAGGCGCCAATTGATGTGCACTTAATAGGGGCTCTCGGATGGCTTTCAAGGGCCTTGTCGAAGGCAATATCGGCCCTCAGGAGGCGGCCACCACCACCATCGCCGGGCGCAGCAGACGCTCGTTGAGCAGGTAACCCTTCTGGTAGACGGTGACCACAGAATCGGGGGCGTGGTCGGGGCTCGGCACCAGGGTCATCGCCTGGTGCAGGTCGGGGTTGAACTTCTCCCCCTCGACACCCACGGCCTTGATGCCGAACTTCTCCATCACCCCGGCGAGCATCTTCAACGTCAGCTCCATCCCCTCGCGCAGTTTGGCCAGGTTCTCGTCGTCGCCCTCGGCGGCCTTGAGACCCATCTCCAGGCTGTCGCGCACCGGCAGCAGCTCCTGGGCGAAATTCTCCAGGGCGAACTTGTGCGCGTTGGCGACATCACGCTCGGTGCGACGACGCAGGTTGTCCATCTCGGCCTGCAGGCGCAGCAGTTGGTCCCAGTGGGCGTCGGCCTTGCTGCGGGCGTCTTCCAGCAGGGCCTGGAGGTTTTCGGTCGGGGCCGCCTCGGCCTCGGGGGGCGGTGTCGCGGCGTCGCTGTGCGTCGCGCTGCTCGCTGGCACCGCTTCCTCTTCGGTGGCGGTAGGCTTGGTGTCGCTCATTCAGGTCTCTCCATCTACAGGTAATTGGGTCTTTGGGCGTGCACGTGGCAGGCCGGTAATTCGCCGATGAATGTTGGGGCTATTAGCTCTGATTCAATACGTGTCCGAGCAGCCGGGCGGTGATGTCGACCACCGGGATAACGCGGTCGTAGGCCATGCGTGTGGGGCCGATGACACCGAGTACGCCGACCGTCTGCTCACCGATGCGATAGGGGGCGGTGACCACGCTACAGTCGCCCAAGGGGCCGTAGCCGGATTCGTCGCCGATGAAGATCTGCACCCCCTGGCTGTGCAGGGACTGGTCGAGCAGTTGCAGAATGTCGCGCTTGGCGTTGAACGCCTCGAACAGGGCGCGCAGCTTCTCGACCTGGGCGATCTCTGAGTAGCCCATGAGGTTGGTCTCGCCGGCCAGGATGAAGTCTGCCTGCGGCTTCTCCGACGTCTCGGCGAGGCTCTGCTGGGCCATCACCAGGGCGTCGGTCATCAGTTTGTCCATCGCCGCGCGCGCCTCCTCCATCTCGCTGATCAGGGTCTCGCGAACCTGGTCGAGGCTCTTACCCGAGAGGTGGCGGTTGAGGTAGTTACCCAGGCTGGTCAGCTCGGCGGCGCTGTAGTCACGCGGCACCTGGATGATGCGGTTCTGCACCTCGTCCTCGTTGAAGACGAGGATGGTGAGTACGCGGCGGTTGGATAGGGGCAAAAATTCCAGGTGACGCAGGGTCACGCTGGGCTTGGTGAAGCGTGGCAGCATGACGATACCGGCCATCGAGGTGAGGCTCGACAGGGTCTGGCTCGCGTGCTGCATCAGCACCTGTTTGTCGGCCACCCCGCTGAGCTTTTGGCGTAGTGCCTCGACCTCGGGTTGGTCTAGGCGCTTGACCGTGAGCAGGGTGTCGACGAAGAGGCGATACCCCTTGGCGGTGGGGATGCGCCCGGCAGAGGTATGAGGCGAGACGACCAGCCCGAGCTCTTCGAGGTCGGCCATGACGTTGCGGATGGTGGCGGGACTCAGGTCGAGACCGTCGCGCGAGAGGGTGCGCGAGCCGACCGGTTGGCCGTCACGGATATGCCGCTCGATGAGCAGTTTGAGCAGACGTTGGGCGCGTTCGTTGAGGGTATCGGTCACGGTTAGCGTCGGGCATCTGGATGACGTGGGGGATTATAGACAGCTTTAGCACTCACCAACAAGGAGTGCCAACAATCGGACCACGCCGCTCCTGGGTGGTTCCCATGTGGCGTGGGTCGAGTAGGGGGAAACGTGATATAGAGGCGGCGCGAGGGGGGGCGGGGCAGTGGTGTCGTCTTGGATGAGAGATCGCGTCCCAGTGGTCACGCGCTGGGCCGCGTGCGTGCACCTGTTGGTATGGGCAGGTCGTGACAGCCGTCCCTGGCTGAAGGTCGGGGGGCTATTTGCGCTGGCGAAAATCGGTGTGGCACGCCTTGCATGCCTTACCCAGGGCGCCGGCCTGTTCTCCGGCAGCGGCCATGTCTCCCGCCTCGACGGCGGCGTGCAGTGCCTTGGCGATCTGCTCGGCCTTGTCGGCGGCCGCGGCGAACTCCACCGGGTTCTCCCACACCTCGGGTTTGGCGGCGGTGTCGGCGGCAAAGTCGGAACCAGGGGGGAAGAGGGCGGGCAGACCCTGCATCAGTCCGGCCAGTGCGGCGGTGTGGGTGGCGAGTCGTTCAGGCTGCTGCACCTTGCCTTGGAGCAGGGCACTGGTCGCCTTCAGGTGGGCGGCGCTCGCCTCCATTACCTGCTCGCGGTATTCGAAGATCGCGTCACCCTCTTCTTCGGCGTGAAGCGGGGTGCTCAGGGTCAGTGTGGCCCCGAGGGAGAGCAGGGCGAGGCGGAGTGTAGGGTGAAGATCAGGCATGTGTGGACTCCTTGTGGTGGGGGGGACTCTCCTCCCAATGGGCACAGGCACGCCCCCTCTCAAGGGGCATCAGACGAACCGTGCCCAGACGGGGGCGTGGTCCGAGGGTTTCTCCATGCCACGTAGGGGGTAGTCGATGCCGCTTTCGTGACAGCGGGCCATCAGCGGTGCGGTGGCGAGGATGAAGTCGATGCGCAGGCCACGTTTGGGCTCGTCGTCGAAGCCCTTGCTGCGGTAGTCGAACCAGCTGAATAGGGCGCTGTCATCGGGGTGTTGTTCGCGGTAGGTGTCGTGCAGGCCCCATGCGACCAGATGCTCGAACCACTCGCGCTCCTCGGGCAGGAAGCTGCACTTGCCGCTCTTCAACCAGCGCTTGGCGTTGGCCTCGCCGAGGCCGATGTCGAGGTCTTGCGGGGCGATGTTCATGTCGCCCATCACCACCAGTGCCTCGTCGGGGCTGTGACCTTGCCGCAGAAGGGTCAGCAGATCGGCGTAGAAGCGCGCCTTGTGTGGGAATTTCAGCGCATGGTCGCGGCTCTCGCCTTGAGGGAAGTAGCCGTTGTAGACGCCGATCGAGCCCCCTTGTCCATCGTCGTAGCGACCGAAGATGAGGCGCCGCTGAGCCTCTTCACCCTCGCCCGGGAAGCCGAGGCGCAGCTCCAGTGGGGGCTGCTTGCTCAGCAAGGCGACCCCGTAGTGGGCCTTCTGACCGTAATGCGCCACATGGTAGCCGAGCGCCTCTACCTCGGCGCGGGGGAAGGCGTCGTCGTGCACCTTGATCTCCTGCAGGCCGATGATATCCGGGTCGTGCTGATCGCGTAGGGCCTCCAGTTGGTGCAGACGGCTGCGCAGGCCATTGATGTTGAAGGATACGATCTTCATGCTCACTCCTGATTGACTGCTGCACCCCATGATACGCCAGACGAGCACCCGTGCCAGCGTACGTACCGTTGGGTAGGGCTGCGGTTGCTCCCGGCCACGTTAGCGATTTGCGTCACAGTAGGTATATAGGAGAGTGGGGCCGCTGTGCGTAGCAGGCCCCCATGCTCGGCGGTGAGAGGTCTACAAGTGGCTCCTTTGGACCCATACAGGGTTGTTTCAGCGACCTCTGCGTTTATGCACCCGTCGGATCTGTACGGGGTTGTCGCCAGGGCGTGATGACCAGGGACAGAGGGTGGTGATGGCGGCTGACAGTCTGGTGGGTATACACCATAATGGACCCCTCAGCGGGGGTGGTCCCCGCCTGCGAGGGAGGTTTAGCCATGAGCGAACAAGAAGAAGAGCGTTTCGACAAGCACCTGGTCGAGGCCTACGACCGCATGCTCGACCATGTGAAAGAGGCCTTCACTGAGAAGGGGATGTGGCGTGCCATCGACAGCGCCGCAGAGAAGACCTCCGAGCTGATGGAGCTGAGTCGCGAGGAGAGCGAGCGAGTGAGCGACTACCTGCGCCGTGACCTGCACGACGCCGCCGAGTTCATCGCCGATGGCTCACGCGAGTTGGGTGACTGGTTGCGCTTCGATACCCAAGTGATCGAGCGCGGGCTGTTCGATGCCTTCAGCCGTGCCGTGGATCAGACCCGTGTCGAGCTGGAGGAGTTCAAGGAGCGCAATCAGGCGCTGGCCGAGTGGCACACCGGCGAGGTGGCCTCTATCGGTACGCTGGAGTGTAAGGCGTGTGGTGCGCACATCCACTTTCACAAGACCGGTCATATTCCGCCTTGCCCGAAGTGTGCCAGCACCCACTTTCGGCGTATCTCCGACTCCGACGAGGAGTAGCGGCCCGTGGAGGTGTCCGGTCTTCGACCGGCGCCTCCCGTAGGGGGAGTCCGCTTGCCCGATGCAGAAACGAAAAAGGCCGATGCATCACTGCATCGGCCTTTCTCTTTGTCTGGAGCGGGAAACGAGATTCGAACTCGCGACCCCAACCTTGGCAAGGTTGTGCTCTACCAACTGAGCTATTCCCGCTGATTCGCGCACAGCTGATAATTGAAATCTTCTTCAATTACAACTTGTTACGCTTGTTGTGAAGAGGCATCGCCTCAGCACGGGGCGCATAATGCCCGAGCGAGGCCGGGTCGTCAACCCTTCACGAGAAAGAAATCGAATTTACCGCCCCACAGGGCGAACCCAGCAGGGCGTAGGGGCACACCCGACCTTCTACTCAGGTGGCCCATCGTGCTGATTATCTGGACGAGGGCGTTCAATACGAAACGACATCTAGTCCGTTTGTTCTATGTCTCCAAATTTGCTCAAAATGCTATGTTTAGAGGGACCTCTAGAGCACCTTTCTGTGGCTCTAATCGTTTAATACAAGGATGCTCCTCATGTCTATGACTCGACCGCTTTCGCGCCTCTTCCTACCCCTTGTCTGCCTCCTCGCTAGCCCCGCACTCTATGCCGCCACACTCACCACCGTGAGTAATCTCAACCAGACGTCCGGCGGCTCCGCGCCCTTGAGCGCCAACAGCTACAATCTGCTCGGTAGCGCGTTTACCGTCGGCAGCGCCGACCTTGAACTGCTGAGTGCACGGGTGAGCTTCACCTTAGCCAACCCGGGCTTGTCGGCGAATGTGCAGTTTTTCCTCTATGACAACAATGTCGACCGTCCCGGCTCGCTCTTGACCACCTTCACCGGACCTACCGACCCTGGCAATGGGGTGGTCACCTACGGCCTCGCCACCAGCTATCTGCTGACACAAGGCTCCACCTACTGGCTGATGGGGCTCAACACCGGAACCACCCTCGGACCCTCTTGGTATTTCACCAACTCCGATAGTGAGGACGCGAGTGGTGTGGCCGGTTGGACCATCTCCTCGACCGCGGCAGAGAGTACCAACTCGGGTTCTACCTACACCCTCTACCCCGGTCCGCAGATGTTCTCCATCCAGGTCTATCGTATCCCCGAGCCCTCGGTCGCCTTCGCCTCGTTGCTCGGCTTCGTCGCCTTCGGTGGGGTGGCACGTCGCCGCCACCTCCAGCACAAGGTCACCAAGCATCCTGCCGTGTGACCTGTTCGTGCCGTCGACCATCGCCTTGCGGACACACCCCCGACTGTGAGGGTGTCGCGCGCGGGCGATGGAAGCGCTCTCTACGGCTGCGCGTGCCCGTCTACACGCCCTCTCGACGCCCTACGCAAGCCCGCACCCCTCCCGTATAATCGGCCATCCATCCCAACCAGCCGATTAGGATTGTCATGCTCGACCCACGCCTGTTCCGCACCGATCTGGAGAATACCGCCGCGCAGCTGATGCGCCGCAACTTCAGCCTCGACACCGCCGCCATCGCCCGCCTCGAAGAGGAGCGCAAGGGCGTGCAGGTGACCACCCAGGAGCTACAGGCGAAGCGCAACCAGAGTGCCAAGGTGATAGGTCAGGCCAAGCGCAACGGCGAGGACGTGGCCCCGCTGCTGGCGGCGGTGGAGTCGCTGGGTGACGAGCTGAAGGCCGCCGAGGCGCGCCTCGGCGAGATCCAGACCGAGCTGAACGCGATCCTGCTCGGCGTCCCCAACCTGCTGCACGAGAGCGTGCCGGACGGTGCCAGTGAAGACGACAACGTCGAGGTGCGCCGCTGGGGCACGCCGCGCGAGTTCGCCTTCGAGCCCAAGGACCACGTCGACCTCGGCGAGGGGCTCGGCCTACTCGACTTCGACACCGCCTCCAAGATCGCCGGGGCGCGTTTCTCGCTCATGACCGGCCCGCTGGCGCGCATGCACCGTGCGCTGATCCAGTTCATGCTCGACACCCACACCTCCGAGCACGGCTACAGCGAGGTCTACGCCCCCTATCTGGTCAACGCCGAGAGCCTCTACGGCACCGGCCAGCTGCCCAAGTTCGCCGCCGACCTGTTCCGCGTCGAACACGACGGACGCGACATGTACCTGATCCCCACCGCCGAGGTGCCGGTGACCAACATCGCCCGTGACACCATCGTCGAGGCCGACCAGCTGCCGCTCAAGTTTACCGCCCACACCCCCTGCTTTCGCAGCGAGGCGGGCTCCCACGGCAAGGACACCCGCGGCATGATCCGCCAGCACCAGTTCGAGAAGGTCGAGATGGTGCAGCTGGTGCGCCCCGAGGAGTCCTTCGCCGCGCTCGAATCGCTCACCGGCAACGCCGAGACCATCCTCCAGCGTCTCGGCCTGCCCTACCGCGTGGTCACGCTTTGTGCTGGCGATACGGGATTCTCCTCCACCAAGACCTACGACATCGAGGTGTGGCTGCCGGGGCAGGGCAAGTATCGTGAGATCTCCTCCTGCTCCAACTTCGGTGACTTCCAGGCGCGTCGCCTCCAAGCACGCTGGCGCAACCCCGAGACCAAGAAGCCCGAGTTGCTGCACACCCTCAACGGCTCCGGCGTCGCCGTCGGTCGTGCCCTGGTGGCGGTGATGGAGAACTACCAGCAGGCCGACGGCTCGGTGCAGGTGCCCGAGGCGCTGCGCCCCTATATGGGCGGCATCGAGTCGATCCAGGCCAAGGGCTGAGGGCACCTCCAAGTCAGATTGGCCACGGAGGCACGGAGTACACGGAGCTGATAAGCGCTTAACCGTATTCTCTGTCTCCTCCGTGACTCCGTGGCAAGTCTTCAGCTTGAATCCGCCGCCACGGGCCCAAATCTACCCCGCAGAATATTAGAACCACCTTATATCCCCTCTGGGTAAGGGGTGGCCTCGGCCATTTGGGTTAAACTGGTCGACTCTCTTCGTCCCCACAAAGGTAGCTGAGTACGATGGATTTCCTCCCCATTTTCATGAACATGCGTGGCCGTCTGGCGCTGGTGGTCGGTGGCGGTGAGGTGGCGACACGCAAGGTCGCCCTGCTGCGCGAGGCGGGCGCCAAGGTGCGTCTGGTCTCTCCCGATTTGAGCAGTGCCCTGCGTGACCAGTTCGCCGCCGGGGGGATGGAGTATCGAGCCGGGAGCTTCAGCGAGGCGGACCTCGACGGCGTGAGCCTGGTGATCGCCGCCACCGACAACACCGAGGTGAACGCCGAGGTGGCGCGTCTGGCCGATGCCCGCGCGCTGCCGGTGAACGTGGTGGACAACGCCGAGGCGGGCAACTTCATCATGCCCTCGATCATCGACCGCTCGCCGGTGCAGATCGCCGTCTCCACCGGCGGTAGTTCGCCGGTGCTGGCGCGCCTGCTGCGCGCCCACCTGGAGAGCACCATCCCCTCCACCTATGGTCGTCTGGCGCAGCTGGTGGAGCGCTTCCGCGACGCGGTCAAGACGCGCTTCGGCGATGTCAACGCGCGGCGCAAGTTCTGGGAGTCGATCCTGCAAGGGGAGGTGGCCGAGCTGATCTTCTCCGGCAAGCACGACGACGCCGAGTCCTCACTGGAGAAGGCGATCGCCGCTGGTGGTGCTGAGCACGCCGGTGAGGTCTATCTGGTCGGCGGCGGCCCCGGCGACCCGGACCTGCTCACCTTCCGCGCCCTGCGCCTGATGCAGCAGGCGGATGTGATCGTCTACGACCGCCTCATCTCCGCCGAGGTGCTCGACATGTGCCGGCGCGACGCCCACCGCATCTACGTGGGCAAGGAGCGCGACAACCACTCGGTGCCGCAGGACCAGATCAACCAACTGCTGGTGGACCTGGCCAAGGAGGGCAAGCGCGTCTGCCGCCTCAAGGGTGGTGACCCGTTTGTCTTCGGCCGTGGTGGCGAGGAGATCGACACCCTTACCGCCAACGGCGTCAACTTCCAGGTGGTGCCCGGCATCACCGCCGCGCTCGGTACCGCTGCCTACGCCGGTATCCCGCTGACCCACCGCGACTACTCGCAGGCGGCGGTGTTCGTCACCGGCCACCTCAAAGACAACACCATGAACCTCAACTGGCCGGCGCTGGCGCAGCCCAACCAGACGGTGGTCTTCTACATGGGCCTCAAGGGTCTGCCGGTGATCTGCGCCAAGCTGATGGAGCACGGCCTGCCCGCCGAGACCCCCATCGCCCTGGTGCAGCAGGCGACCACGCCGCGTCAGCGCGTCTTCACCGGCACCCTGGGCGGTATGCCGGAGCAGATCCAAAAGGTGGAGATCAAACCGCCGACGCTGATCATCGTCGGCAACGTGGTCAAGCTGCACGACAAGCTGAAGTGGTTTGTCTCGCCTGCGGAAGAGGCGGCGCAGGGCTAATTGACGTACACGTAGGGCGAAAGAAAACCGGCTCATGCCCGGTTTTCTTTATCGTTGAGGGTAACAGGGCTCAGCGGTCGTCGGGGTTCTTCTGATCCTCGCGAATGCCCTTGGCGAAGTAGGCGTCGGCATCGTCGATATCCACGGCATTGCCCTCGCCATCCTGCAGCGCCCCTTCGTAGTCGTTCCAGCCCTTGACCCCGGTCTTGAGCGAGGCGACATGCTTGAAGCCCATCAGCTGCATGACGAAGGCGGCCATCACGCTGCGGTTGCCGGAGCGGCAGATGACCACGATCTCGCTCTCGCGGCCCCCGGCCAGGGCCGGTACGGTCTCCTCGAAGTCCCACTCACAGGCGGTCTCCAGCACGCCACGCGGGACGTTGATCGAGCCGGGGATGTGCAGTGTGTTGAATTCGTAGGGCTCGCGCACGTCGAGTAGCAAGGGGTTACGACCCTCTTCGTCGAGGCGCTCCTCCAGGTCCCAGGGAAAGAGTTCGGTGACGTGGGGCAGGCAGTCGGCGACCAGGTCGTTGTAGCGCTTCATGGTGGGTCCTTGTATCAGGCTTTACTTATATTTTTGACGATGGGGATTCTACCCCGAACTTCAAGCGTGTGACAAAATCGCTCGGATACTCCCGGGCGTGAGCAGAGGTGAGCGTATGAGCCGTAAGATCGACATCCCGGTAATGGACGAGCAGGCGCTGATCCAGCGCGACTTCCCCACCAACGGCTGTACCTCGGAGGAGGCCTACGTGCTGATGGTGCTGGGCGACAGCATGCTGCCGGAGTTCGAGGAGGGGGAGGTGATCCTCATCGACCCCAATGGCACGCCGTGCGACGGGGCCTACGTGGTGGCGCGCGATGGCGACAAGGAGGAGTACATCCTGCGTCAGCTGCGCATCCTCGGCGGGGCGTGGTACCTGGTCCCGCTCAACGACCTCTACCCCAGCCAGCCCACCTCCGTCCAGGGGATGAAGGGGGTGGTGGTGCAGAAGAACCGCCCTGGGCTCGGGCGCAAGGGGCGCAAGTTCTACGAGTATGGTTAGCCGCTCTGGGCGGGCAGAAGTCAAAAAAAGGCCGCTCCTGGGAGCGGCCTTTTTTTGTCGAATGGACGGTGTGCCTTTATTGGGTGCTCATGGCCTTGTCGGGGAGCGGGCTACTGACCTGGCGCGGTCCACCGATGGCGTGCCAGCCGATGGCCACTAGGCGGTCGTCGTGGAAGACATAGGGGGTGAACTCGTCGTCAGTGGTAAGACCGTCGTCGTGCCAGGCGGTACGGAAGTAGTAGATCTCGACCTTCACCCCATCACGTAGGAAGCGGTCGGGGCGCTTGCGCATCTCGCTGGGCAGGGCGGCCTGAGTCGGCTCCAGGATGCCGAGGACGTCCTCCTTGGTAGCCCCCAATTCGATTTGGTTGGCCATGCCGTCGTAGTCTTTGATGGCGTTCTCGATGACGACGGTGTTGGTGCAGGCGGCGCTGCCAAGACCGATGACGAGGCCGAGGGCGAGCAGGTGTAGTTTCATTCTTATCGACTCCCTTGGGTGGTACTGCGCGGCAGATGGTAGCGCGGTTTTGCGTCAGTTTGTGTGGTCGCTCGACCAGTGTTGAATTTCATTCTACATGGAAAAACAGGTACGGGAGCGACACATGTGTAATTGAGTGTGTCCCTTGAAATGGCCGACCAACGGTGGCTTTCGAGGTGTTTGTCGCCCCTGCTGTGAGGGTCCATAATGTGCGCACATCACTCCACTGTCCGGTCTGTCACCGGGCAAACCAAGAGAGAGGCGCCCAGGTGAAGGACAAACTTTTCGGCATCGCCCTGTTGTTGTTGCTAGTGGGCATCGTCGGCGTGAGCGTATGGAATGGGCGTCAGGCCCAAGTGGCCCTCCCCGGTGGGCAGAGTGTCGTGGTACCCCCGGGCAGTGCAGTGGCTACCGAGACCGCCCCGGCCAAGGCGCAACTGCCGCCCACAGCGGGCCCTTTCGAGCTGGTCTCTGTGGCCGAGCGTAGTTATCAACAGGCACCGGCCATCGCCGTCACCTTTGCGGCCCCCCTCGATACGACCAAGATCTACGACCGCTATCTGACCCTCACCCGGGCCGACGGGCAGCGCCCGGAGGGCGGTTGGGTGCTGAGTGATGATGGACGCATCCTCTTCTTCTCCCCTGCAGAGCCCGAGAAGGAGTACCAGTTACAGGTCTCTGCCGAGCTGCCGTCCCAAGATGGGCGTACCCTCGGTGTCGCCAGTAGCCACAGCATCACCACTCGCCCCTTGGAACCGGCCTTTGGCTTCGCCTCGCGCGGCTCCATCCTCCCGGCCAAGTTGAGCGCCGGTCTGCCTATCCGCACGGTCAACGTGCCCGAGGTGGATGTGGAGTTCCTTCGCGTGCGCGACCAGTTTCTGGTCGACTTCATCAACGAATACCTGATCAATGGTTACAACTACTGGTACAACGAGGAGCGTGGACAGGTCGAGCTAGAGCAGGTCTATTTCGGCCGCTTCGGCACAGAGGCCAAGCCCAACACACGCACCGTCACCCATCTTCCGGTAGAGGATATCGCTGCCCTGCGTCGCCCTGGCCTCTACATCGCCTATATGAAGCGCCCCGGCCCCGGCTACTACGATGGCGAGAACGCCACCTTCTTCCATGTCACCGACATCGGCCTACAGCTGCGTCTCTACAATCAATCGATGCAGGTGCATACCGCCTCTCTGGCCAGCGGTCAGCCGCTCTCCGAGGTGCAACTGACGCTGTTCAACGGTAAGGGCGAACAGGTCGGGCAGGGGCGTACCGATATCGAGGGCAATGCGAGGCTGGAGGGCAAGGCACCGGTGGACGGTGTGCTCCTGGCACGCAGTGGTGAGCAGATCGCCTTCGTCTCTATGCGTCAGCCAGCGCTCGATCTGGGTGAATTCCCTGTCACCGGGGCGGCCAATCGGCCCATGGAGGTGTTCGTCACCAGTGGTCGTGACCTCTATCGCCCCGGCGAGCGTATCCAACTGCTGGCGCTCTTGCGCAATCAGGACGGTCAGCCTATCGACCATGCGTTGCCACTGCACCTGAATCTGGTTCGTCCCGATGGCAAGACCATGCAGACGGCCCTACTGCAGCCCCAGGGGCTCGGTGACTACACCCACACCCTCGGGCTGCCAGCCAATGCAGCGACCGGCCTGTGGCGGGTCGAGCTACGCGCCGACCCCTCGGCCAAGGAGCCCGACGGGCTGCTCAGCGTGCATGTAGAAGAGTTCCTTCCCGAACGTATGCGTTTGAGTTTTAAGGGCGAGGAGCGCCCGCTGTTGATCGGCGAACCGATGCAGTTCGAGGTGCTGGGTGAATATCTCTACGGCGCCCCCGCCAGCGATGCGCGCCTCGACCCGGTACTGCACGTGGGCCCTGCCATACACCCCATTGAGGGCTTGCCAGAGTATTTCTTCGGTGATGCCGACGAGGCGAACGAGCAGTGGCGCGAGGAGTTACCCTCCGAGACGCTCGACAAGGAGGGACGTGCGACGCTCACCGTCGATCCGCTGCAGAGTCAGTATCACTCACCCATGCGTCTGAAGCTCACCGCCTCGCTGTTCGAGCCGGGTGGACGCCCGGTCACGCGTAGCTTCAGTCGCACCCTGTGGCCCGATATGGCCCTGCTCGGGGTACGTCCCAGCTTCGGCGATGGGAGTGCACCGGCCAATGAACTGGTAGACCTGGACTATCTGCTGGTCAATCAGGACGGCAGCTATGCCGGGGCGGATAACCTCATCGCCACCGTGATACGTGAGGATCGTGACTACTATTGGAGCTACACCAGTGGTCGCGGCTGGCACTACGAATACACAGAGACGCCTTACCCGGTGCACGAGGAGCTGCTCAACCTCAAGGCCGATGGGCCCGTGGGTATCCACTTTCCGGTCGAGTACGGGCGCTATCGTGTCGAGGTGAAGGATGTGCAGGGTAAACTGCTCAACCGCTTCCGCTTCACCGCTGGCTGGCTTGATGGTGACGAGGCGATGCAGGCGGCCAACGCGCGTCCCGATCGGGTCAACATGAGCCTCGATCGGCCTGCCTATGGCCCCGGCGACCTGGCCAAACTCACTCTGGTGCCGCCTCACGCCGGGCAGGCCCTGGTGACCCTCGATTCGAGTGACGGGCAGTTGTGGCACAAAGAGGTCTATCTGCCTGCCGAGGGTGCTACCGTCGAGGTGCCCCTCGACCCGGCCTGGCTCGATCGCCACGACCTCTATTTAGGGGCCGTGGTCTTGCGCCCTGGTGAGGCGCAGGATCGGGTTACACCGAACCGCGCCATCGGCCTCATCCACCTCCCACTCGACCGCACGGCGCGGACCCTTCAGGTGGAGCTGGAGCTACCCGAGCAGGCACGTCCAGAGACCCGGGTACCGGTGAAGGTGCGTGTCCCCGCTGCCGCTGGGCAGACGGTACGTCTGCAGCTGAGTGCCGTGGACCTGGGGATCCTCAACATCACCCGCTACCAGACCCCGGACCCGGCCAGGCACTACTTCAGCCAGCGCCGCTATGGGGTGGAGCTGTACGACCTCTACGGGCGCGTCATCGAGGCGCGTCAAGGGGTGACCGGGCGGCTGCGCTTTGGCGGCGACATGGATCTGGCACGCGAACAAGCGGGTGCCTTGGCACAGGCGCAGGTCGAGTTGGTCTCGCTGTTCCAGGCGCCAGTGGTCTTGGATGCACAGGGGGAGGCGACCATCGAACTTCCCGTGCCCGACTTCAACGGGGCAGTGCGGGTGATGGCGGTGGCCTACGGCGCTGACCGTTTTGGCATGGGCGAGGCGGAGCTGAAGGTGGCCGCCCCTGTGGTGGTGCAGACCAGCCTGCCGCGCTTCCTCGCTGGTGGAGACCAGTCGCTCTTCACGGTCACGCTCGATAATCGCAGTGGCGCCGACCAGACGCTGAAGTTGGCCATTTCGGCGGATCTGCCACTACGCATGGAGGCGGTCACGATACCCTTCATGCTCCCAGACGGGGAGCGGCGTACTCTGCAATATCCGCTGGTGGCGCTGCCGGGATTTGGCATGGGGGCAGTCCACCTATCGCTCAGTGGCGAGGGGGTCGATGTAGAACGCACGGTGCGTCTGCAGGTGCGTCCGGCGCACCCGGCCCAAACCCGCATGGTCACGCGTCGGCTGCTCCCTGGCGAAAGCTATGTACTGCCCAAGACCCTCTCCGAGGGGCTGCTCGGTGACGCCCTGCGTGTCCGGCTTGACCTCTCGTTGCGCCCCTACCTCGACTTGGTGGAGGCATTCGACGGCCTGCAGCAGTACCCCTACGGCTGTCTGGAACAGACCACCAGCCGCGCCTTCCCACTGATCTACGACGACGACGCCTTGCTGCGCGGCTACGGGGTCACGCCCTTGGCGCGCGAAGGGCGCGTGGAGCGGGTCGAGGCAGCCCTGCAGCGTCTGCTCGGCATGCAGTTGAGTAACGGCGGCTTCACCCTGTGGGGTGATGGAGAGAGTGAAGAGGGGTGGCTTGGCGCCTATGTGGTCGATTTCCTGCTTGAGGCGCGCGACCAGGGCTTCAACATCCCTGGCGAGATGCTGGAGAAGGGGCTTGCACGACTCGCTGAGCGGCTCAATCAGGGCGGTGGGCTGCGCGACAGTCAGCGCTACTCTGACAACATGCGTCATCTCGTGCTCGCCGAACAGGCCTATGCGGGCTATGTGCTGGCGCGTGCCGGTCGTGCGCAGCTCGGTACCTTGCGCACCTTGGCAGATGGCCATGCCAGTGACGCGGCCTCGGGCCTACCCTTGTTGCATCTAGGGTTGGCCCTGGAGTTGGCCGGTGACACCAAGCGTGGCAAGTCGTTGATTGCCATCGCCAGCAAACCACAGCGCTCCGATCGACTCTACTTCGGCGACTATGGATCACCGTTACGTGACGATGCCATGATGGTCGCGCTGCTACTACGTCACGAGCCGCAAGACACCCATCTGGAGGCCCTCATCGAGCGGTTGACCGATACCCTCTCTGGCACGCGCTGGTATAGCACGCAAGAGCGACTCGCCCTGTATTTGGCCGCGCGTCAGATGCAGGCCGGGAGTGGTGGGAGTGAGGTGCTACTCAAGCGCGGCGAGGTGAGTGAGCAGCTGGCGCTCGGGCGCTTGAGTGACACGCTCTCCGGCAGCGAGTTGGGTGCCGGAGTCGAGGTGAAGGTGACCGGTGAGAGTGCGGTCTACCTACGCGCCCGTGCCAATGGTTACCCCATGACGGCGTTGCCGGCAGACAACAGTCAAGTGAGAGTGGTGCAGCACCTCTACAGCGCCGCCGGTAAGCCGCTCAAGGAGAATCGCGTCGAGGCCGGTGAGATGCTCATCGTGCAGTTACAGGTCGAAGGTGCCAAGCGTCGTGTACCCAACGCGCTGGTCGAGGCGCTCCTCCCCGCGGGGTTGGAGCTGGAGAACCTCAACCTCAGCGAGGGTGAGGGGCTCCAAGAGCTGATGGTTGATGGGGTCGACCTCTATCAAGCGATGGAGAATGCCAGCATCCGTTACCAGGAGTATCGTGACGACCGGTACGTGGCGGCCATCGACCTGGGTAAAGGCGAGCGGATCAACCTCTTCTACCTCGCCCGTGCTGTGACGCCGGGGGAGTACAGCCTCCCGTCACCATTGGTGAGTGACATGTATCACCCGGTCTGGCGGGGGCACGGGGAGGGCGGTCAGCTGGTCATCCAGGGCCGTACCCCATAGCAACGCGGCTACGCTGGTTCCTGCGCTGGTGGCGATGGCCATTGTTGGCTGTCGCCCTGTTGCTGTTTCTATTTCTTCTCGCCGACCGCCTCGACCCGCTACCACCGTTGAGCGGGGGCTACAGCACCTTGATCACCGATCGGCATGGCACCCCCCTGCGCGCCTTTGCAGACAGTCGTGGGGTGTGGCGCTATCCGGTGACCTACACGGAGGTGTCGCCGCTGTACCTGGAGGCGCTACTCGGCTACGAGGACCGCTGGTTCTATTACCATCCGGGGATCAATCCCTTCGCCCTGGCGCGCGCGGCGGTACAGAACCTTTGGTGTGGTTGCATCGTCTCCGGCGGTTCTACCCTCACTATGCAGGTGGCCCGTCTCATCGAGCCCCACGCGCGCTCGATTCCCGGCAAGCTCAGGCAGATGCGCCGAGCGCTGCAGTTAGAGTGGCATCTGAGTAAGGCGCAGATCCTCGATCTTTATCTCAACCTCGCCCCGTTCGGTGGGACGGTGGAGGGTGTTCAAGCGGCCAGCTACGCCTATTTAGGGAAATCGGCCAGAGAGCTGAGCCGCGCTGAGGCGGCGTTGCTCGCCGTACTACCCCAGTCCCCCACCCGCATCCGCCCCGATCGCCAACCGCAACGTTCTCGCGAGGCACGCGACAAGGTGCTACAGCGACTGGTCGACTTGCATATCTGGAGTGCCGAGGCCGTTGAGCAGGCGCGTATCGAACCCGTGGTGGCGCGCAGCCTAGAGTTACCCATGGTCGCGCCGCTCCTCGCGAGGCGTCTCGCCGACCAGGCACCGCAGGGGGGGGAGGTGCGGACAACCATCGACCTGGAGACGCAGCAGGCAGTTGAGTCGTTGGTCAGACGCTCCATTACGGGCCTCGCCCCACGCAGTTCCGTCGCGATATTGGTGGTGGAGAATGCCACCCGCCAAGTGCGCGCCTATGTGGGTTCAGCGGACCTCTTCGATAGCAGCCGTGCCGGCTATGTGGATATGGTACGCGCGGTGAGGTCGCCCGGCTCGACATTGAAGCCCTTCCTCTATGCCTTGGCCATCGAGGAGGGGCTGATCCACTCACAGAGCCTTCTTGCCGATGTACCCGGGCTCTTCACCGAGTACCAGCCAGATAACTTCAGTGGAGGTTACAGCGGTCCGGTGAGTGCGACCCAGGCACTACAACGCTCTCTGAATATCCCTGCCGTCTCCCTACTGGCACACTATGGCCCTGAGCGCTTCGCCGCACGCCTGCGTAACGCTGGATTGGAGTTGTACTTACCAGGTGATCAGGCCTCGTTGGCCATGGTGCTGGGCGGTGAGGGCGTCACTCTAGAGGGGCTCGTCGGCCTCTATACGGCGCTGGCCAACCAGGGACTGGCGGGGTCGCTTCAATATATCGAAGGAGCCCCCCCCCCAGCGCGTCGTTTGGTCTCGGATGGGGCTGCTTGGATTGTCCGCCACATGCTGGCTGAGCAGGCGCGCCCAGAGCACCGCTCGGCACTGTTGGCAGTCGAGTCGGGGCGCACGCTGGCATGGAAGACTGGCACGAGTTATGGCTATCGCGATGCCTGGGCCATTGGCGTCAACCCTCGCTATACCATAGGTGTTTGGGTCGGGCGTCCGGACGGTACACCTACACCTGGTGCATACGGGGCCGTCAGTGCAGCGCCTCTGCTGTTCCAGTTGGCGGATATGCTGCAATTAGGGCCAGCACCTGCCGATAACATGCCTGCGTCGGTCACCAAGGCCGATGTGTGTTGGCCCCTCGGTGGTCAGGAGAGCGAGAGCCATGGACTTTGTACACAGAAGCACAGTGCATGGCTACTCGATGGCATGGCCCCGACGACCCTCTCTCCCTCTGTAGAAGCCCCATGGAGCGCCCGCCCTATCCAGTACTGGATCAATCCGGTCACCGGTCGTCGGGTCGATGTTGGATGTGGACCCGAGCAACGGGAGCAGCACGCTATAGCTCCGTGGCCCCCTCGACTAGAGGCATGGCTACCGCGTGAGCAGCGTCGACTGTCGCGTCTCCCCCCCTGGGACCACGCTTGTTCGCAGGCGGTAGAAACTTTCTCCGATCCCCTGGGTCTACGCGGGGTCGGTGATCAACTGGTACTACGACCCGCCGCTCGGGATGGTTCCTCACCCATGGTTACCTTCACCCCCATAGGTGGGTCAAGTGAACTTTACTGGCTGCTGGATGGTAAGCCCCTCACCAGAACCCCCCGAGGCCAAGCGCTGAATTGGCGCTTCGATGTCGAGGGCACACATGAGCTGACAGTGTTCGATACCCAGGGCAGGCATGCGTCGGTAGAGGTGCTCGTTGAGTCCGCCAGTGCAGGGGAATAGCGGTGCTTCCTACATCAGGGGCGTGGTAAAATCGTGATTTGGGTCTTCTATATGTACCCTACTGACTCTCATTAGGAGTGTTGAATGCTTGTTTCGGGTCTTACCAAAGAGCGCGCCTTTGTCGCCATCGGTCTCGTCTTTACACTATTGTATCTGTTGCTGGTCTATGCTAGAGGCAGTGCGAGTGGCGTTGGTATGGGCGGGCTTTTCATCGCAGCAGCCGGGATGCTCTACTTTGAAAAGGCTAAGGAGATGGAGTCACTCCCTGTTACGAGCATCTTCTCCCGAGGTATTGCGGTATTGATTCTGGTTGGCGTGATCAGCGTTGGTGTGAGCTTTCTTGGGTACGAAGACCTGAACTATGTTGGCCACCCGGAACGCATACTGCCGTTCTTCACGCTTGTGGCACTGACCTTGATGTTCTATGGGCGGATCGCTTTTGAGAAGCTCACAGCAGAGTACAGTATTTTACTCGGACTTGGGCTTCCACCAATCATCCTCAACCTGCTTGCCGAACCCATCGCTGTGTTGACGGCCAATACGGGGGGTATGTTCCTTTGGTATTTCGGCTTTGAGGCGAACGTGGTTGGGAGAGTCGTCTACATCCCAGGTGGAGCGGTACAGGTGACGAATGAGTGCTCCGGTTATCTTCTCGACGCGTGGCTCATAGGTTTGGCCATTGCCGCCCAGCAAGTGGTGCCGCTGAAGAATCGTGCATTTTTAGTTCTGTTGCCCTTGGTCGGCCTTCTTATCGGTGTGTTTACAAATACAATTCGAATCTCCATCTTGGCTGTTCTCACGCGCCTGCAGGATGAAGAGCGGTTTGAATACTGGCATTCTCATGATGGTTCACAGATCTTTGGCTTGTTTGGTATCGGTCTGTTTATGCTCTTATACTGGCTACTGCTCAAAAGACAGGACAAACAAGAGAGAGAAATGAAAGAGCGACAGGCGTCCTCTGCCGCCGCCATCCTTGCTAGACAGAATCCTAATTTCACAGAGCATGAATAAAATAGCTCACCGTTGGCGGATTTTAACTTTGCTGTGGGGGATAACCTCCGTACTTCTTGCTCCATCTGTATTCGCTCAATCACTACCCACGGTACTCTTACCTAAGGCTCGCTTGGCTGTTGATGAGTTCGCCATTATCGTCAATACGGCCGATCCCCAGAGTCAACGTGTTGCGGCCTATTACGCCGGCAAGAGAGGAATCCCGAAAGAGAACATTATCGAAGTTGACTTGGGGCCACCTACTGCGGTGATACACAAGCGACAGTTTGAAACAGCATACTCCAAGGTCAAGGACGCAACGCCGTCCAGAATTCAGGCCTATGTCCTTGCCTTTGACCACCCGTATCGGGTCGATTGTATGTCCATTACATCGGCCTTTGCTTTCGGCTATGATCGTACCCTTTGCGCCACGGGATGTACCCTCAGTAAAGAGAATGGCTACTTCAATCAGACAGGGGGTGCGCCGTATAGTCGCTTTGGCTTTCGCCCCACGATGGCCCTCGCGGGACTAAATGAGAGCGAGGTACTAAAGCTGATTGACCGCTCTGTCCTGGCTGACGGGCATGGGGCGAGAGGCACTGCCTACTTGGTGAGTACGCCTGATAAAACGCGCAACGTTCGCGCCTCTATCTATCCTGAGGTGGAGAAGCTTGTCGCAGGAGATATCACTACAGAGGTGGTTGAAGGCTATCAAATAGCAGACCGTGATGATGTCATGTTCTATTTTACGGGTACAGCAGTGGTTCGCAAGCTTGATACCAATCGTCTGTTGCCGGGGTCTGTTGCTGATACCCTGACGTCGAAATCCGGTGTGCTCGATCACAGTTCACACACGATGGTTACTGAGTTTCTCGCTGCAGGCGCCTCCGCGAGCTACGGAGCAGTTGTAGAACCATGCAATTTTCCACATAAATTCTCAAACCCACTCATTCTCATGGGCGTATATCTCCGAGGTGCGACCTTGATGGAGGCCTATTGGAAGAGTGTGGCGATGCCAGGGCAGGGGATCTTCACCGGTGACCCGCTTACCGCACCCTATGACTATACGAAAGTCACACGCAGTGGAGATGACATTTTGGTGCGTGCACCGAGTCTTATCCAGGGGCGCTATCGCATCCTCGGTTCAGAGTCGCTTGTCGGCCCCTTCAAGGTCGTCGAGACTGTACATCTGACTCGACGTGAGGGTGGGGAGGGCTATCTACTATTTAAAGACGCTGGTTACAGCGTTTATCAGGTCTCGCCGCTTTAATTGCGGGTTCAGAATTATTAGTACTTAAAGGATGTAACCGCCGTGGAAGAAGTTGATGTCAAGAGCCCCGTCTATCTTACACAAAAAGATCGGCAGCAGATCGTTGACGAGATGCTCCGTCTCAACAGTTCTCGGGAAAAGATCGATTCTATGCTGGCAGGCGTTAAGTCTGTGCGCCTATTGGGTTACATCCTGATCGTGCTCTTCTTCATGGATATTGCATACGTCGTATACCCTACTGACTTCTTTAACCCGACCTGGGAGATGCGTAAGATGTCCGAAGTACTGGAGAGGCTTCCAGTCCCCTTCATCGGTCTTGTGCTTATCTTCTGGGGGGGGCTATTTCAACGGGAGATGCGGGATACCTTTCTCCTCTGGATGACCTCATGGTTCTGCTTCTGGATTGGGGTAATCATGTTTCTTGGTATCCCTTTAGCCGCGCTCAATACATTCCGTGTGATAGATACCTATCAGTTGGAAATGGATGCACGCCTGCAACAACAGACAGACAATGCCAATGAATTGATTACCGCACTTCGTCTCTGCACCAATAATGCGCAGGTATCTACCGTGATGTCGCGCTTTAGTGGGAAAGATATTAGGTACGGAAATGACATGACCACTGATCAGTTACGTGACAAGCTTCTTGAATCGATAGACAGACAGCAGGAGTCGTTAATAGAGAAGATCCATGAAGGCATGGATGAGCAAGTGACGGCACTTTGGAAGCGTCTGATTCGTAATGTCTTTACTCTGATCCTTGCAGGTGTGTTTTTGCTTGTTGTCTGGGGAAGTTCTAAGTGGGCACGTGACGAATGGCTTCACAATCGATGAGCGCTCAGTTTCGGATTGTAGCACTGCTTCTTCTACTGCCTCTGTTTGCACTTACAGGCTGCAGCGGTGAACAGCGATATACGCAACGTCTTTATGTGTTTGGGACACTTGTTGACATTACTGTCTACTCGAAATCTGAGCGTGAGGCGACTACAGCGATAAATAAAATAGCCCGCGACTTTCAGGTAATGCATCATGACTGGCATGCCTGGGAAGAGGGCCCGTTGATGGTGATAAACCGCGCCCTTTCTAAGGGTGAACCCGTTTCTGTCATCCCTTCATTGCGCCCAGTAATAAAACAGTCAATTCGCCTATCTGAGGCCACCGGTGGGTTGTTCAATCCAGCCATCGGTCGGTTGCTGAATCTTTGGGGATTTCAAAGTAGTACTTTTGAGCCTGGGCCTATGCCCGCAAACGAGGCGATCCGAGCACTGGTAGAACAGCATCCATCTATGAGCGACCTGACCCTCACTGACGATGGCGTACTTACATCTACTAACAGTAGTGTTCAACTTGACTTTGGTGGTATCGCTAAGGGTTATGCAGTTGATTTAGCGATCGAGCAACTCCGTGCAGCAGGTATCACAGATGCGATGGTGAATGCAGGGG
>QKED01000009.1 GCA_003252455.1 Gammaproteobacteria bacterium
GCCCCGGTGATGAGCCCCAAGGCGTCGCTACTGCGCTCGATGAGGTGGACCCCGAGCGCGGTGAGCAGCGGGGCGAGAAAGTAGAGTACGGTCGTGCGCCGATAGGCGAGTGTACTGATACTGCCGGCGGCGATGCCGCTGATCACCACGACGACGATGATCAGGTTCTGCGACGCCGACGGGGGCAGCATGAACCCGGGCACCAAACTCCAGCAGAGACCGGCGCTGAGGCTACCGAGGTTGAAGAGGTGCAACTCGCGTCGCCCCAAGCGGCGGCCGAGACGTTGCGCGCGACGCCGCGCGTACTGGGCGTGGACATAGCGCGCGAGGCCGATGCCGCTGAGCAGCGCAAACCAACCCCAACAGAGGGTGGGGCCGAAGAGGTCAGCGAGAAACCAGGCCAAAATGATGCCGTTGAGGAGCGTGGCCATGAAGGCCAGAGGTAGCGCCTGATAGAGCAGGCGCACCTGTTCGTGCAGCACCCGCTCGGCGATAACCGACGCCACCGGTGGCGTGTGACCCTCAACCCCGACCATCGTCACCCTCCGCCCCCCTCGGGACCGACTCCATCAGCTCGCGCAATCGCTTCAGGTCGAAGCGGCGCGCGGCACTACGCAGTTGCGGCGCGACACCACCGGCATCGGCCGGGATCGCCTCCTCCAGGAGGCGGCGGATGCCCATGATATCGCCACGCAGGAGTAGCGCGGAGAGGCGCTCTCGTAGCGCCTCGTCGAGGTAAAACGCGGCCCCCGGCTCCGTTGGTGGGTGTCCCTCGGCCCCCGCCTCTGTGCCATCGACCACCCACTCCAGCGGCAGATAGTGCGCCAACACGGTAAGCAACTGATCGAGCTGCAGCGGCTTGGCCAGATGCTCGACGCAGCCCGCCTCCTGACTACGCCGACGGTCCTCGGGGAAGGCGCTGGCCGAGACCGCGACCACCGGCAGGCGCGCGCAGCCGGGCAGCGCATGGATCTGACGGGTGGCCTCCAGACCGTTGATGTCCGGCATCACCAGGTCCATCAATACCAGGTCGGGCATGCGGTGGCGCACGTGGTCGACCCCCGCCTGCCCACCGTTGGCGCCATGCACCTCGAAGCCGAGCGGGGTGAGCAGGCCACGCACCAAACGGCGATTGTCGGTGACGTCGTCGATCACCAATAGGCGCAGGGCACGGTGGCCCCCATCGCGCCGACGATAGCCGCTGACCCTCGACACCTGGCGCCCCGGATCGTGGCTCATGGGTGAGTGCGCCAGCCGGGTCAACGGCAGTGTGATGGAGAAGGTGCTGCCCTGGCCGAGGTGGCTCTCCACCTCGATGCCCCCGGCCATCTGCTCCACCAGACTCTTGGTGATGGCGAGCCCGAGGCCGGTGCCCTGATTGCGGTAATCGGCGCTGCCCTCCTGCTGGAACGGACGGAATAGACGGTCGATACGTTCGAGGGGAATGCCCACGCCGGTATCGACCACGTCGATGGCCAGTGCCCCGGCTCGGTAGTCGGCATGCAGCCGCACCTCACCGTGTTCGGTGAACTTCACCGCGTTGCCGAGCAGATTCATCAACACCTGACGCAGGCGTTTCTCGTCCACCTCGACCCACTCGGGCAGCGCCTCGCTGGGTTGATAGCGAAAGCCGATACCCTTCTCGCGGGCGCGGATACGGAACAGCTCCTCCAGCCCGCTGAGCAGGGCACGCAGGTTGCACGGGCCGATCACCAGGTCGAGCCGCCCCGCCTCCACCTTGGCCAGGTCGAGGACGTCGTTGATCAGCGTCAAGAGGTAGTCGCCGCTGCGCTTGATGGTGTCGACCGCCTCGCGCCGGGTGCTCCCCAGCTCCGGGTCGCGCTGCAGGATCTGTGCGTAGCCGAGCATGGCGTTGAGCGGCGTGCGCAACTCGTGACTCATGTTGGCCAGGAAGGCCGACTTGGCACGATTGGCCGCCTCGGCCTGCTCCTTCATCGCCTGCATCTCGCTGAACAGGTGGGCGTTGGCCACCGCCCCGGAGATGGTCGCGCCGAGGGCCTCCATCAGCTCGAAGTCGTCACGGCTGAAGTAGTCGGGGCGCGGATCGGCGACACTCAGCACCCCCACCAGGTTGCCCTGATGCAGCAGAGGTACGTAGATCATCGATTCGATATCGCGATTCATGTTCTTGTCGAGGCCGGTGTAGTGCACCTCCGAGCCACTGGCGCAACCGACGCGCAGCGACTCCTGGGACTCCATCACCTGGCTGATATAGCCCTTGCCCCGAGGTACACGCCAGCCACGGATCTTCTCCTGGGCGTAGCCCACCGCCTGCAGACAGATCGCGTCGCCCTTGGTGTTGCGCTCCCAGAAGGCGGCCCCCGAGCAGTCGAAGATCCCGCGCATCTCCTCCAACACAAGCAGGATCAGTTCGCCGAAGTCGGAGAGGGAGTTGACCAGTTTGCTGACGCGATTCACCAGTGAGAGGTGGCGGTTGTGCTCCTGCAACAGCTGTTCGGTGCGCCGACGTTCACTGATATCTTGCAATTGCATGACGAAGTAGAGGGGCCGCCCCCGGGCATCGCGCAGCAGGGTGCAACCGCAGTAGACCCAGAGCTCACTGCCGTGCGCCGGGATAAAGCGCCGCTCGGTCTGGTAGACCGCGTAGTCGCCGTTGAGCATCGCCGCGGTGCGGGCCTCGAACAGGGGGCGCTCCTCGGGCGGCGAGAAATGCGCGAACGCGACCCCGACCAAGGTCTCGCGGGGCAACCCTACGAGACGCGCTAGGGTCTCGTTACCCTGGATCACCCGCTGATCGAGGTCGAGCAGCGCCATGCCGTTGACCGAGTTCTCGAAGGCGCTACGGAAGAGCCCCTCACTACGGCGCAACTCCTCCTGCACCGCCGTGATCTCGCTCAGATCGGTGATGAAGGCGAACCAACTGCGCAGTTCACCGTGTTCGTCCGACTCTTGGGTGGCGTGCAGCATCACCGGCACCCACTGTCCGTCGGCGTGGAGCAGAGAGAGGGAGTAGCTGCGCGGGGTACCCGGCCTCGTGGTGGCCAGCGCCTGTTCGAACCAGGCACGGTACTCATCGGCCACCAGCGAGGTCAGGCCCACCGCCTGCAACTCCTGTGCGTCACGCCCGAGCATGTGACAGAGCGCGGCGTTCACCTCCAGCACCTGCAGCTCGGGGCCGAGTAGGCAGAAGCCCTCGGCGCTGGTGGCGAGGATGGTCTGCAGTCGCTGCTCGTGGGCCTGGCGCTGGCGCTCGGCATCGAGCCGTTCGCGGATATCGCGCACGATGGCGAGGATGAACGGCTCCTCACCGATGCGCACCAAGGTCGCGCTCACCTCCACCGGCAACAGGCTGCCATCGGCACGGCGCTGGTTGAGCTGGTAGAGCCCCTTGCCGGTGGCCAACACCCGCTGCATACGCTCTTCGACCAGGGGCGCATCCTCGGGACTATCGACATCTTGCGGATAGCGGCCGATCAGCTCCTCGCGGCGGTAGCCGAGTTGGTGGCAGGCCGCCGCGTTGACGTCGACGATGCCGCCGTCCACACGCATGATGTAGAAGCCATCGGCCGAGGCCTCGAAGAGGGTGCGAAAGCGCTCCTCGGAGTGGCGTAGCGCCAATTCGTTGTGCCGCTGCTCGCGTAGCAGACGGTAGCGGGCCCAGGCGATGCCGAGGCTGAGCAGGGTGAGGACGATGCCGTACAGGCGTACCTGCCAGTGGCGATGACCCACGTCCTGCCAACCTCGGGCCGGGACCGCGAGCAGTTCCCAGTGCACCTCGGGCAGTTCGAGCAGGCTGTGCAGGGGACGCTCCTCCTGGGTGATCTCGGCCCCCAGCACCCCCTGACCCAGGCCCGCATCGCCGAGGCTGACCGCCACCCGCAGCCCCTTGGGCAACGCGTCGAGGACCGGTCCAATGAGCACCTCGGGGTCGACGGTGAGGAGCAGCACGTGTCTCGTATCGAGACGGCTGATCACCCCCAGCTTCGGAGTGTCGGAGAGGAGCGGCAAGGGACCAATGATACGCGGCGGCACCGCCTCGGCACGAAGCAGTGCGCGCAGGGTGTCACCTCCGGGTAGAGAGGCCAAGGGTCCGCTTACCGGTTGGCCCGACTCGCTGTGGTTGGCCAACCGTACCACCTGCTCCGCGTCGATGAGGTAGAGGCCGGCACGGTAGCCGAGCGCGGCCAGGTGCGGGCGGGCCAACGTGTTGAACTGGCGTTCGTCGAGCGC
>QKED01000112.1 GCA_003252455.1 Gammaproteobacteria bacterium
AGGCAGCCAAGGCCCGAGCAAGAGGCTTTCGTAGGGCAGAGAACTATATCGTCGTCGCCTACCTGATCGCAGGGAAGTTGAAGCACCTACCGGCATCACCCTTTGCTACAACATCTTGTGCTCATGCTGGCTAACGAACGCTATTGATTACCCACTCGATCCGCGAAAGAGCCAGGGTTCCTTGTTGGTTTCGCAACTACAGGAGATCACATCCTTCGATGCAGTTCCACTCCTAACTCTTTGTTTCTTTATGATTCACTAGCAACTTCTCCTGTGATTTCGTGGGGAGCCCTCAGGCATCGAGGGGGGCCGCCTGACGCTGATGATGTGCCTTGTCGATGGTATGTCCAACAGGCGGCAAACGCGGAGGATGGGCAGAGTCGAGGCCAGCACCTCGGCGAGGACCACGAGGCGTCGTGTCATGCGTTAGAGCTGGGCCCGCCAGGGGATATGTTCCATGGCGCGCCGCCGCAAACATGACAATCGACGCGCCGTAGGGTGCGCTCCAGCATGAGGTGTTGGTCGAGATAGTCGCAATCGCGCACTCGACATCGGTACCTGTCGTGCACCAGCGGGCAACGCGCGCCACAGTGGGCGCAGATGAGCAGGGCGCGGGGTGAGGGTTCGAGGGTGAAAAGCAGGGTGTTGCCGGACAGCGGGGCGCTATGGGCCTGCGTGAAATCTTTCCACGAGTCAGGGAACGCCAGGATTTGGCATGGCAGCAGCTCGGTGTGGTCACACGATTGTTTGGTCACAGCGAATGTATCCAATCGGGCTGCTGCCTTCCTACTTTGCTGCCGTCAACACCCCGTTCCCCACAGTTCTACGAAGGACCCTTTTTCGCTGAATTATGGGGTTGAGGAACAGCTCGCATCCCAGCTGTACTCCGTGTTGTTACTGAAGCTCGCTGGATGATTTGGTGCAGTATCACATACGGCAGTTGTGCAGCAGGTTCCTGTTGGAGTCGCATCGTAGTACACGATTGAACCACCGCGCTCCTTGTAAGTGCAGGTGCAGGCGACACTTGTCACGGTTGTTGGGTCTGTGCCGCCATCTGTGCCACCCTCCGTTCCTGGGTCTGTCCCAGGATCAGTCCCCGGGTCCGTTCCTGGGTCTGTGCCGCTATCAGTCCCTGGATCCGTTCCGGAACCAGCTTCTGTAACTGTGTATGAGGGAACCGTGAGAGAGCCATTGCCTTCTGATGGCGGGGTTTTGAGTGTGGCTGCTGCCAGTGTGGGGCCTGCATTGGTGATAACTGTGGAGAGCGTGCTCGATTGCGTTCCATCCCTCGGATCATTCCAGGAGACTTCGATTGTCACTTGCTTGGCGTCCCCCCCGAAGGTGTCGATGACCGTCTGGGTGAGGGTGTAAGTGTTGGTTGTGCCGGTGATCGTCGTGCTGGTCGGCACGACAACACCATTGGTGACCGTTTGAGCAATAGACGTGAAGTCGCTGGAGGCGTTGAGGTTGCGCAGCTCCTCCATCGCTTGCTGTGCCAGTGCGATGGCTTCAGAGCGAGATTTTGTCTGTGCAGAGCTTGAGATAAGACTACCTTGGAAGCGGGCGAGGGCGACGAGGCCTAGAGACATGACCAAGAGGGCGATCAGGGCCTCAAGTAGAGAAAATCCCCTCTCCTTACGTCCGAGGTTGATCGCATATCGGTGACTTTGATGCTGCATAGCGGCTCTCCTTAAAATTAGAAATTGAAGTCGACTACCAGTCGCGCCAAGTGCCGGGCAGGCGTACCCGCCCCCCTGGCGTTAGTGCAGGATTACCAAACTTTGAGGAGTCGTAAATAATGTCGACAGTACCTTTGATCGCGTAGTCTGACTCGGCGATGACCGCACCGGTGATGGTGGCGTTACCTGCATCGAAGCCGCCCGTGGCATAGATTAACCCAGAGAATGCTTTGCCATTGAGCTGAGCATCCCCATTCACGATGAGAATAATTCCGGCGTCTATGACCCCAGAGGTTTGGGTGTAGTCGCCATCGACATAAACAACGGAGGTGTCTGGATTGGCGGTGAGATAGGCAAGGAGCTCTGACCCCTTAAGATCGCCTTCAAACGTCTTGCTCGCACTGGCCTTTGCATCTTCAAGGCTCATACCAAAGAAGGTACTGAAAAAGTCCGCTTGTGCGATGGAGCTAAAGTAGGGGTCTTCTGGAAACACTCCATAGTAGTTCTGCACGGTGGGATCGGACGCATTCGCGGTCTTAGTGCAGTCATTAATAGCATTACAGACTTCACCCGAGCCACCATTAGTACCCAACGTACCGCCCGAGCGCACGGTGATATTAGTCTCTTCGTTTTTTACAGATACACCGCCACTGAGTACAACATCGTTACGCGCAGCAAGGCCCGCATCTGGCGCAGCCATCAGGAATGGCTTGTATTTGATGACCTGTGTGACAGTGCGGCTGATGGAGCGATCATCACACCAACCCGTGGCAACAACGCGGATCTGATCGAATACGCCAGCAATGCCGCCAGCGGGGGTAATGTCAGTGATGCTGTCAACCTGATAAGTGGCACCATTATCGAGGGTGCCAGGGCTGCCACTGAATACCGTTGCTTGGAGTGTAGCGACATCGTCCAGCTCTCCATCGCTATCCAGATCCAAGTCCACTGCACGTACTTGGTTGATCGCCGCGATGGCATATTCCAGTCCTGCTTGAGCAGCCTCCGAGGCCTGACGCATGCGATAGTCATTGGCGGTGATCTTCTGATCCATCAGTGTAGTGCGCGCAGTGAAGAGGGTGACTAATGTGATCATCACCAGGAGTACCGCAGCGACAAAAAGCGTGATCATCCCACGCTGATGGATGCCTAGGCTTGACCCGTAGATGTGTATCGATTGTTTCATATGGATGGGATTGCCTCGATCTTATCGTTGCGCACCTTGACGGTATCAGTGACCGTTTTCGTGATGCTGCTATCACTGGTCAAACTGGCGCTGATTGTGACGACCACCTCGCGAGTGATTGAGAGGATCTGTCCTGCTGTGGCGTCACCACAGGCGGTAGCAGTGGCCGTTGTGTTGACGCAGGTTTCGTTCACGACAAAACTCAGCTCGGTTATGGTGCTAACACTGGCATCGGTCAGGGACTCCCAGTCGTAGCTACTGCAGTCAGATGTATCTGCAGTGGTGACACCACCCTTGACGGTTTTGATCGTGCCACCGCTGAGCTTGTATCCGCGCACCTCGTCTCGACTCTGTGTAACCACACCATCAAGGTCGTAGTCATAGGTGAACATCAGACACTGGTCACCATCACTACTCTGAATATCTGTGTCCGCCTGCATAAAGGGATTGGGGGTACTCTCCAATGCGCTCACCTGATTGGTCGCATTGGCCCAGAAACCTGCACGCGCAATATCGGTAACCATCAGATCCATGACCGCGTTGATCTCTTGATTCAAGCGGATTGATTTGAGCGTACTGGAGCTACTCTGAATGGTTGATAAATAGACTGTTAAAACGCCAGCGAGGATGAGCAGGCCAATGGTGAGGCCAACCATCAACTCGATGAGGTTTAGACCACGTTGCGCATTGATGTTACTCAACATGAGGGATACCCCAGTTGTGAGGCCGATGAGCAGGCTCGCACGCGCCCCATCAGGCTGACCACTACGCCAGTGGTATAATTGGTTGAACCGAATGTGATGGTTCCACTGGCATCCACGGTGCCTCTTGGCATGGAAATTTGGTAATCGTTACCACTGAACGTGACGTTGGTGATACTGACACCGCTGTAGTCCGTAGACTGAAGCTGGCGCGTATAGTCGACACCATCGAGCGTGATGGTGCAGGCGTTATCGGCGGTTGCGTCGGAGGGTAGTTGACAGTTGCAGTCAGTTTTGTCCGTGTAACCAACACACCACTCGGTCCCGCTGGCACGTACGTCCACATAGATATTACGGTTTTTGCCGATGGCTTCTGCCCTGGCGAACTGCAATAGCTGGTAGAGTTCCTCTGTTGCCCCCTTCATCTTGTTGCCTTCGAACATCAGAGCGAAGTTGGGGGCAGCGATCGCCGATAAGATGCCGACAAGCACCAAGGTAATGACGAGTTCAACCAAGGTAAAGCCTCGGACCGACCGGTGTCGAAATTCTCCACGCCGTGGCGTGACTTTGGCATAGCTAAGGGTCATCACGGTATCCGTCTTGACAGAATGTGCAAAAGTAACTCACTGTCCATTAGTATAAGTCAGGGCCGTGGTGCCAACCCTCTCTCGTCCCGCTTTCTATCTGGGACATTCTACCGTTGGTCGAAGATTGTGAGCGGCTTGTGAGTGTGTTCACATCGCATACGATATGGTTGATTTGCGGGTGCCTCGGCCATTTGCCTGGGGCCTGCTGCCCTTGCATTCTTACCTTTAGAGGAAATAAATGATGTCACTCACTGCAATGGCCCCGAAAGGGCGAGGGTTCAGCATGATGGAACTGATGATCGTGTTGGCGATCATCGGCATTCTGGCGATGATCGTGATGCCATCGTACACAGACTACGTGAAAAAGAGCCGCCGTGCCGATGCCCATGCTGCACTCACCAAGATGATGCTCGACCAAGAGAAGTTCCGTACCAACAACCCCAACTACACCACTACCATTGGCTCCGGTGGACTCAATTGGGGTACGGGTGACATCACCCGCACGTACTACACCATTGCTATCACTGCGGCAGATGCCTCCAGCTTTACTGCAACGGCGACGGCCACTGGAGCCCAGGTCAGTGATGCTGAGGGGGGGACCTCCTGTTCCACCCTCACTATCGCTGTGACCGCGGGTGGGGATACCCGCACTCCTGCCGCCTGCTGGTAATCCGCCCATTTAGAGAGAATGCAAGGCTATCTGATGCAAGAGGTGTTAGTCATTGGCGGTGGACTGCTGGGCATGCTCTGCGCGCGCGAGCTGGCCCTGCGTGGGGTCCGAGTTCACCTCATCGAGCGAGGCCACACCGGACGGGAATCCTCCTGGGCTGGCGGTGGTATCCTCTCCCCGCTCTACCCCTGGCGCTATCCCGATCCGGTTAACGTCCTCTCCAAGTGGAGCCAGGGGCACTACCCGCAGCTTATCGAAGAGCTGAATGAGGCCACCGGCATTGATCCCCAGCATCGCAGTAGTGGCCTGCTCTTCCTCGATGCGCTGGATGAAAAGGATGAGGCTATCGCCTGGGCTGTGCGCTTTGGACACGAAATCGAACTTCTGCGCGGCAGTGCCCTGCATCAGTGCGAACCCACCCTCTCCCCTGAACACACTGAAGGGCTGTGGATGCCAGAGATGGGCCAAGTGCGCAATCCCCGGTTACTTCAGGCGGTCCGAGCAGATCTCGAAGCACGTGGTGTACGTATCACAGAGGGGTGTGAGGTGACTCGGTTGGTGTACAAGGCTGGGCAGGTCAATGGGGTCGAGACCACACAGGGGAGCTTGCTTGCCGAGTGCGTAGTATTAGCTGCAGGCTCGTGGAGTGGCCAACTTCTCGCGAGTGTCGGCTTGTCGCTCCCTGTTCGTCCCGTCAAGGGACAGATGCTGCTGTTTCGGGCAGACCCCGACTTCATGCAGCGTATCGTCATGCACGACTACCACTACATCATCCCCCGTCGTGATGGACGTGTGTTGGTCGGCTCCACCTTGGAGGCCGAGGCCGGCTTCGACAAGCAGACCAGCAAACAGGTGGCTGATGAACTTAAGGCGATCGTTCGTTACATGGTCCCCGGTTTGCTCGACTACCCACTAGAGACGCACTGGGCCGGACTGCGACCAGGATCGCCTGAAGGGATCCCCTTCATTGGGGAACATCCAGAGATCGCAGGTTTCTATATCAACACAGGCCATTTCCGTAACGGAGTGGTAATGGGATATGCCTCCGCCCGGCTCCTGAGCGATCTGGTCACCGGACACGAACCGTGTGTTGACCCTGAACCTTACGCCGTGGACAGTCGCCGCACCCAGCTGCATTGAGCGAGTACTCTCACCCTGACCAAATAGGGAGGGGAAAATCATCCTCATGTGTCTGTTGAGTGCTTGTTCATCTGCACCATGCATGAATATAATTAGCCGCTTGCCCCAGGGGCAATCTGCCGCAATAGCTCAGTTGGTAGAGCAACTGATTCGTAATCAGTAGGTCGGAGGTTCGACTCCTCTTTGCGGCACCAGATTTCTTCATTTTAATCAACTAGTTGTCGGATAGCTAAGCCTTAGGCAACACGCTTGATGATCACCAGTGCGGGACTTTTTCGGGAGTTTTCCCCGCACACCTTGTTCGCCGCCTCCAGTAGGTTCTGAAGTTCCGCCGCCGAGTAGTGGGTGGTGATGCGTCCCGACTTGTGTCCCAGCAGGTCTTGCCGATCCTCGAATCCGGCCCCCGCCGCCCTCAGCCGCCTGCCGAAGGTGTGCTTCAGGTCGTGAACGCGCACCTGCGCAAGTCCCGCCTTTCTCCTTGCCCGCTGCCAAGCCGAGTTGTGCATGGTGGTGATGGGCTTCCCCTTGTAGGTGAAGACCCGCTCGGGGTGTTCTCCCCGAACTGCTTCGATCACCTCGCTGGCGATGCGGCAGTCAGCGTCCGGGCCTGATTTTTCCAGGTCGGCAAGCAACTCCTGCAGCATCCGGGCCGCCCTCTTTGGGCCTCGGGTATCCTTCACCCCTTCCAGGCCCGCAACCAGCAAGGCGAACGGGAGAGAAAGGAGCGCCCCAGGGAGCCCACCTGCCGCCATGCCCTCAGCTTGCTCCCTTCCTGCACCAGCGACCCACGCCAGCAGCTACCGGAAATCTTGGGGCTCCAGGGCTTGCAGCGTTCGGGCCCTATCCTCGGGCATGTTGGCCAGGGCCAGCCGGGCCACCGCCTCTCGGGTGGGGGTGTAGCCGACCAGGGCGTGGGACTCGTCACGCACCACCCACCGCGCCCCGTTGGCGTCGCAGGGTAGTCGGTGGATTAGGTAACCGCTTCGGGTGTGCCGGTAGGCCAGGATCTCCCGCTGGGGTGGAGACTCCACCCGCCCCCCCGGCCAACCCATCCATGGTGAAGGCCAGCGACAAGGGCAGGGGCCGCCCCTCTGCCTCGCTTTGAGTGGGGAGAGAGGTGGGATTAAGCGTAGCTCGCCCTCATTCGGCCGCGGGTGGCTCCATAGGATTCAGGTCCGCGCTGCGTGCAAAGCGGATGTGGCAGCTGTTGCACCCAGAGCGCAGCCTGGCCACCCCCAGGGTATCGCGTCGCCCCGATGCACCCAACACCTGAACTTGATCGAGAAGGCTCATTCGCTGCTCTTTGAATGCGTCCATCTGCTGCCATAGGTCTGGCGATGCGCGTGAATCGACATTGATCGCTGGGTTACGAAAGGCGTTGACCTGCTGGCTGAGGAGCATGCCTAACGCGCGCAATGAACGCTCATCCATCGGCTCTGATTCCAGACGCTGAAGGTGGTACTCCATCTGGCGACAGAGCGACTGACGGAAATTCACATTTTTCTCGACGCTGTCAGCTGCTACACCACTCGCCATCCATCCGACTAGTCCCAGCGTAAGCCACATCCTACTCACCGAACGCATCCTCCCCTCCTGTCGTTACTTGCCTGCAAGCGCTGCACGATAGCACAGCAAACAGCGTGGTAGATCCGTTCAAATACAAGTAACAATCAAACGAATTGGTTACGTTGACTAGGGTTGTGTCGAGTGATACTGATAGTTCACTCAAGACAATTCACTTCCGCTTTAAGCACAAGGATGTTGCCCATGTCAGATCGTCTCGTCTCATTCGCCCTCATCGCTCTTTCGGCTCTGATATTCAGTGGTTGTGGTTCGAACAGTACCTCAAGCGAATCTACCGATGTTGCGGTCACAGTCGATCCGGACGCTCTGGCCCAGTTCGAAGAGGTCTCGCAGCGTCTTGCCTCGCTCGCCTACTCACCGACTGTCACAATGCAGGACCTGAGCGGACAGTTATTAGTCCAACAGCCTATGCAGGCGGATAAACAGCGCCGGCTCACCACAGCCCAGCGCGCGGCCTTCGAGGGCGTCGATGCCGAGCCCAAGTGGTCCGGGACGGAATTGGTACCCAGCGTTGCCCTGCTCACCCCTGGGGACAGCGGCACCATTCAGGTGTACAAGGTCGATGTCGATGATAACCGTTACGCGCGCGTCGCAGAGGGCGACCTGACTCTGAGTGTGCAGATCCAGCATGCGGATGGCACGCTGGAGGCGCGTGACGATCTGGTTACCTGGCAGAGGGACGGTGTGCTCGACTACAACGTTCCGGCTGATTTGGTCGAGGGCCGCCTCCTGATCGCACTTCGTTCTCCGCAGCAGGCCGACTACGGCAGTCAGGTTATCAGCGAGCGCTGGAGCGCCCTCTTTAGCGGTGAAGTGTGGGGTCTGCAGGCGGGGGTCATCGATCTGGCCGCGACCGCCACGGTGCGCTTCCCTGATATGGGCACAGGTGCCACCAGTGAGTTCAGTGCTGCGGAAGCTATCGACACTGCGCGTAGCGCCTTCGCCGACGGTACGGGAGAGCTGTTGTTGCCGCTGGTAGTGAATAGCACCACTCCCATTTCTGTCGGTGACCGCGTCGCCCTTGAGTACCAGGGAATGCCACTCGGAGGGGTGGTCGAACAGGTCACCGTGCGTGGCGACGAGAGCCTGCTGCTCGTCAGCCAGCAGTGGGACCAGATCTATGCCTTCCCCGCCTTCGACGTGGCGCGCATGACCGAAGCCGGGTTGCTGCCTGAATTTGTCGTTTACCGAGTCGGTAATCCCACCGCCGACTCGGTGGCAAGCGGCCGTAGTGACGTCCCTCTCGTTGGGGCCCTGAAGATCAAGCTCAATGACAGTGTCACTTGTAGCGGGCTCTCTCCCAATTTCGCCTTCACTCCGGTATTCGACCTAACAAAAGGGGATGTGGGCATCTTCGTCACGGCGGGCGGCGTCGGTGCCGAAGGCAAATGCACCCTGACTTTCGATACCAATCGCATTCCAGGGCTGAAAGCACTCAAAGCAGTTGTCAGTGGCCCCCTTTCTCTTCTAATCGGCGAGGTTGTGCCTGAGCCCTACGGTAAAATCGAAGTCGCGATGAAGTTCGATAAAAAGGGCTTCCTATCCATCACGGTCGGCGCCAGTACGCAGCAGGGTAGTACGGTCGATTACGACCTGCCCGCCCCGACCGACTACCTCGTCTCTCTGGATGGGGAGCCAATGGAGGATGAGGGCTCGATTGTCGGGACTATCGGTTTGAAAGCAGGTAAGAAGCGACTCTCGGAGATGGGTGGTGTGGTCGGCTGGACGATCAAACTGCTCGGGCTCGAGGACAGGCCAATGGGGTTCGAAGTGGATACCCACGCTACCCTCGGAACAACGCTCGGGCTGCCCAACTCGGCAGCGGTCTATCAGGGCCAATCGGATGGGGCAAAAGTCGGTGTGACGGCTACTCTTAGCTACGAAGTCACGATTGCCGATGCACTGAGAAAGCTGATGGAGGCCCTCCTACCCACAAGTACCGAGTATCTGAGCGGAAAATATGAACTGATTAGCTTCTCCACCACTGCCACATTCGGCGCTACGGCGAAGGATCTCGGAGACGGAGAGGGTTACGTCAGCAATCTCGTGGTCGACAACGTCCCCAACCTGATCCGTGTTCTCCTTGGCGGTGAAAGTGAAGGCCTACTCGGTCCCGAGAACCAAGAGTCATCATTGTTCAACGACCCGCATGGCAAGGTGACCTACGACATGGCCGAGTGCGAGAGTGAGGGGGGGGCCCTCTCTGCGCCGGTCATCATCTGTTCCAAGGCCCTGTGTGGCAAATCACCGCCGGTAACCTTCTGTACGGACATCGCGCTCTCCTTCGGTAGCGGCGGTTCATCATCCAGCAGTGGAGGCGGTTCATCGACCGGGAGCGGTACAGGTAGTACAGGTAGTACAGGTGGCAGCGACGAGAGCTATTACAGCGATGGCGGTGCGACTGGTGACTCGTTGGCCACCATGGTCACGGCGACGGAGGGAGAGAGCGGTAGCGAGTCGATCCGAGCGCGCATTGTCGTCTCCGGGCAGGGGTTGGCTGCCGAAAAAAGCTACAGCGGCCGGGGCGATCCGGTCTCATGGTCCGTCAGCGGTACTGTCCTAGAGACCACGGAAATCACTGCTGGAGCCAACTGGCGGTGCGAGAGCGAAGGGGTCCAGCGTGGTCTCAACGAACTGCAGGTCGGCGATGACTATGCCTCGGCTGAGAACGTCCTTTCCTGTAAATGCGAAAACAAAGGCTCTCCGGGGAACCCTCACGGTCCACCTTCGGACTGTGATGTCTGGGGCGAACCGCACATCATTACTACAGATGGCCTCGGTTACGACTTCCAAGCCGCCGGTGACTACCAGGTCGCTGGTGTGACAGGGCGGAGTGATGTGGCGATTCAAGCACGTTTCGAGACTAGCCATTATGGAGTTACCGCTACGACCAAGCTCGCTATGCGAGTGGGCAATGATGTGGTGGAAATCGTACCGCAATATCTCGGTGTAGCAGGTGCGGCAAGGCAGTTTGGCAACTTCCTCGGGATCACGGTCAATGGGCGTGAGCTCAATCCGGGCAGTGGCGTAGGCGCCAAGCGCAGTGAATATCGCAGCCCATTCTCCTCTCCGGAATGTAACAGCCGACGCGACAACGCGCTCTATCGTCTCCCTGGTGGGGGGCTAATCATCGCCACTAAGCGTGCGTGGTGGACCCTCAATCAATGTAATGGCTATCCCATCGAATTGACGTTGGTTTGGCCGCTCGAAACTGGAGAGAGTGTGGGCATGACGGGGGGCATGGATATCGCAGCCAACCCACGACATCACTGGCTAGACTTTTCGCTCATGGCCGCTCCAAGCTGGAGAGGGAATCAGGTTGGGCTACTGGGCGACGGCGACGGCGACCCAGACAACGACCTCAAACTGCGTGATGGTAGCACGCTGCTCGCCGAGGGTGAGGTGCTGACCTTCGGCCGGCTTTACGCCATCTTTGCCTATGACTGGTCTGTGCCCCTGGCAGACTGCCTCTTCTCGGATGGTTGCCGTCCTCCCTCCCTGCCCGAAGCGCCTCTTGTGCTCAGTAGAGAGCAGCGCCAGCTCGGCGAGAGTGCCTGCAGCCACGTCCCCAGTGGATTTCTCTTCAATGCCTGTGTGCTCGATGTGGGTTTGACCGGAGACACTCTGTTGGCCAGCGAGGTCTTCGGTGGTATCGATACCGACCTCACCACCCTCGACATCCCAACTCTGGTGAGCAACAGCGGCCTCTATACCCTGATGGTGTCGCCCTCTACCATTGTCCCCGCCGATACGCCTACCACCCTGGATCTGACGGTGCATCATCACTCAGGTGAGGCAGGATACCTGCTGGCGGTCTACCCACCCGAGGGGGGAAGCGCCCTGATCGATGGTGTGACAGGCCCGCATCAAGTCATGCTTTCGGGAGATCAGCAGCATACATTGATGATCGATTGCGCAGACCAGATGGGTATCGGCTATCTCTCCCTGAGCGCCATTGACCCGGTCAACGGCCAGCCAATTACTGGGTCCACACAGCTAACTGAGCTACTCTGTGCCCCGCCAAAGGAGGAGTACAAACAGCAGACACTCGTTACATCGGGCTTTCACACCCTGGCGCTGGATCAAGATGGGCGTCTCTGGGCCTGGGGGAATAACTCTTATGGACAGCTCGGTCTGGGTGACATGGTCGATCGTAGTTGGCCTACACTCGTGCCGACACCTGCTAGCGTCGATCGCTTTGTACAAGTCGTCACCAGTAGGAATCACTCCTCATTTGCCCAAGATAGCAACGGCAACTGGTGGGCATGGGGACAAAATCGCAAGGCAGAACTCGGGCTCGGCTATGGTAACAACAATGTATTAAGCCCCAGCCCTATCACTACTCCAGAACCGAATATTACCTTTGTTCACGTCGTCTCGGGCTCGTACGCCACCTTGGCCATCGACCAACACGGAGACCTCTGGGGCTGGGGTACAGATTGGGTCAATCTGGTCCTTGGCGACGTGTGGGAGAACATGGTCGATAAATACTCTCCCTACCACATAGTCCCCGTGCGGGTCGAATTGCCAGAGTCTATCCCTAAACCCTATAAGCTGCTCGGGTTCTATTACGCCGCAGTGATTCAGGATGCAGATGGTGCACTGTGGGGCTGGGGTGATGGCTTTGATGGCATCTTCGGTAGTGTTTGGTCGGCTGAGAGTGGCTATCACGTCAATCCCATCAAGTTCAAGCTTCCTACCTCGATTACCTCCATCACTGATATTGAGGTTGGCAGTAACTATGTATTCCTGTCTGATCAGGATGGGCAGGTGTGGAGTTGGGGGGGAGAGAACTGTACCGAAATCCCTAAAGAAAACTGGGGAGAACCTGCAGTCCAAGTACCTACGCGGCAGTCCAGCACGCTCATTGCCTCGACTATTGGCAGCAGCCGCCTCTGGCCCCTACCATTGTCTGGAAGCTCCTTGCCCGACGATATCCCACTGGTAGGCGAAAATGGTGTGCTCTACAGCTATGCCTGTGGCCCTAACTTCGACTTGGTCGCCGAGGAGGGCAACCTCGTGCCCATGTTGATCGCACCACTGACCCTGAATAAGATTGCAACATGGATCCCGAATTCCAAATATGCCCGTCTGGTTATCGATACAGAGGGGCAACTCTGGGGTTGGGGCACAAACGGATATGGCGCACTCGGTCTCGGCGACACCCTACCTCGCGAGACACCGGTCGTCATCCCCTTCCCTGAAGGGGTGACCCGTTGGCTCGGTTACCCGCTTGGTTCGCCGACACCCTAGCTGTCGCATCTCGTGTGATTATGTACCAACAAGGAGCTATCCTCTCCTGCTCGCTCGTCAGAAGCTCAGGGCGTTCATCGAACGAGGCGGTCAACTCCCCTGAGCGCCCTGAGAGCGCATCCGCCCACTATCACATGAGCCGTAGCACATGGTCATCCCAACGCCCGCGCCACACCGCGCATTCGTCAGGAGCTCAAGGACTCCACACTCTCCAATGCTCTTCGGCGCGGCTTAACTTGCGTGGTCTCTCCCGCCGCCGCAATGCCTCACTACCCGAGGATGGTGGCATCGAAGGGTAGACACCCCGCCGATGCGACCTGTCGGCTCCCCCCGCCATACTCTGTAACACATATGGACATCCCCCTGGCCCCATAGCACCATAGGGTTTTTCGCCGTTCTCTAATCGCACCATCGTCGGCTATGGGCCTGCGCGTGCGGACGGCGACTCACCCCCATTGGCGATTCGGAGAAGAAGATGAATAGAAACGACAAACTGTCCGACCACTTTACACTGGGCGAGCTGATCCGCTCGGAGATGGCGGAGAGGAAGTCGATCGACAACACCCCACCGGATGCGCTGATCCCCAAGCTCAAGCGTCTGTGCGACGAGGTGCTGGAGCCGGTGCGCATCCACTTCGGCGTGCCGTTTCGCCCCAACAGCGGCTACCGCTCCCCCGAGCTGAACCTGGCGGTGGGCAGCTCGCCGACCTCGCAGCACTGCCTGGCCGAGGCGGTGGATATCGAGGTGGCGGGGGTGAGTAACTACGACCTGGCGGTGTGGATCCGCGACAACCTGAACTTCGACCAGCTGATCCTGGAGTGCTACACCCAGGGTGAGCCCAGCTCCGGCTGGGTGCATGTGAGCATCAAACCCAACAGCGCAGAGAACCGCAAGAAGGTGATGACCTTCACCAACAAGAGCTACCTCCCCGGCCTCGTCGTCTAGGCCACGACACAGGCCCTACCCGCCTCAGGGCCTCGCCCCCACCGCGCCGTTGTGCCTACACCGCGTGGGGGGCGAGGCCCTTTTGCTTGCTGGTGCAGACATCAAGGCTGCCAGTGGATGGTCACCTGGCGCCTGCCCCAGGCGCGCGCGGCGGCCAGGTCGTTGCCCATGTAGATATCGATCTTCTTGCTCCAGCGCCGGTGCATCTTGTCGCGCACCACGTACTCCCCCTCCAGGCCATCGATACGCACACGGGCACCGTGGCCGAGCCCGAGGGGGATGAGGTCACGGGAGACGGCGATGGCACGCATACCGGGCTTGAGGGTGTCGCCCCAGGCGGTGAGGGAGGGGTGGGCGTTGGTCTGCGCGGCGAGGGAGTTGTAGGCGGAGGCGGTGACGCGCAGACTCTGCTCGACGGGGACGATGGCGGGTGCTGGCGCCGCTGCAGGGGCAGGAGGCGGTGGTGCGATAGGCTCGGCGGCAAGGGTGGGCGGTGTGCCCTCGGCCCGCTCCGGGGTGGGCGCCTGCGGTTCGGCGCAGGCGCCGAGCAGCAGGGCGAGTAGCAGCAGGGGGTGTCGGTTTCGTTGTCGGGGTCGGCGTTCGGCGCGGGGGTGAGGCGTTGGCATGGCACTCTCCAGGCGGGGCGCGACCGACCTCAGACGTCGCGCCGGTAGAGTAGGTCCCACACGCCGTGGCCGAGGCGCTGGCCACGCCGCTCGAACTTGGTGGTGGGGCGGTAGTCGGGGCGGGGCGAGAAGGGACCGGGCTGGGTGCAGTTACTAAAACCTTCGGCGGCCCCGAGCACCTCTGCCATCCAGTGGGCGTAGGCCTCCCAGTCGGTAGCCATATGCAGGATGCCGCCGAGCTGCAGCTTGCGGCGCACCAACTGGGCCCAGTCGGCCTGCACCTGACGGCGCTTATGGTGGCGCTTCTTGTGCCAGGGGTCGGGGAAGAAGAGGAAGAGCTGAGCGAGCGAGCCGTCGGGCAGGCGCTTTTTCAGCAGCTCCACGGCGTCTTCGCAGGCGACGCGGATGTTCTCGACCCCCTCCTCCTCCATGCGCGCGAGGAGATGGCCAACGCCGGGGCGGTGCACCTCGATACCGATGTAGTCACGCTCGGGGTGGGCCTTGGCGATGGCGAGCAGCGATTCGCCGTCGCCGAAGCCGATCTCCAGGGTCACCGGGGCCTCACGGCCAAACAGCGCGGGCAGGTCGAGCGGGCTGCCGTCATCCAAGATGCCGAAACGGGGAAACAGCTCGTCGAGCGCACGCTGCTGGCCGGTGGTGAGGCGCCCTTCGCGGCGCACGAAGGAGCGCACCTGGCGCAGGCGCTGGTCACCCTGCGTCCCTTGTTCGGGTGTGGCGTCTGTGTGGCTCAGAAAAAGGTACCGTCGATGGGTGAGGAGGCGCTGGCGTAGCGCTTGCGCGGCATGCGCCCGGCCTTGAAGGCCTGACGCCCAGCGATGATGGCGTGCTTCATGGCGCTGGCCATGAGCACGGCGTCGCGCGCCTCGGCGATGGCGGTGTTCATCAGCACGCCGTCACAGCCCAGCTCCATGGCGATGGCAGCGTCGGAGGCGGTGCCGACACCGGCGTCGACGATGATCGGCACCTTGGCGTTCTCGACGATCTCCAGGATGTTGTAGCGGTTCTGCACGCCGAGGCCGGAGCCGATGGGGGCGGCCAGGGGCATCACGGCGCAGCAGCCGATCTCTTCGAGCTGCTTGGCGATGAGCGGGTCGTCGGAGGTGTAGACCATCACGTCGAAGCCGTCGGCGACGAGGATCTCGGCGGCCTTGAGGGTCTCCAAAACGTTGGGGTAGAGGGTCTTCTGGTCGCCGAGCACTTCGAGCTTGACCAGCTTGTGGCCGTCGAGCAGCTCGCGCGCCAGGCGGCAGGTGCGCACGGCGTCGTCGACGTTGTAGCAGCCTGCGGTGTTGGGCAGGATGGTGAACCTCTCCGGCGGGATGGCGTCGAGCAGGTTGGGCTCGTCGGGGTTCTGGCCGATGTTGCTGCGGCGGATGGCGACGGTGACGATCTCGGCGCCTGCGGCCTCGGAGGCGAGGCGGGTCTCTTCGAGGTCTTTGTACTTACCGGTGCCGGTGAGCAGACGGGAGTTGTACTCGACACCGGCGATGATCAGCGGATCGTTCGGGGTTTGGCTCATGCTTTTGCTACCTGGACATCGGTGGATAGGGATCCATCCCGTGAAGGGACGATTAGGCGAGGGCTCGCAGTATAGCCGAGCCCAGCGGGTCACCCAACAGGCGACGGTTTTTTCCCGCCTACCGGGCACCGCCACCGATGGCGATGACGATCTCCACCACGTCGCCGTCGACCAGGGTGGTGACACCGTGCTGGCTGCGCGGGACGATATCGCGATTGATCTCCACGGCGATGCGCTTACCGGTGAGGCCACGCGCCTCCACCAGCTGGCTCAGGGTACTCCCCTCGTGCAGCGCGTAAGGCTCGCCATTGAGTCGGATCTGGATCATTTGATTACCTCCAGGGCACGTTATATGACAAATCGTTAAGTGTTCTTCGGTTCACACCAGGGCGTCAATGGCTGTACCATCACGAGTTAGGGTTTTCATCAATCTGTCTTGTTACTGTGGTGTCAGGAGCCGCGAGGATACACATGGAGATCAGTTTATCCCCACCCGATAAGTTGAGGGCCCCCAAACCCGGGGAGTTCGATGCCTCGCCCAAGGCGGTTCGGGAGTGGACCCTCACCTTCAACACCAACAATACGGGCGAGACCACCCGCGCCATCTACCGCGTCCTGCGCCTCACCAATACCCTGCACGTCCCCACGGCCCACCGCCTCGAACTGCTCGACCGTATCGGCCTCATCCTCGCCACCATCGCCCCCAAGCTACTCGCCGAATTCTCCCACGGCGTCTTCCCGCTGAGCGAGCGCAGCGCCAAGGTGGCGCAGTTGGCGGTGGAGCTGCAGGTCTCGATGATCGTCGGCTATCGCCTGGTGCTGCACGAATCCAACGGAGACAACTCCTGGCTCAAGCGCCTCGGCGGGCAGAAGCACTGGGTGGTGGCCGCACACCGCCTGCTCTACCACTTCGGCACCCTGATGCACCTCTCACAGCTGCTCCACCGCCCCTATCCGCGCGGGCTCTGGTCGGAGTTCCACCAGCTGTTCAAGGCGGCGGTGGAGGGAGGACGGGTCAGCGAGCGGGTGGCGCTGAACGATGGCGGCAACCTCAGCACCACGTTGGAGCACGAGTACAAGCGCATCCTGCTCATGGCCCTGCTGCCGCCGCACCGCTTCACCCAGGCACAGCTCAAAGAGGTGTGCGGCAGCATGGATGTGTGGATCGGTCAGACCCGACTGATCAAGCCGTGGAAGGAGCGCGACCTGTCGCGCTTCAACGTGTTGGTCTCGCTGGATGGCGACAACCCGCCGCTGATCCTGCCCCGCGCCCCCGACCCGGAGGAGAACCCGGACGAGTGGCTGCTCTCCACCGTGGCACTGAACAAGCAGCTGCGCGCACTGCTTGAGCAGAACAGCGACGACGACCAACCGATCCTGCTGGAGAAGCGCTTCAAGGTGAGCCGCACCACCCTACAGCGGCTGCTGCAGTTCTGGTGCAACCCACCCCTACGCCGCGAGGAGCGCCTACCGGGGGACGCCAAGGTGGAGGTGTGCGCCGGGATCAGCGCCATCCACGAGGGGCTGGCACTGCAGGAGGAGGCACGTCGTGCCGCCGAGCAGCAGGCCCTCGCCGTCCACAGTGCCCCCGCGGAACCCGAGCCCGAGGAGTTGCCGGAGTTCGGCAGCGGCTTCAACGCCGACGCCTTCAGCCTGATGGACTCGGACACGGCGGCGACCGACGCCTGGGGCGTGATCGTCGACGACGACGACGACAACACCCTCTGGGACCCGCTGCGTGGCGACAACCTACGCAACTTCCTCCACAGTGCCCCCAGCGCACAACCCGCCAGCGTGGCGCAGAAGGAGGAGAAGCAGCCACTGCACTACGTCACGGTCAAGGCGCAGGTAGTCAACTTCAGCAAACACGGCTACCGCCTCTGCCTGCCGCCGCACCCGAAGATCCGTCTCAAGGTGGGCGAACTCATCTGCATCGAACAGCCCACGCGCGGGCGCAACGAGATCGGCACCATCCGCTGGATGCAGGAGATGCGCGAAGAGGGCGAGCAGCGCATCCTCATCGGCGTGCGGCTGATCCTGCACAACGCCATCCCCGCCCGCCTGCTCATCAGCCACAAGGGGACGCAGAGCGCCCCCCAACCGTGTCTGCTCGGGGTGCACAATCGCCAGTTCACCTCGCTGGTGCTGCCGGCCCTGCCGGGGCTGCGTGCAAAACAGCTGATGATCTCCATGGAGGAGCGCAACACCCAGGTGCTGCTCGACACCCTGGTGCTCAACACCACCCAGTTCGAGATGTGGCACATCCACGCCAAGGACCGCCGCCTACAGCTGGCGGTGAAGGGGCTCAACCTCGACAGCCTACGCCTGCAGCTCACCGTGGCCCCTGAAGAGCTGGTCAAGGAGAGCAAGGCCAAGCGCGACGGCGAGGAGTTCAACAACCTGTGGGATACCCTCTAGCCCAACGACGCGTGCGCAACTCACCAGTTGAGGGGCGTCATACTCTGGTGCTATGATGCCGCCCGCAACGCGGGTGTAGTTCAATGGTAGAACTTCAGCTTCCCAAGCTGACTACGTGGGTTCGATTCCCATCACCCGCTCCAGACAAAAAAAGGCCGTGTCCCTCGGGACACGGCCTTTTTACTTTGCGCGGACGGCTGCACCGCCCGGCGGCCCTAGCGCGGCACGCGGAAATTCTCCTGGGTCAACAGGTCGACACCACACTGTAGGTGTTCGATCCAGTTGAGGAACTCCTCGACCACCGCCTTACCTTTGAACGAGGCGCCGTGCTGCGGCACGATCCACTCCACGTCGAGCTGGCGCACCATGTGCACCCAGTAACGGCACACCTTGTTGGAGTTCATGTAGCGCTTGTGGAAACCCTCCATCTTCGGCACGTGGGAGAGAAAGTCCTTCACCGGCACCAGACACTCCTCATCGGGCACCATGGAGGCGCCCATATCCCCCGAGAAGAGGATCTTGGAGATGGGGTCGTAGAAGTGGAAGTTGCCCTCCGAGTGGAGGAAGTGGGCCGGTAGCGCCTTGAACACGGTACCGCCGATCTCGATATCCATCCCCTCGTCGGGGATACCCACCAGGCGCCCCTTGGTGGCACCGGGACTGCAGAAGTGGGGCACGAAGCGCTCCCACAGCTTGGGCACCATCACCTTGCACTTGGTGCCGACCAGCCACTTATTGAGTGAGGCGACGATGTCCGGGTCTTGGTGCGAGGCGATCACATAGTCGAGATTCTTTACGAAGATGTGCTCGCTGATGCCCATAAAGAGGCGGTTGTAGGTGAGATTGCCACCTGGGTCGATGAGTGCCGCGTGCTCTTTGGTGACAATGAGGAACTGATTCGCCTGCACCCCATCGCTCTCGCCGGAAGTGGCCAAGTCACTGAAAGCGACACATTTGTGCTCGCCATCGTCGTAGAGAATCACAGCCATTATCTATCCCTCCAGGGAGAAACCTGCACCCAAGTATGGCACGGGTGTTACAAACACGTATGGGATCATAGCAGCCAGCGGGACAACCCCCTAGCCAAAAAGCCGACTCGGAACTTTAGCACAACCTAATATTCCCTGCCCGCGCCGCCCCTCCTGGGAGCGGAATGCACGCCGAGGCGATCCGGTTATTGGGTGCGAGATGGAGACCCTCAAGCGGGCACGGGGCGCTCTCCCCCTACCCGGGTCCAAGGTCCTGCCCGGATCCAACAGCGGGGCTCGGCGCCACGCACGGGCAATGCCCACACACATCCGCAGATTATCGCCTCTACGGCCCGACGCATCCCACTCGGCGCGACCTGGCACGCAACTCTGCCGCACGGCTTGGTCTAAACTGCCCCACAACACAGTGGTACCGACACCCAAGGACGCCCCCCATCATGCATAGCCTCTTCAAACTCATCGGTTGGCTGCTCGGCCTCGGCCTCCTGGCGATAGCCGGCCTCGCCGCCTACCTCACCTTCGCCTTCGACCCCAATGACTACCGCGAGCGCATCACCCAGGTGGTGGAGACACAGACCGGGCGCAAGCTCACCATCGAGGGTGACCTGAAGCTCTCTCTGTTCCCCTGGATCGGCATCCAGCTCGGCGCCACCCGCCTCTCCAACGCCGCCGGCTTCGGCCCCGAGCCCATGGCCCAGCTGACCCAGGTCGATGTGCGCCTCGCGCTCATGCCGCTACTCAAGCGCGAGGTGGAGATGGAGACCATCATCCTCCACGGCCTGCACCTGAGCCTGGGGCGCAACGCCGAGGGGCGCGCCAGTTGGGACGACCTCACCGGCGCAGGCAGTGACCCGGTGAACGACAGCACCGCCCCCCAGGGGCAGGGGCAAGGCCAGAGCGAGGGCCAGAGCGAGGGCCAGGGCTCGGGCGGCCAAGGGCTCGCCAAGCTGACCATCGGAGGCCTCGATATCCGCGATGCCAAGGTGGTGTGGGACGACCGTCAGGCCGGACAGCAGCTCACCATCGAACACCTCAACCTCACCACCAGCGCCCTCGGCCTCGATACCCCGTTCGACCTGCAACTAGCGTTCGACCTGGCCATGGCCCAGCCGCAGCTGGCCGGTCATGTGGCGCTCGGAGGCCACATCGTCCTCGACCTGGCCGGGCAGAAGTACCGTATCGACCGCTTCACCCTCGCCAGCCAGCTCAAGGGCAAGGTGATCCCCGGCGGAGCCCTCGACGCCAAGCTCGGCACCAACCTGGCCCTCGACCTGCAGGCGCAGAGTCTCACCCTCGACGCCCTGAGCCTCGACGCCCTCGGCCTCCAGCTGAGTGGTCAGGTGAACGGCAAACAGCTCCTCACCGAGCCCGGCTTCAGCGGCAACCTCAAGCTGGCCGACGTCTCCCCGCGCGCCCTGCTCGGCAAGCTCGGCATCGCCCTGCCCACCACCCGTGACGCCAGCGTGCTCTCCAAGGCCAACCTCGCCTTCGGCTTCAATGCCGGGCTCGACAGCGTGGCGCTGGACAACCTCAAGCTGCAGCTCGACCAGACCAACCTGAGTGGCAAACTGAGCGTGGCGCACTTCAGCGCCCCGCGCATCCGCTACAACCTCGCCATCGACGCCATCGACGTGGATCGCTACCTGCCGCCCAAGAGCGAGGGCACCACCACCGAGGCGACCACCGCCCCCGCTGCCGAGGTGGAGCCGGAGCTGCCACTCGACCTACTGCGCGGCCTCGACATCGACGGCACCCTCACCCTCGGCGCGCTCAAGGTGGCGGGCCTCAGCGTGGCCACCATCGCCCTGCCGATCAAGGCGCAGAAGGGCAAGTTCCAGCTCGACCCCAGCGCCCAGCTCTATCAAGGCAGCTTCAAGGCGGGCGTGGGCGCCGACTTCAGCGGCAAGGTGGCCAAGTTCAGTGTCGAGCCGACCCTCGACGGGGTGCAGTCCGGCCCACTGCTGCAGGACATGCTCGGCAAGGCCTACGTCAGCGGTCGTGCCCACCTGGAGGCAAAGCTGACCACCGCGGGGCTCACCCCGAGCAAGATCAAGCAGGCACTCAACGGCACCCTCGCCCTGCGCTTTAACGACGGCGCGGTCAACGGCATCAGCATCGGCCACTACATCCGCACCGCCAGCGCCAAGCTCAAGGGGGGCGACGAACCCACCGAGGGCGACACCACCACCGACTTCGCCGAACTCTCCGCCAGCTTCCTGGTGCGCGATGGCGTGCTCAGCGGCGACGACCTGAGCCTCAAGTCGCCCCTCGCCCGCGTCGAGGGCAACGGCAGTGTCGACCTGGTGCGCGAACTGCTCAACTACCGCGTCAACGCCCACCTGGTGAAGAGCATGGAGGGTCAGGGCGGCGCCGAGGCGGCGCAACTCACCGGCGTGCCGATCCCCGTGAGCATCAAGGGCAGCTTCAGCGCCCCGAAGATCGCCCTGGAGTACGACGAGCTGTTCAAGGCCTACACCAGCCAAGCGCTCGACGCCAAGAAGGCCGAGGCCGCCGCCGCGCTGGAGAAGAAAAAGGCCGAGGCCAGCGCCGCCCTGGAGAAGAAAAAGGCCGAGGCCAGCGCCGCCCTGGAGGCCGAAAAGGCCAAGCTCGAAGAACAGAAAAAGGCCAAGGAGGCCGAGCTGCGCGCCCAGGCGGAGGCGGCCAAGAAGAAGAAGGAGCAGGAGCTGCGCGACAAGGCCTCCGGCGAGCTGCAGAAGCTGTTCAAGTAGGGCGGGCCACCACCCCGCCTGCGCACGCAAGGATGCGTAACGCAGGAGAGCACTGCGCAGCCTCACTACCGCTCGGAGCCAAGGCCACGGCTGGGTGGCTTGTGGGTGGTGAGGCCTCGCTCTTGCACTGCTCTATCAAGCCGTTGGCTTGATCCTCCAGCTCCGGCTTCTCTCGTGCGCGCAAACGGCGAGGCGCCACCGATCAGCGGCTTGTGCCTGGCGCGCTCACCTGTCCCCCTCTGCGTCGCCGCACCTTGAGAACCCGACGGCCAACCCCAACCCTCCCCCGCATGACCCCTTTCGCCACACGCCTGCTGGCTTGGTACGACGCCCACGGGCGCTCCGGCCTGCCATGGCAGCCCACCACCCCCGCCCCACGCGACCCCTACCCGATCTGGGTCTCGGAGATCATGCTCCAGCAGACCCAGGTGGCCACGGTGATCCCCTACTTCGAGCGCTTCATGGCCCGCTTCCCGACCCTGCAGGCACTGGCCGAGGCGCCGCTCGATGCGGTGCTGGCGCACTGGGGCGGGCTCGGCTACTACGCCCGTGGACGCAACCTGCACAAGGCGGCGCGCCAGGCGCTGACCGAGCACGGCGGCCTACCGAGGGAGATAGACGCGCTCCAGGCGCTACCCGGCATCGGTCGCTCCACCGCCGGGGCGATCCTCGCCGTCGCCTACCGACAGCACCACGCCATCCTCGACGGCAACGTCAAGCGCGTGCTCTGTCGCTTTCACGCCATCGACGGTTGGCCGGGGCAGACGGCCATCGCCCAGCGACTCTGGGCCCTGGCCGAGTCGCACACCCCGGTCGAACGGGTCGATGCCTACACCCAGGCGATCATGGACCTCGGTGCCACCCTCTGTCGGCGCAACCGCCCCGAGTGTACCGCCTGCCCGCAACAGGGCGAGTGCCGCGCCCTGGCCGAGGGGCGGGTGGCGCAGCTACCGAACCCCAAGCCACGCAAGAGCCTACCGGAGCGCGAGGCCACGCTGTTGATCATCGAGCGCGAGGATGGCGGCCTGCTGCTGGAGCAGCGCCCGCCGAGCGGTATCTGGGGCGGCCTCTGGAGCCTGCCGGAGCTGACGCAGGAGAGCGAGGCGTTCTGCCGCGCGGCGGGGTTGGAGCTGCTCGACCAGACGCCGCTGGCCCCGTTGCGCCACACCTTCAGCCATTTTCATCTGGCCATCCAGCCACTGCACCTGCGCGTGCGCGAGGCGAAAGCGCCCCCTATCATGGAACCGGGGACGCGCCTCTGGTATAAACCCGACACAATCAATCAACTTGGCCTGCCGAGCCCGATCCGCACGATCCTCGACCGGCTGACCACCAACCCCTAGGAGTATTCCGATGACCCGCATGGTGAACTGCGTAAAGCTCGGCCACGAGGCCGAGGCCCTGGAGCGTCAACCCTACCCCGGCGATCTGGGCAAGAAGATCCTCGACAACGTCTCCAAGGAGGGTTGGGCCCTGTGGCTGCGCCAGCAGACCATGCTGATCAACGAGTACCGCCTCTCGCCGGTCAACCCCGAGCACCGCAAGATGCTCGAAGGGGAGATGGAGAAGTTCTTCTTCGCCGGTGGTAGCGAGGCACCGCCCGAGTACCGCCCGTAAGATCTCCCCCGCGCGTCCAGGTCTGGAGCCTGGGCGCGTGACGGTCTACGATCGGGTCATCGCGGCCCACCCCTCGCCCTTGTCCGGGCCGCCCTCAAGGCCCCCATGTCCCCCCTGCCCTACTCCCACAGAGTCCGCTTGATACGCCGTCTGCTGACGCTGTTCGTGCTCGTCCTGCTCGCCTCTTCGGCCGAGGCCAACCACCGCTCGTTGGTGATCCAACTACCGTGGAAACACCAGTTCGAGTTCGCCGGGCTCTACGCCGCCATCGACCAGGGTTACTACGCCAGCGCCGGGCTCGATGTGAAGCTGGTGGAGTACCAACCGGGGCTCGACGTGGTCGACGAGGTACTCCGTGGTCGGGCCGACTTTGGCCTATTCCACAGTGGCCTCATCGCGGCACGCCTCGATGGCCTACCGGTGACCCTGTTGGCCAACTACTTCAAACGCCTGCCGCTCGTCATCATCACCCGCCCCGAGGTGACCGACCTCGCCCAGTTGCGCGGCCAGCGCATCATGGTCGCCGCCAAGGACCTCGACTCCCCGCTCTACCAACGCGCCTTTCAGATCGCCGGTCTGACGCCCGGGGAGAACCTGGAGGTGGTGCCGCACAGCTTCGATGCGGGCCCCTTCATCCGCGGCGAGGTGGAGGCGATGAGCGCCTACTCCAGCAACGAGCCCTACTACCTAGAGTCTCAGGGGATCCCCTTTCGCCTGCACCCCCTCGCCGACCTCTTACCGACCCTCGGAGACCTCTACCTCTTCACCTCCGAACGCAACGCGGCCCTCGATCCCACCACCACCCAGGCACTGGTGGAGGCGACCAACAAGGGCTGGCGCTACGCGCTCAAGCACCAGGAGGAGGTGATCGAACTGATCCTGCGCGACTACAGCCAACGCAAGAGTCGCGAGGCGCTGCGTTACGAAGCAGGCAAGACGCGTGACCTGATCATGCCCCTCCCCCTGCCCATCGGCTGGGTCCACCCCAGCCTCATCGAGGACGCCGCCGCCACCATCCGCCCGCAGGCCGACGCGCAGATGCTGGCACGCCTGAGCGGCTTCATCTTCCAGCCCACCCCGCTCACCCCGATCCCCCTGAGCCGTGACGAACAGGCGTGGCTGGAACAGCACCCGGTCTTGCGCCTGGGCGCCGATGCCAGTTGGTACCCTTACGTGGCACCGCAGGAGGGCGGCGAGGTGCGCGGTGTCGAGGGTGAACTCATCGAACTCATCAACACCCTGACCGGGGCCAATATCCAGTTGGTGGTGGGGGAGTGGCAGGAGATGCTGGCCCAGGCCGAACGCGGGGAGTTGGACGGCCTGGCCCTCTCCGTGGCCCACCCCGAGCGGGCCGAGCACTTCCTCTTCACCCACAGCCTCTACTCGGTGCAGAAGCTCATCTTCACCGCTCAGCGTAGCGACAGCGACTGGAGCCCCCACAGCCTCGCGGAACTCAACCAACACCGCGTCGGCTACCAGAGCGGCAATCTCAGCGAGCACAAGCTCCTCAGCCGGGCCGGTGTGGGCGTACACCCGATCCCCCTGGCGGATGGGCCTAGCCTACTGGCCGCCCTGGAGAGCGGCGAGATCGACGCGTTTATCGCCTCACGCGCCCTGTTCCACAGCCTCGACGAGGGGCAGTTGGCGAGGGTGCGGGTAGCCTTCGGCATCCCCGAGAGCGAGACCCCGATGGTCTACTCTATCCGCCGCGACCGCGCCGTGCTCCAGCGCATCTTGGAGAAGGCACTGCAGCAGATCAGCCCCGCCCAGGTCGAGGCGATCCTCGCCCGCTGGGACCTTATCACCCCCGCCGGGCACGGCGAGCAGTTGCCCATCCCCCCGAACCTGGCGCAGTGGCGCGACGCGCACCCGCGCCTGTACTACTGCTACGCGCCCGACCACGCCCCCTACGACTTCAACGACATGGGCCACCACCGCGGCCTCTTCGCCGACTACCTGCAGCTCTTCGCCCGACGCCTCAAGCTCCAGTTCGTGCCGGTGGAGAGCCGCAGTTGGAGCGAGGCCCAAGAGCGCCTGAAGCGGCGTGAATGCGACTTCATCTCCGGCATCAGCCCCTCCCACAATCGCAGTGACTGGGTCAGTTTCAGCAACCACTTCACCCACCTGGAACTGCTGCTGCTGGCCCTCCCGGACAAGCCCTACACCCCCGACCTCGACAGCCTCAACGGCAAGACCCTCGGCGTCCCCGCGCAGAGCTCGATGTACGAGCAGCTGCGCGAACGCCACCCCGGGGTCAACCTGCTCGAAAGCCCGGCGAGCCAGATCAGCGAGCTGCTCGACCGCGGCCAGGTCTACGCCTACGTCATCCCCTTCGAGGCAGCCACCGCGATGCTGCACGAGCGACTCTTCAACTACCGCGTCATCGGTACGTTGGAGACCACCACCCCAGTGGCCATCGGCGTGCGCCCCGACTGGCCCGAGCTGCGCATGCTCTTCGACCTGGCCATCGAGAGCCTCGAACCGAGCACCCACCAGCAGCTGCGCCAATCCTGGAGCACCTACACCATCGAGCGCCGTGTGGACTACACGCGCCTCTGGTCCGTGCTACTCGTCACCACGCTGATCCTGCTCGCCTTCTGGGTCTGGATCTACAAACTGCGCTCGCTCAACCTGCAACTCGCCCGTGCCAAACAGAGTGCCGAACAGGCCAACCTGGCCAAGAGTCGCTTCATCGCCACCATCAGCCACGAGCTACGCACGCCACTCAACGGCATCCTCGGTTACGCCTACGTGCTACGCCAGCGCGGGGTCGGCGAGGAGAGCCGTCTGCACCACGCCAAGGTGGTGGAGCAGAGCGGTCGCCACCTACTGCGCATGATCAACGACCTACTCGACCTGGCCCAGGTCGAAGAGGGGCGCCTGGAACTCCACCCCCAACCCTTCGAACTGTGTGAGCTGGTGACCGAGGTGGGGGCGATCATCGCCCCGCGCGCCGAACAGAAAAACCTGCTGCTCACCCTCGACCACCCCAGTCTGGGGCAGCCACTGTACGGGGACCGTCAACGCCTCCAGCAGGTGCTGCTCAACCTCCTCGGCAATGCGGTGAAGTTCTGCCCCAGTGGCGAGGTGCGCCTGCAGGTGGAGCGCACCGACGCGGGCGCCAGCCCATGCCTGCGCTTCGCGGTCATCGATCAGGGGCCCGGCATCCCTGCCGAGCAGCTCCCACAGGTCTTTCTCCCCTTCGAACAGGCCGATCAGGGTAAGCGCCTCGGTGAGGGGAGCGGTCTGGGGCTGAGTATCAGTCGCGCCCTGGTCGAGCTGCTCGGCGGCCGCCTGGAGCTGCAGAGCCGCTGCGTCAACGGCGCCTGGAGCGCCACCTGTCCGGCCCCACCACCGCCCCCAGCCCAGGCCCACGGCACCCACGCCTGGTTCGAGCTCCAGCTCCCCTTCGCCACCCCGATACCGACCGCGGGGTCGCTGCTCGTACACAGCGACAGTGGCCGCGCCCCCAAGGTGGTGCTGGTCGAGGCCCGAGAGAGTGAGCGCACCCTCTTCGCCGAGCTACTGCACCCACTGGCGCTGGTGTTCAGCGCCCACGCCAGCCTGGCGGCAGCGATGCAGATGGAGGCCGAAGTCGACCTGCTGCTGCTGCCCATGCGCCACGGCCTGGAGCACGCCCCACAGCTCCTCGCGACCATCCGCCAGGAGCCCGGTTGGGGCGAGGTGCCCATCGTGCTCCTGCCACTGACGCGCGAGACCCTCTCGGCGGAGCAGATGGAGGCGCTCGGCGTGCTCGCCTGTCTGCCCCTACCCCTCGACCCGCTGGCGCTGCACCGACTGCTGGCACGCAACTTCGACCTGTCGCTCCAGACCCAGGCGTCCCAGGCGCCCACCGATGCGCTCCCGGCCATCTACCCGGATATGGATGCCCTACAGCACATCGCCGAGCTCATCGAGGCTGGCGAGATCGCCCAGCTACTGGCACTCGGCGACACCTACACCGTGCGCTATCCGAGCTTTGCAACCCAACTCATCCGATTGAGTCGCGAGCTGCGCCTGGACGAGGCCCAGGGCCTGATCAGGCGACTGCAAAGCCAGTCGCAAAAGGAGCAGAACATGTAGGCAAAGCACCGGGGTGGTGTAGTATTTGAACCGGTAACTCATGTATCTTTTCCACCCTCGCCCCACGCGCTCAGTGAATGGTGATCGCACGCCATGCAACCCCGACCACCGAAGCCGATCAGTGGAGGTCAGGAGACCGTCCTCATCGTCGATGACAACCTGACCAACCTGCAGGTCCTCTTCACCACCCTCTCCTCGGCGGGTTACCACGTCGTGCCCGCCCAGGGGGCCGCCAGCGCCTTCGCCCGGCTCAAGCACACCCTGCCCGACCTCATCCTGCTCGACATCATGATGCCGGAGATGGATGGCTTCGCCCTCTACCAGCGGCTACGCACAGAGCCGGCCACCCTGCACACCCCGGTGATCTTCATCAGCGCCATGGACGACCACGCCTCCATCGTGCGCGGCTTCGAGTTGGGTGCGGTGGATTACGTGACCAAGCCGTTCCACGCCGAGGAGGTGATCGCCCGCGTCAATCGCCAGATGGCGTTCCACCGTCTGCAGCAGACCCTCAAGCGCGAGCTGGAGCAGCGCCGCGCGCTGGAGCACTCCCTGCGCGAGGCGAAGACCCAGGCGGAGCAGGCCAACCGCGCCAAGAGCACCTTCCTCGCCAACATGAGCCACGACCTGCGCACGCCGCTCAACAGCGTGCTCGGCTACACCCAGATCCTGCGCCGCGCACAGAACCTGCACGAGGAGCAGACCAAACTGGTCGACGCCATCCTCCACGCCGGTCAGTACCTGCTCACCCTGCTCAACGACATCCTCGACCTGTCGCGCATCGAGGCGGGGCGCTTCGAGCTGCTGCCCACCCCCTCCCTACCACGTCAACTGTTCGATGAACTCGACGAGCTGTTCCGCACCCAGGCACGCGGCAAGGGGCTCGACTTTTCCCTGCGCGGGGTGGAGCAGCTCCCCGGCAGCGTCGAGGTGGATGAGCGCCGCCTGCGCCAGATCCTCATCAACCTGCTCGGCAACGCCATCAAGTTCACCCAGCACGGCCGCGTCTCGCTGGAGGTGGGCTACCGGGCGGGACAGCTCACGGCCAAGGTCGAGGACAGTGGACGCGGCATCCCCGCAGAGCAGCTCGACACCATCTTCATCCCCTTCAGCCAGCTCGGTGCCAACACGCAAAAGCGCGAGGGGAGCGGCCTCGGCCTCTCCATCTGCAAGGCGCTGGTGGAGCAGATGGGCGGCACCCTGACGGTGCATAGCGTCGCCGGCGAGGGGAGCTGCTTCGAGTTCAGCATCCCCGCGCCAACCCTGCAGACCCACCGCCCGGACCTCGACCCGGCGCTCGAAGGGGCCGTCGGCTACCTGCGCACCGACGGGCAGACGACGCCATTGCGCCTACTGGTGGCCGACGACAACGCCGACAACCGCGACATCCTGCTCGGCCTGCTCACCCCCCTCGGCTTCGAGCTGGAGACGGCACGCGATGGCGAAGAGGCCCTGACCAAGCTGACGCGTAACCCCGCCGATCTGGTGCTGATGGATATCGTCATGCCACACGTGGATGGCCTGGAGGCGACCCGCCGTCTGCGTATCAGCCACCCCGGCCTGCCGGTGGTGGCGGTCTCGGCGCGCGCCTACAGCGAGGACCGCCGCGCCAGTGCCAACGCCGGCTGCGTCGCCCACCTGAACAAGCCAATCGACTACCTGCAGCTGCTGCAGAGCCTCGGCGCGCACCTGCCGCTCACCTGGCTGCTGCCCGAGCCGCCGCCCATGCCCGATGCGGCGACCGCGGGCGACCCCCACGCGAACGACCGCCAAGAGCTGGCGCACCTCTCCCCGGCGTTACGTCGGCAGCTGCGCAGCAGTATCCTCCACGGACAGGCCAGTGCCATCCGCCAGAGCATCGGCCAACTCAGCGCCGAGGCCCCCGAATTGGCCCAGCACCTGCGGCGCTGGGTGGAGGAGTATCAGTACCAACGCATCCTCGACCTCCTGGATCAGGCCGACGAGACGGGCCAGCTGGAGTAAAATGGGCGCAGTACCACCCCTGCGGAGCCCAGCATGCTCGACAACACCCTGACCTTGATCCTCGCCGGCGGCGTCGGCAGCCGCCTCAAGCCCCTCACCGCCCACCGCTCCAAGCCAGCGGTGCCGTTCGGCGGCAAGTACCGCATCATCGACTTCTGCCTGGCCAACTGCCTGCACTCGGGGTTGCGCCGCGTCCTGGTACTCACCCAGTACAAATCCCTCTCGCTGCAGAAGCACCTGCGCGATGGCTGGTCCATCTTCAACCCGGAGCTGGGCGAATACATCACCCCCATCCCGCCGCAGATGCAGGATGGCGAGCGCTTCTACAGCGGCACCGCCGACGCCATCTACCAAAACCTCTACCTACTGGAGCGCAACCAGGCCGACCACGTACTGATCCTCTCCGCCGACCACATCTACCGTATGGACTATGCGGCGATGCTGGAGCAGCACGTGGCGAGCGGCGCCGACGTCACCATCGCCTGCATGGAGACCAGCGTGCAGGAGGCGGTCAACTTCGGCGTCATGCGCGTGGACGACGAGGGGCGCATCGTCGACTTCCACGAGAAGCCCGAGACCCCCGCCACCCTCCCCGACGAGCCGGCCCATTCGTTGGTCTCCATGGGTATCTACCTCTTCCGCATGGACCTGCTGCAGCAGGTGCTGATGAGCGACCACGCCGCCGAGGCGTCGAACCACGACTTCGGACAGGACATAATCCCCGCCCTCATCGGTGCGCGCCGGGTGATGAGCTACCGCTTCGGCGGTGCCGGCGGACGCGTCTCCTGTGACCGCTACTGGCGCGACGTGGGCACCCTCGACGCCTACTATCAGGCCAACATGGACCTGCTGGAGGCGGTGCCACCGCTCGACCTCTACCAGCCCGACTGGGCCATCCGCACCCACCAGAAGCAGGCCCCGCCAGCGCGTACCGTGCCCGGCGCCTCTGGCAGCGAGGGGATCTTCATCAACTCCATCATCGCCGGGGGCAGCGTCATCTCCGGCGGCAGCGTGCAGCACAGCATCCTCTTCCCGCGCGTCTTCGTCGGCGACGAGGCAGTGGTGGAGCAGTCGATCCTCTTCGAGGGGGTGAAGGTGGGGGCCGGGGCACGGCTGCTGCGGGTCATCGTCGACCGCGACGTGCAGATCCCGCCCGGCGAACACATCGGCTACGACCTGGCACGCGACCGCCAGCGCTTCACCGTCTCCGAACAGGGGGTGGTGGTGGTGCCGCGCGGCTACCGCTTCGAGGGCCGATAACCCCGCCAGCCACCGCGCCCTACCCGGGGGCGCGGAAGCGGCGCCGATACTCCCCCGGCCCCAGGTCACAGTGGCGGGTGAAGGCCCGGCGCAGCGAGGAGGCATCGGCGAAACCCACCTCGGCGGCGATCTGCGCGATGCTCTGGCCCCCGCACTCCAGCAGTTGTTTGGCCCGCTCCACGCGCAGTGCATGTAGATAGGCGAGTGGCGGCAGGCCGGTGGCGGCGCGAAAACGCCGATGCAGGGTGCGATAGCTGACATGCAGTGCCGCCGCCAGTGCCGTGCTGCCGAGCGGGTCGGCCAGATGTCCCTCAAGCCAGGCGACGCAGGCGTCCACCAGCGGCTCGTCGAAGTGACGTGGCAACTGCATGTAGGGGCGCTGCGAGACCCGCGCCTCATCCACCAACATCACCGCACCGACGCGGCGCGCCAAGGTGTGACCACACAGGCGACGTAACAGGTGCAGCGTCAGCTCGGTGTGGGCACTCATCGCCCCGGCGGTGAGCACCCGCCCGTCGTCCACCACCACCCGCCCCACATCCACCCGCAGTGCCGGGTAGCGCGCCGCCAGCACCTCGCCCATCCACCAGGTGGTGGTCACCTTGTGGCCGTCGAGTAGGCCGCTCTGCGCCAGGACGAAGACGCCGTAGCAGCTGGCCGCCACCAGGGTCTCCTCGGGTAGCGCGCGCAGGCACTCCACGGCGGGGTGCCAGACCCCCTGCAGGTGGGCCACCAGCTCCGGCGTATCGGCGGCGAAGAAGCCCGGCATGAGCACGGCGGCGTAGCCCTCCAACCGCGCGGGCAACGGCGCGGTCGTGAGGCTCAACCCCGGGGCCAAGGCGATGGCCCCACCCGAGGGGGAGAAGATATCGAGGCGCGGGGTACGCGTGGGATCGATACGCGCGGCGATACGCAGTAGGTCGAGGGTGGCGCTGACACTGGAGGGGGTGGCCCCGGGGGCGACCAGGAGGGCGAGGGGCAACATGGCAGAAACCGCGCGCGAAATGGCCATTCTGCCACTGCTCGGGGTGGGGTTGAAGGGGCATTCTCACCGCTCCACCCAACGGAGAGCGACCCATGTCCCCACGCAACACCCTGCTCTGCGGCCTCCTCGGCCTCACCCTCCTCAGCGCCCCGCCGCTGCACGCCGCCCCCGCTACGCCACCGCCCACCCTCTGGCAACTGGCCGGGGCCGAGCCCACCACGGCCCACCTCGGCGACAGCGTGTTGGTGATCATCGACGCCCAACGCGAATACCTCGACGGCGCCCTACCGCTGGCCGGGGTCGAGGCGGCGATCGACGCCACCGCCGCGCTGCTGGCGCGCGCGCGCCGGGCCGGCACCCCGGTGATCCACGTGGTACACCACGGCGGCGGTGCCCTGTTCAACCCCGAGGGGCCCTACTTCGCCATCGTCCCGGCACTCGCCCCGCGCCCCGACGAGGTGGTGATCGAGAAGCGCCTGCCCAACGCCTTCGCCGGTACCGAGCTGCAGGCGACCCTCGCCGCCCTGGGGCGTCAGCAGCTGATCCTCACCGGCTTCATGACCCACATGTGCCTGAGCAGCACCACCCGCGCGGCCCTCGACCTCGGCTATCGGAGCACCCTGGTGGCCGAGGCGAGCGCGACCCGCGACCTGCCCGACGGACGCGGTGGCACGGTATCGGCGGCAGAGGTACAGCGGGCGGCGCTGGCCGCGTTGCGTGACCGCTTCGCCCTGGTGGTGGAGCGCGGCGCGGCGATCCCCGAATAGCCTCAGGCGAGCAGCATGCGCGCGCCGAGCAGCGCCAGGAAGAGCGCAAAACCGCGTTTGAGCTTGGCCGCCGGTAGACGGTGGGCCAGGTGCGCCCCGAGCGGGGCGGAGAGGACGCTGGCGAGGCAGATGCCGAGCAGCGCCGGGAGATGGATATAGCCGACCGCCGCGTCGGGCAGCCCGGCGCTACCGAGGCCGATCCAGAGGTAGCCTGCCGCCCCGGAGAGGGCGATGGGCAGCCCCACGGCCGCAGAGGTGGCCACCGCCTCGCGCATGGTCTGGTTGCCCCAGACCAAAAAGGGCACGGTGAGGGTGCCGCCGCCGATGCCGACGATGGCCGAGACGGTGCCGATCACGACCCCGCCCACCCCCATGGCCCACCCACCCGGCGGCTCGCTACCCAGCTCCGGCGCGGCGCCGAACCACATCTGCACCGCCACCGCCAGCTCGAACAGACCGAACACAATACGCAGGTCGGCACCCGGCATCAGGTGCGCCAGCCAGGCGCCGAGCTGGGCCCCGACGAGGATCCCGGGGACGATGCGCCAGAAGATGGGCCAACGCACCGCACCGCGACGGTGATGGGCGCGTACCGAGGAGATGGAGGTGAAGATGATGGTGGCCAGGGAGGTACCGAGGGCCAGGTGCATGACCACCTGGGGCTCGACCCCCTGGGCCAGGAAGAGGTGGGCCAACACCGGGACGATGATCAGCCCACCACCGACGCCGAGCAACCCGGCCATCAGCCCGGCGGCGGCGCCGAGCGCCAGGTAGGTGGTCAGCGCGGGGAGCAAGGGGCGTCAGCGTCCGCCGAGGTAGCGTTCGAGCACCATCTGCACCGTGCCGTCCATTGCCCCGAGCTCCTTGCGGTAGCGCTGCAGCAGGGCGACGAGGTCCTGATTCAGGTCCTCGGCGCTGTCGCTGAACTCACGGTAACGCTTGAGGGCGAGGCGCCCCTCGTCGAAGTTCTTGTTCAGACGGTTGAGGCTGCTGGTCACCTCGCCGATGGGGATGTTCTGCTCATCCACCCCGCGGCGCAGATTGGGCAGCTCCAGCTCCTCCCAGCCCCGACGCAGCAGCGGGTTGTCGGCGAACGCCGTGTCCATCACCTGCAGCACCTCCTTGTACTCGCGACCGAGGGCGGTGAAGCGGCTCATCATCATGCGCAGGTCGTAGCGATACCCGGGGTAGGCGAGCATCAGGCGCCACTCCTGGTCGATCATCGACTCCATGGCCCAGAGGGAGGATTCGCTGCGGCGCTTCCAGTCGTCGAAGCTGGCGGCGGTGGCGCGCGGGCCCTGGTAGATGGTCTTGTGGTAGTAGACCAGCCCGTTGAGGGTGTCGCGGGTGGTCAGGATCGAGGCCCCGTACACGGCCACCATGCCGAGAATCAGCACGACCATAAAGATGAGGATGCGTTTGATCATGGGCTCTATCCTGCTCGCAGTCGGTCCACCGGGGAGATGTGGGCCTGAGTATGCTGCCAAGCAAGTCGCCACGCCTTGACCCGTTTGGCAGATCCGCCCCCTCTCGATCGGGCGGGCGTTGGGGTAGTATACCGAAACCACCGCCCGACAGACCCGGGCGGATAGCAAACCTTTGTATCCACCATCCACTTCAGGAGGAGGGGCGCAAGATGCTGCACCAGACCATCGCCGTGTTCGGCGGCACCGGCTTCGTCGGTCGACACCTCATCGGGCGGCTCGCCGCACAGGGGCGCAAGGTAAAGGTCTTCACCCGGCGCCGTGAACGCCACCGCGCACTGCTGGTGCTGCCGGGCGTCAGCCTGGTGGAGGGGGATATCTACGACGAGGCCTTCCTGCGCCGCGCGCTCTACGACTGTGACGCGGTGATCAACCTGGTGGGGATACTCAACGAAAAGGGCGACGATGGCGCGGGCTTTCGCCACGCCCATGTGGCCCTGCCACGGCGCATCACCAACGCCTGCAGTGCGCTCGGCATCGAGCGTCTGCTGCACATGAGCGCGCTCAACGCCGACCCGGTCAACGGCACCAGCCACTACCTGCGCAGCAAGGGCGAGGGGGAGAGCCTGGTACACAAGGCGGAGGGGCTCAAGGTCACCTCGTTCCGCCCCTCGGTCATCTTCGGCGCCGACGACAGCTTCTTCAACCGCTTCGCCGCCCTACTGCGCATGACCCCGCTGCTCTTCCCCCTGGCCTGCCCCAACGCCCGTTTCGCCCCGGTCTACGTGGGCGACCTGGTGGAGCTGATGGCGCAGAGCCTCGACGACCCGGAGAGCTTCGGCCAGCGCTACGACATCTGTGGCCCCTACAGCTACACCCTCTATCAGCTGGTGCGCTACACCGCGCGCCAGGTGGGGGTGAGGCGTCTCATCGTCCCGCTCGGCGACACCCTCAGCCGCCTCCAGGCATTCACCCTACAGTGGCTGCCGGGCAAGCCCTTCTCGATGGACAACTACCGCTCCCTACAGCGTGACAGTATCTGTGGCGCCGGCTTCCCCAGCCACTTCGGCATCGAACCGACCCCGCTGGAGGCGGTGGTGCCCTGCTTCTTGCGCGGCGAGTGTAGCCGCGCCCACTACGACCACTACCGCGCACAGGCGCGTCGCGAGCGACCCGAGGCGGGCGTCTGAGCATGCAGATCTACCTGGTCGGCGGTGCAGTACGCGACAAGCTCCTTGGCATCGAGGCGCAGGACCGCGACTACGTGGTGGTCGGGGCCGACCCACAACAGATGCTCGACGCCGGCTACCAGCCGGTGGGCAAGGAGTTCCCGGTCTTCCTCCACCCCGAGACCCACGCGGAGTACGCCCTCGCCCGCACCGAGCGCAAGACCGCCCCCGGCTACCACGGCTTCAGCTTCCACGCCGCCCCCGACGTCACCCTGGAGCAGGACCTGCAGCGCCGTGACCTGACCATCAACGCCATGGCCGAGGCCCCGGACGGCACCCTCATCGACCCCTACGGCGGCCAGGCGGACCTCGCCGAGGGGTTGCTGCGCCACGTCTCCCCCGCCTTCGCCGAAGACCCGGTGCGCATCCTGCGCATCGCCCGCTATGCCGCGCGTTATGCGCGCTACGGCTTTCGCGTGGCGCACGGCACCAACGCCCTGATGCGGCGCATGGTGGCCGACGGCGAGGTGGACGCGCTGGTCGCCGAACGGGTCTGGGCCGAGACCGTGCGCGCCCTCGGTGAGCCCCACCCGGAACGCTTTTTCGAGGTGCTGCGCGGCTGCGGTGCGCTGGAGCGCATCTTCCCCGAACTGCACGCCCTGTTCGGCGTGCCCCAGCCCAAACAGCACCACCCGGAGATCGACAGCGGCGTGCACACCTTGATGGTGCTGCAACAGGCCACGCGCCTCTCCGACGACCCCAAGGTGCGTCTCGCCGCCCTGCTCCACGACCTCGGCAAGGGCACCACCCCGAGCGACGAGTGGCCGCGCCATCACGGCCACGAACAGCGCGGTGTCGAACTGGCGCGCGCCTTCTGCGAACGCCTACGGGTACCCAACGAGTTCCGCGACCTCGCCCTCCTGGTGGTCGAGTTCCACGGCCTGGTGGCCAAGGCGGCGGAGCTGCGTGCCGCGACCCTCGCCGACCTCTTCGACCGCTGCGACGCCTACCGCCGCCCCGAGCGCTTCGAGCAGTTCCTGCTCGCCGCCGAGGCGGACCACCGTGGCCGCACCGGCTTCGAGGCGCGCGACTTCGCCCAAGGCCGCGTGCTGCGCCACCTGCGCGCGGCCGCCAACGCCATCCAGGCCAAGGCGGTGGTCGCCGACGGCTACAGCGGCAAGGCGGTGGGCGAAGAGCTGCGCCAACGACGCATCCAGGCGATCAAGCTGGCACGCCAGGCGCTCGACGCCGACGGGAGCCTCGCCGCCTGCGCCCCGTGAGGGGCCCCGAGTGCGCCATCACTCCTCACTCTAGGCGATAGCCTGAAGTGCCCTGCGCACGACAAATCATTGGCTTACAACAGACTTCATTCCCCGGCGCGACACCCACCCCGCGCTATGGCACTATCACACACCCTTCCTCGCACTCGGTACGCTCGACCACCGTTCGGTGCGCTGCCCCGGGTGGCGCGGGTACCACCTAGCGGGCAACCTCGACCGCGCCCCCTGAATGTGCGCAATCTCTGTCTACACTTGTAGGAATACGGAGTGGAGATCCGACTATGTCCTCGGCTCAAAACGACTCGGCACCAACCACCGAGACCCAAGCGCAACGCCACCACGCGGCCATCCTCGACTCCGCCGGCGAGGGGATCTACGGCATCGATCAGCACGGTCGCATCACCTTCGCCAACCGCGCCGCCTGCCGCATGCTCGGTCGCTCGCGCGCCGAGCTGGTGGGGCAACACTCACACCGGCTGTTTCACGGCCACTTTCGCGACGGCACCGTCTACCCGGAGCACGTCTGCCCCGCCACCCTGACCCTGGACGATGGCCTGCCACGCACCGTAGAGCAGGACTGGTTCGAGCTGGCCGACGGCGCCTGGCTGCCGGTGCGGCTGACCATCACCCCACTGTTCGAGGGGCAGCAGCAGAGCGGCGCGGTGGTGGTGTTCAACGACCTCACCCCGCAGCTGCTCTCGGAGCGCCAGCGGCGCCTGCAGACACAGCGCCAAGAGGGGCTCATCGAGGCGATGGGCGAGGGCTTGATCATGCACGACACCCACGGGCGCATCACCCGGGTCAATCCGGCGGCGGAGCGCATGTTCGGCTACCATGCCGCCGACGTGCTCGGCCACCCCATCCCCTTCCCCGGCCTCGGCCAACTGCTGAGCGACGATGGCCGCCCCTTCCCCCTACCGCAGCTCCCGCACCTGCGCGCCCGGGTCACCGGGCGGGCGGTGACCGATGTGGTGATCGGCATCCGCGCCGACGATCAGGCGCCGACGCGCTGGTACAAGGTGAGTGCCGTGCCGCTACCCGACGAGCGCGACGCCCAGGGCCACGCCGTGGTGGTGACCACCAGCGAGATCACCCACCTCAAGGCACTGGAGCTGAGCCTGCGCGAGGGGCGCGAGCGACTGCAGTTGGCACTTGAGGCGAGCCACGCCGGCAGCTTCTACTACGACTTCGTGCACGACACAAACCTCTGGGACCCACGCACCCTGGAGATCTTCGGCCTCAGCGAGGCGGAGTTCGGCCACGACTACGCCAGCTGGGCCAACTGCGTGCACCCCGACGACCTGCCACTGGTCGAGCAGCAACTGCGCGACTGCATCGCCGCCCAGAGCCTGTTCGATACCCAATTTCGCATCCTGCGTCCGGATGGGGAGCTGCGCTACATCGGCGGTCAGAGCAGCATCACCTTTGCCAGCGACGGCACCCCGCTGACCCTCAACGGCCTGCTCTTCGACATCACCGCAGAGACCCTGGCGCAGCGGCGCGAGCAGCTCAACGCCCGGCGCCTCGACGCCCTCCTCGACCTCAGCCGTCACGCCAACGAACAGGAGGAGGCGCAACTGCTACAGGGTGGTCTGGCCATCGCCCAGGCCATCTGCGACAGCCCCGGCGGGTACCTGCTACTGTTCGATGCACAACAACAGACCCTACACCCTGGGGCCTGGTCGGCCACACTCGACGACGCCTTCGCCCCGCTGCGTCAACGCCCCCTGCCGCTGGCCGAGGCGGGCGCCTGGGCCGACTGCGCGCGCCTCGGCACCCTGCAGCTGCACGACGACTACCGCAGCCCGGAGCACAGTCCGGCGGGGAGCCTCTCGCCGCGCTTCCAGCGCCACCTCTGTTGCCCCGTCGAGGAGGCCGGCGCGGTGTGCATGTTGCTCGGTGTGGTGGACAAGGCGGAGAGCTACTCCAACCTCGACCAGCAGCAACTGACACTGGTGGCGCAGGACCTGTGGAAGATCATCGCGCGGCGACGCACCGAACTGGAGCTGGTCGAGGCGCGCTACATGGCCGACCAGGCCAACCGCGCCAAGTCCGCCTTTCTGGCCAACATGAGCCACGAGCTGCGCACCCCGCTCAACGCGGTGATCGGCTACACCCAGATCCTGCAACAAGACCCGCTCCTCGGCCCCACCCAGCAGCACTCACTGGCGGCGATCCGCCGCGCCGGTGACTACCTGCTGTTGTTGATCAACGACATCCTCGACCTGGCCAAGATCGAGGCGGGGCACTTCGAGCTGCTCCCCGCCCCCGTGAATCTGCGCCCGTTCTTCGACCAGCTGGCCGAACCGTTCGCCCAGCGCGCGCAGCAGAAGGGGCTCCAGTTCACCCTGGCGTTGGCCGATGCGCTGCCCCTGGGGGTCGAGCTGGACGAGCGCCGCCTGCGCCAGATCCTGCTCAACCTGCTGAGTAACGCACTCAAGTTCACCGAGCAAGGTGCCATCACCCTGGGCGTGTCCTACGCCGAAGGCCACCTGCAGGTGCGCGTGGAGGACACCGGGGTCGGCATCCCGCCCGCACGTATGGCGGAGCTCTTCACCCCCTATGCGCAGATCAGCGAGCAGGCCTACCAGCGCGAGGGGAGCGGTCTCGGCCTGACCATCAGCCACAGCCTGGTGGCGCAGATGGGCGGTGAGCTGACGGTCGAGAGCCACCCCGGTACGGGGAGCGGCTTCGGTTTTCAGATCCCCGCCCCACAGGTGGCCGAGGTCGGGTCCCAGCCCCGACACCCGGGGCGGGTCGAGAAGATCCATGGCTATCGGCGCCGCGACGACCCCCTCACCCCGCTACGCCTCTTGGTGGTGGACGATAACGAGGACAACCGGGTGATCCTACGCGGCATGCTCGCCCCCCTCGGCTTTCAGCTCGACGAGGCAACGGGGGGCGAAGCGGCGTTGACGCAGGTGGAGCGCCTGCGCCCCGACCTGGTGCTTATGGACCTGGTGATGCCCGGCCTCGATGGCCTGGAGGCCAGTCGCCGCTTGCACCAGCGCGACCCGGACCTACCCATCGTCGCCCTCTCCGCGCGCGCCGCCCCCGAAGACCGCGAGGCCTCCCGCGCCGCCGGCTGTGTGGCGCACATCGCCAGACCCATGACCTTCGAGACCCTCTGTGCCGTGCTGGAGGCACACCTGCCGCTGGAGTGGCAGGGGGACGAGGTGATCACCGGGGCGGAGGGCGAGGTGGCGGCCCAGGACGCATGGCTGGCCGCGCAGCTCGGCACCTTGGCAGCGAGTCAGCGCGCCGATTTACGGCGCATGGTGCTACACGGCAGCCGCCGGGAGGTCGACCACTACTTGATCGGCATCGCCGCCGAGGCTGAACTGCGCACCCGGCTACTGACCCTGCTCGACGACTTTCAGCACCAGCACCTGCTCGACCTGCTGACCCCCTAAAGACAGGTGTATACGCGACCCTGCGCGGGGGTACGATAGGTGTACTAGCCCACTTGTGGTACCCTCGCTGCCACACCCCGAATCCGGGTCTATCCATTCCGGGCCCTCTGTCGAGTAGCCACTGCCCCATGTCGCGACCCCTTGAGGCCCACATCGCCGAACCCGATCGCCCATCCGTGCCCCCCCTGCGCACGGTGATGGTGGTCGACGACACCCCGGCCAACCTCAATCTGCTCAATTACATCCTCAATCAGGCCCACTACGAGGTGCGCACCATGCCCAGCGGACGGCTGGCCATCGCCTCCGCCCTCGACGACCCGCCGGACCTGATCCTGCTCGACATTCGCATGCCCGACATAGATGGCTACGAGGTGTGCGCGCGGCTCAAGGCCGAACCCGCTACCCTGCATATCCCGGTGATCTTCATCAGCGCCCTGCAGGAGGTGGACGACAAGCTGCGCGCCTTCTCCGCCGGCGGTGTCGACTACATCACCAAGCCGTTTCAGCAGGCCGAGGTGCTGGCGCGGGTCGACACCCACCTGCGCATCCTCGATGCCCAACAGCAGCTGGAGCGCGAGGTGGCACTGCGTGCCAGGGCCGAGCACCACGCCGCACGTCAACACCGCATCCTGGCGGCGATCGACCACCTGCGTACGCAGTACATCGGCGAGGCCGACGAGGAGACGCTGTTCGACGCCCTGCTGCAGGAGATCCTCGACCTCACCGACAGCGCCTTCGGCCTCATCGGCGAGCTACGCACGAACCCCGACGGCCAACGCTACCTGCAGACCCTGGCGCTGAGCAACATCGCCTGGGACGACGCCAGTCGCCACCTCTACGCCGAGAGCCACAGCCGCGAAGGACTGGTCTTCTACAACCTCGATAACCTGCTCGGTCGCGCCCTGTGCGAGCGCCGCCCACTGCTCACCAACACCCCGGCCGAGCACCCGGCGGCCCACGGCCTGCCCCCCGGCCACCCCCCACTGCACGCCTTTGCCGGCATCCCGCTGCAGTTCGGCGACGAGCTGCTCGGCCTGGTGGCCCTGGCCAACCGCCCCGGCGGCTATCGCCAAGAGCTGGTCGACGAACTGCGCCCGCTGCTCGATGCCAACGCCCAGGTGCTCAACGGCCTGCGCGAACGCCAGGCGCGCCGCGCCGCCGAGCGCCGTCTGAGCGAGCGCGAGGAGCTGCTCAGCGAGCTGACCGAGAACATCCACCAACTGTTCTGGATGAGCGACCTGCAGGGCGAGCAGCTACTCTACGTCAGCCCGGTGGTGCAGGGCCTGTTCGGCCTGGCGCCGGAGGCGTGTCTGGCCCACCCCTGGCTCTGGCATCAGGGGGTGGCCGCCGAGGACCGCCCGGCCCTCGACCGCGCCCTCGACGCACTGCGCAGCCAAGGCCACTTCGATCTGGAGTACCGCATCGTCCTGCCCGACGGCGCCCTGCGCTGGATCCGCGAGCGCGCCTTCCCGGTGCGCAACGAGCACGGTCGGGTACAACGTGTGGCCGGTCTGGCCGAGGATGTCTCGGTGCTGCACCATGCCCAAGAGCGCATCTGGTATCAGGCCACCCACGACACCCTCACCGATCTGCACAATCGCAAGCAGTTCCACGACCACCTGCAGACCCAGGTGGCCAAGGCGCGGCGCAGCGGGGAGCGCTTCGCCCTCTGCTACCTCGACCTCGACGGCTTCAAGCAGGTGAACGACACCCACGGCCACGCGGTCGGCGACCTGCTACTGGTAGAGGTGGCGCGCCGCCTGCGCGCACTGGTGCGCGAGAGCGACACCCTGGCACGCCTGGGGGGCGACGAGTTCGCCATCCTGATGCCCACGGTGACCACTCCGCAGGGGGCCCTGGGGGCGGCGGAGCGCATCGTCGCGGCACTCATCGACACCTTTACCCTGGGTGAGGTCGAGGTGGCGAGCGCCTGCTCGGTGGGGATCGCCTTCTTCCCCGAGCACGGCGCCGACGAGGAGGCGCTGCTGCGTAGCGCAGACCAGGCCATGTATCGAGCCAAGCGGGGCGCGGATACGGCGTTCTGCATCCAACCCCTCGGCTGAGTGACGCAACCCCCTTGGCCTCGCCCCCCATTCATCCGACAATGGCTACGTCCCTACAATAACTAGGAGACCATCAGGTGACTCAAGCCCCTTCTCGCACCACCGTCATGTTGGTCGACGACACCCCGGCCAACCTCCGCCTCCTCTCCAAGATCCTGGAGGAGGTAGGTTACGAGGTCCGCGCCCTACCGAGTGGCGAACTGGCCATCGACTCCGCGCGCAACGACCCGCCGGAGCTGATCCTGCTCGATGTACGCATGCCCAACATGAATGGTTACCAGGTGTGTGCCGAACTGAAGAAGGAGCCACGCACGCGCGAGATCCCGGTGATCTTCATCAGCGCCCTACAAGAGACCGAAGACAAGCTGCTCGCGTTCCAGGCCGGGGGGGTCGACTACATCACCAAGCCGTTCGAGCAGGCCGAGGTGCTGGCACGCGTCAACACCCACCTGGAGCTGGCCCAGACCCGCGCCGCCCTGGTCGAAGAGCGCAAGCGCGCCGAATCGGCCAACCGTGCCAAATCGGCCTTCTTGGCCAACATGAGCCACGAGCTGCGCACCCCGCTCAACGCCGTGCTCGGCTATGCCCAGCTACTGGCCAACGACGAGAGCCTCCCCTCGCACGTGCTCACCGCGGTGCAGACCATCCACCAGGGGGGCGAGTACCTGCTGACGCTGATCAACGAGGTGCTCGACCTGGCCAAGGTCGAGGCGGGGCGCTTCGAGATCCACCCGGAGCCGTTTCACCCCAGCGAGTTCTTCCCCGACATCGTCGCCATGTTCCAGATCCGCGCCGAACAGAAGGGCATCGGCTTCGTCTACCAGGAGCCGCAGGCGCTGCCCTTCATCCTCATCGGTGACAGCAAGCGCCTGCGCCAGGTGGTGATGAACCTGCTCGGCAACGCCATCAAGTTCACGCCACACGGCGAGGTCCGCCTGGAGGTGGCGTATCGCGACGGGCAGCTACACATCGCCGTGGTGGATAGCGGCATCGGCATCGAGGCAGGGCAGATCGAGACCATTTTCCAGCCCTTCGGTCAGAGCGGCGACAACGAGTACAAGTCGCAGGGCACCGGGCTCGGGCTGGCCATCAGCCGTAATCTGGTGGAGCTGATGGGTGGGGCTATCGAGGTGCAGAGTACCCTCGGCCACGGCAGCCGCTTTCTGGTCACCCTGCCGATGCCGCAGAAGGTGGGCGATGCCGACGCCCCACCGCCCCGCCACCGCCCCGACTACAAGGTGACCGGCTATCGGCGCAGCGACGGCCAGCATGCCCCCTACCAAGTGCTGGTGGTGGACGACAAGGAGGACAACCGCCGACTGCTTATCGACCTACTCGGCCCGCTCGGCTTCGGCGTCAGCAGTGTCGGCAGCGGTGAGGCGGGGCTGGAGCGCCTGGCCCAGGGCGGCATCGACCTGCTCATCACCGACCTCGCACTGCCCGGTATCAACGGTCTGGAAACCATGCGCCGCGGCCACACCCTGCCCGGCTGCGCCGGGATGCCGATGATCGTCCTCTCCGGCAGCTCCTTCCCGGTCGACCGGGCCGCCAGCCACGCCGCCGGGGCCAAGGCGCACCTGGACAAACCGCTCGACCAGTACCAACTGTTCGACACCCTGGCCGAACTGTTGGCGCTGGAGTGGCAGACAAAGGCCCTGCGCAGCAGCGAAGACGACGTGGCGGGCACCGCGCCACTGCCGAGCGAGTGGGTGGCGGAGCTCACCGAACTGGACCACCGCGGCCTGCTCACGCGCATGGTCGACCGCCTGGAGGCGATGCTCGCCGAGCACCCGGGACACCCGACCCTCACCGCCCTCTACGAGGAGGCGCGCAACTTCAACATCGCACGCCTGCGCAAACTCTTGCAGCAGCTCGGCGCCTGACCCCTCAAGGGTCGAAGCGCCGCTCCAGGCGTGCCAACCCCCGCCCCAGGGGGGTGGCACCGAGCCCTAGCCCCAGCAGCACGCCGATGGCGTTGGCCAACATGTCGGCCCACTCGAACTGGCGCGTGCCGCCGAAGCCCTGCAGGTATTCGAGGCCGAGTCCGAGCAGCAGCATGGCCAAGGCGTAACGCACCCTCACCCACCCCGGGGCGTAGACCAGGCAGAACCAGAAGGTCACCAACCCATAGGCGGCCAGATGGCCGAGCTTGTCGTTGAAGTCGATCCCCAGCTCACGGTCGAGCGGCACCGACCGCAGGCTGAGCCAGACGATGAGCACCACCCAGAGCCAGCCCAGCCCGCCCCACAGGCGGGCCAATCGCAACTCATGCATGGCCGAAGAGCAGCAGCAGGAAGAGACCGAGGGCGAGGCGGTAGAGCACGAAGGGGAACATGCCGATGCGCTCCAGCAGCTTGAGGAAGAGGTGGATACAGAGGTAGGCGCTGAGGGCGGAGAGCAGCACACCGAGGCCCATCGCCAGCCAGTCGACGACATGGCCACCCTTGAGCAGGTCGAGCACGCTGAGACCACCGGCGAGGACGATCACCGGGATGGAGAGCAGGAAGGAGAAGCGCGCGGCGCCGGAGCGCGAGAGGCCGAGCAGCAGACCCGCGGTCATGGTGATGCCGGAGCGTGAGGTACCGGGGATCAGCGCCACCGCCTGGGCACAACCGATGAGCAGCACATCCTTCCAGGTGAGGGCGTGCTCGTCGCGTGGTTTGATCGCCATGCTGCCGACCCAGTCGGCCAACCAGAGCAGCAGGCCGAAGGCGATGGTGGCGTAGGCGATCACCTGGGGTGAGCGCAGCTCGGTCTCGATGTAGCCCTTGAAGGTGAGCCCGGCCAGGCCCACCGGGATGGTGCCGAGCAGCACCGCCCAGGCGAGGCGGCTCTCGCCCACCGACTCACGCCGCGCCAGCGAGGCGAACCAGTCGCGCCCCATACCGTAGACCTCGCGGCGGAAGTACCACACCACCGCACTCAGGGTGCCGATATGCACCGCCACATCGAAGGCGAGCCCCTGGTCCTCCCAACCCATCAGGTGGGGGAAGAGGATCAGGTGGGCGGAGCTGGAGACGGGGAGGAACTCGGTGAGCCCCTGCACCACGGCGAGAACGACGATCTGGATCAGGTCCATCGGCAAATCATCCTGGCAGTTTGTTGAGGAATGGGGTGATGCGCTCAGGCGCGGCGTTCGGCCACCAGCGTGGCGTAGCGCCCCTCGCGCTCCACCTTGCTGTAGATCACCGCGAAGCCGCACTGGTTGAGCAGGTAGATCAGGTCTTCACGGGAGAAGCGGTTGTGTTCGATGAAGTGGATGAACAGGTCGTCCAGCTCGTGCACCTCGGTGCTCGGGTCGAACACCCGTGCCTCCTCGGTCTGGGCACGGATGTAGACCTCCAGCGGCGCACGCACCCAGTCGAGCAGCAGTAGGCGTCCGCCCGGTTTGAGCAGGCGCTGCAGCCCCTGCAGGGCGCGCACCGGCTGCTTCATCTCGTGCAGTACCACCGAGGCGAGCGCGGCGTCGATGGAGCCGGGGGCGAGGTCGAGCTGTGGGTCGTGCAGGTCACAGGCGATGAGTCGGCACCCCTCGGGCAGAGGCACCTGGGCGGCAAGCATGTAGGGGGCCACCTCCAGGCCGTAGGCCCGCAGCCCCGGGGTGCGCTCGGCCACCGCACGCACGAACATGCCCGGACCGGCGCCGAGGTCGAGCACCTGGGGGCTGGCGCTGTAGGCGGGGGCAATCCACTGCTGCCAGAAGGCCCAGAACGCCTCACCGAAACGCCGCTCGAAGCCGCTCTTCATCGTCTCGGCGAACTTCTCGCCTTCGCGATGGTGCTTGGCCAGCATGGCCTGGGTTTGGGCCAGATAATCAGACATAGGGCGAGACCTCGTATGGCGCCGTGTGCGCCGATCATACCGTAAACCCCGCCCCCCGGCGGTCGACCGCCGAGCGGCCCCGGGGAACCACCCACGTCAACCACAGAGAGGCGCAGGGCACAGCGGGCTCATCGTGTGTGCCAACGGGGCCACTTGCACTCTTTATCGTCTGTGCAACCAGCGGCGCGCCGTCGGCCAAGGGGAAGACACTTACGACACGGCAAGGTTCAGCGCAGCACTCGACGCGAATACAGAATTGTGGGTGGGTGGCGGCCTAGCGCGGCCTAGCCGCTGCCATCTCACCGCCCATTGCGGGTCGGCAAACTGTCATATAGCGCTGGTAGCTTGAACGGGCAGATACATCGTAAGCAACAAGATACGGAGGACCGTAATGAACGAAATCGCCCACTTCTACCACCATCAGGGGTGCAACCACCACAACCTGCGCGAGCAGGCCAGCCAACTGCGCAGCGAGATCGCCTATATGGAGGCGCGCCTGCTGGAGATGGGCTACAACGGTGATTGCGCCTACGAGCGCGCCATGGCGCACACCTTCCGCACCCTGCTCGACACCCGTCGTCGCCAGCTCGCCACCCTCTCCTGACCGGCCCCGCGCCCCTCGGCGCCCACCCTCCCCCCGCCCTCATCCCCGCCGCCACACGCCCCTCCCGGCAGCGCTTTTCCTCCCCCAACGGGCCCAAGGCCCCCTCTGCGAGCGGGAGCTTCACTCCCCCCTTCGCCCCCGCCTGGCCGCCGGCCATGCCGTTCAAGGCCTACCTCTACGCCCCCTGGCACGGCACCTCACCCCGGCCCTGAGCCTGGCACAGGTCCAGCATGATGCCGCGTCCCCGCCCTCATCACCCACCCGTACCACGCGCCGACGCCGAGCGTCGCTGGCATGCCGCCGAGGCGCTGGCACGCGCCGCGGCTCGGGCTCAGGCCTGAAGCAGTGGCTCCAGGTGCGCCGCCTCGCAGGGGTAGGAGAGGATCGCGTGCAGGGGAAAGAGCGCGCCTAGGCGCTCGGCCTGCACACGCTCACCCGGCTCGCACAGCAAGATCACCCGCGCCGCCGGGGCGTACTTGGCCAGGGCGGTGAGCAGGACGTCGAGATTGCTGATGTGCACGCCGCTGTAGTTGTTGGCGTAGCCGTAGATGAAGTCGGCGACCACGTAGTCCGGCGCCCCCTTTTTCAACGCCGTGAGCGCCTTGCGTACCGAGGTGTAGCTCTGTACCGCCAACCCTAGGCGCGAGTAGAGGGGGTCGAGTCGCGGGTGGCGGGGTGACTCCACCACGCTGAAAAGCACACCGCTCACGCCACCGCCCCCGCATGCACCTCGGCCTGATCGGCGACGGCGATGAGCCGCTCCTTGGCCGAGCGCCCCAGACGCTTGATCTGCGCCTCACGGCGGCTGGCGCTGGCGCGGTCCAGCGCCGCCTCGTGGTAGACCAGTGTCGCCGGGCGACGACTACGTACGTAACGCGAGGCGCGTCGGTCGTCGTGGTTGTGCTCTGCGAGACGCCGCTGTGGGTCGGTGGCGATACCGGTGTAGAGGGTACCGTCGGCGCAGCGCAGCAGATAGACAAACCACGCCTCAGTCGACACCCAACAGCCCCTCCTTGAGTGACGCGTCGGCCGGGTCCTCACCCAACCACACCTTGAGCAGTGCGGTGAAGAGGTCGGCACCGTAGACCGTGCCGAGCAGGCGGTCGTTGTGCGACACCTGTACGCCGTAGCGTGGTGAGTAGTCGATGGTCAGCACATCGCCCTCGACCACGGCGGGAAAGAGGGCGACGAACTCGTCCAGGCGTGGCTTCAGCTCACTCAGCTGCGCCGAGGTGAGGTTGCGCACGAACCCCTCGACCCAGGCATCGCGCAACTTCTGCCGCTCGATCTTGCTGTAGAGGAAGTGCATCTGCATGCGCTTGGGGCCATCCATGGGGTAGATGTCGCTGGAGCGGTGGGAGGTGCGGGTGAGGTAGAGGGCACCCACATAGACCTTGAAGAAGAAGCGGCTGCGCACCCCGGCGCCGTTGAGCTTGAGCGGGGCCCCCGCCACCGAGACCTGCTCGGGCAGCACGACCCCGGCCACCTCGCGCGCCAGCGTCCAGGGCGCCCAGCAGAGGGCCACCGCGAGCATCATCCATCCCATCTTGCGTAGCATGTCGAACTCCCCGCCCATCGGCGCGTGGTCTGAATCGACCCTCACTATAACAGTGGCCCCCGAGGCCCCGAGGCCGAGCGGTTCACACCTGCGGCGATCACCGCGTCACTCAAACGGCGCGCGCGGCGCTGAGACGGTCGAGGCGCAGCCGCTCGCGCTCATCGAACAGTCGCCGCGAGCCGAGCCAGACCGCGGTCAGGGTGCCGAAACCGGTACCCGAGGCGATGAGGAACATGATCAGGATCTGATACTTCACCGCCTCCATGGGCGGGGCACCGGCGAGGATCTGCCCGGTCATCATCCCCGGTAGGCTGACGATGCCCGCCGCCGCCATGGCGTTGACGATGGGCACAGTGCCGACGCGGATCGCCTCGCGACGCAGGTCGGCGATCGCCTCGTTCCAGGGCTGGCCGAGGGCCAGACGCCCCTCGATGCGCCCACGCCCCTCGTGCGCCGAGCGCGTCAGGTGGTCGAGCCCCAGGGCGACCCCACTCATGGTGTTGCCGAGCAGCATGCCGAGCAGCGGGATGGCGTACTGCGGTGCATACCAGGGCTCTGGACCGAGTACGACGATGAGCGCCAACAGGGTGATGGTGAAGGCGGAAACGAACATGGAGAGGGTGCCGAGACCATAGCCCCAGGCACCACGAAAGCGGCGCCTCTGCCGTGACAACACCTCGCGCCCGGCCGCCACCAGCATCACCGCGGCCATCGCCCCGACCCACCACAGGGTGGCATTGGCGAACAACACCTTGAGCACCAGGCCGATGAGCAGCAGCTGCAACGTGGTGCGCAGCGCCCCCACCAACAGGGGCCGCGTCAGCCCCAGCGCCAGACGCCAGGAGAGGAGCGCCAGGGCCAGGATCAGCACGGCTGCCAACCCCAGCTCCAGGGGTCCGAGGACGATAAAACCACTACCACTCATCGCACTACCTCCTCCCCCTGAGCCCACGCCACCAGGCGCCCCGCCACCACCCGCAGCTTGCGCCCGGCGACCCGATCGAGCTGCGCCTCGTCGTGCGAGACCCACACCAGGCTCGCCCCCTGT
>QKED01000054.1 GCA_003252455.1 Gammaproteobacteria bacterium
ATGTGCAGCGCCCATGATGTGTCGAGCCTGGCCGGTCACGCCAAGCAGATCCACAAGCTGGTGGAGCAGATGATCGCCCAGGGTGCCTCCGTCGAGCAGATCACCCACATCATCACCGACCTCAACGACGCCATCACCCAGCGCGTCATCGAGCTGGTGCTGGAGCAGAGCCCGGTTCGCTACCCCTTCACCTGGCTCTCGTTCGGCAGCGAGGGGCGCGGCGAGCAGACACTGAAGACGGACCAGGACAACGGCATCCTCTTTGTCCCACCCAAGGGCGTCAGCACCGACCAGGTGCGCGAGGAGCTGCTGCCGATGGCCCGGCGTATCAACGAGGCCCTCGACCAGTGCGGCTTCCCGCTCTGCCCCGGCAACATCATGGCGAGCAACCCCGACTGCTGCCTCTCGCTCGAAGAGTGGCGCGCGCGCTTCAGCCGCTGGGTCGACCAAGGCACGCCGGAGCACCTGCTCTACGCCACCATCTATTTCGACTATCGCGTGCTCTACGGCGACGAACAGCCGGGCATCGAGCTGCGCGATTGGCTCACCGAGAAGGTGCGCGGTAACAGCCGCTTCCGTCGGCAGATGGCCGCCAACGCCATGCGTATGCGCCCGCCGCTCGGTCTGTTGCGCGACTTCGTACTCACCAGCGGTGGCGAGCATCCGCACAGCCTCGACCTGAAGACCAACGGCGTCACCCCCTTCGTCGACGCCGCACGCATCTACGCCTTCGCCTGCGGCATCGGTGAGAGCAATACCCTGGCACGGCTGCGCGGCGCGGTGCACTGCAAGGGCGGTCTGCGCGAGGCCGACGTGGAGGCGTGGGCCGAGGCCTACAACTACATCCAGTTGCTACGCCTGCGTAACCACCGGCGCCAGCAGGAGGAGGGTAAGACCCTCTCCAACCACGTCGACCCGGACACCCTCAACGAACTCGACCGCCGCATCCTCAAGGAGGCGTTCCGTCAGGCGCGCAAGCTGCAGTCCAAGGTGACCCTGGAGTACCAGCTCTAGCGAATGTTCCCCGTCGTGGCAGAGAGCGCCACGACACAACCCACCAAGGGGGTGGGTGCGACACGCAGGAGCGACCCGCACTGCCGCGCCATTTCAGCGTACAGAGCGCTCCGTACGGTGAAATGGCAAAGCAATAAAATTTTGGCAAACCTAGGAGAAACGACATGTCCAACAAAAGCATGGCCGAGTACTGGAAGGCGAACCTGCGCCTTCTGACCCTCTGCCTGGTCATCTGGTTCGTGGCCTCGTTCGGCTTCGGCATCCTGCTGGCCGAGCCCCTCAACAGCATCATGCTCGGCGGCTACCCGCTCGGGTTCTGGTTCGCCCAGCAGGGCTCTATCTACGTCTTCCTCGTGCTGATCTTTTTCTATGCCTGGCGCATGGGCAAGATCGACCGCGAATACGACGTCCACGAAGATTAATTCCACCGGAGCAGACGACACATGGATCTGACTACCCTTACTTACATCGTAGTGGGCGCCACCTTCGCCCTCTATCTCGGTATCGCCGTATGGGCCCGCGCCGGCTCCACCGGTGAGTTCTACGTCGCCGGTGGCGGCGTGCACCCTGTCGCCAACGGTATGGCCACCGGCGCCGACTGGATGTCCGCCGCCTCCTTCATCTCCATGGCCGGCCTCATCGCCTACAACGGCTACGGTGCCTCCGTGTTCCTCATGGGCTGGACCGGCGGCTACGTGCTGCTCGCCATGCTGCTCGCCCCTTACCTGCGTAAGTTCGGCAAGTTCACCGTGCCCGAGTTCATCGGTGACCGCTACTACTCCCAGACCGCCCGCATCGTGGCCGTGGTGTGCCTGATCCTGGCCTCCATCACCTACGTCATCGGCCAGATGAAGGGTATCGGCGTGGCCTTCTCCCGCTTCCTGGAGACCGACTACGACACCGGCCTGTTCATCGGCATGGGCATCGTCTTCTTCTACTCCGTGCTCGGCGGCATGAAGGGCATCACCTACACCCAGATCGCCCAGTACGTGGTGCTGATCTTCGCCTACACCGTGCCCGCCGTGTTCATCTCCCTGAACATCACCGGCAACCCCTTCCCGCAGCTGGGTCTGGGCAGCACCGTCACCGGCACCGAGCTGACCGTGCTCGAAAAGCTGAACATGGTCATCACCGACCTGGGCTTCAACGACTACACCACCAGCACCATGTCCGGCAAGCTGGACATGTTCGTCTACACCCTGACCCTGATGATCGGTACCGCCGGTCTGCCCCACGTGATCGTGCGCTTCTTCACCGTGCCGAAGGTCGCCGATGCACGTAAGTCCGCCGGTTGGGCCCTGGTCTTCATCGCCGCCCTCTACACCACCGCCCCGGCCGTGGGCGCCATGGCCCGCCTGAACCTGATGCAGACCATCCAGATCGGTGAAGTCGGCAGCGCCGAAGGCAACGTCAAGTACGACGAGGCCCCGCAGTGGTTCCGCAACTGGGAGAAGACCGGCCTGCTGAAGTTCGAGGATAAGAACGGCGACGGTCGCATCCAGTACTACAACGAGAAGAACCCCGAGATGGTCAAAAAGGCCGCCGAGTACGGCTGGGCCGGTAACGAGATGACCAAGGTCGACCTGGACATCATGGTGCTCGCCAACCCCGAGATCGCCCAGCTGCCCAACTGGGTCATCGCCCTGGTGGTCGCCGGTGGTCTGGCCGCGGCCCTCTCCACCGCTGCCGGTCTGCTGCTGGCCATCGCCTCCGCCATCTCTCACGACCTGCTCAAGGGCGTCTTCATGCCCAGCATCTCTGAGAAGGCCGAGCTGAATGCCGGTCGTGTGGCCATGATCGGTGCCATCCTGATGGCCGGTTACTTCGGTCTGCACCCGCCCGGCTTCGCCGCCGGTACCGTGGCTATCGCCTTCGGTCTGGCCGCTGCCTCCATCTTCCCGGCCCTGATGATGGGTATCTTCGCCAAGAAGGTCGGCTCCACCGCCGCCATCGCCGGTATGGTCTCCGGTATCGGTGTGACCATGCTCTATGTGTTCCAGCACAAGGGCATCATGTTCATCCCCGGTACCGAGTTCCTGGGTGACATGGGCGCCAACTGGTTCTTCGGCATCTCCCCGAACGCCTTCGGTGCCGTAGGCGCGCTGGTCAACTTCGTGGTGGCCTTCGCCATCGCCAAGGTGACCGCCGAGCCGCCGGAGCACATCCAGCACCTGGTCGAAGAGATCCGCATCCCCAAGGGTGCCGGTGCCGCCACGGGTCACTAAGACCCACCTTGGTCCGCCGCCTCCCGCCTTCGGGCGGGGGCCGCGAGCCACCTGCCAAGGGCGCCCATCGGGCGCCTTTGTCAGGTGACTCACCCACCCAGCTCACCCACACAGGTCGAGCACGCAGCCCAAAAGGCCCAGAGATGGAAGTCGAACTGCTCGAAATCCGCGACTTTCTCGCCGCACGTCCCCCCTTCGATGTGCTCCCTGAGAACCTCCTCAACGAACTGGTCGGCCAACTGGCCATCCGCTACCTGCGCCGCGGCTCGGTCTTCCCCCCGGCGGACGAGGGCCCCGCGCTCTATGTGGTGCGCAGTGGCGCCATCGAGCTGCGCAACGAGGCCGGCGACCTCATCGATAAGATCGGCGAGGGCGGGCTCTGTCCACACACCTGTATCGACGCGGGTGAACAGGAGCCCAAGCGCGTCGGTCACAGCGTCGAGGACACCCTGCTCTATCTCCTCCCCTGCGCCCAACTCGAACGGCTGCAGCAGCGCTCAGAGGCGTTCGATCACCACTTCAACGACTCCATTCGCCTGCGCCTGCAGAGTGCCCTGCGGCGCATGCAAGAGGGACATATGGGGCAGAACCGCCTCATGCGCATCGAACTCGGCAGTCTGATCAACCGGGCGCCGATCCACGTAGGCCCGGAGGCGACCATCCGGCAGGCGGCGCAGCGCATGACCGAGGAGCGGGTCTCCTCGCTGCTGGTGATGCAGGAGCGCAAACTGCTCGGCCTCATCACCGACCGCGACCTGCGCTCGCGCGTGCTCGCTGCTGGCCTCGACCCGTCGCTGCCGGTGACCGAGATCATGACCACCCGCCTGCACAAGGCGACACGCAACACCCCGGCGCTGGAGGCGCTGCTCGACATGTCGCGCCTGGGCATCCACCACCTGCCGGTGGTCGATCGCCAGGAGGTGTGCGGCATCATCACCACCAGCGACCTGATCCGCCAAGAGAGCGCCAACGCCATCTACCTGCTCAGCGACATCCGCCGTGCCGAGAGCCCGGAGGAGCTGGTCGAGCTGGCCCAGCGCATCCCCGAGCTGCACATGCAGTTGGTAGCGGCAGGGACCACGGCGCACCATCTGGGCGAGGTGATAAGCTCAGTGAGCGACGCCCTCAGCGTGCGCCTCCTGCAGCTCGCCGAGGCCAAGTTCGGCCCGGCCCCGGTACCCTACTGCTGGCTGGCGGTGGGCTCCCAGGCCCGGCGTGAGCAGTGCAACATGAACGACCAGGACAACGCCCTCCTGCTCGACGACAGTTATGCCGAGGCGGCGCACGGGGCCTACTTCACCCAGCTCGCCGAGTTTGTCTGCAGCGGGCTCGATGCCTGCGGACTGGTCTTCTGCCCTGGCGGCATCATGGCCAAGACCCCGGAGTGGCGCCAGCCACTATCGGTGTGGCAGGGGCACTTTTCGCGCTGGGTCAAGGCGCCCGAGCCCAAGGCGATGATGCTGTTCAACAACTTCATCGACGCGCGCCCGCTCTACGGCCAGACCAGCCTCTACGACCAGTTGCACCACACCGTGGTGAAGATGGTCGGTGAGAATCGTATCTTCCTCGCCCACCTCACCGCACACGTGCTCAAGTACCGCCCGCCGCTCGGCTTCTTCCGCCAGTTCGTGCTAATCCACGACGGTGAACACGACAACCACCTCGACATCAAGAAGAGCGGCCTCATCCCGATCATCGACCTGGCACGCATCCACGCCCTGGCTGGCTCGCTGCCCGAGGTCAACAGCCGCGACCGCCTACTGGCCGCCGCCGATGCACGCATCATCAGCCACGACGCCGCCGAGGAGCTGTGTGACGCCCTGGAGCTGATCAGCACCCTGCGCGCGCGCCACCACGCCGAGCTGCACAAACAGGGGCGGCCGAGCGACAACTACCTCGACCCGGACCGGCTCAGCAGCCACGAGCGGGGCCACCTGAAGGAGGCGTTCAAGGCCGTGCGCCTGATGCAGGATGCCCTCGCCGCCCGTGTCGGTACCCTGAGATAGGCGCATGTTGGAGCGCCTACTACCCATGGAGATGCGCCGCAAGCGGCGCCTGGCGCGCTGCGCAGCGGGGCCTCTGCACGACTACCTCGCGACCCCGTTCGTCGACCCGGCCCGGGAGTGTCGCGAGGTCGAGTACATCGCCCTCGACCTGGAGACTACCGGCCTCGACCCGCAAAAGGACCAGATCATTAGCTTCGGTTACCTGCTGGTACGCGGGGTACGCATCGAGCTGGGTTCGGCGCGCCATCGGGTGATCCGTCAGGCCTGCGCCATCCCGGCGGAGAGCGCGGTGATCCACGGTATCACCGACGACCAGGCGGCCGAGGGGCACGACCTCGAAGAGGTGCTCACCGAGCTGCTCCAGGCCCTCACCGGGCGGGTGCTCATCGCCCACCATGCGATGATCGAGTTGGGCTTCATCGGCGCCGCCTGCCAGCGCCTCTACGGCGGCGAACTGCTGCTGCCGGCGGTGGACACTCTGGGGCAGGCGCGCGCCGCCATGTTGCGCGCCAATCTGCCTATTCGGGGTGGAGAATTGCGCCTCGCGGCACTGCGTGACAGGTACAATCTGCCGCGTTATCCAGCCCACAATGCGTTGAGCGACGCCTTGGCCGCCGCCGAGCTGTTCGCCGCGCAGATCGAGGAGCGCGCGGGGAAACATAAACTCCCCCTCAAGGCGCTTCTCATGAAACAATAGACCGATAAATAGACCGATAAAAAAACGACGACAGCCGCATCGGCAAACGAGACGACGAACCCACTTTTTAACCCAAATAGAAAATCGCCAGACACAGGAGTGATTCCATGTCCGATAGCAAGATCTACCCGGTTGATGCCAAGACCGCCGAGTATGCCCACGTCGATGCAGCCACCTATGCCGAGATGTATCGCCGCTCGGTGGAAGACACCGATGCCTTCTGGGCCGAGCAGGCCGATGCCATGCTCACCTGGTTCAAGCCGTGGGATAAGGTCCTCGACTGGAGCTACGACGAGGCCGATCTGCATATCGAGTGGTTCAAGGGCGGCAAGCTCAACGTCGCTTACAACTGCCTCGACCGTCACCTCGACACGCGCGGTGATCAGACCGCCCTCATCTGGGAGGGCGACGACCCGAACGTCGACCAGAAGATCACCTACCGCGAACTCTACGAAGAGGTGTGCAAGCTCGGTAACGTGCTCAAGGCGCGTGGCGTCAAAAAGGGTGACCGCGTCTGCATCTACATGCCGATGATCCCCGCCGCCGCCGCCGCCATGCTCGCCTGTGCGCGTATCGGCGCGGTGCACTCCGTGGTCTTCGGCGGCTTCTCCCCCGAGGCGCTCAAGGACCGCATCCTCGACTCCGACTGCCAGGTGATCATCACCTCCGACGAGGGTCTACGCGGCTCCAAGCACGTGCCGCTCAAGGCCAACGTCGACAAGGCCCTGAGCCACTGCCCCAACGTCCACACCGTGCTCACCGTCAAGCACACCGGCGGCGCCATCGCCTGGGATGATGCCCGCGACCTCTGGTACCACGAGGCCATGGCCGACGCCTCCCTCGACTGCCCCGCCGAGGAGATGGACGCCGAAGACCCGCTTTTCATCCTCTACACCTCCGGCTCCACCGGCAAACCCAAGGGCGTGCTGCACACCACCGGCGGCTACCTGCTCTACGGCGCCATGACCCACAAGTACACCTTCGACTACCACGAGGGCGAGGTCTACTGGTGCACCGCCGACGTGGGTTGGGTGACCGGCCACACCTACATCGTCTACGGCCCGCTGGCCAACGGCGCCATCAGCCTGATGTTCGAGGGCGTCCCCTCCTACCCCGATGCCGGACGCTTCTGGGAGGTGGTCGACAAGCACCAGGTGAACATCTTCTACACCGCCCCCACCGCCATCCGCGCGCTGATGCGCGAGGGCGACGAGCCGGTGAAGAAGACCAGCCGCGCCAGCCTGCGCCTGCTCGGCTCCGTCGGTGAGCCGATCAACCCCGAGGCGTGGGAGTGGTACTACCACGTGGTCGGCGACGGTCGCTGCCCCATCGTCGACACCTGGTGGCAGACCGAGACCGGCGGCCACCTGATCACCCCGCTGCCGGGTGCCACCGACCTCAAGCCCGGCTCCGCCAGCCGCCCCTTCTTCGGCGTGGTCCCGGCCCTGGTCGACCCGCAGGACGGCACCCCGCTGCAGGGCGAGGCCGAGGGCGCCCTGGTCATCACCCGCCCCTGGCCGGGTCAGATGCGCTCGGTCTACGGCGACCACGCACGCTTCGTCGAGACCTACTTCAAGACCTACCCCGGCACCTACTTCTCCGGTGACGGCGCACGTCGCGACGCCGACGGCTACTACTGGATCACCGGGCGCATGGACGACGTGCTCAACGTCTCCGGCCACCGCATGGGCACCGCCGAGGTGGAGAGCGCCCTGGTGCTGCACGACAACGTCGCCGAGGCCGCCGTGGTCGGCTACCCGCACGACATCAAGGGTCAGGGCATCTACTGCTATGTCACCCTGGTGAAGGGCGTCGAGGCCACCGACGAGCTGAAGAAGGAGCTGGTCAAGCTGGTGCGTACCGAGATCGGCCCGATCGCCACCCCGGACGTGATCCAGTGGGCCCCTGGCCTGCCCAAGACCCGCTCCGGCAAGATCATGCGCCGCATCCTGCGCAAGATCGCCGCCAACGAGATCGATAGCCTGGGCGACACCTCCACCCTGGCCGATCCGAGCGTGGTCGAGGACCTGATCGCGAACCGCGCCCTCAAGTAAGGCACGCGCTCCACAGGGCCCGCAGGGCCGCCCGAGCCATCGGGCGGCCCTTTTTTTTGTCACTACGGGAGCGGACCAGGACAGCCCAAGCCACCGCACTGTCCGAGCGAGCCACCCTCGCCGCACCCCGGGTCGCGCAGAGGCCTGCCGACCACCCAGGCCCCAGCGGTGCGTGTCCGATGCACACCGGGCCCCTCCCCGGCGTCGTGCGAGCGCATGCTACCCGCCCGGGGTCCCGATTGAGTACACTAAGCCCCCCACCGGCACACCAGCCACCCATTACGCTTCAGCCCGAGGAAGGGTGCATGTACGAACCCTCCGCCGACTATCTGGTCGCCGAGATCTCCCAATCCGCCCTACGCCACAACCTGCAACAGGTGCGCGCGCGTATCCCCGCCACCACCCGTGTGTGCGCCGTGATCAAGGCCGACTGCTACGGCCACGGCTGGGACGCCTGTCTGCCGGTACTGGTCGAGGGTGCCGACTGGTTCGCCGTCTCCTCCCCGTTCGAGGCGCTGGCCCTGCGTGAGCGTGGCGTGCGACAGCCGGTGCTCGCCTTCCTGCCACCCTGTGGTGACGGTGAGGAGGGGGTCGCCCTGTGTCGAGCCATGATGCGCGCAGGGATCACCATCACGGTCAGCTCGCTGGAGAGCCTGGCGCTGGTGCGACACGCCTGTGGAGGCATGGAGGCAGAGGCGCAGGTGCACCTGAAGGTGGACACCGGCATGACCCGGGCCGGGGTCGGTGTCGAACAGGCCCCGACGCTGGTGGAGCAGATCCGCGCCACACCGGGCATGCGCCTCACCGGTATCTACACACACATGGCCTGCGCCGACGCCGACGACCTCACCAGTGCCCGCGCTCAGCTGGCGCGTCTGCTGGCACTGGTGGAGCAGATCGGCGGGCGCGAGGGGTTGACCCTGCACGCGGCCAACTCTGCCGCGACTATCGCCCTGCCCGAGGCACACCTGGACATGGTGCGCCCCGGGCTGATGCTCTACGGCTATCAGCCGCAGCTGACTCCGAACCGGGCATTGGCACTACAGCCCTGTCTACGCCTGCGTGCCCGCGCCCTACAGGTGCGCGAGGCCCCGGCAGGGTCGCAGATCGGCTATGGACAGACCTATACCGCCCCCCAGGCGAGCCGCCTGGCACTCATCTCCATCGGGTATGCGGACGGCTACCGCCGGGCCCTCTCCAATCGTGCGCAGGTCGGGGTCGAGGGGGCACTGGCACCCGTACGCGGGCGCATCAGCATGGACCAGACCATCGTCGAGATCGGCGCCGAGAGTCGCCTCAAGGTGGGCGATTGGGTGGAGGTGTTGAGCCCGCGACCGAGCGACCCACACAGTGTGGAGCAGACCGCCACCATGCTGGAGACCATCTCCTACGAGGTGACGACCACCCTGGGGCCGAGGGTGCGTCGCAAGGCGGTGGAGCAGTTCGTCTGAGGCCTCGGTCAGTCGCAATATTCGGCGATATGGGCGTTGAGTTCCGCCTCGGCCTCGGCACGCTGCTGGTCGGTGAGGATGGTGGGACCCTCCCCCTTGGCCTTGCCCGGCAGATAGAGGTACTGGGAGTCGCGGTAGCCCTGTAGGCGCTTGCGCCAATCGGCGCAGCGCCCCTCCATCGCCTTACGCTCCGCCGACTTCGCGGCCTGCTCCTGCTCGCGCATCTGCCGCTCGCGGCGTAACCGCTCCGCATAGCTGCTCGCCTTCTGCTGCTGTTCGAGCTGCTGGCGCTGCTCGGCCCCACTCGGGCGTGGGCGCTCGGGGAGGTCGATGTTCACCTGACGCCCCTCGACCCCGGCAGGTTTCGATTCCGAGAAGTGCACCTGGCCATCGGCATCGGTCCAACGGTAGATCTCGGCCTTGGCACTGAACGGCATGAGGGCGACGAGGCTGGCGAGTAGCGTGACGACGGGCGGAGACAGCAGACGAGTATGACGGGCCATAAATGACTCCTTGTTTGGCAAAATCACATCCATGGGACGACGAGGACGCAGTAGGGTGACACAACGGCGGGCAATCGCCACCAGCCCATCGCCCCGCTGAACTGTAATCAATTTCGGCCTGAGGATACAATGCGACCATCCACGCACCACAGCGGACCGTCATCGTGAACAATCTGAACCTGCTACCTGCGGAGAAGAGCTTCGAGCAGCTGCTGCTCCCCTACTTCGCCCCCTACTTCCTCTACACCTTCCTCACCACCTTTTGGCCGGAGCTGATGGATATGGAGTCGAGCCAGGCCACCAAGCTGGTGCTCGTCTCCCTGGCCATGCTCTACTTCGCCAAGCACTACCGCCTGCCGGCCATCGAGCTGAAGGTGGTGGGCGTCGCGCTGCTGGCCACACCGGTAGCACTCGGCCTCTGGCTGGCCCCACTCTACCTCTTCGTCGACACCACCCCAGGGGCGATCGACAAGCCGCTGACCGACACCTACTTCTACCTGCGTCTGTTCAACAGCGTGGTCCTGGTGGCCATCTTCGAGGAGCTGCTGACGCGCGTCTACCTGGTAGAGTGGTTCTACGCCGCCGGACAGAGTATCAAGGAGAAGGGGCCCTTCGCCGCGCTGATGGACACCCTCGACGAACACCCCAAGGTGCGCGACACCCTCCCCCTGAGCGCCCTGAGCGTGGGGCTCGCCACCCTCATCTTCACCCTCGGTCACGCCAAGGTGGAGTACCTCTCCGCCGTGCTCTACTTCGGCTTCACCTTCTGGATCTATCACCTCACGCGCTCCATCTGGAGCTGCATCCTGGTGCACGCCCTGACCAACTTGGCCATCGCCTTCATGGTCAAGGAGTTGGGGATGTACTTCCTCTGGTGGTAAGGGCCGTGGCGCCTCAGCGCGGCGCGCATACGCGCAGGCGGTTGTTGCGGTCGCGGTTGTGCGCCACCTCGACCCCGTCGGGGTGGGCCGGACCGCACTTGAGCAGGCGATCGTAGAGCAGCACATTGACCGAGGCGGCGAGGTTCATACAGCCGCGGGTGGGGACATAGACCACGTGGTCAGAGGCATCCACCAGCCCCTGGGGCAGAGACCCATCCTCGGGACCGAAGAGATAAAACGCGCGCGCGGGGTGGACGAACTCGGGCAGCGGCGTCGCCCCCACCACCAGCTCGACACTCACCAGCGCCATCCCCTGGTCACGCCCCTCCAGCAGCGACGCCACCCCCTGCAGGGCCACCTGCGCCCCCACCGTGCGCTGCACGCGACGCGGGGCCGGGTTACGCGCCACCGCCAGGGGGTAGCGCTGACCACTGTAGAGCACCCCGTCGGCGGCGAAGTTGCCCGCGGCACGCCGTACCGCGTCGACATTGATGGGCGATTTGGGGTCGTGCAGGCCGATGAGCACCCGCGCCGGGTCACGCAGTGTGGCCTCCATCAACGCTTCTGCTCGGCCAGTTGCAGACAGAGTTGTGCATACTGCGCCAGCGTCTCGCGTTCGCGCTGTGGGTCGGCCACGGCCATGAAGCGGCGCACCTCGGCCACCGCCGCGTCGCCGCTCCCCTGCTGCATCAGGGTGTTGAAGAGCCCGACGGAGATGACCCCTGAGTCGGGGCAGAGCTGCACCAGACGCTCGAAGACCCGCAGTGCATCGGCATAGCGGGCGGCGGCATAGTAGTCGCCACTGAGCATCATCAGCGCCGCCACACTCTCGGGCTCGGCCTGCAAGAGACGCAACAGACGCAGACGCCCCTCCTCGTTGCGCCCCGCTTCGAACAGTGCCTTGGCCTCTTCTAACTCGCTCTGCTGCATCGGCCACACTCCGCTGATACACCACCCTCCCCCGTGGCGGGGCGAGGGTTCAGTAGTCCACCCGATCCCGCTTCTTCAGCCAGCGGCGAAACACCGCCTGAGCCTCGCTACGCAGCCCCTGGATCATCGGCAGGGTGCGCGCCTCGACCGGCTTGCACAGCTCCTCACCGATGAACACATCGTCGAACCCGGCCACCGCCGCGTCCTCCACCGAACCGGCATAGATCACCCCGTCGAGGCGCGCCCAATAGATGGCCGCCAGGCACATGGGGCAGGGCTCACTACTGGTATAGAGCAGTGCACCGCGCAGGTCGAACTGACCGAGCGCCCGGCAGGCGTTGCGGATGGCGACCATCTCCGCATGGGCGGTGGGGTCGTTGTCGGTGGTGACCCGATTCCACCCCTCACCGATGATCTCCCCTTGGCGCACCACCAGCGCCCCGAAGGGGCCGCCACCGGCGTCCATGCCGCGCTCGGCGAGCAGCAGGGCGCGCTGCAGAAAGTCATCGTGACGGTGCAAGGTCAGCCCTCCCGGTTCAGACACCCGTGGTGCAAGGGGCAGCCGCTGCAGCGGGCCCGTTTGAGGCAGTGTACCTTGGCGTGGGCGACGATCAAGGCGTGGTATTCGTTATACAGCGGCACACGCGCCGGTGCGTCGCGCAGGGCTGCTTCCAGCTGCAGGCGAAGGGCTTCATAGCCGACCTGCGCCGCACAGTGCCCGAGACGGCTGAAGAGGCGCTTGGTATAGGCATCGACCACGAACACCTCGCGGTCGAAGGCGTAGAGCAGGATGTCGTCGGCGGTCTCGTAGCCGATGCCGTTGACCGCAAGCAGCGCCTCGCGCAGGGCGCTGGTCGGGCGCGCGGCCAGGGTCGTCTCGCCACCCACCTCGATGAGCCAGCGGCAGAGGTTGGCCAGCCGCTTGGCCTTGACGTTGAAGTAACCCGAGGGGCGGATCACCTCGGCCAAACGTACTGGGTCGGCGGCGACGATCGCCTCAGGGGTGAGCATCTGTGCCCCCTTGAGGTTATCGATGGCGCGTTCGACGTTGGACCAGGCCGTATTCTGGGTCAACACCGCACCGACCATCACCTCGAACGGGGTCTCTCCGGGCCACCAGTGTTGCGGCCCGTAGCGCTCGAAGAGCCGCCGATAGACCTCGTCGACACCGAGCATGGCCATTCACTCAGCGCCGGGTGCGCCGACGCGGTGGCTGACGTGCCTGGGAGTCGCCACGCCCCTCGCCACTGCGCCCGCGCCCCTCGCCACCATGCTCGCTGCGCTCACGCCCCTCTCCCCGACGCGTCTGACTCGCGCTGCTGTGGCGTGCCCGCCCCGAGCCACGTGCCTCTCCCGGGCGCGGGGGACCGGCACGCCCGCGCCGGGTGGGTGCCTCTTCGGTCGCTTCGCGCCCACGCGGCGCCTGCCCCTGACCACGCCCGGGGCGACGACCCGACTCGTCCGCCTGCCCCTCGCCCGCCCCCCGGCGTTGCCCCTTGACATGGCGACGCCCCTCACGGCTGTGTGGGTGGCGTGGGGCATCGCCCTGTGCCTCTCCCGGGGCGGGGGCCATGCCCACCATCTCCAGCAGCAGGGTCGACTCCTCCTCGGTCAGCTCCTCCCAGCGCCCGGGACGCAGGTGGCGTGGCAGGGCGAGGTGGCCAAAACGCACGCGGGTGAGGCGGCTCACCTGCACGCCGAGACTCTCCCACAGGCGTCGCACCTCGCGATTACGCCCCTCGTTGAGCACCACGTGGTACCAGTGGTTCATCCCCTCACCGCCAGCGTCGAGGATCTGCTCGAACTTGGCCGGGCCGTCCTCCAGCTCCACCCCCTTGAGCAGGGTCTCGATCTGCTCGACCGCCAACTGGCCGAAGACGCGCACGGCGTACTCACGCTCGATGGTGCTGGAGGGGTGCATCAATTTGTTGGCCAGCTCGCCATCGGTGGTAAAGAGCAGCAGGCCGCTGGTGTTGACGTCGAGACGCCCGACCATCACCCAGCGCCCACGCCCGGCACTCGGCAGGGCGTCGAACACCAGTGGACGTGCCTCGGCGTCCTCGCGGCTGCACACCTCACCTACCGGCTTGTGGTAGATGATGATGCGCCGCTTCACCTGCACCAGGCGGGTCTTGGGGATGGGGTTTCCGTCGATACGGATCTGGTCGTTCTCACCGACGCGGGCACCGAGGGTGACGATCTGCCCGTTGACGCTGACGCGCCCGGCGGCGATCCACCCCTCCACCTCACGGCGTGAGCCATAACCGGCGCGGGCCAGCACCTTTTGTAATTTTTCGCTCATGGGCGCTCCTCGTCGCTTGGATCTCGGGGTTCACTCTCGTCTGGGGTCGGCCAACCAGGCTCTGGCGCCTGCCCGGTGCTCGGTTCGTTCTCAGTGGACGCTAGCGTGGCGTCAGGCGTAGGCGCAGCAGTGGGCTCAGCAGCTGCGGACGCGGCCTCCGGGGGCGCGTCGCGCGCCACGTCGTGTGCCACATCGCCATCCGTGTCGAGAGGGGCCTCGCCCTGCGCGTGGGTCGCGTCGAGTGCACCCTCGTCCACCGTCGGGGTCGCGTCACCGACCTCCTCGTCGTCGACGACCTCACCCTCGGCGCGCGCCAGGTCACGGGCGATCGCGTCCAGGTCGCGCAGCTCCGCCAGTGGCGGCAGGGCGTCGAGGGAGGCGAGGTTGAAGTAGTCGAGGAAGGCGCGTGTAGTGGCCAGCAGGGCCGGGCGGCCGGGCACCTCGCGGTGGCCGATCTCGCGGATCCAGCCACGCTCCATCAGCGTCTTGACGATGTTGCTGTTGACCGCCACGCCGCGGATCTCCTCGATCTCGGCGCGGGTGATGGGTTGGCGATAGGCGACCAGGGCGAGGGTTTCGAGCAGTGCGCGGCTGTAGCGCGCCGGGCGCTCCTCCCACAGGCGCCCGACCCAGGGGCCGAACTCGCCACGGACCTGATAGCGGTAGCCGCTCGCCACCTCCACCAGCTCGACACCGCGCCCTGCGCACTCCGCCTGGAGGGTGTCGAGGGCCTCGCGTAGGGCGGCACGACTCGGCTGTTCGTGCTCCATGAACAGGGTGAGCATGCGCTCCATGGAGAGCGGCTCGGCGAGGGCCATCAGCGCCCCCTCGATGATGCACTTGAGACGTTGCGCTTCCAGGCTCACAGGTCGACCTCCGGCGCCACCGGGGCGCTCAGCGGGCCGCCCACCGCCTTGATGTAGATACGCCCGTAGACCTCTGTCTGGATCAGCTCGATGAGCGACTGCTTGACCAGCTCCAAGATGGCGAGAAAGCTCACCACCACCCCACGCCGCCCCTCGTCCAGGGTGAACAGGCTGGTGAACTCGGTAAAGTGATCGGGCGAGATGCGCTCCAGTACGCGACTCATGCGCTCGCGCACCGAGAGCTGTTCACGCTTGATCTCGTGATGGGTGAAGAGGTCGGCACGATGCAGCACCTCGCGCAGGGCGTGGAGCAACTCCTCCAGATCGACCTTGGGCTGCGGCTTGGCCTTCTCGTACTGTGGCGGGGCCGCGTGCACCTCGAACAGGTCGCGCTCCAGACGCGGTAGCTGGTCCATATCCTCGGCGGCCTTCTTGATCCGCTCGTACTCCTGCAAGCGGCGGATCAGCTCGGCGCGCGGGTCGTTCTCGTCCTCCTCGGCAGAGGGGGGACGCGGCAGCAGCATGCGCGATTTGATCTCGGCCAACAGCGCGGCCATCACCAGGTATTCGGCGGCCAACTCGAAGTGCACCGCCTTCATCAGCTCCACGTACTCCATGTACTGGTGGGTGATCTCGGCGATGGGGATGTCGAGGATGTCGAGGTTCTGCTTACGTATGAGATAGAGCAGCAGGTCGAGGGGCCCCTCGAAGGATTCGAGGAACACCTCCAGCGCCTCGGGCGGGATGTAGAGGTCGCGAGGTAGCTCGGTGACCGGCTGACCGTGGACGCGGGCGATCGCCTCCACGGTGTCGCCCTCGGCACCGGGGGTCGCGGACGTCTTCACGACGGGCGCGCTGAGGGGGCTCAAGGTCAGGAGTACTCCAGGCCGATGGCGCGACGCACCTCGGCCAGGGTCTCGCGCGCCTGGGTACGCGCCGCCTCGTTGCCCTCGGCGATGATGCTGCGCACCTCACCGGGGTTGCGCTCGTACTCCAGGGCACGCTCACGGATCGGAGCCAGCTCGGCGAGCACCGCATCGACCACCGGCTGTTTGCAATCGAGGCAGCCGATCCCGGCACTGGTGCACCCCTCCTGCACCCAGCCACGCACCTCCTCGTTGGTGTAGACCTCGTGCAGCTGCCACACGGGGCAGCGCTTGGGGTCACCCGGATCGGTGCGACGCACACGATTAGTGTCGGTGGGCATGGTGCGCAGCTTCTTCTCCACCGCCTCGGGCTCGTCGCGCAGGGAGATGGTGTTGCCGTAGGACTTGGACATCTTGTTGCCATCGAGCCCCGGCATCTTCGACGCCGGGGTGAGCAGCGCCTGCGGCTCGGGCAGGATGATGCGCCCGCCCCCTTCGAGGTAACCGAACAGACGTTCGCGGTCGGCGAGGGTGAGGTTCTGCTGGTCTTCGAGCAGCGCACGGGCGGTCTCCAGCGCCTCGGTGTCACCCTGTTCCTGGTAGGCAGTACGCAGTTTCTGGTAGAGCTTGCCGGCCTTCTTGCCCATCTTGCGTGCGGCGGCCTCGGCCTTCTCCTCGAAGCCCGGCTCGGTGCCGTAGATGTGGTTGAAACGGCGTGCCACCTCGCGGGTCAGCTCGACGTGCACCACCTGGTCCTCGCCCACCGGCACGCCGGTGGCGCGGTAGATGAGGATATCGGCGCTCTGCAGCAGGGGATAGCCGAGGAAGCCGTAGGTGGCCAGGTCCTTCTCCTTGAGCTTCTCCTGCTGGTCCTTGTAGGTGGGCACGCGCTCCAGCCAGCTGAGCGGGGTGATCATGGAGAGCAGCAGGTGCAGCTCGGCGTGCTCCGGCACCTTGGACTGGATGAACATCCGTGCGCTGCCGGGGTTGATGCCGCAGGCGAGCCAGTCGACCACCATCTCGTGGACGTTGTTGGCGATGATCTGGCTGTTGTCGTACTCGGTGGTGAGGGCGTGCCAGTCGGCGACGAAGAAGAAGCACTCGTGGCGGTGCTGCAGCTCTACCCAGTTTTTCAGCACACCATGGTAGTGACCCAGATGCAGGCGGCCGGTGGGGCGCATCCCGGAGAGGATGCGTTGACTGGTTCCAGAGGCAGCGTTCAAGTTTTTCTCCCTATCCCAAGAGGTTGCTCATGACGAGCATGAATTGGTTGTACGAGAGGCCCGAGAGCAGACTCAGGCCGTGCAGCGTCAGCGTCACCAGCGGCCACAGTACCTGACCGAGCAGGCCCGATACCAGCAACACCACGAGGATCACCAGCCCGTAGGGCTCCAGACGCGAGAATTTGTACGACAGCGGCCCCGGCAGCACCCCGGTGAGCACGCGCCCGCCATCGAGCGGCGGGATCGGCATCAGGTTGAGCAGCATCAAGACGGTGTTGATGAAGACCCCGGCGACGCCGACATACAACAAAAAGAGGCTGACGAAGCTGAGCCCGGTACCGATGATGAGGGCGAGCTGCACCACCAGGGCCCAGAACAGCCCTTGCAACAGATTGGAAGCGGGACCGGCGAGGGCCACCAGGGCCATGTCGCGCTTGGGCTGCTTGAGGTTTTCGTAGGTGACCGGCACGGGTTTGGCCCAGCCGAAGAGCATACCGCCGGTGAAGTAGAGCAGCGCGGGGAGCAGGACGGTGCCGAACGGGTCGATATGGCGTAGCGGGTTGAGGGTCACACGCCCGAGCATCTGCGCCGTGCGGTCACCGAGCAGCATGGCGACGAAGCCATGGGCCGCCTCGTGCAGGGTGATGGCGAAGAGTACCGGCAACAGCCAGATGGCGATCTTCTGGATCAGGTCGAGTTCTTGCATCGGCGCATTATAGCCAAGTTGGCCGCCGCACGACCCTCCCGGGCGATGTGAGGCGGGGTGAAGGGGGTTGACCCCCTCTCTGACTCAAGACTCCTCGAACAGTTCGCAGCTGCCGAGCCCGCGGCGCAACACCTGAGGGTAGCCCTCCTCGAAACTGACCACCGTGGTGGTCTCGGAGCCGCCGTAACCACCGTCGATGATCAGGTCCACCCGCCCTTGGAGCAGGTCGCGGATCTCGTAGGGGTCGGTCTCGGGGAGGCTCTGGCCGGGCATGATCAGGGTGGTGCTCATCAGCGGGCCGCCCAGCTCGGCGAGGATCGCCTGGGCGATGGCATTGTCCGGGACACGCAGGCCGATGGTCTTACGCTTGGAGAGGAGGCGGCGCGGCACCTCGCGGGTGGCGGGGACGATGAAGGTGTAGGGCCCGGGGGTGAGCGCCTTGATGAGCCGGTAGACGGTGCTGTCGAACTTGCCGTAGATGCCCACGTCCGAGAGGTCGCGACAGACCAGGGTGAAGTTGTGGCGGTCGTCCAGGCGGCGCAGGGCGATGATACGATCCAGCGCCCCCTTGTTGCCGGGCAGGCAACCGAGGGCGTAGCCGGAGTCGGTGGGGTAGACGATCACCTCGCCGGCGTTGAGCCGCTCCACCACCTGCTTGACCAGACGCAGCTGGGGGTTCTCCTGATGGATCTGAAAGAACTGGCTCATGTCGGCGCACCACGACGGGCAAAAGGGGCGTTATTCTGCCACGTAATGGGGACGAGAGGGTGAGGTTTCAGTCTCTTGTGCCGGGCAACCGACCACTTTTGCCCCTAGAGGGAGACAGGGCCCCTGTCGACGCCAGGGTGGCCCACCCTCGCCCCGTCAATTTGGCGGACGCCAGCCTCTCTGCGCGCACGGCACACCCCTCCACGCCCTCTCCTTGTCGCGCTGCCCGACCCAGTGCGCTCCGCCCCAGTCGCGCTCCACCCCGCGCTCAGGCCGCATGGCGCCAGAGAGGGTGACACCAGATGGGCGCGAGGTCGTCGGGCAGCGGGACCGTACGTCCAAGCTGGGCCCAGGGCTGGTCGGGGGCGTGAAAGTCGGAGCCGATGGAGGCGTAGAGCCCGTAGTGACGGGCGAGGTGGGCGAAGCGCAGCAGGTCGTCGCGACTGTGGCTAGAGGAGGAGACCTCGATCCCCGCCCCGCCGAGCCCCTTGAACTGCTCGATCAGCTCGCGCAGGCGGGTGGCGGTCACCTTGTAGCGACCGGGGTGGGCGATCACCGCCACGCCACCGGCGGCCTGGATCCAGCCCAGCGCCGCCTCCAGCGTCGCCCACTCCCCCGGTACATAGCCCGGCTTGCCCTGGGTGAGGAACTTCCTGAACACCGCGCGCATCTCTGGGGCGTGCCCCTGCTCCACCAGAAAGCGGGCGAAATGGGTGCGGCTGATGATGCGCCCGGTCGCATGACGCCGTGCCACCGCCAGGGAACCGGGATAGCCCGCCTTATCGAGGCGCCGGGCGATCTCCTCGGCGCGCCAGCTCCGAAACTCACGCAGCTGCGCCAGCCCCGCATTGAGTCCAGCATGGTGAGGGTCGATACCCAGCCCGACGATATGCAGCGTTACCCCGCGCCAACTCACCGACACCTCGACCCCGTTGACCAAGGCGAGCCCGCTACGCCCCGCCGCCACGACCGCCTCGGCAAGACCGGCGGTCTCGTCATGGTCAGTGAGGGCCAGTACCTGCACCCCGGCGGCGGCGGCACGGCTCACCACATCGGCCGGTGCGAGGGCCCCATCAGAGGCGAGAGAGTGGCAGTGGAGGTCGTGTAGCAGGCTCATGCGGGCTCCGGGTCAAGGGGGTGGATAGTCTACCCTAAACCTAGTGCAACTGTCGGGATAACAGCGCAGCGGCCCGGCAACCAGCGCCCCGCCAGATCGAGGCAATCACGTCACGACAGATGCAGAGTACAGAGAGGGGCGGCAGCGCCCAACCGCGGGCCGTCGACCCGAAGCAGTACACGGGGGAGAAATTTTCTCGCCCCCAGGGCACTTTCTGCCCACCCACCCACCTAAGAGGGAGCGCGTTTGCACACCTAGACGGGTGTGATAGATTGGCCCATTGCCCGAGGCGACCGACCCGAGACTATGAAATTTCTCTTCGATTTCTTCCCCATCCTGCTCTTCTTCATCTTTTATAAGCTCTACGACATCTACGCCGCGACCCTGGTGATGATCATCGCCTCCGTGGTGCAGGTGGGGGCCTTCTGGCTCAAGCACCGCCGCTTCGAGAACATGCACCTGGTGACCTTGGCGCTGGTGGTGCTCCTCGGCGGGGCGACCCTGCTGTTGCACGACGAGCGCTTCGTCATGTGGAAGCCCACGGCGGTCAACTGGCTCTTCGCCGTGGCCTTCTTCGGCAGCGCCTTCATCGGCCAACGCCCCCTGATCGAGCGCATGATGACCGGTGCCATCGACCTCCCCGCCGAGGTGTGGCGCAAGCTCAACCACGCCTGGGCCGGCTTCTTCTTCCTCATGGGGGCGCTCAACATCTATGTCGCCTTCTACTACGGCCTCGACCTGGACGCCGACACCCGACGCGAGATCTGGGTCAACTTCAAACTCTTCGGCATGATGGGGCTGACCATGCTCTTCGTCGTCGCCCAGGCCTTCTATCTGGCCAAGCACATGCCCGAAGAGGAGGCCCCCAGCGCCGCCAACAGCGATACCACCGACGCGAAAAAGGAGGAGTAGTGCTCTACGCAATCATCAGTGAAGACGTGGAGGAGAGCCTGGCACTGCGCAAGCAGGCACGCCCCGCCCACCTCGCCCGCCTGGAACAACTCAAGGCGCAGGGGCGCCTGGTACTGGCGGGCCCACACCCGGCACTCGACTGCGAAGATCCCGGTGAGGCCGGCTTCACCGGCTCGCTGGTGGTGGCCGAATTCCCCTCCCTGGAGGCCGCCGAGCTGTGGGCGGCGGACGACCCTTACATGCACGCCGGGGTCTACGCCGAGGTGATGGTGAAGCCCTTGCGCAAGGTGCTGCCATGAGCGGCACGCGCATCGAGCAGATCCGCGCCACCCTGGAGGCGACCTTCGCCCCCAGCCACCTCGCGATCCAGGACGACAGCGCCCGACACGCCGGCCACGCCTCGGCCGGAGGCGGTGGCCACTTCCAAGTGGAGATCGTCTCCAACGCGTTCACCGGCCTTAGCCTGATCAAACGCCACCGCCTGGTCTACGACGCCCTCGGCGAGATGATGGCGAGCAACGCCATCCACGCCCTCAGTATCAAGGCCCACACCCCGGACGAATACTCCGTCTAACGCCCCTGAAGGAACTGTTCCATGCGACATACCCCCCCGCTGCTCGCCCTCTGCCTGGCCGCCCTCCTCGGCACCACCCCCGCCCTGGCCGAGGGTGACGACCCGCTCCTGGCCACGGTCAACGGCGTCGAACTGCACCAGAGCGACCGTGACCAGTTCTTCGCCAACCTCGCCCCCGAGCTCAAGGGCATCACCCCCGAACAGGCGCTCGAAGAGATGATCTCGCGCACCCTGATGCTGCAGTACGCCGAGGCGGAGAAACTCGACCAAGAGTCGGAGATGGCCGACACCCTCAAGCGCTATCACGACAAACTCGTAGTCACCGCCGCCCTCGGCAAGGTGCTGCAGGAGAGTCCGCCCACCCAGGAGGAGATCGACGCCCTCTACGAGCAGTACAAGCCCAAGCTGGCCCAGGTCGAGTTCCTCGCCAGCCACATCCTGGTGAAGACCTACGACGAGGCCCATGCCGTCGTCCAGGAGCTGCAGGGCGGGGCCGACTTCCACGAGGTGGCCAAGGCGAAGTCCATCGGACCTACGGCCAAGGAGGGCGGCAGCCTCGGCTGGTTCGACGCCAAACGTATGGTGCCCGAGTTCGCCCAGGCGCTCTCCACCCTCAACCGGGGCGAGTACACCGTCGACCCGCTGGAGACCAAGTTCGGTTGGCACATCGTGCTGCTGGAAGACACCCGCTCCCACACCCCCTCGGTGGAGGAGGTGGCCGACAAACTGCGGCCCCTGGTAGAGCGTCAGCGCACGCAGGATTACATCGCCGGGCTGCGCAAGAAGGCGCGTGTCGTGATCAAGGCCGCCAACTAACCGTCGCCCAGCGCACAACCACAGGATTGCCCCATGACCTTTCAACGCACCCTCATCGCCCTCACCCTAGGCTCGCTCCTGCTCGCCGGTTGCAGCAGCTCGGATGACGCGGCACAGGCCCCCGCCACGACCCCGGACACGGCGACCACCCCCAGCGCCCCCCAACTCCCCAAGGACAGCGACATCGTCGCCGAGGTGAACGGCGAGAACATCACCGCCGGTGAGATCAACGCCATCGCCGTGCGCCAGGAGGGGGCCCCCGACAGCCCCGAGCTGCGCCGCCAGATCCTCAACGAGGTGATCAGCCACAAGCTGGTCTACCAAGATGCCGTTGCCCAGGGGCTCGACAAGCTCCCCGAGATCACCAACGACATGCAACTGGCCCGTGCCAACCTGCTGATCGCCGCCTCGACCCGTCACATCATCGCCCTCAACCCCATCACCGAGGAGGAGATCGGCGCCGCCTACACCGAGTACGCCGCCACCCCGCGTCCTACCGAGTACAAGGCGCGTCACATCCTCGTCGCCGAGCGCGACAAGGCACTGGAGGTGATCAAGAAGCTCGCCGATGGGGGCGACTTCGAGGCCCTGGCACGTGAATACTCCACCGGCCCCTCCGGTCCCAACGGCGGTGACCTGGGGTGGTTCTCCGCCAAGCAGATGGTCGCCCCGTTCACCGCGGCGCTGGAGACGTTGGAGCCCGGCAGCACGACCCAGGAGCCGGTGCAGACCCAGTACGGCTGGCACGTGATCAAGCTCGAAGAGCGCCGCCCGGGCGTGGTGCCACCGCTGGAGCAGGTGCGTGACGCCCTGGTCAAGCACCTGGAGCAGCAGCGCGTCAAAGGCTTCGTCGACAAGCTGCGCGCCGACGCCACCATCACCTTCCCCTGAGCCGACACGGCGGGGTGGCCTGAGCCGCCCCGTCGCCGCGTGACGGGCGACCTCGCCGCCCCCTGCGCCTCAGCGCGCCCGCGTGGCCAACCAGGCCATGAAGTGGGCGTTGAACAGCTCACCGGGGCGATCGGCGCGGCAGAAGTAGTCGTAGTGGGTCCCCTCGATCTCGAAGCCGAAGGATTTGAAGAAGGCGATCGCCTTGAGGTTGTCGCCCGCCACCTGGATCTCGATACGGCTGAAGCCATCCCCCTGCAGCAGGGTCATCAGATCGCGCAAAAACGCCCGCCCGACACCCCGCCCGCGCGCCTCCCAGTGCACCGCCAACGAGCCCAGGTAGACCACGTGGCGGCGTCGACGCCCGTTGGGGATGATCTTCACCACCGACTCCACACGCCCATCGGCCCCCTCGCGCACCACCAGATGACCCTCGGCCATCTGCTCGGCGAAGATGGGTTGAAACGCCTCGGCATCGCACGGCTCGAAGCCCAGGTAGGGCGAGACACTCTGATGGGTGAAGATAGCGTGCAGGTCGGCGAAATCCCCCTGCGTGGCAGGGCGCATGGCATAGGCGGCGAGATCCATCGAACGGGCCTTCGGCTGAGGTGTGGAGGCGCTAGCATAGCCAGAGTGACCCGCCCCTTCATAGGGTAACGAGACCAGGGGTAAAACGCGCCGTGCCGATGGCACGGCGCCCCTCCCCGGGGGGCCCAACCCTGCGCGCGCGGCGTGACGCCCAGGCGCCGTTGTAGGCGCCCCGCGTGGGTGGGTGTAAGAGTACACGGACGTTTTCTGCCCAGAATGCCTTGGCCCCTCCCCCGGCGCCCACTAAGATAGCGGCCAAAAACGCACAGGGCGCACCATGGCCGACCCCATTCTCACCCTCAGCGGCATCAGCAAACGCTTTGCCGACCAAGAGGTGCTGCACAGCTTCGATCTGACCATCCGTGATGGTGAGTTCTTCACCCTGCTCGGTCCCTCCGGCTGCGGTAAGACCACGGTGCTGCGCCTCATCGCCGGCTTCGAGCAGGCCCAGTCGGGCAGCATCCATCTGGCCGGTGAGGCGATCACCGCCCTGCCGGCGGAGCGCCGTCCCGTCAACACCGTGTTCCAGAGCTACGCCCTGTTCCCGCACATGAGTGTGTTCGACAATGTCGCCTTCGGCCTGCGCATGGCCAAGGTGCCGAGCGTCGAGCTGGCGCCACGGGTCTTCGAGGCGCTCAATGCGGTACAACTGGCCGACTTCGCCGAGCGTAGACCGCATCAGCTCTCCGGTGGCCAGCAGCAGCGTGTGGCCATCGCCCGTGCAGTGGTCAACCGCCCCCGCGTGCTGCTGCTCGACGAGTCGCTCAGCGCCCTCGATTACAAACTGCGGCGGCAGATGCAGCTGGAGCTCAAGCAGTTGCAGCGGCGCCTCGGCATCACCTTCGTCTACGTCACCCACGACCAGGAGGAGGCGCTCTCCATGTCCGACCGGGTGCTGGTGATGGACCAGGGGCGGGCACAGCAGGTGGGCACCCCGCGCGAGATCTACGAATCCCCCGCCAACCTCTTCGTCGCGCGCTTCATCGGGGAGATTAACCAGTTCACTGGGCGCATCTTGCGGCCCCTCGGCGACTACCTCTACCTGGCCGAGGTGGAGGGGGTGGAGAAGACCCTGCGCTTCGAACAGTTGGCCGAGGTGGGCGACGAGGTGCATGTGCTACTGCGCCCCGAGGACCTGCGCATCGAGTACCTGGAGGATGCCCCCAGCGGGCGTAAGGGGTATGTCGGCGAGGTGCTGGAGCGCAACTACACCGGCCAGACCCTGGACTCGCTGATCCGTCTGGAGAACGGTCACGAGCTGCTCGCCAGCGAGTTCTTCAACGAGGACGACCCGGACTTCGACTACCGCGTCGGCCAGCGCGTCTGGGTCGACTGGGTCGAGGGGTGGGAGCACGTGCTGCCCAAGGAGAGCTGGTGAACTTCCGCCGCCTCGCCATCCAGCTGACCCTCACATGGCTCACCCTCTTCGTCCTGCTGCCGCATGCCCTGGTGCTGCTCACCAGCGTGCTCACCCCCGACCCCGGTCAGCTCGCCAGCTACCCCATGACGTTGCAGGCCTATGGGCGCCTGTGGGACCCGATCTACGCCCAGGCCTTCTGGCAGAGTCTGTGGCTCTCGGCCTGCACCACCCTGGTCTGCCTGCTCGTCGGTTACCCCTTCGCCTGGAGCCTGGCACGCACGCCGCGCGTGACCCGCGCCCTGCTGCTGTTTCTGATGATGGTGCCGTTCTGGACCAACAGCCTGATCCGAACCTATGCGATCAAGCTGATCCTCGGCAACAAGGGGCTGATCAACACCCTGTTACAGGGGCTCGGCCTCACCGACGCCCCGATCGACCTGCTCTACACCCCCTTCGCCGTGGTCTTCGGCCTGGTCTATATCCTCCTGCCGTTCATGGTGCTGCCGCTGGTCTCCGCCTTCGAGAAACTCGACCCTCGCCTGCTGGAGGCGGCACGCGACCTGGGGGCCGGCCCCTGGGCACGCTTCACCCTGGTGGTGCTGCCCCTCACCCTGCCGGGGGTGATCGCCGGCTCACTCATCGTCTTTCTCCCCGCCATGGGCATGTTCTACGTCGCCGACCTGCTCGGCGGGGCGAAGAACCTGCTGCTCGGCAACATCATCAAGAACCAGTTCCTGGTGGTGCGCGACTGGCCCTTCGGTAGCGCCCTGAGCCTCACCCTGGTGCTGCTCATGGGGTTGTTGCTGTGGCTCTACGCCCGCGCCAACCGCCACATCAACCGGCGTGGGGGGCTCGATGACTCGGCTGCTTAAGTGGGGCCTGGTGGGAGGGGTGTTCCTCTACCTCTACCTGCCCATCGCCATCCTGGTGGTCAACTCGTTCAACAGCTCCAAGTACGGCCACGTATGGAAGGGCTTCTCACTCAAGTGGTACACCAAGCTGTGGGCCAACGAGGCGCTGATGCAGGCCTTCAGTAACTCCCTGCTCATCGCCACGCTCGCTGCCAGCGCCGCCACCCTCATCGGCACGCTGATGGCGATCGCCCTGTATCGCTATGCGTTTCGCGGCAAGGGGCTGGCCGGAGGTCTCCTGTTTGTGGTGATGATGTCGCCGGACATCGTCCTTGCCATCACCTTTCTGGTGATCTTCATCGCCCTCGGCATTGAGCTCGGCTTCTGGTCGCTGCTCATCTCGCACATCACCTTCTGCCTCCCCTTCGTGGTGGTCACCGTCTACGCCCAGCTCAAGGGCTTCGACCGCTACCTGCTGGAGGCGGCCCAGGACCTGGGCGCCGGTGAGTGGCAGGGGTTTCGCCATATCATCCTACCGTTGGTGCGCCCGGCGGTGATCTCCGGTTGGCTGCTCAGCTTCACCCTCTCGCTCGACGACGTGATCATCAGCACCTTTGTCACCGGCCCCGGTTTCGAGATCCTGCCGATCCGGGTCTACTCCATGGTCAAGGTCGGGGTCTCGCCGGAGGTGAACGTACTCGCCACCCTGCTGCTCGGCCTTTCGCTCGCCCTGGTGGGCATCGCCGCGCTGATCCGCCGTACCGATCGTCCGCGCTGATTGCCGATAAGGCAGGCAGTCACTACTATCAGTGCGACTTATCATTAATTCACCTACAAAGGAGATCGTCATGCCCCTACGCAGCCTCCTCGCCACGCTCTGTCTCACCCTCGCCAGCCAGGGCTACGCCGCCGAAAAGGTGGTGGTCTACAACTGGGCCGAATACATCCCCGAGGGGGTGCTAGAGGCCTTCACCGCCGAGACCGGCATCGAGGTGGAGTACTCCACCTACGACAACAACGAGACCATGGTGGCCAAGCTGCAGCTACAGGGCGGCAAGGGGTACGACGTGGTGGTGCCCTCCACCTATCTGGTCTCGCGCATGCGTAAAGAGGGGCTGATCCAGCCCATCGACAAGGCGCTATTGCCGCACTACAAGCACCTCGATCCGGCCCTGCTCGACAAGCCCTACGACCCGGGCAACCAGTACAGCGTCCCCTACCTCTGGGGCAGCACGGCCATCGGCGTGGATGGCAGCGTGGTGGACGCCAACAGCATCCACAGCTGGGCCGACCTGTGGGACCCGAAGTGGAAGGGGCAACTGCTGCTCATCGACGATGTGCGTGAGGTGTTCCACATGGCCTACAAGATCAACGGCCACTCCACCAACACCCAAGACCCGGCCGAGATCGAGCAGGCCTACACCACCCTCAAACGGCTGATGCCCAACGTGCGCGTGTTCAACGCCGACGCCCCGCGTGAGCCCTTCCTCGCCGGTGATGTGGCGCTCGGCATGCTCTGGAGCGGCGAGGCCTCCATGGCCCAGGCCGAAAACCCCAACATCGTCTACGTCTACCCCGACGAGGGCGCGGGTTTCTGGATCGACAACTTCGTCATCCCCGCCGGGGCCGAGCACGTCGCCAACGCACACAAGTTCATCGACTTCATGCTGCGCCCCGAGGTGGCCAAGCAGGCGGTCGAGGCGATCGGCTACGCCACCCCCAACCTCAGCGCCCGAGCCCTGCTCGACGCGAGCCTGCGCAACGACCCGATCATCTTCCCCCCGAGCGAGGTGGTGCAGGCCGGCGAGTTCCAAGAAGACATCGGCGACGCCGCGATGACACTCATGAACGGCTACTGGGAGCAGCTCAAGAGCGGGCAGTGAGCCCTTGACCCGACTACGGCTGCATAGTCCAAGCTCCCTCTCACCGCCACACCGGGTGGCGGCAATCCCAACGCTATGAGGAGACGCGCATGTGTGAACAGACGATGGACAAGGCCGAGTGGGTGGCGCTGTTTCGCCACATTGGGCTGAGCGAGGCGCAGATGCAGGCCTGGCACCAGGCCTTCGAGGCACGCCACCCCGAGGCGCACCAGGCCTTCCTGGAGTGGCTCGGTATCCCCGCCGGGGAGATCGACGCGATCCGCCACCGCTAGCCCCTCCCCGGGTGGCCGTCTCGCACGGCCACCCGCCCCCACCATGCCGCACTACAGCATCAGCCGACTGGCCCGGCAATTCGGCCTCTCACGCAGCACCCTGCTCTACTACGACCGCATCGGCCTGCTCACCCCGAGCCTGCGCGATGGCAACAACTACCGCGTCTACAGCGAGGCGGATCGGGCTCGTATGGCCAAGATCGACCTCTACCGCACCACCGGCCTCCCCCTGGACACCATCCGCCAACTGCTCGACCAGGAGCCGGACCAACTCCAACAGCTACTGGAGCAGCGCCTCGACGCCATCGGTCAGGAGATGCAGGCCCTGCGCGAACAACAACAGGTGATCCAGCAGCTCCTCACCCTGCCGCGCCCACCCACCCCGGCCATGGGGGTCGACAAGGCGCAGTGGGTGGCCATGCTGCGCGCAGCGGGCCTCGACGAGGCGGGTATGGCGCGCTGGCACCGCACCTTCGAGCGCACCGCGCCCGAGGCGCACCAGGCCTTCATGGAGTCACTGGGCATCGCCGCCGAGGCGATCGGCGCGATCCGCGCCGCCTCACGCGACCCGGTGGGTGCGGATTGATCGGGAGCCCGGTCAGAGGTGGTGCAGGCGACACTCCGCCCCCTCGCACACCAGCACCCAGGCCCCTTCACGGCGCCAATCGCCCAACACATAGCGGCGGATCCCCCCCTCCAGGTGCACGCCAGGGCGATGGGTGTGGCCATGGATCACCCACTGCGCGCCACTCGCCCGACAGTGCTCCAGCAGCGTCGCGCGATGCACATCCATGATCGCATAGGCCTTGGTCGAGACCTCCTCACGGCTCTTCTCGCGCAGCGAGCGGGCAAAGGCGATGCGCTCGGCGGGGGGCTTGGCGAGAAAGGCGTCGATCCAGGTGGGGTTACGCAGCATCAGGCGCATCTGCTGGTAAGGGATGTCGTCACTCACCAGGGTGTCACCGTGCAGCAGCAGGGTGCGCCGCCCGGCCAGTTCGAGGGTGTGACGCTCTGCCAGTAGCTGGCAACCGCTGCGCGCGGCAAAACCCGCACCGAGCAGAAAATCGCGATTGCCGTGCTGCACGTAGCAGCGACCACCCGCGGCGCTAAAGGCACGCAGCGCCGCCAGCACCGGGAGATACTCGGGGGGGATCAGGTCGTCACCGAGCCACAGCTCGAACAGGTCACCGAGGATGTAGAGTTCATCGCAGCGCCCCTGCTCATGGGCCAGCAGGTCGAGGAGGCGACGGGTGAGGTCCGGGCGTGCGGCCTGCAGGTGCAGGTCGGCGATAAAGAGTCTGCGCATGGGCTGGGTCGTCGTCGGGCGGATGGGGCCTACCATCCAGTGACGGTAGCGGCGGGGTGACCTCGCCAGGGCAGAGCGCCGAGGTCGGTCCCATCCTACCGACTCGACACGACGCGGAAAAGGCTCGGTCGGCGTACCCGTGTTACTGTCACCCGCTCACGGGGCCGCACCGCCACGCACCGCAGCGAGGGCCTGATCGATCGCCTCGTCCAGATAGCCGCCGAACATCTCCGGGGTGTTGATGCCGACGATCTTCTCCGCCACAGGACGCCCCTGCCCATCCACGAACACCAGGGTCGGCGTCACATAGCTGCGATAGCGGCGCTGCAGCAGGCTCGGCTCGATCGCCTCACCGTTGAAATCGCGGATCAGGTCGAAGCCATCCACCATCAGCTTACGCATCAGCACCTTCTTCCCCTCATAATCGCCATGGCGCAGCATCGGCTTGAGGAACTCCTCCTCCACCTGATGGCAGTAGTGACAGCCGGTGGCAGAGAAGAAGAGCAGCACCGGGAGGCGCGCCGCCTCTGCCTCACGGGCCGTCTGCTGCAGGTCACCGACCTCGTCGAGCGCGACGTCGTCGGCACAGGCGCAGAGGGGCAGGAGAAAGAGCAGCAGGGAGAGGAGACGACGCAGGGGCGGCATGGGCAACTCGACACTGAAGGGGGTTCAGGGCCTCATTATGCTGTCGGCGGGCGCCGATTCCATTTGGGGTAAACCCTCAAGCGCGCGCCAGAGACGCACCTCCTGCCCCTGCCACTGACCGCTTTGCGCCTCCTTGATAAACTGTCGCACCACGAGAAAGTCGTCGTGCAGAGCCACGACCTGCCCACTATCCTCCCCCACATAGTCATGCAGGTGCACCGGATAGAGGCGGCCCTGTTCGTCTCGAAGCAGGGCGAGATCCGCTTCACCTCGGCGCAGACGGCCCAAGTAGGTAAGACACTCCAGGGTCAAGGTCTCATGCAGGGGACCGAACGCACCACGACCATCAAAATCCGGCGGTTGATCGGGCGCACGCGGTGGGTCTTCCAGCCGCCAGCACTCGGCCGTCGCGCTGGCGCACCAGACCAGTGACACGGCCATCAGCGCCAAGGCGCGCACGCCACTCACCTCACTTCAGCTCGCCACGCGAGGCCCGCAGTGCCTCGATGTTCGCCTCCCAATTCTTGCCGTCGAACGGGGTGACGGTCATCCCCGTCACCGTCCCCTCGTCGAGGCAGCGGGCGTTGACGCTGAATCCGTCCGGGTGCGAGCGCGGCACGTAGAACGACTTGATGCCACAGTGCCTGCAGAAGAGGTGCTTCGCCTCCCCCGTATCGAAGGTATAGGTGGTGAGTGCATCGCTCCCCTGGAGTAGCTTGAAGCGTGCGGCGGGGACGATGAGGTGCAGGATAGCGGTCTTGGAGCAGATGGAGCAGTTGCACTCCGTCACCTCCAGGTGCGCGGGCGCCTCTACCTCGTAACGCACCGCGCCGCAGTGGCAGCCTCCGGTGTGGATCATGGTTCTCTCCTGGATGAGGATTGGGTTGGAGACTGCATGCTAAAGCGCCCTCACCCGGGGCATCAAGCCAACGGCTTGATCGGACCAACCCAGGGCCCGCACCGGGGGCACGGCAGACACCGTTGCTTGTCGCACCGAACCCGCGTTACAGCAGGCGACGGGGCGCCTTTTGGGTCCACAGGACGACGAGGTTCACCACTCACCAGCAAGCCAGTCGAATCAGCCAGACGCCTCAGCCAATGCGCCGCACCAACTCCGGCAGCTCCCCACTCAACCCTAGCGCATGGCGCATCAGCTGCTGCTTCAGCGGCGCGACGCTGTCGGCGAGGTTGAGGCCGAGGTTGCGCAGCAGTCGTACGGGGGTCGCCTCACTCCCGAAGAGGCGCTTGAAGCCGTCCATGGCATACATCATGGAGAGGTTGTCGCCCTTGCGCCCGCGCTCGTAGCGACGCAGCAGGCGCAGTTCACCGAGATCGCCACGGGCGGCATGGGCCTCTTGCAGCAGGTCGGCGAGCAGGGCGACGTCGAGCACGCCGAGGTTGAGCCCCTGCCCGGCGAGGGGGTGGATGCTGTGGGCGGCGTTGCCGACCAGGGCGAGGCGCTCTTCGACGTAGTGGTCGGCGTGACGCAGAATGAGCGGGTAGCCGCCGCGCTCACCGCACGACGCCATGCGCCCGAGTTTGTCGCCGAAGGTGCGCTGCAGTGCATCGAGGAAGGGGGCCTCTGCGAGGGCCAAGAGCTCGACCGCGTGCCCCGGGCTGGTGGACCAGACGATGGCGGAGAGGTGCGCGTCGAACAGCGGCAGAAACGCGAGCGGGCCATCGGGCAGAAAGCGCTGGTAGGCGGTCTCGGCGTGGGGGCGGGAGTGGCGCACCACGGCCACTACGGCGGTCTGCTGGTAGGCCCAACCATGGCTGACGATACCCGCCTGCTCGCGCACCCAGGAGTTGGAGCCATCGGCGGCCACCACCAGCGGGGCGTCTAGGGTGCGTCCCCCTTCGAGATGCAGGTGGGCGGCATCGGCGTCGCGATGGCACTCGATGCAGCGCGCCGGGGCGATCAGCTCGATGTTATCGAACGCGGCCATGCGTGCGTGCAGCGCACTCAGAATGACGCGGTTCTCCAGGATGTGGCCGAGGTCGGGCTCACCGATCTCGGTGGCGTTGAAGTGGATGGCGCCGCTGCCGGTGGCGTCCCACACGTGCATCGCACGGTAGGGGGCGACGCGCCGCTCGACCATCCCCGGCCAGGCGCCGATGTTACGAAACACCCGTTCGGTGGCACGGGTAATGGCGCTGGTGCGATTGTCGATGGGCTCGCCCTGCCACGCACCCGGCACCCGCCCTTCGACCACCGCCACACGCAGGTTACTCTCACCGAGGGCACAGGCGAGGGTGGCGCCGACCATGCCGCCGCCGACGATCACCAAGTCATGGCTGTATGCTCGCTTCATGAGTGCTGCCCCGCGCTGGTTGAAATCTGGCCCATTTTGCCACGCCGTGCGCGACATTGCTGCATACGGCGGTTACCCTATGGGGAGCCCCAGATGCAGCCAGGAGACCCCACCCATGGGCCACCGCCTCTCGAAGATCTACACCCGTACCGGCGACCGTGGCGAGACCGGCCTCGGTGACGGCAGCCGCCTGCCCAAGGACAGCCCGCACATCGAGGCCATCGGCACGGTGGACGAGCTCAACAGCCACCTCGGCATGGTCCTCGCGCACCCCATGCCGGAGTCGCTGAAGCGGGCGCTGCAGCACATCCAAAACGACCTCTTCGACCTCGGTAGTGACCTCTCGGTACCCGGACGCAAGCGCATGAGCGCGACGCACGTGGAGCGGCTGGAGGGGCTGATCGACGCCTTCAACGCCGACCTGCCCTACCTCAAGGAGTTCATCCTCCCCAGTGGTGGCGCAGCGGCCTCCGCCTGCCACGTAGCGCGCACCGTCTGCCGACGTGCCGAGCGGCGGGTCATCAGCCTCGACCGCGAGAGACCGGTGAACGGCCAGGACATCGCCTACCTGAACCGTCTCTCCGACCTGCTCTTCGTCGCCGCGCGCGTGCTCGCCCGCTTCGAGAGTGGGGCCGAGACACTGTGGCAACCTGGGCTCTCCGACAAGGCGTGAACGGGGGAGAAAAAAGTGTCTGTCAAGACTTGCGCAACGTTTTTTTGCACAATGCCAGACGGGATACACACCGCCGTTTCACGGCTAGACGATCTCCCCTGCACGTGTCAACAGACATTCGTAATCCATTGATTTATAAAGACATCATCTAGGTGACGTTTTTTTGACCAAACTAAACCCAGGCGCATGGGAATGCGGGTCGAGGCCCCCAGTCCCATCTTCACTCACAGAGTTATCCACAGGATGTGTGGAAAAGCGCCGCAACCCCTGATGCCATGCAGCAACTCGAACGCATCTACCAAATTCATCAACTTTTAAAGGTGAATCGCCGCGTCTCCATGCAGCGTCTGATGGAGGAGCTGGAGTCCTCGCGCGCAACGGTCAATCGCGACCTGGCACACATGCGCAACAGCCTCTTCGCCCCCATCGAATACGACAAGGACCGCAACGGCTACTACTACGACGCCAGCCAGGGCGACTACGAGCTACCGGGGATGTGGTTCAACGCCAGCGAACTCTACGCCCTGCTCGCCACCGAACAGTTGCTGGAAGGGGTGCAACCGGGCCTGCTCGCCGACCAGCTCGGCCCGCTGCGCGAGCGCATCACCGGCCTGCTGCAGCAGAGCGGACTCGACCCCGCCCGCGTCGGGCAGCGTATCCTACTGCGCACCGCCGCCCGGCGGCGCGTCGACAACGACCGCTTCGGCGTGGTGGCCGGGGCCCTGCTCGGCGACCAGCCACTGCAGATTCGCTATCAGGGGCGCGGGCGCGACACCACCAGCGAGCGGTGCGTGCACCCCTACCGCCTGATCCACTATCGCGACAACTGGTACCTGGTGGCCTGGTGCGAACAGGCCCAGGCGCTGCGCACCTTCGCCCTCGACCGCATCCGCACCGCCACGCCCCACCCCGGCCCCCTACACGCGTGCGACGACGCCACCCTGGCACAACACCTGGACAGCGGCTTCGGCATCTTCGGTGGCGACGCCGGGGCCTGGGCCGAGCTGCGCTTCGACCCCCTCGCCGCACGCTGGGTGGCGGACGAGGAGTGGCACCCGGGGCAGCGTGGCGAGTGGCACGGTGACTACTACCACCTGCACCTCCCCTACGCCGACCCACGAGAGCTGTTGATGGATGTGCTGCGCCATGGGGCGCGCGTCGAGGTGCTCGCCCCCCCGGCCCTGCGTCAGGCGGTGGTCGCCGAGCTGCAGCGCGCCGCGACCCTCTACACCGAGGGCGACCATGCACCACGCTAAGCGCCGACTGCTGCGCGGTCTCTGCGGCCTACCGCTGGTCGGCCTCGCCACGGGTGCCGGGGCCTCGGCCCCGGTACGCCTGCAGCGTGCCCCGCTGGTGGCCCTCGACCTGACCCTAGCGGCCCAACTTCGCCCGGGGCAGGCACTGACGCTACGCCGTCGCCACGACCTACCGCACGACCCCCAAGCGGTGGAGCTCTACCACCAGGGGCAGCGCCTCGGCTCTCTCCCCCCGAGCCGCAACCACACCATCGCCCAACTGCTCGACGATGGGCAGCCGCTGCACGCCGAGGTGAGCCACATCGGCCCTGGGCCCGAGGCGTGGCAGCGCCTTGAAGTGACCCTCTACCTGTTGCGCTGAGGGGCATGGTCTAGCGGCACCCCCGCTGCGGTTTCCCGTCGCACTGCGAAGTGCCTCGGCTGCCCTTGAGAGGCCCGCTCATCACCCCTGAAATAATCCGAACAAGGGAGATTTCTTCCCTATAAATCAATCTCATACGGAAAATAAAAATTGGGACGGAGTCTGGGCAGAGGGCGACCGGCTGGAGTAGGATGGGCGCCACACGATGCGTCATCCAACAAGGAAGATCCCCATGCCCGAGCACAACAACCTCGATCAACGCCTCAGCGGCTACGCCCTCACAGCCGATGGTTATCTCGTCACCCGCGACAAACAGAACCACCACTGGGCGCGTTATGCCGCCGCCGCTGGCTCGGCCCTGGCCATGGTCGGACAGGCGGATGCCGCCATCCTCTACAGCGGCGCCAATCGCAACCTCACCATAGAGCGCAACTTCTCTGCCTCGACCGGCGGCTCCTTCGACGCCACCCGCACCATCATGTTCACCACGACCGCGGGTGTCGTGCCGATCGCGCGTATCCGCCTGTTCAACAACGCCTCCGGCAGCTTCGCCTCGGTCTCCAACCCGGGTCCGACGCCCTTCGTGCCGATCATCGCCACCCCGACCCTCGCCTCTACCGGGGAGCTGAAGCGCTTCTCCTGGGGACAGACCGTCGGGGCCGGGTTCGGCACCTACTCGGGCATGGCCCTGGGCGGTGCAGGCCTCTCCGCCGGTGCGAGCCACGTCAACGCCTGGACCCTGGGCGTCACCGGCTTCGCCGGTATCGGCAGCTTCCCGTTCCGCAACGGCTTTGGCTGGGTGCGTCTCAAGTTCGAGTCCGACCCCGGTCTCACCTCGGATGGGCGCATCAACCGCGTGACCGCCATCGATTGGGCCTTCGAGACCAACGGCACCATCCGTGTCGGCGAGGTACCCGAACCCGAGACCCCGGCCCTGGCACTCCTCGCCCTCGGTGCCGCCGGTGTCGGCGCCCTGCGTCGACGCAAGCGCCAGCTCAGCGCAGAGGCCTGATCCCCCCTACCATGCACAAGACCCTGCTCATCGGCTGGGACGCCGCCGATTGGAAGGTGATCCACCCTCTCATCGAGGCGGGCAAGATGCCCCACCTCGCCGCCCTCATCGAGCGCGGCGTGATGGGCAACCTGAGCACCCTGCAGCCGGTGCTCTCGCCCATGCTCTGGACCTCCATCGCCACCGGCAAGCGCCCGTTCAAACACGGCGTGCTCGGCTTTACCGAGCCGACCCCGGACGGCGCCGGGGTGCAACCTGTCAGTCACCAATCGCGGACCTGTCGCGCCCTGTGGAACATCCTCCACCAGCAGGGCCATGCCAGCCAGGTGGTCGGCTGGTGGCCCTCGCACCCCGCCGAACCGATCCACGGCGCCATGGTCTCCAACCACTTTCAGAGCGCCATCGGCCCGCCCGACCAGCCTTGGCCCCTGCCCCCCGGCACGATCTATCCGCCAGCGCTGGCCGAGACCCTCGCCGAGCTGCGCATCAACCCCAACGAGCTGCCCCCCGACGCCATCCTCCCCTTCATCCCACGCGCTGCGGAGATCGACCAGGAGAGCGACCAGCGCCTCGGTGCGGCGGCCAAGATCGTCGCCGAATGCGCCAGCGTGCACGCCGCCGCCACCTGGCTGCTGCAACACCGCGAGTGGGACCTAGCGGCCATCTACTACGACGCCATCGACCACTTCTGCCACGGCTTCATGCGCTACCACCCGCCGCGCCGTGAGCATGTCGACGAACGCGACTTCGCGCTCTACTCCGGTGTGGTCGAGGCGGCCTACCGCTTCCACGACATGCTCCTCGGCGGCCTCCTAGCCTTGGTACCCGACGACACCACGGTGGTGATCTGCTCCGACCACGGCTTCCACTCCGACCACCTGCGCCCACACGGCATCCCCAACGAGCCGGCAGGCCCGGCCATCGAGCACCGCGACTTCGGCATCTTCGTCATGGCCGGTCCCGGTATCCGCAAGGACGCCCTGGTGCACGGCGCCGGACTGCTCGACATCACCCCCACCCTGCTGGTGCATTGGGGCCTGCCGGTGGGCGAAGACATGGACGGTAAGCCCCTGCTGGAGGTGTTCGAGAACCCTCCCGAGGTGCAGCACATCCCCAGCTGGGACAGTGTGGAGGGCCCCGACGGGCGCCTCGACCAGACGCTGCAGGTCGCCCCACTCGCCGCCAAGGAGGCGCTCGATCAGCTCATCGCCCTCGGCTACATCGAACCCCTGGGCGAAGACCATCGCGCCGCCGTGGAGAACACCACGCGCGAACTCAAGTACAACCTGGCGCGCAGCTACATGGACGCCGACCGCCACCTGGACGCCATCCCCCTGCTCGCCGAGCTGCTGGAGGCGGAACCCGAACAGTCGCGTTTCGGCATCCAGCTCGCACAGTGCTATCGCAGTACCGGCGAGACCCAGGCCCTGCGCCAACTGGTCGAACAGCTCACCGAGCGACGCCTACAGAGCGCCGCGCAGGCGCGCGAGCAACTCAACGCCCTGCGTGAGGCCTACCAGGCCGCACACCCGGAGCGGGTCGGCGACGGCCCCCTCGACCTCTCCGAGCTCGACGAGACAGAGCGCCGCGAGTGGGAGCGTCAGCGCCAGCTCGCCCACATCACCCACTACGACCTCGACTACCTTATGGGCTGTGTGCTGGTCGACGAGGGGCGTTTCGAGGAGGCCCTGGCCCTCTTCCGGCGGGCCGCCAAGGCCGACCCGAGCCGTCCCGGCCTGCACCTACAGCTCGGCGAGGCGCTACTGCGCCTGCATCGCCACACCGAGGCCGAGGCCGCCTACCGCAAGGCACTGGCCATCGACCCGCTCAACGCCCATGCCCACCTCGGTCTGGCACGCGCCCTCCTGCCCCAGCGACGCCCGGAACCGGCGGCCGAGCACGCCCTGGAGACGGTGCGCCTGCACCACCACTACCCCCTGGCACACTATGTTCTCGGCCTCGCCCTACTGCGCCTTGGCAAGGTGACCGAGGCGGAGCGCGCACTGCGCGTGGCGGTGACGCAGAACCCCAACTTCCTACGCGCCCACCGCGTGCTGGCGCGCCTCTACCACCGCCACATCCCCAACCAGGGGGTGCGCATGCTCGAACACCTGCGCCTGTGCCGCGAGATCCGCCGCCGCCAGTTGCACACGCCGCCGCCCGGTGTCACCCCCGAGACCCCGGCGATCCCCGAGCCGCAACGGCTGCTGGGCGAGCGCCTGCCCGACGCCGAGAGCCGCGCCGACTTCATCGCCGTGGTCTCCGGCCTACCGCGCAGTGGCACCTCCATGCTGATGCAGATGGTACATGCGGGTGGTCGCCCAGCGCTCACCGACGGCGAGCGCAGCGCCGACCAGGACAACCCGCGCGGTTACTACGAACACGCCGGGGCCACCCGCCTGTTTCGTGACAGCGCCTGGCTCGACGGTGCCGAGGGGCAGGTGGTGAAGGTGGTGGCGCAACTGCTCCCCGCCCTCCCCCGCGACCACGCCTATCGGGTGATCTTCATCGAGCGAGAGCTCGACCAGGTGCTGCGCTCCCAGCGTGCCATGCTGCACAACCTCGGCCGCGATGCCGCGCGTCTGGAAGCGGATGAGCTCAAGCGCACCTATGCCGCTCAGTTGCGTCGGGTCAAGGTCTGGCTGGCACAGCAGCCACACATCCACACCCTCTATCTGCCCCACGCCGAGGTGATCGCCGACCCCAGCGCCAGTGCGGAACGCATCGCCCGCTTCCTCGGCGGCGGGCTGGACGTGGCGCGCATGGCCGCCTGTGTCGCCCCCGATCTGGTCCGTCAACAGCCCAGCGCACGCGTCGTCGAGGCCTGAACCGCCACCCTAAACGCCAACGCCCGTGGCCGTCTCCGACCACGGGCGTTGGCGTTTAGGGTGGCGGGCCTCAGGCGCTGAGCAGCACCATGCCGTCCACCACCTTCACCTCACGGGTGCGCACGCAGCCCACGTCGGGGGCGATCGCCTCGCCACTGGAGAGGTCGATGCTCCAGTTGTGCAGCGGGCAGGCGACCGCGTTGCCGTAGACGATCCCTTGAGAGAGCGGCCCGCCCTTGTGCGGGCAGCGATCGCGCAGGGCGAAGAGGCGATCGTCGGAGGTGCGGAAGATGGCGAACTCGCCCGCCTCGGTGATGACGGTGCGGGCGCCCAGGCGCGGAATATCGTCCAGTTTGCCTACAGTGATCCAGTCGGACATGGTGTGATACCTCGATTCTGCATGAGGGCCGCAAGGGCGCGGGCGCTGCCGCAGACCGCCCTTGCGGGGGCGTGGTGACACGGGCGTGGCGATCAGGCCTCGGCCTTCATCGGCACGAACTCCAGACGGTGCTCGGGCTTGGTGTGCTCGGCCCAGGGGTCCTTCTGCCCGATACGCTGTGACTCCAGGAAGCGTGCGTAGAGCGCCTGACGCCCCGCCGCATCCTCGACGATGTGCTGCTTGACGTAGGGTAGACCGACACGCTCGACCCAGGGGGCGGTGCGTTCCAGATAGCGGGCGTTCTCGCGGTAGAGCTGCATGAAGGCCCCGGCGTACTCCAGCACCTCGGCGTCGCTGGTGACGCGGCAGAGCATGTCGGTGACGCGCACCTTGAGGCCGCCGTTGCCGCCCACGTGCAGCTCCCAGGCACCATCGATGCCGACCACGCCGAAGTCCTTGATGGTCGCCTCGGCACAGTTACGCGGGCAGCCGGAGACCGCCATCTTGTACTTGTGCGGGGTCCAGGAGGCCCAGGTCATCTTTTCGAGGTCTATGCCCATCTGGATCGCGTCCTGCGTGCCGAAGCGGCAGAACTGCGAGCCGATGCAGGTCTTCACCGTGCGCAGCGCCTTGCCGTAGGCGTGGCCGGAGACCAGGCCTGCGGCGTTGAGGTCGGCCCACATCTCGGGCAGTTGCTCCTTCTTCACGCCCACCAGGTCGATGCGCTGACCGCCGGTGATCTTCACCATCGGCACGTCGTACTTCTCGGCGGCGTCGGCGATGGCGCGCAGCTCGGCGGGGGTGGTGACGCCGCCCCAGATGCGCGGCACCACGGTGTAGGAGCGGTCCTTCTGGATGTTGGCGTGGGTGCGCTCGTTGATGAAGCGCGACGAGGGGTCATCGACCGCCTCGGCGGGCCAGCTGGCGAGCATGTAGTAGTTGAGCGCCGGGCGGCAGGTGGGGCAGCCATCGGGGGTGTGCCAGTCGAGGGCGCTCATGGCCTGCTCGCGGTTGGTCAGGCGCTGCTCCTTGACCGCCTTGATCACCTCGTCATGGGTGTAGTCGGTGCAGGCGCAGAGCGGCTTCTTGTCCGGGGCGACGTACTCGCCACCGACGGTGGCGGCGAGGATCTGCTCAACCAGGCCGGTACAGCCGCCGCAGGAGGCGCCCGCCTTGGTGTGCTTCTTCACCTCGTCGAGGGTGAAGAGGCCCTTCTCGCGCACGGCGTTGACGATGTCACCCTTGCACACGCCGTTGCAGTCGCACACCTGGGCGCTGTCGGCCATGTGGTCGGCGGTGTTCTCGCCGCCGTGACCGGCGTCGGAGAGATGGGTGCGACCGAACATCAGCTGGTCGCGGTGGGCGGAGATGTCGGAGCCGTTGCGCAGCAGCTCGAAATACCAGGCGCCGTCGACGGTGTCGCCGTAGAGCACGCAGCCCTCGATCTTCTCGTCGCGGATCACCAGCTTTTTGTAGACGCCGCGCGCTGGGTCCTTCATGACGATGGACTCGGTCCCCTCACCGCCGGTGAAGTTACCGGCGGAGAAGAGTTCGATACCGGTCACCTTGAGGCGGGTGGCGAGGGTGGTGCCCTCGTAGTGGCCGATGCCGTGGCGCGCCAGGTGGTTGGCGCACACCTTGCCCTGCTCGAACAGCGGTGCCACCAGGCCGTAGACATTGCCACGGTGCTGCACGCACTCGCCGACGGCGTAGATGGCCGGGTCGTAGGTGAGCAGGGTGTCGTCGACCACGATGCCGCGCTCGCAGTGCAGGCCGGACTCCTTGGCCAGCTGGATGTTGGGGCGGATGCCCACGGCCATCACCACCAGGTCGGCGGGGATCTCGCGGCCATCCTTGAGGCGCAGCGCCTGCACGCGCCCCTCGCCCACCAGGCACTCGGTGTTGGCGCCGGTGATGATGTTGAGGCCACGCCCCTCCAGCTCGCTCTGGAGCATCTTGGCCGACTCCTCGTCGAGCTGGCGCTCCATCAGCACGTCGGGCAGGTGGATGACGGTGACCGCCATGCCCTGGTTGAGCAGACCCACGGCGGCCTCTAGGCCGAGCAGGCCACCGCCGATGACCACGGCGTTCTTATGGCTGCCCGCGGCGGCGAGCATGGCGTCCACGTCGGCGATGGTGCGAAAGCCGATGACGCCGTCGAGGTCGTGACCCGGCACGGGCAGGATGAAGGAGCTGGAGCCGGTGGCCAGCAGCAGGCGGTCGTACTCCGCCTCGGTGCCGTCGGCGGTGATCACCTTGCGCGCCTGACGGTCGATGCTCACCACCGGGGAGCCGGTATGCAGGGTGATGTTGTGCTCGGCATACCACTCGGGGCTGTTGAGGATGATGTCGTCGAACGACTTCTCGCCGGCCAGCACCGGGGAGAGCATGATGCGGTTGTAGTTGGGGTGCGGCTCGTCACCGAAGACGGTGATCGCGTACATCTCCGGCTCTAGCTTGAGCAGCTCTTCGAGGGTGCGCACCCCGGCCATGCCGTTACCGATGAGGACCAGTTTCTCTCTCTGCATGGGATTTTTGCTCCAAAAAAAAAGCCCTAAGCGCAGGGACCATCTGGTCTTGCGCTTAGGGCTTCGTTACCCGAGTCAGCCGACGCGACTGACGTGTTGTAAGGTCTCTCAATCACCCCTCGGGCGGTACTCCCGAGGCGGCACCTTTACCCCCTCGGTCGCTCACCGACCCAGTGCGGGGCAGGATTGAACTGCTCAGTCAAATGCAGATTACGTGCCACAATCATTAAATGTATAAAATACATTGAGTTACGGCGATACATAGGGTGACACGGGGATGGTGGCATGCACTACTTGTGTGCATGCCACCCTGCATGCGACGCCACCGCTGCACCGGGATGGGACAGAGAGAGGCGTCAAGTGGGGTGGATAGCGGGGTTGGGCTAAAGGTGTAGGGCCTGGGGGGTGACGCTGCCGACGGCCTCCTCGACCCACTGCATCAGGCGGCGCCACGCCTTGCGGTCGTGGTAGACGGCTCGCCCTTTCATCTCGACCACGCCGACGCCATCCTCGGCGGCCTGCACATAGACCTGGGCGTCGCGCAGACGCGCCACCACGGGGATACCGGTCTCTTCGAGGAAGCTGTCGAGTAGGTGGTAGGCCTTGGTGTTCTCGCGCACGCGGTTGGCGATCACCCCGACGCGCACCTGCCCCGAGCGCACCCGGGGCAGCTTGTTGAGCTCGTTGAGGAAGATGCGCGCCGCATCGATGTCGATCACCGAGGCGAGCACCGGGATGAGCACCACGTCGACCTCACGCAACATATCGGCGAGGGGGAAGCCACCGACACCCGCTGGGGCATCGAGCACCACGCGCTGGGCGTCGGGGGGCAGGCGGGTGGCGAAGGAGCGGGTCACCCCCCCAAGGGCGCGGTGAGGCGAGATGCCATAGATGCTCGGGGCGAGGTTGCTGCGGGTATCGAGCCAGCGGGAGCTGGAGCCCTGCGGGTCGTGGTCGATGAGTACGGTACGCAGCTCACTCCCGGCATAGAGCGAGGCGAGATTGATGGCGACCGTGGTCTTACCACAGCCCCCCTTGGTGTTGGCGATCAGGATACGTAACGGCTTGTCCACAGGCTGGCCGCTCCCGAGGCCACGATGCTGCGCGCGGGCACCCTCCTTATCGCCACGACTGACGCCTCTGCTTCCCCACATGGTCATACCTCGATCCACGGTCTCTGCATCTCATTTCCCTCAGAAGGAGGATAGAGAGTGTAGGGCCACTAATGCAAGCGCTCAGCGGCCCAATCGCACAATATTATTCAATATCTTTCTTCTTATATTTCAGATTTATAGGACAACTTCTTCAGGTAATCTTTCTACTCCTTCACAGTGCGGGCTATTGTGACACCTGTAGGGCAGACGTTAGCATTGGCCCTCCCCTCCCCCGCTTGACCCGCCCTCGGCCATGATCGAACCCAAACGCGTCCTCAACCACCTGGCCCGCCATTGGGAGCTGATCGATCGCCTGTTCGAGCAGGTGGGTGACGGCACCATCACCCTGCAGGGGCTTCGCGGCCTGCTCGCACTCGCCCGTCCGCACTGGGATGCTGGCGATATCAGCTTGCAGATCAACACCTTACTCGGGCTAGAACTGCTCATCCCGGTGGCCAAGTCGCACAACCGCTTCGAACTCAACCCCACCATCATGGAGTTCGTCGGCTACCTCAAGCATGAGCACCGCCTGGGGTTGAGCATGGAGATCCAGGCCTATGTGGAGCACCTGCGCGCCCTCACCGAGCGCATCGGCAAGGCCACCGAGGAGGGCGACCGTGCCGACCTCTCGCGTTTCACCCGCCTGCTCGACCAGCGCATCCGCGAGGTGATCAAGAAACTGCGCAACGACGAGCTGGCGCTGGAGGGGATCGCCGAGCGTGCGCGCACCCGGGGGCGCGACATCCCGCTCAAGGAGCGCTACGCCGAGGTGCTGTCGAGCTGGGACGAGTATGTGGAGCCGATGATCGAGCTGGTGCGCCATGACGGCCTGTTCGATCAGACCGTGCGCCACATCGAGCGCCAACTACAGCGGCTCGCGCGCGGCCTCGACCTGCGCGGCGGCCTACTCGACGACTCGGAGCTGCTCGGCCGCCTGCAGGCGCGGCTGATGGACATGGAGGCGGTGGCACACCACACCCTCAAGCGCGCCACCGAGATCCTGCTGCCGCTGCGCGAAGAGATCCGCCGCAACGACGCCCTCAGCCGGGGTGCCTCACTGGCCCTCGCCACCCTACGCAAGAAGGGGCCATTGGCCCTCGACCTGCAGCGCCGGGTGCCGCTGTTCGCCCGCCCGGCGATCAACTTCTTCGGCTCGCATGGTGCGGTACAGGGCTATCTGTACGCCATCAGCCGCTTCCAACCGAGCGCCAACCCCTTCCCCGAGCGCAATGCCCGCCCCGCCACCGCCGATCGCCCCATCATCGGCTACCCCGAGGTGCGCGCCCGCTTCATTGGTGAGCGCCCGGTGGCCGACGCCATGGCCTGGCTCATCACGCACTACCCCGAGGTGGGGAGCGACGAGCTGCTCTACTGGTTCTCTCTCCTCGCACGCGACAGTGAGCTGCCCAAGCGCCGTCTGGAGCGTGCCGCCTATGCCACCCCGGGCCATCGGCTGCGCCTCACCTCCTACCACTTCCCCGCCCGCTGAGGCGCTCAAGCGGCGCCCCACGCCTGCTTCTTGCGATAGAGGGTCGAGGGGCTCACCTCCAGGAGCGCCGCCGCGCGAGGGATGTTGCCGTCACAATAGGCGATGGCCGCCTCGATCGCCTCCCGCTCGACCTGCGCCAGTGGTTTGATCACCGTGGCGGCGCCCGCGAGCGGGCTCTGCGCCACTGGCGGTACGCTGGCCGTGGCCGACATCGGCGGCACGCTGGCGGGGCTGCCCGGGGTGTGTCGGTCGAGTGGCGGTGGTAGGTGCGCCACCTCCACCCGTTCGGCGTTGTGCAGCACGACGATATTGCGCACCACGTTCTGTAGCTGGCGCACATTGCCCGGCCAGGGGTAGTCGAGCAGCACTGCCTCCACCTCTGGGGCGAAGGTGCCGAAGCGCTTGTTCTCCTCGCCGGCATATTGGCCCAGTAGGTGGCGGGCGATGAGTAGGATGTCGGCGCCACGCTCGCGCAGCGGCGGCATCTGTAAGGGGATCACGTGCAGGCGGTAGTAGAGGTCTTCGCGCAGGCGACCGGCGGCCACCTCCTCCAGCGGTACGCGGTTGGTGGCGCAGATGATGCGCACGTCGACCTTCTCCTCCTTACTGCCGCCCACGCGCAGGAAGCTGCCGGTCTGCAGGAAGCGCAGCAGCTTGGTCTGCAACTCCAACTCCATCTCGCCCAGTTCGTCGAGGAACAGGGTGCCGCCGTCGGCGCGGCTCACCGCCCCCTTGCGCTCGCTCACCGCGCCGGTGAAGGCTCCTTTGACATGCCCGAACAGCTCGCTCTCGACCAGGTCCTTGGGGATGGCGCCGCAGTTGATGGCGACGAAGGGGCCCTTGGCGCGTAGCCCCTGACGGTGGATGGCATCGGCGCACACCTCCTTGCCGGTGCCACTCTCGCCGGTGATGAACACGGTGGCGTTGCTGGAGGCGGCCGCCTCGATGGTGCGATAGACCGCCTGCATGGGGGGGCTGGCGCCGATGAAGCCGTGATACTGCTCGCGCTCATAGGTGGCGCGGTAATCGGCCACCAGGTGCTTCAGGCGGTTGCGCTCCAGTACGTTGTTGAGGGTAACGCGCAGGCGCTTGGCGTCGAAGGGCTTCTCGATAAAGTCGGCGGCGCCGTTGCGCAACGCCTCGACGGCGATATCCACCGAGCCATGGGCAGTGACGATGATGGTGTCGCACGGCAGCTCCTGCGCATGCATCCAGGCGAGGATCGCCATACCATCCATATCCGGCAGCTTGAGGTCGAGCAGCACCAGATGCGGCAACTGCTCACGGATGTGCGCCAGCGCCTCGGCGCCGGTCGCCACCAGACTCAGATCGATATCCTCCTCCTTGAGGTAGCTGGCGTAGAGCTTGGCGAGGGAGGGGCTGTCTTCGACCAGTAGCACCTTGGCGGTCATCTCAGGCTCCAGGTTCGGTATCGGGCTCCAGCAACAGGAGCAGGGTGTCATCCAGTGGCGGTACACCGGCGAGGGTGTCGAAACACTCCATCACCTGACGCAGGGCCGCGTGTAGCGGTGCCCGGCGCCCGTGGCAGAGCGCCTCCTCGACCCCCTCGGCCAGTGTGGATCGAGTGGCGCTGTCGATGGCGGCGTCGAACAGCCCGTCGGTGTAGAGGGCGAGGCGCTGACCCGCACCCAGGTGCAGGCGTAGCGGGTGATATTGGGGCTCCGGCAGCAGCCCGGGGAGCACCCCCTCCACCGGTAGGTAGGTGAGGCGCTCACCATCGAGCAACAGCGGTTTGGGGTGACCCGCTGCGGCCAGTTCTAACATACCGTCGGGGTAGAGGGCCAGTACCAGGCAGGTGAGCGTAGCCGCGTCGAGCAGCTGATCGGCATAGGCGGCCTGGGCCAAGGCAGCGAGCAGTTGTGCGGGACCCGCCTCGGGACCAAGGGCGTGCAGCAGGCCACGCAGGTAACCGCCATAGGCATGGGCGAAGAACTTGGCGCTCTCGTCGTGCCCCATCACATCGGCGAGGATCAGCAGGGTACGCCCCGGTTGGCTCTGATAGAGCAGCAGGTCACCCCCACCGCTGCCCGGGTGGCGCTGATCGTGCACACAGCGCCACCCGGGGAGGTGCTCAGGCAGCTGCGGGTAGAGGCTGCGGGCGATGCGCCGCTCGATGCGCTCGCTGAGCAGGCGTTTGAGCTGGCGCGTGCGCCCGAGCACCCGCTCGACGCAGTGCAGCAGGCGCTCACGGGTGATGGGTTTGACTAGATAGTCGTCGATACCGAGCGCGGCGGCCCGGCGCAGTGTCGCCTCACTGTCGTGGGCACTGAGAAAGACAAAGGGGATGAGCGCGTCGCCACAGCGTTCGAGCAGCGCCGCGCGCAGGGCGAAGCCGTCCATCCGCGGCATCTGAATGTCGGAGATGACCAGCTCCACCGGGCTCTCGGCCAGCGCGGCGAGGGCCTCGCCGGGGTCGCGATAGGCACTGACCCGATAGCTCGGCTCCAGGTGGGCACGATAGAGACGCAGCAGGGCCGCGTCGTCCTCCACCAGGGCGATGTGCACGCGCCGTTCGCGCGCCGGGTGGTACCAACCGAGCAGCAGGCGGTTGGGGGCCCCCGGGGTGTAGCTCACCGTATCGCACAGACTCCCGACCAGGGCCAGACCACGACCGCTCTCGGCGCCACTGAGGATCGTCTCCGGGGTCTGCGCGAAGGGGGAGAACTCTCCCGGCTGCCAGGGGCCACCGTCGTCCTCCAGGCAGAGCCACCAGGCCTGGGCGTCCTGACCGAAGGTGAGGGTCAGTGCGCTCGCCTTGGGGCTGGCGTGCTCCACCAGGTTGGTGCCCAGCTCGCTCAGGCAGAGGAGCATGGCGTGCTGTTCGCGCCTCGGCACCGCCAGGGCCAGCAGCACCTTCTCCAGCAGGTGACGCAGGGCGCGCACCTCCTCCAGCGAGGGGTTACGCCGACTCTGCAGTAAGGGGGTGAAGGGCATCTCGCTACAACTCATCGCGGCGCCTGCTGTGGGTCGTGTGCCAGGAGGGCCAGGGTCTCTTCGCAGAGCCCTGGGAGGGTCGCGATCGCCTCGGCCAGGGCCGTGGTGTCGGCCTCGCGGGCAGCCCCCTCCAGTACGAGGGCGAGCGCCTGTAGACGCCGACAACCGAAGGATCCGCTGGCCCCCTTGAGGGTGTGCGCCTCATCCATCAGCGCGGATAGCTGCCCGTCGCGATGCTGCTCGACCATGCGCTCGACGCGCTTGCGCGTCTCCTGGGTGAAGATCTCCAGGATCTCGGCGACGATCTCCACCGAAGTCTCCTCTTCAAGCTGCTTTAGCACGGCCCGTTCGACCAGCGGTGCGGCCTCGTCCACCGGGGTGTTGGCGGTGTGCGCCGGGGCATCACGCGCGCCCCCACCGAGCCAATGGGCCACCTCGTCGCGCAATTGGGGGATGGAGAAGGGCTTGCTGATGAAGTGATTCATGCCGGCGTCGTAACAGGCCTGTACATCCTCGGCCAGTGGGGTCGCGGAGAGGGCGATGATGAGACTCTGCGCATTCGGTCCCGCCCCGGCGCGGATGGCTCGACACGCCTCGATACCACCCATGCGTGGCATGGTGAGGTCGAGCAGGATCAGGTCATAGTGTGCCGCCTGGGCCTGCTCCACCGCCGCCGCACCATTCTCGACCAGGGTCACGCCGTAGCCCTGCTTACTCAGCACGGCGGTGATCACCGCCTGATTCTCCGGGCTATCCTCTGCCACCAAGATCCGCCGCTCAGCGAGACCTGTCACGGTGTCGAATGGCGCAGGTTTGCGTGTAGAGGGTGCCGGCAGCGTGGGCAAGGGGCTCTCGGCGCAGAGGTGGCGCGCCGTGGCGAGTGCAGCACGCCCTGGGAGCGGAAGGCTGAGGATAAAGGTGGTGCCCTGCCCCAGCTGACTACGTACTCGGATCGCCCCCCCCATCAGGTCGACCAGACTCTTGACGATGGCCAGGCCGAGTCCGGTGCCCCGGGCGTGGGCACTGCGTTCACCCACCTGCACGAACTCGTCGAAGATGGCGGACTGGTCGCTGGGGCTCATGCCGGGGCCGCTATCCTCTACCTGCAACCGAAGGGCGTCGGGGATGTGCTGCAGCAGCACACGCACCCGCCCCTCGCGGGTGAACTTGATGGCGTTGGCGATGAGATTGACCAGGATCTGCCGCAGGCGCAGCGCGTCACCCAGGCACTCCCCGGCCACCCCGGCCTCGAAGTGTGCCTCCAGATTCACCCCCTTGCGCTCCGCCTCTGCCGCATAGAGGCTCACCGTCCCCTCTACCAGCTCTATCAGGTCGAACCAATCAGGGTGCAGCTCCAGCTTGCCCGCCTCGATCTTGGCCATGTCGAGCACCCCGTTGACCAGGCCGAGCAGGGTCTGACCACCGTGGGCGGAGATGTGGGCCAGGTGACGTTGGTGCGGGTCGAGGTCGCTCTCCAGCAGCAGGTCGTTGGTGCTGATCACCGCGTTCAGGGTCGAGCGGATCTCGTGGCTCAGGGTGGCGAAGAAGCGACTCTTCTGTTTGTTGGCACGCTCGGCGTCGGCCCGCGCCTGACGCAACCCCTCCTCCTGGCGCTTCTGTTCCGTGATATCGATGAAGTGGGCCACGTAGTGAGTGACCTGGCCGTTGTCGTCGAGCACCGCGGTGATGCTCAGCCACTCGGGGAAGATCTCCCCCCCCTTGCGCCGGTTGTAGATCTCCCCCTCCCACTGCTGGTCGCGCTGGAGCTGACGCCACATCTGGCGATAGAAGGTAGGGTCGTGACGCCCCGAG
>QKED01000057.1 GCA_003252455.1 Gammaproteobacteria bacterium
ACCGACCCCGGGCAGGCCCCCCAGGTAACGCAGCACGCGCTGGTAACTATAGAGAGAGTCGACGCCGATGACGTTGACCGTGATGCCGTCGTTGCGCGGCCCCTGATCCAGCACCTGCCCCCCCTCGGGGGCCTCGGCAGAGGCCTGACCGAACCATCCGGCCAGGCGCAGGGCGGTGGTCTCGACCCCCTCCTGCAGCAACTTGTCGGCGGCGGCATCGGAGCGCTCCCAGCGCACCACCTGGTCGCCCTGACGCAGGGTCCAGGCCACCTGATAGCCGCTGGCGGTGGTGGCGAGCTTCCCCACCAGCACCACCTGCGCCTGATAGCGACGCGAGGCGTCCATCAGGCCGTCGTGAAAGCCGCCCCACACATCGGCCACGTTGACCTTGGCCATATCGGTGAGGTCCAGCAGTGGCAGGCGTAGGGGCAGGGCGCGACGGTAACCGCTGTTGACCAGTGCGCCCTGAAGCGGGCCACTGTCGTTGGCCGAGAGCAACTTGCGTTGCCCCCCCTGCTCCAGCGCCAACCACACCAGCACGGTGGGACGCACCTCCCCCCACACCGTGGCCCCGCCACGGCGCAGCAGGGCGTTGACCTCGCCGGCGTCGAACTGCGCCCAGAGCACCTGTCGCCCCCCGTCAGCGGGCTTGTAGCGGTACTGCTCCAGCAACGGCTCCGGAGTCTTGAGCGCCTCGGCGAAGAGCGGTTGGTTGGCGATACCCGCGTCACCGCTCACCTTGGCCAGCACCTCGCCGAGGGCCAGGGTGAGGGCGGTGGTGCGGTTCTGCGCCCCCTGGTCACTGACCCACACCTCCGCCTCGTAGAGGCCGTCCACCCGTTCGGCGTGGGGGGCTGCACTGGCGAGGAGGGCGACCAGGGCCAACAGCAGGGATAAGAGTCTGTTCATCGTCACTCCGGCATAGATGGTTGGCCCGTGGGGCCTCTGGGTACTCTATTAAGGGCGCCAAGGCATGGTAGAATACGCGGTTTTCGGCACCCCACCCGGCAGGAGCGGCCAACCCCAGTGAGCGCAGCACAAGATAACCCGAACGGCCCCGGTCTCAGCTACCGTGACGCCGGTGTCGACATCGACGCCGGCAACAACCTGGTCGATCTTATCAAACCCCACGCCAAGCGTACCCTCCGCCCCGGCGTGCTCGGTGGCCTCGGTGGCTTCGGCGCCCTGTTCGAGGTGCCGCTCGACCGCTACCGCGAACCGGTACTGGTCTCCGGCACCGACGGCGTCGGCACCAAGCTGCGCCTGGCGATGATGCTCGGCAAGCACGACACCATCGGTATCGACCTGGTGGCCATGTGCGTCAACGACCTGGTGGTGGCCGGGGCCGAGCCGCTCTTTTTCCTCGACTACTACGCCACCGGCCACCTCAACGTCGAGGCCGCCGCCGACGTCATCAAGGGCATCGCCGACGGCTGCCTACAGGCCGGTTGCGCCCTCTCCGGCGGCGAGACCGCCGAGATGCCCGGCATGTACGAGGGCGACGACTACGACCTGGCCGGCTTCTGCGTCGGCATCGTCGAGAAGTCCAAGGTCCTCGACGGCCACACTGTGCAGGTGGGCGACGTGCTCCTCGGCCTCGCCTCCTCCGGCCCCCACTCCAACGGCTACTCGCTGATCCGCAAGGTGATCGAGGTGAGCGGTGCCGACCTCGGCGCCGAGTTCCACGGCAAGAGCCTGGGCGAGACCCTGCTCGAACCCACGCGCATCTACGTCAAGCCGCTGCTCGCCCTGCTCGCCGAGCACGAGGTGCACGCCCTTGCGCACATCACCGGCGGCGGCCTCTTAGAGAACATCCCGCGCGTCATGCCCGAGGGCACCGTGGCACGCATCCAGGTCGGTAGCTGGCCGCGTCCGCCGGTGTTCGACTGGCTGCAGGAGCAGGGGCGCATCGACCCCATGGAGATGTACCGCACCTTCAACTGTGGCGTCGGCATGGTCCTCGCCGTACCGGCCGCGCAGGCCGAGGCCATCGTCGCCAAGCTCACCGAGCTGGGTGAGCAGGTGAGCCGCATCGGCACCATCGAGGCCGCCGAGGGCGCACCGCGCGTGGAGATGGTCGAGGCATGACGGGTAGCGACAAGCTGCCGCTGGTGGTACTCATCTCCGGCAGCGGCAGCAACCTCCAGGCGCTCATCGACGCCTGCCAGGCGGGCACCCTTCCCGCCGAGATCCGCCTGGTGATCAGCAACAAGGCCAGTGCCTACGGCCTGGTACGCGCACGCGACGCAGGGATACCCACCCAGGTGGTGGCGCATACCGACTATGCGAGCCGCGACGACTACGACACCGCCCTGGCCCAGGTGATCGACCAGAGCGGTGCCCGCCTCGTGGTGCTGGCGGGCTTCATGCGCATCCTCACCGATGGCTTCGTGCGCCGCTATCTCGGGCGCATGCTCAACATCCACCCCTCGCTGCTGCCCAAATACCGTGGCCTCGACACCCACGCCCGCGCCATCGCAGCAGGGGACAAAGAGCACGGCTGCACCGTCCACTTCGTCACCCCCGAGCTGGACGCCGGACCCATCGTCCTCCAGGCCCGCGTACCCATCGAGCCGGGCGACACCCCCGAGAGCCTCGCCACCCGCGTGCTCGCCCAAGAGCATCGCATCTACCCCCAGGCAGTGGCCTGGTTCGCCGAGGGGCGTCTGGCGCTTGGCGATAACGGCGTCGCCCAGCTCGACGGCCTGCCCATCCAACCCTAAGGCACCTGGAGTACACGCCTCGGCGTGTCACTCACACCCCTGCCGCCAGACCAGCCCCACAACCGGAACTCCCCATGGCCCTCAAAGCGACCGTGTTCAAGGCCGAACTCCAGGTAAGCGACCTGGACCGCCACTACTACGCCACCCACAACCTCACCCTCGCCCGTCACCCCTCGGAGACCGACGAGCGCATGATGGCGCGCCTCATCGCCTTCGCCCTCTTCGCCGACGAGGCGCTCCAGTTCACCAAGGGGCTGTGCGAAGACGACGAGCCGGAGCTGTGGCAGAAGAACCTGAGCGACGAGATCGAACTCTGGGTCGAATTGGGCCACCCCGACGAGAAGCGCCTGCGCAAGGCCTGTGCACGCGGCCGGCAGGCGGTCGTGATCTGTTACAGCGGCAGCGCCGCCGAGATCTGGTGGCAAGGGGTCAAAGGCAAGGCCCACACCCTGGACAACCTGCAGGTGATCAACCTCCCGGCCCTCGGCATCGCCGCCCTCGCCGCGTTGGTAGAGCGCAGCATGCGCATGCAGGTGACGATTCAGGATGGGGAGCTGTGGATTGGCCTGGGCGAGGGTAGTGTCGAGCTGACACCGGAGCATTGGCAGTAGACAAACGAGCACCTCCACCTTCGCATGACTCAGCGTGCTCGAAATCCCCTGCACCACCCCAACTCGCTCCTCGACACCCCTCATATCTGTCAAAGAGCGATGTGATATACCGACATCGCGGCCTCTCTGAGTAGGTCGAAGCGCCGAAGGCACACACCAAGGCATTCAGGTATCCTGCACACCCGTCCTCTGGAGAGTTCCCATGCACTCTATCCATCGCCCCCTCTGGCTGCTGCTCGCCCTACTGCTGCCAGCCACCGCACTCGCCGCCACCACCCAACTCACCCTGCTGCATATGGGCGACCTGCACGGTCATCTGGTGCCCCACCCCAATCTGCGCAGCGACGGCAACGGCCTGATGCAGGGCGGCCTGGCGCGGCTGCATGGCCAGATCCAGGCGATCCGCGCCGACCACCCGCACACCCTGCTGATCAACACCGGCGACACCATCCAAGGCTCGGCGGAGGCGCTCTTCACCCGTGGCGAGGCGCTGGTCGAGGCGCTCAACCCGCTGGCCATCGACGCCTTCGCCCCCGGCAACTGGGACTTCGTCTACGGCACTGAGCGCTTCATCGAGCTGTTCGTGGGTGACGCCCCCAAGGCCCCGTGGGGCGCGCTGGCGGCCAACCTCTACTACGCGGCGGGCGACGCCGACGGCCAGCGCACCCGCTACGTCGAGCGCGCCGGTGAGCGGGTGCTGCCGCCCTACCGCATCGTCACCCTCGACGGCATCCGCCTCGGCATCATCGGCATGACCACCGACCGTGGCCCGCAAGCCGTCGGGCGCAACGTCGCGGCGGGCCTTCGCTTCACCGATGGCGACCGCGAGCTGGCCGAACTGCTGCCCAAGCTGCGCGAAGAGGAGCGGGTCGACGCGGTGATCCTCATCTCCGAGCTGGGGCTGGCCAACAACCTGCGCCTGGCCGACAAGCACCCCGGCATCGACCTGGTGCTCTCCTCCGACATGCACGAGCTGACCCGCGAGCCGATCACCCTGGAGAACGGCACCCTGCTGGTCGAGGAGGGGCAGGATGGTAGCGTGCTCGGTCAGTTCGATCTCACCTTCGTCGACGGCCGCCTCACCGAGCGCCGCTGGAGCCTGCACACCATCGACGCACAAACCCCCGAGGAGCCCGCCACCGCCGCCCGCGTCGCCGCCCTCCGCGCCCCCTTCGTCAGCGGTGCGGCCTTCACCCCGCACACCAACCCGATCAACCAGAGCCGGCTCACCACCCCCATCGACAGCGTGGTCGGCTACACCAAGGTGCCGCTGCTGCGCGCCAACTTCAGCCACGAGCGTATGCCCGCGGTGATCGAGGGCTCCTCCCACGACCTGCTCACCGACGCCTTTCGCGCCGAGGCGCACGCCGACATCGGCGCCATTCGCGGCTTCCGCTACGGCACCCAGGTGGCCCCCGGCCCCATCCACCTCGAAGACCTCTACCACTTCATGCCCATCGGCGCGCAGATCGCCGTCGGCACCATTCGCGGCCAAGACCTGCTCGACCAGATCGAGGCGAGCGCCGACAGCGCCCTCAACCCGAGTATCGACGAGTGGCGCGGCGGCAGCCTGTTCGGCTACAGCGGCGTCGAGATCGAGCTGAGCCCCTACAAGCCCCGTGGCCGCCGCGCCGTGGCGGTGCGCGTGAACGGCGAACCGCTCGAACCGCGTCGCCTCTACCGCTACGCCTCCTACTGGTTCGCCGCCGACCCAGAGCTTATCAAGCGTCTCCCCGCGCGCGGCGTCCAGGTGCTCAAACAGGCCGATGGCAGCCCGCTCGACGCCACCGAGCTGGTCGCCCGCTATCTCCAGGGCCTACCCGAGCAGACCGCCGACCCCAAGCTCGACCGCGTCCAGCTCACCGCCCCGCTGCCCGCCCAACCCTTTTCTTACGGCATCATGCAGCCGCTGCTCGGCGCCGCCATCCCCGGCGTCGAACCACCGACACTGACCATCGACATCCCGTTGGAGCTGACCCACGCCAAGGTGCTGTTCAACATCGGCGAGCCCAAGTTCGACGGTGACCAGCCGAGCGGCCTCAAGTTCATGGGCAAGCTCGCCCAGCAGCTCGGCCAGGACGGCACCGAGTACCGCATCATCGGCATCTTCAAGGGCGACGCCCTCTACCAGATGCTCAATGACCGTAGCTACAACCGCATCCGTAAGACCCGTGACGGTAACCCCTACCGCGAGCAGATCCTCGAACTCCAGCGCCTCGGCGTCGAGTTCGAGGCGTGCGGCAACACCATGCGCACGCGCGGCTTCGGCAACGCCGATCTCTTACCAGGGGTAAAGGTCAATCGCGGCGCCATCGGGCGCACGCTCCAGCTGGTGCAGGAGGGGTTTATTCAGTTGGATGATTGAAAGGGTGACAGTGGCACGGGGGTTCCGAGAGCACCTGCCCTAAGTGCAACCGCGTAGGGTGGATAAGCGCAGCGCATCCAGCAAAAAGCCTGGGCATCCCCCCCAAACCCCGCACGGCGGATGCGCTGACGCTTATCCGCCCTACGAGACTCAACACCCGGCCGCTAGACGCCGCTTACGTCGCCTAGATACGGCCCCCAAGGCGACGAGTGCAACGCCCAGAACCGAAGAGGCGTCCGGCTCTGGGGCGATCACGGTCCCGTTAATGCGTATGTCGTCGATACGCACCACTTTGCTGGATAAGGTGCTGAAATCCCAAGCTACGAGGCGAAACTGTACCGCCTGATCGAACGGGCCGAATGCCGAGAGGTCCAGGCTACCCATTTGCCAGGGTGCGGCACTATCGATGTCAGCCACGGAGACGAAAGCGGCAGAGGTCGCGAGCGTGGTGAGGAAGTTGTCGGTACTCGCGTAGAGGATGGTTCTCGTCGTGTAGCCGCTCGTCAGATTGAGGCTACGCGCCTTGAATTGCCAGGTCACATCGCTCAGAAAGAGTTGGTAATCGGGATCGGGCGTCAAGCTGAAGCTGATGTGGTCGCCGGTGATCGTGGAGTCATCTGCGACATCGTCCGCGGCGAACTGCGCAGACTTTGTCCCCTCGTAGCCGTCGGAAGAGTAGGCGACCGACAAGTTGGAGTAACTGGCGTTTGAGGCGGTGATGTTCGACGCGGTGGTGGATGGCGAAACACTACTGTTGAAGCCGTAAGACGTGAGTGTCGCCCCTTGAGAGGGCACAGCCCAGAGCATGAGTACGCCGGCTGTGGTGAGGAACTTGAGCATCTTTTTTTCCTTTTCACCTGGTTGATTTTGTTAACGACACTCCGACCGACAAACTCAACTCACCGAGAACGCATCCAGGGCAACCGCATACTTTTGCCGTCGAGGCACGGAGGAGATGGAGAGGTACAGCGCGGGCACAATCGGTTGCCAATGTGAACGCCTCCGCTACGGGGCCGCCTTGCCCGTTCACCAATACCTGCAACCTCCGTGTTCTCTGTGTCTCCGTGGCTAGTCTTAGGCCGTTTTGGGCAAGGTATGCGGTTGCCCTGGACCCGCCTAGCTGAGTTGACCGCAGACCGAGGCTTTACCTCAAGGCGACGCTGGGGAGCGCCCTACCCCTCCACCGGCGGCAACCGCTCCATCAGGTAGCACAGACAATCCTGGCGGATGATCGACTCGTTGAGGGTGAGCATGGAGGGCATCACCTCGCGCTTGAGCATCAGCCCCCCCTCCCAGCGCTCGAAGTACTCCGCGCCTATATCCTCGCCCTGCTCGTTCCAGGCGTGCAGGTAGGCGCCCTCGGCGGCCATGGCCAGGCGGGTGCCGCTCTCCAGCTCGCGGAAGTTGAGGTGGTCGAGCTGCGCGGGGAAGTCGAGCTGGCGCTCGGGGGTGGCGATACCGAAGCTCACCTCCTCGGGCACGGTGACGCGCACCACGGTGTGGTAGAGCTCGTAGTCGTGGGCGGCGGGGAGGTGGGCGGGGAAGTGGTCGAGGTGCAGCACCGCCTCGACGAAGGCGCGGGCGTGCTCCACGCCGCCGCCGACGCCGGGCTTGCCGCACTCGACGGTGACCGCGGGGCAGTGCGGCGCCATGGCCAGCGACTGCACGCCGTCGGGCTTGGTGAAGTAGACGATGACGCGGCTGAAGAGGTTGGCCAGGTGCAAAAAGGCCGCGTCGAGGCGGTTGATGCAGGCGTAGTGCGGGTTGAGGCCGGTGTTGTTGTGGATGTCGATGCTGGCGAAGACGCCACGCTCGCGCATGCGCGCCACCAGTGCGGCGGTCATCTGCTGCTCGGGCTCGTCGCCGTCGTTCCAGATGCGGTTGAAGTCGTGCTGACCAGGGAGCACACGCAGCCCCTCTTTGGCCGCCTCAATGTTGCCGATGAAGAGCGACAGGGCGCGCGGCAGCTCTCTGTCGGCGTAGTCGCGCAGCAGTGCGCGTAGCGCCTCCCAGCCGGTATCCTCGTTGCCGTGCAGCAGCACGGTGACAAAGAGCGGTGCCGCACGCCGTCCGGGCAGGTGGATCAGCGTCGGCCTGTCGAGCAGGGTGTGCAGCTGCGCGGCGGGGGTGTCGAGCAGGCCGAGGGGGAGGTGGTCGAGCTCCTGGAACAGCATGGGCAGGCATCATGTGGCGACGAAAGCCCCTCATTGTAATCAGCCCACACGCCCCTCACCACTTTGGGCTATAGATCAGCAGGGCAATCGCATACGTTTGCCACAGAGGCACAGAGGACACGGAGAGACGGAATTCGGGCGCGAAAGTCGGTTAAATCGCCCCTCTCCATCTATGTCGGGCAGCCCTTCCCATGCACCAATAACAGCATTTTCCCATGTCCTCTGTGTCTTCGTGGCTGATTTTCAGCCGTTCGGGCAAAGTCTGCGCTTGCCCTGATAGATCCAGGGATTTCAGCAGCAGGGGAGGACCCCATGTCCAGCAGTGAGCACTTCTACCGCGACCTCCCCCCCTTCAGCGCCTTCGCACACTTTCCCGAGGCGCAGCACTACCAGCCGCTGCCGTCCGACTGGCTCATCGCCATCAGCGATGTGCGCGGCTCCACCGCCGCCATCGAGGCGGGACGCTATAAAGAGGTGAACGCGCTGGGCGTGGCGACCATAGTCGCCCTGCTCAACGCCCTGCGCCCGCTGGAGGTGCCCTACGTCTTCGGCGGCGACGGCGCCACCGCCTGCCTACCCGCCACCGCACGCCCCCAGGCGGAGCGGGCCCTGCGCGCCGCGCGACACCTGGCGCGGACGCAGTTCGACCTGGAGCTGCGTGTTGGCCTGGTGCCGATGACCGAGGTGCAGGCCGCGGCGGGTGAGGTGCGTGTGGCGCGCTACCGCCCCCACCCCTTCTACTCCCAGGCGATGTTCCTCGGCGACGGCCTCGGCTACTGCGAGCGCCTGATCAAAGACCCGCGCCCCCACAACCCCTACCTGTTGCAGGATGCACCAGCCCCCCTGGAGGGGCGTTTCGAGGGTTTCGAGTGCCGCTGGAATCAGGTACCGAGCCCCCATGGCGAGACCATCTCCCTGCTGGTACAGGCGTTGGGTAGCGCGCCCGAGGCGGTCTACCGTGCGGTGCTGGCGGAGATCGATTCCATCTACGGCGACGAGGCGCGCCACCATCCGTTGCGCGAGGAGGCGCTGCACCTGGCGCAGAGTGGCCGCGCCCTACGCACCGAGACGCGTATCCGTGGCGCAGGCACGCCACTCTGGCAGCGGCTGCTCTACCACGCGCGCCTGCAGCTGCTGATCCTCATGGGCCGTTGGCTGATGCGCCGAGGTGCGATCACCGAGAACGGCGATTGGGGCGGCTACAAGTCGCGCCTCATCGCCAACAGCGACTATCGCAAGTTCGACGAACTGCTGCGCATGGTCATCTCCGGCACCCCACAGCAGCGTCACCAGCTGCGCGACGCCCTGGAGGCGCGCCGTGCACGCGGGGAGCTGGTGTTCGGCCTGCACGCGGCCAAGGAGGCGCTCATCACCTGCGTGATCCAGGACTACCACCAAGACCACGTACACTTCCTCGACGCCGCCGACGGCGGCTACGCCCTGGCGGCCAAGGAGCTGAAGGGGCAGCTCAAGGGGCGGCAGCAGGCGGACTAAGCGAACAGAGCTGAACCCGCACCTCGCGAGGCACAGCCCCTCGACACCACCTCGCCTACGCGCTCAATCCCCCTCTTCGAACAACGTAGGGGGCCCCCCATGGGTCCGCTGTGGCGAGTTGGCGCCACGATGCTCCAGGGCATCGGTGTGGTGGTGACGGGCGTACTCGTAGAGCACGATGGAGGCGGCCACGGCGACGTTGAGACTCTGCACCGGGCCGTAGTGGGGGATACGTACTGGCTGGATATCGGGGTAGTCGGCGCGCTCGAAGCTGATGCCGTACTCCTCGTGGCCGAGGATGAAGGCGCTCTTTTGCGGCAGCGCCATCTGCATCAGGTTGTTGTCGGTATCCGGCTCCAGGGTGAAGAGGGTGTAACCACGCCCCTTGAGCTCTTGGTAGCTCTCGTCGAAGCGGTCGTAGAAGCGTGCCGGGACGTGCTTGAGCGCCCCCTTGGCGGGCGAGGGGTCGAAGGGGCCTATGTCGATCAGGTGCAGCTCGTGGGCCCCCATGGCCTGGGCGCTGCGGAAGATCTTCGCCACGTTGAAGCCCGCCTTGAGGTGGTCGAGTACCAGCACGCAGTCGAAGACCCCGGGCGTGGCCATGGCGTTGCGCCAGCGCTGCTTCTGATAGGCGAGCAGGGCGGTGCGGCGCATTTCGCGCAGTTCGGCCTTGGTTCTACGGTTTTTCACGGGGTGCTCCAGGGTCACGGCGGGCCATCTTAGCCCAATCCATCAGGCCTATGTAGCACGCCCCGGTCGCGGGTTATACTCGACCGTCGAGGAGAGATCACCACACACCACCGAAAAAATAGGGGCGACGGGATGAGTACCGATCCGTTTTTCCACTACCCCGACCAGCCACACGAGGAGGACAACGCCTGGGTCTTCCTCGGCGGTGACTGCGACGCGCAGTGGGGCGAACTGCTGCGCTACTGCGACCAGCGCGACTTCCGCGCCGGGGAGACCCTCATCGAGCGCGATGCCTACGACCGCAGCTGCTTCTTCTTGGAGAGCGGCGAGCTGGAGGTCCTGATCCCGGTCAGCTACTCCAACAAGCTCCACCCCATCACCGTGCTCGGCGAGGGGGCTGTGTTCGGCGAACAGAGCTTCCTCGATGCCGGTGTGCGCTCCGCCACCATCCGCGCGGTGGAGCCGGGGCGGCTGTTCGAACTGCGCCGCGAGCGCTTCGACGAGCTGGCCAAGGCCAACCCGGCACTGGCGCTGCGCATCCTCGGCGACCTGGGGCGCATCCTCTCCCTGCGCCTGCGCCAGGCCACCTCCTTCTTCAGTCAGGATCTGGTGTAACCATGGCCAAGTCAGAGACCCCCCTCTTTCCCAACATCACCCAGACCACCCCGCGCAGCCCCAAATGGCTGTGGGAGGCCGGTCGCCTGGCCCTGCTCGGCCTCACCCTGGCGCTGCTCATCGGCCTCGTCAGCGAACCCATGACGACCCTGACCCTCACCTGGGGCGTGCTGGTACCGCTGCTGCCGATCCTCATCTTCATCGCCCCCGGGGTGTGGCGTAACCTCTGCCCCATGGCCACCCTCAACCAGATCCCGCGCCGCCTCGGCCTCGGCCTGCAGCGCCCGCTCAGAGGCGACCTGCGCAGTCAGGCCTACGTCATCGCCTTCGCGCTCTTCTTCATCCTCGCCCCCGTGCGTCTGCTGCAGCTCGACTACGACCCCTTCGCCCTGCTCCTGCTGCTGCTCGCCCTGCTGGCCCTGGCCCTCATCGGCGGTTTCGTCTTTCAGGGCAAGGCGGGGTGGTGCGGGAGCTTCTGCCCCCTGGGGCCGTTGGAGCGCCTCTACGGCCAGAGCCCGCTCATCAAGGCCAGGGACCGCTTCTGCGAACCCTGCATCGGCTGCCAGAAGCACTGCTACGACTACAACCCCGAGGTGGCCCAGCTGGCCGACCTGCACGACAAGGACCACGGCTACATCAGCGACCGCAAGTTCTTCTTCGCCGCCCTGCCCGGCCTGATCCACGCCTATTTCACCCTGCCGAGCCCGCCGGTGCTCACCAGCCTGGCGCTGGTGGAGCAGTTCGTCATCTCACTGCTGGTCTCGGTGGGCGCCTACCACGTCATCGAGACGGTGAGCCGCGTCAGCACCTACAAGCTCAACATCCTCTACGCCGCCTTGGGCCTCAACCTCTACTACTTCTACCGCTTGCCCCTGATGGTCGACGACCTGCACACCCTCACCGGCCTGCGCCTGGATGTGGCCGCCCCCTATGCGGGCAACGCCCTGCTCATCCTCCTCTCCCTGCTCTGGGTGTGGCGCGCCATGAGCAAGGAGGACCGCTACATCTCCGCCCTGTTGTCGCGCAAATCGGTACGCGTGGGGGCCAGCGCCCGCCTCTCCGCGCTCAAAGAGGAGTATCGCGACCAAGGCTGATGGCGGACGACCGCCTCCGCCGACCCCGAAGAGACTCTCGCCGCGCAGGCTGACCCTCGTCAGTCGCTGTTTGCTGAAATGAGATGCGCGCAAGTGGCTGATGCGAAGAAGGCGCCTCGCTGCACCCGCCGGCTCTGAGCGGCCGTCGCCGGTGGTCCCGGCGCCTCTTCGCACAGGGCGCCTCGCCCGGTGTGCGATGAGCAGGGCGTGACGCAACAGGTACTTTCGTCGGCGCGGGGGACATAGACTCGAACGATGGCGCCTCGCCACGACGCGCCATCGGTTATAGGGAACACACACCGAGTACGACGCCATGTACCTACGCCCCTACCAGCCCGGCGAGGCCGAGGCCCTCTGGCGACTGCTGCGCGATAGCGTGCATCGCATCGCCATCGCCCACTACACCCCGGCCCAGTGCGACGCCTGGGCCCCCGCCGCCCCGCCCCAAGGCTGGGGCGAGCGGCTCCAGCAGACCCCCACCTGGGTGATGGAGGCGGGGGATAAGGCAGTGGGCATGGTCGCCCTCACCCCCGCGGGCCACATCGATCTGCTCTACACCGCCCCCTCACACCAGCGTCGTGGCATCGCCCGCGCCCTGCTGCACTGGGTCGAGGAGGAGGCACGCCGCCTCGACCTCTCGCACCTCACCACCGAGGCGAGCCTCGCCGCCCATGGCTTCTTCATCCGTCACGGCTTCGAGGCGCTGCGCTGCCAAGCGGTGCAGCGCCACGGGGTCGAGCTGCACAACTGGGTGATGTCCAAACCGCTCGGCGACGACGCCCGCACCCCACCTTCGAGTGGCGGCACGCGCGCCTCAGCCAGCGCTCTGTAGCTCGGCCCGCTCCAGGCGCTGCATCGCCAGCAGGAGCCCCATACCCACCCCCAGCGCCCCGGCGGCGATCCCGAGTGAGCCCAGATAGGTACCGCTCGCCTCGGCGAGAAAGCCGGCCAGGGCCGGGGCGAGGATCTGCGCCACCCCAAAGCTGAGGGTCAGGCGCGCCATCGCCTTGGCCGGATTCTCCGGGTAGCAGCGGCCGATGAGCGTCAGGGTCAGGCTGACGATACCGACGAAGGTGACGCCGTAGAGCGCGGCACTCGACAGGTTGGCCAGGGCCGCCGTGGAGAGCAGTGGCAGCAGGCAGGAGAGCAGCTGCAAGGCATAGGCGAGAAGCAGGGCGGACAGCTCACCGACACGGTGCGCCACCCAGTCCCAGATGAAGGCGGCGGGGGCCGCCGCCAGCCCCACCAGCACCCAGACCCAGGCACCGTGGCCGGCGAAGAGCGGCAGCTTCTCGACGATGGAGACGATGAAGGTGGCGCTCACCACATACCCCACCCCGCCGCAAAAGTAGCCCGCGATGAGCAGCCAGAGCCACCCCTTGGAGGGGGTGGGGCGATGGCCTTGCGGAGGCTGTGCCGCCACCCTGGCCGGGGCGGGCAGCCAGAACCAGGCGGGGATGAAGAAGACCAGGCCGAAGAGGCCCAGCCCCAGCCACTGCGCGGCCCAGTCGAGTGGCACGGATAGCATCGCCACCACGGCGAGCCCGGAGACGACGATGCCGAGCCCGAGCCCCGAGAAGTGCAGCCCCAACTGCGGGCGGTGGCCCTGGCGCATCAGCCAGTTCAGCACCAGCCCCGAGGCGAGCAGCAGCCCGGCGATGCTGGAGAAACCGGCGATAAAGCGCAGCAGCGCCCAGAGGCGCACGTCGGTGGTGAGGCCCATGGCCGCCGTACTCAGCAGTGCCAGCACCAGACCGAGACGATAGAGGCGAAACTTCAGCCCCAGGTCGCTGATCAGCGCGGCGAGCAACGCCCCACCGAGGTAACCGAGGTAGTTGAAGGTGGCGAGCCAGCCACCGCCCAGATAGGTGAGCCCCGCCTGCTCGCGCATCAGCGGCAGCAGCGGTGTATAGGCGAAGCGCGCCAATCCCACGGTGAGGATCAGCGCGCAGACACCGGCGAAGAGGACGCGGGTGCGGGCGTTGGTGTCACGACTCATGCGCGGTGCCAGGGTGATTCGAGGGGCGGAGCAGGTATGGACCCCGTTCAGGACGCTTAATCGAACGTACCGAGGCCCAACGAGGCGGTCGCGCCCATGAAACTGTTCTCTTTGTTGAGGTTCACAAAAAGGTTGCTGGAGAGGGCGAAGGCGCCCCCGAACACGCGGTAGCTACTCATCTCCAGGCGTAGGCCGTAGGTGTCGCGATGGTCGCCGAAGCCATCGAAGTTACGCATGATGGTGCGCACCGGGCCGCCCGAGAGGATGCGCAACCCGTGGCTGGTACGGGTGACACGCCCATAGAGCAGGCCGGTCTCCTCCACCGTGGAGAGCCCGGCATTGGCACACGCCATGGAGTAGAGGCAACCGAACAGATTGTTTCCCGTGCGTCCCCAGTCGAGGTGGCGCTGGCGTTGCAGGGTAACGGCGTGCACCCCTTGGTTCCAGCGTAGGGAATACCCCCCGCTGGCGAGGGACATCTCGCGCTCGCCAAAACCACCGCCGATCCCGAAGTCGAGCCAGAAATGACTCGGCTCGGCGGGCGCCACGACGCGCGGCCCCCCCTGTTGTGCCATGTCGCCGACCACCCCCGGGAGCGGCGCCTCGGCGGCCTGGAGCAGGGGGGAGAGGAGCAGCAGCAGGGGGGCTAGACGACGCATGGCGATTCTCACGGTGACGGGCGATGGGTGGTGTGGGCAGTCTAGCCAGCCCCCCGCAGGCAGACAAGCGCAACCCAAGGTGCGTGGGGCGCCTCGATAGACAGACCCCGCCGACTGCTGCAGACTGGTCGGCGTCCCTCGCGTATTCGCTACCTAGAGGGGTGCGACAGGGACGCCATCCGTCATCATCAAGGAGACTCTACGATGCACAAACACCTTCTCGGCCTTCTCGTCGGCGCCACCCTCGGCGTCGCCCCCGCCCTCTCCCACGCCTGGAACGACTGCAACCTCGGCGAGGTCACCCTCTTCGCCGGCAGCTACGCCCCCAGCGGTTGGATGCTGGCCCAAGGCCAGCTCCTCTCCATCGGCGACAACATGGCCCTCTACAGCCTGCTCGGCAACACCTACGGCGGCGACGGGCGCAGCAACTTCGCCCTGCCTGACCTGCGTGGGCGCGCCCCGATCGGGGCGGGTCAGAGCACGACCCTCGGCAACGTCCCGCTCGGCCAGCAGGGCATGCCGACCAAGGGTGGCGATCAGGCGAGCCTCCCCTCTTACCTGGCGCTCAACTTCGTCATCTGTGTCTCGGGCAACTATCCCGTACGCCCCTAAGGGAGGCACACCAAGGCGCCGGGCCCTGCCCTGCGCCTTGGTACCCGATACGCCCCAAGAATTAATATTCTCTATTGAAAAAACAGATTTGATTGAAAACACAAAGGGGCCTAAGGTGCGAGACCTACGGGCAAATCCCACTCGTGCACTCGGGAATCCCCTCGACTCCCGACATAAAACAGACTGACTCAAGGAGTACCTCATGGCCGCTATCACCCTCGAAGGCAATCCGTTCAACACCAATGGCGACCTGCCCGCCGTCGGCGCCAAGGCCCCCGACTTCTGCCTGGTCGCCGCCGACCTGAGTGAGGTCTCCCTCGCCACCCACGCCGGCAAGAAGAAGCTGCTGAACATCGTCCCCAGCCTCGACACCCCGGTCTGCGCCACCTCCACGCAGAAGTTCAACGCCGCCATGGCCGCGAAGGAGAACGCCGTCGCCCTGGTTATCTCCGCCGACCTGCCCTTCGCCATGTCCCGCTTCTGCGGCGCCGAGGGGATCGACAACGTCATCTCCCTCTCCATGATGCGCGACAAGCGCTTCGCCGAGGCCTATGGCATGCTCATCGTCGACGGCCCGCTGGCCGGTCTCTGCGCCCGTGGCGTGGTGGTACTGGATGAGAACGACACCGTCGTCTACACCCAGTTGGTCACCGAGGTGGTCAACGAGCCCGACTACGAGGCCGCCCTGGCCGCCCTCTAAGGCGCGCTAATCGACCATAAAAGGGGTGCCGACCCACGGGTCGGCACCCCTTTTTTTCGTCTTGCCCCCACTGCGTAGCCAAAGTTACAGACCCCCATCCGGCCTCGGCTCAGACTCGCTCCCACTGCACCCCGCAGTCACAACCGAGGAGACCGAGATGACCCAACCGACCGCCCCCACCCCCCTGCGCTTCTTCATCGACACCCACGCCACGGCCAATGGCACCCTGCCCGAGGGGCTCGACGCCGACGGCTTCGCCGGCTTCTACCCGCTCTACCTGGAGGCGTGCCGCGCCGAAGGGGTGGTGCCACTGCGCATCCACCTGGGCTATGAGCAGGGGCGCGCCTTCTGCTTCAATATGGCCCCGGACGCCGAGGCGGTGCGCCGCGCCCACGCACGGGTCGGCCTCCCCTTCGACACCATCACCGAGGTGACCACCGCCACCCCCGGCGACACCTTCTTCCGCCCGCACCCCTGACGGAGGCCCGCCATGCTCACCCCGGAGGAGCTCGACACCTTTCCCCTCTTTGCGCGCCTGAGTGCCGCCGGACGACGGGCGTTGAGCGCCGGGGCGCAGGGGCACGACTGCGCCCCCGGTGGCCCCATCCTGCACAAGGGCCAGGCCATCTCCGGCGCCTATCTGGTGCTCGGCGGCCAGCTGCGCGTCTACACCCTCACCCCGAACGGGGCCGAGGCGACCCTCTACTTCATCGACCCCGGCGAGACCTGCGTGCTCGCCCTCAACTGCCTGTTCAACGACCTGCGCTACCCCGCCTGGGTGCAGGCCGAGCAGCCCACCCGCGTCGCCCTCGTCCCCGGCCCCCTCTACCGGCGCCTGTTCGAGCAGGAGCCGGTGATCCAAGACCTCACCGTACGCAACCTCTCCACCCTGGTGTTTCGCCTCATGGGCGAACTAGAGCAACTGCACGGCAGCCCGCAGCGCCGCCGTCTGGCGCTGTTTCTGCTCAACCACGCCAACGGCGAGGGGGTACTGCGCATGACCCAGCAGCAGCTCGCCGGACACCTCGGCACCAGCCGTGAGGTGGTCGCCCGCCTCATCGGTGACCTGGTCGGTCGCGGCCTAGTGCAGAGCCGCCGAGGGGCCGTACAGATCCACGACCTCGACGGCCTACGCCGCGAGGCCGCACCCTGAGCATGACGGGATAGGCGCCGTGCCACCTGGGGAGCCGCACTATCCATATCCCCAGCGCACCATCGCTCTTGTGTAACAACCGCTACAGACCCGCCCCAGCGCCATCTCCTAGCCTCTCGGTAAGCCCACCCTCACCCGGAGCGCTACCATGCACAACAACACCTTCCACCTCCTCGGTATCGGTCTCATCTGCGTGATCATCGGCGCTGGCCTGCTGCTCGCCATGGTCGGGCGCGAGTTGGCCCCCGGCGGTGGCCTCACCGCGCGCGGGCGCTGGTTACTCGCTACCGGCCTCGGCACCGGGGTGATCGCCTTCGCCGCCAAGTTGGCGCTGATCCTCTTCATCCTCGCCCGCCCACAGTGGCTGGTGGCCCCCTCCATCGCCCTGGCCAACCACCGCGTCGAACCCCCACCGCCCGCGCTGTACGACACACCGGCATCGGGACGCTACGTCTGGCAGGCCCTGCCGCTGCAGGCCCCCAGCCCGGCGGAGAACCCCTGGAGCACGGCCAAGGCGGCCCTCGGCGAGCGGCTGTTCCACGACCGCCGCCTCTCCGCCGACGGTCGCGTGGCCTGTGCCGACTGCCACGCCCTGCAACGCCACGCCGGGGCCGACGGGCGCCCGCGTGCCATCGGTATCCATCAACAGCAGGGTCCGCGCAACACACCCACGGTGTGGAACGCCGCCTTTGCGCCCGCACTGTTCTGGGACGCGCGCGCCGACAGCCTGGAGGCACAGGCCCTCGGCCCGCTGTTCAACCCCAAGGAGATGGGTCTCGGCGACCCCGCCGAGCTAGAGCAGTGGGTACGTGACGACGGCGACTATCGACGGGAGTTTGCCGCCGCGTTCGGTCCGCAGAGCCCCATCGACCTGGTGCACATCGCCCGCGCCATCGCCGCCTACGAGCGCACGCTGATCACCCCGCAGAGCCCCTACGACCGCTTCGTGCGCGGCGAACAGGGCGCCCTCACCCCGGCACAGCTACGCGGCATGGCCCTCTTCGCCGAGGTCGGCTGCGTGCAGTGCCACAGCGGCGCCAACTTCAGCGACGGCACACGGCGCCTCTTCCCCGCCAACCCGACGCCATTCGATGCGCGCTACCGCCTGCACGAGGAGGCCAACCGCACCTGGCGCGTACCGAGCCTGCGCAACGTCGCACGCACCGCCCCCTATTTTCACAACGGCGCGGTGGCCACCCTGGAGGAGGCGGTACGGGTGATGGCCAGCGCCCAACTCGCCCTGCCGCTGGCGGGCCAGGCGCCCCAGCCGCCGCTCTGGTCGGAGGCCGAGCAGGCGCTGGCCGCCCCCGCGCGTGCGCCGCTCGACGACGCCCAGGTGGCGGATCTGGTCGCTTTCCTACACGCGCTTACCGGGGATGCGCTTCAGTCCGGGGAGAGCGAGCTGGTAGGCTTGGCGCGACACCAGGAGTAAGCCCAGGAGTAAGCCATGGCAATGCCCCCCGAACCGCCCTACTACGCCGTCATCTTCACCTCGGTGCGCACCGCGGGCGATCAGGGCTACGCCGCGACCGCCGCGCGCATGGTCGAGCTGGCCGCGGCACAACCCGGCTTTCTCGGAGCCGATTCGGCGCGCAACGACGTCGGCATCACCGTCTCCTACTGGCGCGACCTGGCCGCCATCCGCGCCTGGCGCGAGCACCCCGAACACCGCGCCGCCATCGCCCAGGCCGGGGCGTGGTACGCCCACTACAGCGTGCGCGTCGCCTATGTGGAACGGGCGTGGGGCAGCGAAAGCTGCCCAGCCTGAGTGAAGCCCGGGCTGGAACAGGCTGACGACACACTGCGCAGGCGACACGACCGGAAGAAGCGCCTGGCCGAAGGGGCCGCCGAGACCAAAACCGAGGGGCGTCTCTGAGGTACGGCGCGCGGGCGCTCAACGCATCTCGAACAGCTCCTGGTGGAAGTCGGCGGCGGCCAGGCCGTGGGCGGTGAAGTCGGCGCGCAGCGCCTGACCGAAGCCCGCCGGGCCGCAGAACCAGATGCTCGCCCGGGCCCACTCGGGCACCGCCTCGCGCATCTGCGCCGGGGTAAGGCGGCCATCCTTGGGCGTCACGCGCAGGTGCAGGGTGACGTGGGCCGCCTCGGCGTCGGCGTGGAGCTTGTCGATGGCCGCCTGATCGAACTCGCCGGTGACATGGAACAGGTCCACCACTTGCGGGCCAGGGTTGCGCGCCAAGTGCTGCATACGCGCGATGAAGGGGGTGATGCCGATGCCGCCACCGACCCAGATCTGGCGCGGCTTGGCGTCGTCGAAGTCGAAGCAGCCGTAGGGCCCCTCCACGCTCACCGGCATCCCCTCCTGGAGGTGCTCGCCGAGGCGTGCGGTCCAGTCACCCAACTGCTTGACGATGAAGGTGAGCCGGCGCGCCTGCGGGTCCCACGCCGAGGCGATGGTGTAGGGGTGCGGCCCCTCGCTGGCGCTGGAGGTGACGAAGGCAAACTGCCCCGGCTTGTGCCCCGACCAACCCGGCTCCAGGGCGATAGTCCCCTCCAGCACCTTCACCCCCGGGTAGTGGGTGAGGGATTCGAGCCTCCCCTGCACCTTGCGCGTATGACCGACCCGGCCCAACAGCACCAGCAGCGCCGCGCCCACCCCGACCACTAACAGCAGGGCGACGAGCCAACCGATGGGCTGGCTCCAATAGTCCTGCTTGGTGAGGATGAAGCTGTGGTAGGCGAGCACCAGGTAACCGATGGCCAGCAGCTTGTGCGTCTGGCGAAACAGGCGGTAGGGGAAGGCCTTGATCAGCGCCAAGGCGATGAGCACGGCGGCGGCATAGAAGGCCCACTCGCCGAGGGACTCGGCCAGACCGCGCTGGTCGCGCAACCACTGCTCCAGGGTGGTCAACGTCTCGGCCCCCGGCGGACGCCGCGCGGGGCGCTCCAGCCAGCCCCAGCCCACCATCCACTTGGTGCCCTTGGCCATCCACCAGTGCAGGGCACCGAACACCAGGGCGGCGATGCCGAGCCACTTGTGCAGCCGGTACATCTTGTCCAGGCCGTTGAGACGCCCCTCCAGCCACACCGGGCGCACCGCCAGCAACAGCGCCAGACTCATCACGCCGATGGCCAGCACGCCGGAGAACTGCACGAAGACGCCGCGAAAGGCGAAGTAGTTGAACGGCTCCGGGGCCAGGGTGTCGGCCAGCAACCAGAGCAGGGAGAGGAGTGCGAGAAAGGCGACGAAGAGCAGCTTGATCGGCTTCATGGGGCGGCCCGTTGGCGAGGTGTGAAGGGCTCAGAATAGCCCCTGCATCGCCTTGGTTGAACACCCCTGGCGTTTCGTTGCAGTGCCCAGTCTGGGTTCAGAAACGGAAGGCCATGCCCAGGTGCAGGTCCTGCAGCAATACGGTACTGCCGCTCTTTTCGAACTTGGCGTTGATACGCGTCCAGCCGATATAGATGGAGCCGTCGACGAGGATGTTGTAGTCGGCGCGCAGGCCGTACTCGCTATAGGCGCGGGCGTTGATGAAGGAGGTGATCTGCGGCGCGTAGTAGAGTTCGGCGGCAAAGCTCCAGAGGTCCATCTCGCGCGGGAAGTACATGGCCCGGCCACCGAAGCCGAGGGCCGCCACGTGCTCCTCCTTGGCCTTGGCGAAGATGGCACGCCCGCCCATGCGGATCTGCGCATTGCTACCCTTGAGGAAGTTCTCGCCCTTGGTCACCAGACCGATGTTGAACAGCGGGTCGGCGTTGTCCGGGTCTTGGCTGAAGAGGTAGCCGATCTCCAGGTCGGGGGTCACCTTGGGGCGCTCGAAGGTGATCTTCTGCGCGTAGAAGGCGCGCAGGCTCTTGCCATCGAGGTTGAAGTCGAAGTAGTCGGCCTGGGCCAGAGGCGACAAGGCGAGGAGTCCGCACAGCAGGGTGAGGCGCCGTGCGCGGCCCTGGGTGTGTGGCGTTGGCAGCATGTCGGTCACTGATCGGCTCCGTGGTTGGGATTACTTCTGGGCGGCGGCGGTGCAGTCGTCCAGGCTCTGGCAGCGGCCAAAGGTGATGTAGCTGGCGCGCTGGCCACAGCCGACCACGCCGAAGCTACTACCGCCGAGCGGGGCGATGCGCAGACCACCCACCTCGCAGTTCAGGTCGAAGGCGGCCTGGCGCTGCACCGTCTGCAGCATCACCGCCTGCACCCCGCCACCGGAGGTGAACTCGTCCAGGCTGCGCTCGATGCGGCAGTCGCTGAGATTAGAGCAACGCCCCTCCAGACGGTAGATACCGCGCTGCTGACACCCCTGCACCATGTAGGAGCGGTGCAGCAGCGGTGTCACCCGTAGCGACTGGGGATTAGGGCACTTGAAGTCGAAGGCGGCGCGGCTCTTCACCGCATCGCTGAGGACCTGCTGATCGATGCCGATGCGCTCCCACTTCTCGGCGTTGACCAGGTTGGCGAAACAGTCCTTGTCGGAGTGGCAGGTGCCGGTGACATTGTACTGCACGATCATGTCGCAACCGGCGACGCTGTAGCTGTCCACGCCCACCGGATTGACGTTCAGTTTGTCGTTGCAGCTCAGGTCGAAGCCGGCACGCGCACGCACCGCACGCTCCTGGTTCTCACGCAACGGGCCGTTGTATTCGATCTTGCCGATCTGGCTGACGTTGCACAGATAGGCGTCGTTGCACTCACCGATGAGGCTCAGCTGGGCACGGTAGTCGCACCCCTCGGCCAGGTAGCGCCCAGGCACCACCTCGGTGAGGACGATCGCGTCGGTACGACACTCGAAATTCTCGCTGGAGAACTTGTCCCAGGCGAAGCGCTTCACCGCCACCATGTGGAGTTTGTTCAGGGCGGCGAAGTTATCCTGGTGGATGGGGTTGAGCACCGCGACACAGGGGGTGTCGCTAAAACAGACCCCCTTGACTTGGTAGTGTGCCACCAGTCCACACCCCTCGAAGAGGAAGTGGTTCACCACCTGCAGCTCCGCCTCCTTATGCGCGCGCGCCCCCCGTCCACTGGCCTCCTTGGCCTCGGTCTGGGCCGTCCCGGCCTTCTGGGGCCCACGCTCGTGGAGCCACTGTGGGCGCTCCCCCTCGGGGGCGCTACTCATGGCGGTGACCGAGGGAAGCTCGGGCTCCACGCGACCCGAGCGGCACTCCAGGTTATCCGCCGCGTGGCGCCGCACCAGCGCCGCCTTGTCGGCGTTGAGGGTGCTCTCGTGCTCCACCCCACGCTTGGAGAGGTGGGCATAGCAGTTGGAGGGGCTGTTGCACGCCCCGGAGAGGCCGAACACACCGTAGCGGTCACACCCGCTGGCGATGAGCATGTACTTCTCGAACACATCGCCACGGTTGAAGCCGGTCTCGGGATAGATGTCCTTCTGCCAGGCGGTGCGCTGCACCTCCACCTCGTTGAGCGCGCAGCCCACGCGCCGACTCCAGTCGGCACGGACCACCTTGCGCGCCACGTCGTCGACGAACATGTCGGTACTGCCCTTCTTGCCCTTCTCCTCCTGCGGCGAACGGGAGGAGGCGATATTGCAGTCGGCGAGGGTGTGACAGCCACCGGGGGCGAGGGTGTAGACCATGCTGCGTTCACAGCCGGTGACGTGGTAGGTATCCACGGCGATCTGTCGTGAGGTGAGGGCGTCGACCGGGCAGGAGAGGTCGCTCACAGCGGCCTGGAGGGTGGCGTACTCCTTGACCGAGGTGCAGCCGAAGAGGCTCAAGAGCAGGGCGACCAGGGCCAGGCCTAGGGCGGGGTGGGGTGGTCGACGGTGGTGGCTGGACATGCGGCTCCCTGGGCGGTCTCGACGGCCCAGGGCGCCCACACGGGGGTGGGGCAGGGCGTGGCGCCCTAGTCTAGCAGCCCCTGCCAGAGGGAGACACCACCGCCGGGCGGTGTCTTCCAGGCGGCACGCTTACTTGCGTAGCTGGGTCCACGCCTCTTCGTAGAGGGCCGCGGAGGTGCCGACGTCATAGATGAACTCGGCCTTCTCCAGGGCGCTCTCCGGCGGGTAGATGGTGGTGTTGTTGCGGATGTCGTCCGGCAGCTTGCGGATCGCCGCCTTGTTCGGCGTGGCATAGCCGGTGGCCACGGAGAGGCGTACGGCGATGTCGGGGCGCAGCAGGAAGTCGATCATCTTGTGCGCGGCGTCGATGTTGCGCGCGGTGGAGGGGATCACCAGGGTGTCCATCCACATCACCGCACCCTCTTCGGGATAGATGTAGTGCAGGTTGGGGTTGGCCTTGCTCGCCTTGTAGGCCTCGCCGTTCCAGAGCATGCCGATGGCCACCTCACCCTTGGCGAAGCGCGCCTGGGGGGTCTCGGAGTCCCACGCCTTGACGTTGGGGGCGAGGCTGGCGAGCATCTTGGCGGCCGCGCGGATCTCGGCCGGCTCGGGGCTGTTGCTGGAGTAGCCGAGGGCGCGCAGACCGACGTGGAACACCTCACGCATCTCGTCGAGCATCAACACCTTGCCGCGATACTGCTTGTTCCACAGGTCGCTCCAGCGCTTCACCTTGCCCGGGTCGATCACCTTGGCGTCGACCACGATGCCGGTGGTACCCCAGAGGTAGGGGACGGAGTACTTGTTGCTCGGGTCGGCGGACTTGCCGAGCAGGGCGCGATAGAGGTTGTTGAGGCCGGGCAGCTTGGTCTTGTCCAGCGGCAGCAGCAGGTTCTCACGGGTGAGCTTGCCGACGTAGTAGGTGGAGGGGACGGCCAGGTCGTAGCTCCCATCGCCGGAGGTGAGCTTCTCGTACAGCTCCTCATTGCTCTCGTAGAGGGTGTAGTTGACCTTGATGCCGGTCTCCCGAGTGAAATCTTCGAGGATCGAAGGATCCATGTACTCGGCCCAGTTGAAGAAGTTGAGCTCCTCACCCCAGGCGAGGTGCGACAGGCCCAGCAGCAGGGCGGCAGTGAGCGCTCTGAATTCGCGCATATTCGGTCTCCAAACAGTTGATAAATTGAGGTTTAGGCACTGCACGCAAGGGCGCTGAAGGCCCCTCGGCAGGGCATTATCGGCCCTCTGTGACAGGCTTGGCTATCCATCAGATATGTAGGGTAATAGCAGGCCCTTACGACTGTAAATTTTTATCGCACGGACGTGTATCAGAATAGCGAGAGCTGGCGCCCACCGGCCACCGGGCGGTGGAAGCGGGTGGCGTCGAGGGGCCTCTCGGGCTGGTAGCCAAGACGCTTGCAAGCGAGGCGAAAACGCTGGGCGATGAGCTCAGCGAAGGGGCCGCTGCCGAGCAGGCGGCTGCCGAAGCGGGCGTCGTTGGTGCGCCCCTCGCGGCAGTCGCGTACACGCTGCATGACGTGCGCGGCGCTGTCGGGATAGTGCGTCTCGAGCCACTCACGAAACAACCCCTCCACCTCCAGCGGCAGGCGCAGCAGCACGTAGTTGGCGCCGTCCGCCCCCGCCGCACGCGCGGCGGCCAGGACGCGCTCGACCTCGCTGTCGCTGAGCACCGGTACGATGGGCGCCAGCATCAGGCTCACCGGCACCCCCGCGTCGCTCAGGCGACGGATGCTCTCTAGGCGCCGCTCGGGGTGGGCCGCCCGCGGCTCCAGGCGCCGTGCCAGCGCGGCGTCGAGGGTCGCCAGGGAGATGGCCACCCGCACCTGCCCCTTGGCCGCCGCCGGGGCGATGAGGTCGAGGTCGCGCTCCACCAGGCTGCCCTTGGTAACGATGAAGAAGGGGTGGTCGTGCTGGGTGAGCACCTCGATAAGGCGTCGGGTGAGGCGCTGCTGGCGCTCGATCGGCTGATAGGCGTCGGTATTGGCGCCGAGCATGATGGGGGCACAGCGGTAGCCCGGCCTGGCCAGGGCCTCGACGAGCCGCTCGGGGGCGTCGGGCTTGTGCAGCAGCCGGGTCTCGAAGTCGAGTCCGGGGGAGAGGTCGAGCCAGGCGTGGGTGGGGCGGGCGTAGCAGTAGATACAGCCGTGCTCACAGCCCCGATAGGGGTTGAGGGAGCGATCGAACGGGAGATCGGGCGACTGGTTGTAGCTGATCACCTCGCGTGCGCTATCCACCCCCAGGGTGGTGCGTGGTGCAGGGGCCTGCGTGCGCGGCCAGCCGTCGTCGAAGGGGTCGACCTGAGTGGCGGCGTAGCGCGGCGCGGGTTGCGCCTCGGTACCGCGACGCGGTGGGGGGGTGGCCATACCTCAGAAATTGACCTGCGGCAGCCCCTGCAGGGTCGGCGCGTTGTCGCCGAACAGGGGCGTGTCGATCTCATCGATGGTGTCGAAGTTGCGACTCAGGCAACTCTGGTCGAGCGGCACCCCCTCCGGCACCTCCCCCTCGCACCCCTCCGGCACCACCTCCACGCGTAGTCGCAAGTGCTGGCCGATGCGCACCGGGAGGGTCGCTCCGTCGGCACTGAAGAGCTGCCAACTGCTCAGACCATGGTTCTGCAGCAGCGCCAGATAGAGGCGCCAGGGCCCCCGTAGCGGACCGATGGCGACCCCATCGGTGTAGGGAGCGGACCAGCGATGCTCGCTGTAGAGGCGCTGCCCGCCCTGCGGCCCCATCGACGCGGAATCATCGCCCGGCCCTGCCGGGCTGTGCGCCCCCTGCAGCAGCACGGGGCGCTGTTCGTAAAAGAGGAACTGCGCCGGGTGCGTGGCGCCGAGCAGTTGCGCCAGATGGTGCACCGAGCCCCCGCTCTGGTCCCAGGCACTGTCGAAGAGCTGCAGCAGCATCAACCCCTCACGCGTCTGCGCGAAGAAAGTGTTGACCCCCTCGCGGCGCAGCAGCGCCCCCTGGGTCAGGCCGCCACGGCGCAGCTGCGTAGCGAACTCCGCCACCCCGAGCGTGGCGACCTCGAACACCTCGACCCGCCCGACCACCTGATACTCACCGCTATTCTCTTTGCCCTCCTGCGAGATACGCAGCTCCATGGCGGGCAGCACGGGGGGGAGCAGGAGGCAGAGCCATCCGAGGAGACGCACGACGTGGGGCATGGTTCGGGTCCGCTGGCGACAGGATCTTTTACATTGTTTCCCCCCGATAGCCCCCGTGGCAAGGGCGTGCCCGCGTCGCGCCCCTCCCCCTGATAGAGCCCAAGCGGGTACAATCGCCCACTGATACGAGGCTAAGTAGAGGGATTCGAGCCGATGATGCTGCCGCGCGACGAGGCGCTGTTCGCCAAACTCAACAGTGAGACCGCCCGCATCGGCTGGGGCGAGCTGCAGCGGCACTTCGCCCACGGCGCGCTGATCCGCGTGGCCCAAGGGCAGGACCTGGTCGAGGTGGCCTACGCCTTCGCCAGCGATGACCGTCCCCAGGTGGAGCGTCTGCTGACGCGCGCCCTGGTGGCCCCGGCCAGCGACGACGAGGCACGCGCCTGGTCCGAGTGTCAGGCCGAGTTCTGGGCGGTGGTGGTCGCCCCCTGGGTGCTGGTCCAGGAGATCCGCCCCGTGAGCCATTAGCCCCGATCCGGTCATGCGTGCGCTGCTCCCGCTCCCCCTTCTGCTGCTGCTCGGCATCGCCGTGGCCGGCCCGCACCTGACCGACGAACCGATCTCCCCGCTCATCACCGACCCGACCCTCGACCCCGCTCGCATCGAACTCGGCCGACGCCTGTTCCACGACCCACGCCTGTCGCGCGACGCGAGTATCAGTTGCGCCTTCTGTCACGACCTGGCCCGGGGCGGCGTCGACCAGCGCCCCGTCTCGGTGGGGATCGACGGGCGCCAGGGGCCGCTCAACGCCCCCACGGTCTACAACAGCGCCTACAACTTCGTGCAGTTCTGGGATGGCCGTAGCAAGAGCCTGGAGGGGCAGGTGGGCGAGCCGATCCACAACCCGGTGGAGATGGACAGCAACTGGGAGCAACTGCTGCCACGCCTCGCCGCCGACCCCGACTACCGCCGTGACTTCGCCCGCTACTACCCCAAGGAGGGGCTCAGCGCCACCAGCGTGGCGCACGCCATCGCCGAGTTCGAGCGCAGCCTGATCACCACCAACGCCCCCTTCGACCGCTACCTACGCGGCAACTGGGACGCCGTGGACCAGCGTGTGCTACAGGGTTACCGGCTGTTCAAATCCTACGGCTGCAGCAACTGCCACCAGGGGCGCAACGTCGGCGGCAACCTGTTCCAACCCATGGGGGTGATGCGCGACTACTTTGCCGAGCGCGGCAACCCGAGCAACGCCGACCTCGGCCGCTACAACGTCACCGGTGACCCACGCGACCTGCACACCTTCAAGGTCCCCTCCCTGCGCCTGGCCAGCCTCACCCCGCCCTACTTCCACGACGGTAGCCAGCCCGACCTGGACAGCGCCGTGCGCAACATGGCGCGCTACCAGCTCGGTCGCGACCTGGATGCGGACGAGGTGGCGCTGATCATCGAATTCATCGGCTCCCTGGTCGGGCAGACGCTCTACGGGGGGGATTGATGGCCGTCCAGCACCACCTACCGCGTATCTACTACCTGTTGATGGCCTTCGTCCTCTCCCTGGGCGTCTTCTACATGTACTACCGCGCCGACGTGCTCTCCGAGCACAACGCCACCATGGCGGTACTCTCGCGACTCAACCAGCTCAACAGCGGCCTCGACGAACAGGTGCTGCTGCTCTACGCCTACCGCCTCAACCACTTCGACCAGATCGTCACCACCCGCGACGAGATCATCCAACTCAACCGCACCCTGCACGACGAGCTGCTCGACAGCTACGGTCCGAGCTTCGCCCTCGCCGCCCAGCGCTACCTGGAGAGCAGCTCCACCAAGCTCGACCAACTGGAGCGCTTCAAGTCCCTCGCCGCCCTCTCCGGCACCTCTCTGCGCGACCTGCCCTACGCCGCCATCGACTTCTCCGATGGTCTGGGCGACCCACGCGGCCAATCCCTCATGGCCCTGGTGGCCGAGCTGTTCAGCTACAGCCTGTTCCACGACGAGGAGGTGCATACGCGCATCGAAGAGCGCATCACCACCCTGCGCCTCGGCCAGTGGGAGGAGGCGGAGCGCCAGAGCCTCGACGACATCCTGCGCCACTCGCGCACCGCACTGCGCCAGCGCGACGACCTGATCAAGGCACTCAACAGCTACCTCAGCCTCAACACCGGCGACACCATCGACCGCCTCACCGAGGCCTACCTCGGCCACCACGCCGGAACCACGCGCAACTCACAGCGCCTGGCCACCATCCTGCTGGTGGTCACCCTGCTACTGTTCATCGGCCTGGCGCTCACCCTGCGCAGCCTGCAGAAGGCGCGCCAGGGCATCGAGCAGACCTGGGAGCAGCTGAGCGACGCCATCGAGAGCATCGGCGAGGGCTTCGCCCTCTACGACGCCCACGACCGCCTGCTGCTGTGGAACAGCAACTTCACCCAGGTCTACCCCGACAGCCTCCACTTCCCGCCAGAGGGGATCCGCTACCGCGAACTGCTCGACCGCGACCTACACAGCGGCCTCTACCGCCCCGACATCTCCCCCGAGGCGTGGATCGAGCTGCACCTGCGCCGTGACGGCCACCCCCTGCTCGACCAGTTGCGCGACGGACGCACCTTTCAGGTGAGCAACTACTCCACCACCGAGGGGGGCCGGGTGACGGTGATGAGCGACATCACCGCCCGCCTCGACGTGGAGACCGAGCTGCGCAAACTCTCGCGCGCCGTGGAGCAGAGCCCGGTATCGGTGATGATCACCGACACCGACGGGCGCATCGAGTACGTCAACGAGAAGTTCACCGAGGTGACCGGCTACGCCGAGGAGGAGGTACTCGGGCGCAACCCGCGTGTGCTGCAGAGCGGCGACACCCCACGCGATCAGTTTCGCCAGATGTGGCAGGCACTGACCCACGAGGGGGAGTGGCGCGGCCAGTTCCACAATCGGCGCAAGAACGGCGAACTGTTCTGGGAGTCCGCCTCCATCTCCGCGATCCGCGACGCCCACGGCCAGATCACCCACTACCTGGCGGTGAAGGAGGACATCACCGAACGCAAGCGCGCCGAGGAGGAGCTGCACCTCGCCGCCGTGGTGTTCGAGACCTCCAGCGAGGGGATCATGGTCACCGACGCGGGCAACCGCATCATCACCGTCAACCCCGCCTTCACCCGCATCACCGGCTACGCGGCGGAGGAGGTGATCGGCCACCACCCCAGCCTGCTCAAATCCGGGCGCCAGGACGAGGGCTTCTACAGCGAGATGTGGCAGAACCTGGAGGCGGGGCAGCGCTGGGAGGGTGAGATCTGGAACCGGCGCAAGAACGGTGAGCTCTTCCCCGAGTGGCTCTCGGTCGCCTCGGTGCGCGACGGCGAGGGGCAGGTGCGCCACCACGTGGCGGTCTTCAGCGACATCACCAAGCGCAAGGAGGACGAGGAGAAGATCCTCTGGCAGGCCAACTTCGACCCCCTCACCCACCTGCCCAACCGCACCCTGTTCGGCGACCGCCTGGAGCAGGCGCTGGCGGGCAGTCGGCGCGAGCACTGGATCTGCGCCCTGCTGTTCGTCGACCTCGACCGCTTCAAGGCGGTCAATGACACCTTCGGCCACCCAGTGGGCGACCAGCTGCTGGTGCAGGTCTCTACCCGCCTGCGCGAGACGGTGCGCGAGAGCGACACCGTGGCGCGCCTGGGTGGTGACGAGTTCACCGTGATCCTGCAAGACGTGAGCGGCGACGCGGCGGTGGCGCTAGTGGCGGAGAAGATCATCCAGCGCCTCTCCGAACCGTTCGAGATCGCCGGGAACGAGATCTTCATCGGTGCCACCCTCGGTATCGCCGTCTACCCGGGCGACGCCGACGATGCCGGCGGCATGCTGCGCAACGCCGACCTGGCCATGTATCAGGCCAAGCAAGAGGGGCGCAACCGCTACCACTTCTACACCGAATCGATGAACCAGCAGGCGCTGCGCCGCAACCGCCTGGAGGCGGACCTGCACCGCGCCCTGGAGCGCAACGAGCTGGAGGTGTGGTACCAGCCCATCGTGCGTGCCGACGACCTCGGCCTGCACGGCGCCGAGGCGCTGCTGCGCTGGCACCACCCGGAGAACGGCCTACTGATGCCCGGCGAGTTCATCCCCCTGGCCGAGGAGTCGGGGATGATCGGCGTCATCGGCGAGTGGGTGCTGGAGCAGGCGTGTCGTCAGGCGAGCCACTGGCAGCAGGCCTATGACCAGCATCTGCGCATCTCGGTCAACCTCTCCACCCAACAGCGCCGCCAGGGGCTCGACGGCGCGCGTCTGGCCGAGCTGCTCACGCGCAGCGGCGAGGGGGCGAGCCTGGTCAATCTGGAGCTGACCGAAGGCATGCTGCTGGAGCAGAGCGAGGAGAACATTCGCTGGCTGGAGAGCTTCAAGGCGCTCGGCGTGAGCCTCTCCATCGACGACTTCGGCACCGGCTACTCCTCCTTGAGCTACCTGCGCCGCTTCCCCTTCGACAGCCTGAAGATCGACAAATCCTTCGTCACCGAGCTGAGTCCCACCAGCGGCGATGCCGCCCTGGTGCAGGCGATCATCGCCCTGGCCGAGAGCTTCGACCTGACCGTGGTGGCCGAGGGGGTAGAGCGCCAGGAGCAGCTCGACTACCTGCGCGAGCTGGGCTGCGACCTGATCCAAGGCTACCTCATCAGCCAGCCGCTGCCGCCGCGCGAGTTCACCGCCCGCTTCATCGCCCACACCGCCCCTTAAGCCCGCATGTTCGTTCTGCTCCTGCTTATCACCGGGATGTTGCTGCACGGCTACCCCTTCTGGCGCCTCTCCGGTTTCACCCTGGTGCGTCGCCACCTCGCCCTACCCGCCCTGCTCGCCTGGTCGCTCGTCGCCCTATTCGCCTTCCACGGCCACGACTCCGCGCCCGGGCGCGACGCCCTGTTCGAGCAGATCACCGTCGGCTGGCTCGTCACGCTGTTTCTCACCAACGTCACCCTGTTGGCGGTGGACCTGGCCACCGGCTTCGGCCTGTGGGGTCGGCGCTGGCTCAAGCCGCTGCGCGCCACCGCCCTGCTCGCCGGTGTCGTCCTGGCACTGCTCGCCCTGGCCCAGGGGTTGCGGGCGCCGCAGCTGGTCGAGGAGGAGCTGACCCTGGTCGGGCTACCCCTGGCGCTGGACGGCACGCGCGTGCTGTTCATGAGTGACCTGCACCTGGGCAGTGTGCAGGATGCCGCCTGGTGGCGGGCGCTGGTGACGCGCGTGTGTGACCTCGACCCCGACCTGGTACTGCTCGGGGGCGACCTGTTCGAGGGCTCGGAGCAGTTGCAGGAGCCGCTCTGGCAGGATTTCGCCCGCCTGCGTCCACGCCTCGGCACCTTCGCCGTCACCGGCAATCACGAGTACTACGGCGACAACGCGGTGGGGGTGGCACGCAGCCGCCTCGCCGGGGTGATCTGGCTGCACAACCGCAGCCTACAGCTGGCCCCCCGCTTCTGGCTCAGCGGCGTCAACGACCTCAGCGTGGCGCGCCGTAGCCAGCCCCCCCAAGACCCGCTCGGGCCGCTGCTCGCACAGCCACGCGACGGCACCACCCTGCTCCTCTCGCACTCGCCGCTGGGGGTCGAGGAGGCGGCCGCGAGCGGCGTCGCGCTGATGCTCAGCGGCCACACCCACTGTGGCCAAGTGTGGCCCTTCGGCGACCTGGTGCGCCTCGCCTACCCCTGGTTTTGTGGCCACTATCAGGTGGGCGAGATGCAGCTGCTGGTAGGGCGGGGCGCCGGCAGTTGGGGCGTGCCGATGCGCCTCTGGCGCCCCGGCGAGTTCTACCTCCTCACCCTACGCAGCCCGGCCCACCCTTAGCACTCACCCACAAGTGTTAGTACCAATGGGTGCTGGTGGGGGTCACCCGCCACGCCGTATGTTCTCCGCACCCCGCCCACCGACACGGAGAACACAATGCGACTCGCCCACCTCCCCCTGACCCTGCTGCTCCTGCTCGCCACCCTGTTGCTCGCACCCCAGGCCCAGGCGGCCTGCGGCTGTGCGGCCAAATACGCCGCCTGCCTGACCCAGACGGGCGCCACCACCGCCGACTGCGCGGCCAAGTTCGACACCTGTAGCGGTGCCTGTAGCGACAAAAAGGCCTGCAAGTTGGAGTGCAAAGAGAGCAAGCAGGAGGCGAAACAGGCGTGCAAGGCGGCCTTCGACGAGGCACTTTGCCCGGCCAAGGTAAGTGCCGATCAGCTCAAGTGCGTCACCCGTGCGCGCCAGGAGTACAACGCCTGCATCGAGCAGGCCAAAGAGGTCAACTGCCGTAAATCGTGCAAGGCCGAAGACTAATCCCCCCAGCCAAGGAGAGAGACCATGCGTATCCTGCCCATCCTCCTGCTCGGCGCCTGTGCCGTCACCGCACAGGCCGCCGAACTGAGTAACCGCGACAGCCGTAGCTACGACCTGAAGATCTACAACGGCGGCACCACCAGCACCTCCATCAGCAGCAACACCACCCGCTCCAGCATCTGCAGCGAGTGCAAGCTGGAGATCGAGGGCATCGGCGAGGTGGAGGTGACCAGCGCCGACAACCGCATCATCATCAAGGGCGGCCAGATCGAGCGGGAATAAACCCCCTCCCTTGACCCCCGTGCGACGATGGTCGACCATCCAAGGCACCATCCACACGGGGGTTTTGCATGTCTTCGCCCGCCACCTCCCTCTCCCTGGCCATCACCGGCGCCGGGGGCAAAGGGGCCATCACCGCAGGGTTGATCCTGCTCGACGCCGCCGCCCACGCCGGGCGCTACGCCTACATGAGCCGCTCGGTCGGCCCGCAGATCCGTGGCGGCGAGGCCGCCGCCCTGCTGCGCATCGCCAGCGCCCCGGTCGACTGCCTCGACGACCGCCTCGACCTGCTCATCGCTCTGGACTGGCTCAACACCGGGCGCTTCGCCGACGAGCTGCCGCTCTCTGCCGACTCACTACTGGTCTGCGACCCCAAGGCGGGCCCGCCCCCCGCAGCCCTGCTCGCCGCCGAGCCGCGTCAGTTGGAGCTACCTCTGGAGGCGCTCGCCGCGGGCCTTGAAGGGGGCCGCGTCAACATGCTCGCCGTCGGCATCGCCGGGAGCCTGCTCGGCCTGCCGCAGAGCGCACTGGAGGCGGCCACGCACAAGGCGCTGGATAAGAAGGGCGAGAAGGTGGTGAATGATGCCCTCGCCGCCCTCGCCCTGGGGCGCGAGAGCGTCACCGCCCAGGGGCAACTCGCCTCGCTGGGTGAGAGTGCCGAGGGGGCGCGCTGGAACATCAGCGGCAACGAGGCGTGCGGCCTCGGCGCCCTGCGCGCCGGGGTGCGCTTCGCCGCCGCCTACCCCATTACCCCGGCCAGTGAGATCCTCGAATGGCTCACCCCGCGCATCGAGCGCCTCGGCGGTAGCCTCATTCAGGCCGAAGACGAGCTGGCGGCGATCAACATGACCATCGGCGCCAGCTTCGGCGGCACCCCGGCGATGACCGCCACCTCCGGCCCCGGTCTCAGCCTGATGCAGGAGGGGATTGGCCTGGCCATCACCAGCGAGACGCCGCTGCTGCTGGTCAACGTCAACCGCGGCGGCCCCTCCACCGGCATCCCCACCAAGTCCGAGCAGTCGGACCTGAACGCCTGCCTCTACGGCCCCCACGGCGACGCCCCGCACCTACTGCTGGCACCGCTCTCTATCCCCGACTGCACCACCACCACCGCCTGGGCGGCGGGCCTCGCCGAGCGGCTACAGACGGTGGCCATCGTCCTGAGCGACCAATCCCTCGGCCAATCCCGCGCCCTCTGCGACGCCCCCGCCGAGGCCCCCAGCTACCCGCGCAGCGTCGCCAGCGAGGGCGAAGGCTACAGGCGCTACGCCCTCACCGACGACGGCGTCTCCCCCTGCGCCAACCCCGGCACACCCGGCCACGCCTACGTCGCCGACGGCCTGGAGCACACCGAGAGCGGCACCCCGTCGAGCGCCGCCAGCGACCACACCGCACAGATGGCCAAGCGCCTGCGCAAGCTCGCCCAGTTCGACTACGGCCCGCTGTGGGGCGAGGTGCACGGCCACGGCGAGCTGGTGCTGCTCTGCTTCGGCTCCCTCGCCGGAGTAGTGCGCGAGAGCGCCGAGCGGCTGCGCGCCCAGGGGCGTACCGTGCGCACCGTCGCCCTGCGCCTGCTGATGCCGCTGCCCATCGCCGAACTGCAACGCGCCCTCGACGGCGCGATCGAGGTCGTCGTCATCGAACAGAACCAGGGCGGCCAGCTCTTCCGCTACCTGCGCGGCGAGGGGGCGCTGCCCTCCGGCGCCCGCTCCATCGCCCGCCCCGGTCCCCTGCCGCTACGCCCCGGCGCCCTGCTGCGCGCCCTGGAGGAGAGCCATGAGTGAAGCCACCGAGAAGAAGTACCGCGCCAAGGACTACAAGTCCGCCACCGCCCCCGTCTGGTGCCCCGGCTGCGGCGACTTCGCCATCATCGCCGCCCTGACCAAGGCCTTCGCCTACCTCCAGGTGCCGCCCGAGCAGACCGCCATCATCTCCGGCATCGGCTGCTCCTCGCGCCTGCCCGCCTACCTGAGCGGCTACGGTTTCCACGGCATCCACGGTCGTGCCCTGCCGTTGGCCACCGGCCTCAAGGCGGCCAGGCCAGATCTGACGGTAATCGCCGCCGGGGGCGACGGCGACGGCTTCTCCATCGGCGGCAACCACTTCCTGCACGCCTGTCGGCGCAACATGGACATCACCTACCTGGTGATGGACAACGAGGTCTACGGCATGACCAAGGGCCAGGCCTCCCCCACCACCGCCCCCGACTGGACGCGCAGCAAACTCACCCCCCACGGCACCGGCATCCCGCGCTTTCGCCCCGCCGACATCGCGCTGGCCGCCGGTGCCGGATTCGTCGCCCGCGGCTTTGCCGGAGACCCCACCGAACTGACCCGACTCATCGTCGAGGGCATCCAATACCCCGGCTTCGCCTTCATCCACATCCTCAGCCCCTGCCGCACCTTCCGCCCCGAACAGATGGGCTGGAAAGAGCAGGTCCACCCCTGGCCCGACGAACCAACCCACGACATCCGCAGCGCCGCCGAACGCGTGCTGGCCGATGACGGCATGGGCACCGGCATCCTGCACCGCGAAGAGCTGCCCGTCTGGCGTCCGCCCGTCGTCGAACACGGCGCCCTCACCACCATCGAAGAGGCCTTCCTGGCATGAGCGACGCCATCACCCCGATCCTCGACGAGCGCGCCTTCGTCGCCCAAGCCCTAGCCCTGGAAGAGGAGCGCGAACACGCCTTCGCCGACCTCGCCGAGAGCCTGGAGGCGCACCACAACCCGCTGGCAGCGGCCCTGCTGCGCGAGATCGTCTGCGCCATCGACGCCGACCAAGTCGCCCTACAACAAGCTGCCTCCGTCCAAGTCGAACCCCACCCCGCCCCCTGGGAGTGCCTCTGGTCCGCCCAGAGCGCCCTCCACGCCCAGCTCTACCAAGCCCACTACCAGATGAGTCCCGCCGAGGTGGTGATGCTGGCGATCCATGCGCATGAGTTGGCGTTGGAGTTTTCCGCTGCGGTGGCCGAGAAGCACCCCGAAGCCAATGAGTGGCCTGCGTTCAGGCTATATGGTGAGCGGCATGGGATGCGCTTGGAGGAGATGCAGCGGAGGTTGGCGGTGGAGGAGCATAGCCCAGCGCATCCGGATTTGGATCCGCCGAATATGCCGGAGTGACGGGAGTACCTTCACCGCGACTAGGCCGATAACAGATCTGATCGTTCGAAGACGGAGAGTTCGAGCTTGAATTCATACCCAAGGAGGGTACACTTTTGCTCTACAAGACCAAGACGTTCCAATCACTGATCAAGAAGAGCGACCTCACCGACGAGGTCCTACAGGCCGCCGTTAACGAGATGACCGATGGTTTAATCGACGCACGACTAAGCGACCGCCTGTTCAAGAAGCGCATCGCCGCCAGCGGCCAAGGAAAGCGTGGTGGCTTCCGAACCATCGTTGGTGCTGTGATTGGAGAGAGATACTTCTTTCTCTACGTCTTCAAGAAAAATCAGCGCAGCAACATCACCAACCGCGAACGGCTGGCACTGGACGAACTGGCGAAGGAGCTTCTTGCACTACCTGATGACATCCTTCTCGACCTGCTAGAGCAAGGTGAACTGATCAAGATAGGTGACCCCGATGAGTGACATCCTCGAAACCGTACACAAGACCGCCAAGGGCCTACACAAGGCCAAGGCCATCGATAAAACCACCATGCGGAAATTCGATGCCCTCTGTCTGACCACCGTAGTCGACTTTACCCCAGAGCGGGTCAAGCACCTCAGGCTTTCGTATCACCTCTCACAACCTGTCTTCGCCAAGTACCTGAACGTGAGTGACAAGCTGGTGAAGAAGTGGGAGCGGGGTGAGAGCAAACCGACAGGGGCTGCGCTCAAGATGTTGAGTTTGGCGGAGAAGAAGGGGCTGGATGCCATTGCTTGAGAATACATTCTCGCACAATAAAACTCATAAACTCTGGCTTGTTTACACACGCCGCTAACACTCATCACGCAAGAAATAACCACATTAGAAAATTTTAAGCAAAGATTATCTTTACCTTATACCAAATCACGGATGAATATCAATGAACACAAAAAGTGAAATAGTTTATCGTCTTGTTGGACGTGAGTGTGCACAAGACGATGAAAACTTTTAGCATATTTCATACCAAGATCAGAAATACTCAGCACCGCCAAAATGCGACTGAGCGATTACTGATCATCAATGCCGCACGAGGCTCAGGCAAAAGTGGGGTCTTTCGCGGATCGAGTGGGCAAACCAGAGCGCTCGTTAAACGGCATGAGCACAAGATGTTGTAGCAAAGGGTGATGCCTGTAGGTGCTTCAACTTCCCTGCGATCAGGTAGGCGATGACGATATAGTTCTCTGCCCTACGAAAGCCCCTTGCTCGGGTCTTTGCTGCCTGCAACAGGGAATTGATCCCCTCAGCCAAACCATTGCTATAGCGTTCATCGAAGTGCGTGAGGACGCTCCATCAAGGACACCCAAGCACCCCTGTTCGACGTCAGGCAGTGGGCTTGTCATGCCCTCACTCGCTCCATGCAATAGCCTCACGTAGGCAGCCGCCTCTTTACCAATAGGATTGATAAATCAATCAGTTGAATCTGTTCCCCTGCGTCACTTAAACTCCTTCGCGGTGCCGCCCTCGCAACCGGGGATCGCGCCATCAGGCCTGCCCCGCCCGTTCTACACCCACGGATGCGGGAGCCAAGGTGGGGTAACAAAACTAAGCGCGACCAGCGCGCCTTGCACTATAAGGAACACTCCGCGATGCCACGCTTCCCCTTTGCTGCGCTTGTCGCCAGCCCGCTACTACTCTTCACCTCCAGCGCCCACTCGGCCCTGATTCAGGTAGATTTCGAGAATCTCAGCGCGCAGGCCGAGGAGCAGACGCAGGCGGTCTGGGACTCTCAGTTGCTTGCCGATGGCCCTGTCGTCGGGGCCATCGATATCGCCCTCACCAGCGAGGGCATCGCCAACGGCATCGGTGCGACCATCGATGACGACAGTGATGGCTGGGAGTCCCGCGGTGGTATTACCTTCCATCAGCGTGCGCAGGTCACAGGGACCTCGTTCGACGACTTGGTGGAGGATTTCATCGCCACCCGAGATGGCGTGGCGAACATCACCTTTACTGGGCTGACTGTGGGCGGGAAGTACCTGTTGGAGGCCTGGCACAACGACTCCTACACCCTCAACGCAGGGTTCGCCGCTGGCGCAGGTAGCGTGACCCCATCGGTCAGCTCAGGGGGCTTCTTGCTGGGCTCCAGCGCGGGCACTATCACCAATCTCTACGGTGCACAGACCGACGGCTCGTTCGGCATCAGCATGCTCGACTTCACCGCCACCGCCAGCACGGTTTCTATCTCCCTGACGAGTAGTAATCCCTCCGGCTTCCTGCCGATCAACGCCATCCGCTTCAGCGCTGTCCCCGAACCCCAGGCCCCGCTCATCTCGCTCTTGGGCGTACTGGGGCTGCTCGGTGCCGCGCGCCGTCGCGGCAAAAGCCCCCACGACTAGGGTGCGGTCAGGGTCAGGCCCATATCACCACGATCAGGCCTAGACACGTCGCCTCAAGGCATCGCACCAAGGTTGCGGTGTTATGCCACTCGCGCTGCCTGGCGAGACTTGTTTGAACTTTCTCCCTGCGGGCAGCAGCGCTGTTTACGGCATCGACTCACAGCGAAAGCATCCGCCCGCACGACGTGCAGATCTTTACACGCCCCTCTCACGTGACCCCACCCTCCTGCTCCTCCCTTATCGCCTCTGACCCTTCCAGCACGTGCCCACGCATCAGATGCTTCGCCACGATTAGACGCAAAACCGCTCCCATATAGAGTGTGGCGGGGGCTGAAGGTACGCGTCTCAATCGTGGCGGTGCGGCGACACTGCTCCTACAGGCCGATCTCGCCGAAGTGGTCGCCGTCACTGAGGTCGGCCACTTTGTATGCGGGCTCTCCCAGAGTCTTCCACAACTCACTCCGTTCGCTGCATGCGCTGAGGTAGAGCTGTTCACCGCGTCGCCTTGACCAAAGAGGAGCTGGCCTTTGTAGGTGAGCACCAGGGCCCACCACCAGCGTCTGGCGTAGACTCTTAGCCTCAGCCATCACTGACTGGTTGCTATTTTTGGCGAGTCGCGTGAGTTACCTCATCACCCCGAAAGGCTCACCCACGCACGTCGACTCTGTGTCACGCAGTGGGCTTAACCTGCTAGCCATACGAGTGTTGCGCACCCGGCCGAGCCTAGCTGCACCACCAGACCCCGTCGGTGGCCATGCGTTACAGCTAGCCAGGCGAAGGGCAAAAGCCACTTCCAGCAGTGATGGTGATCAGTGTTCGACTACCCCCCAATCTCCAAGCATCATAGCCCCGACCCGCCAGGAGCCACGCCATGCTGAACGCCTACCCCCTCTTCGACGCCCACCTGCACATCATCAACCCCGCCCACCCGCTGACCCCCAACGAGGGCTACCTGCCGCCCTCGTTCACCGCCGTCGACTACCGCGCCCGCCTAGCGGCCTACGACCTCAAAGGCGGCGCCATCGTCTCCGGCTCCTTCCAGGCCTTCGACCAAGGCTACCTGCGCGACGCCCTCGCCACCCTCGGCCCCGGCTTCGTCGGCGTCACCCAACTCCCACAGGATGTGAGCGACGCCGAGATCCTCGACCTCAACGCCTGCGGTGTGCGCGCCCTGCGCTTCAACCTCAAACGCGGCGGCTCCGAAGGGCTCGACCAGCTCGAACGCATGGCCGCGCGCGTCTATGAGCTGGCCGCCTGGCACGTCGAGTTCTATGTGGACGCCACCCTGCTCGCCGACCTCGGCCCGCGCCTGGCGCGACTGCCCGCCTACAGCATCGACCACCTCGGCCTCTCCCGTGCCGGGCTTCCCGACCTGCTGCGACTGGTGGAACAGGGCGCCCGCGTCAAAGCCTGCGGCTTCGCCCGTGGCGACCTCGACATCCCCGCCACCCTCAAGGCGATCCACAGCGTGAACCCCGAGGCGCTGATGTTTGGCACCGACCTCCCCTCCACCCGCGCACCACGCCCCTACACAGACGAGGACTTAATCCAGGTGATCGAGACGCTAGGGGAGGCAGGGGCACGCCGTGTGCTCTATGAGAATGGGTGGCGGTGGTATGTGGAGAGGCGGGGGAGTGTGGATAGATGAGGCAGTGCAGGCTCGCTTAGTACCGTCTTAATCAGTTTGCGAGATGTGACCTTTGTAATTGTCAGCGTCCGACGACTACGCGATCTCACAACGTCCACAGACCGAATAGCAACAATCAATCCACCCGAAAGAAGTCGAGTAGCGATGAGGAGTTGGCCAGAATGAATGGCTATGCCTATCGCTTTCTGACACCATATTCAAACTCATGCTCATGGCAATAGAACAATATGGTTCGATTCAAATTATGCAATACGATTGCATCGTCTCGACCAGGCATGAAGATAGACTCCCAATTATCTAAAAACTCACCTGTTCTCAGCACGCATACTTCGCTTTTGCCAAAGACTATTTGTACCGTGCCTATGTTTTCGATCTTGCTTTTTAACCACGCATCAGACACAGAGCTACTCGCTACTTTGTGATACTCAATAGAGTCCACAGTAGCATCGTTGAGGCCATATCGAGTTGGGCTGGAATATCTATCAGAGTATTCATTTGCGTGTTTGGCATGCTCTTGATCTAGCCACCGCGCATCCAACCCCAGTGCAGCGAAATTTTCTTGTCTGTAATTATTCACAGGCATTACCCCAAGACATCAAGGGTAAGAGAGCTACCAGAGCGGCAAGCCATAGATAAGGTCAAATCACACAGTGCGGATTACAGCTACGTAGAAACAACATTACCTCTGTTGTCTCGCATCTCCTGAATCCACCACTGCTCCGACCAGTTCTCCTGTTCAACGAAGCTCATATGCGATGCCATTTCGGTAAGTTTCGCCGAATCAGGATCTAATAAGCCAAACACAAATGACTCAATATCAGAAGCGTGACGGATGAACTCAAAGCCATCGTGCTCAAACTCATAGATGCAGCCAGCCTCTGAGCCAGCTAGCGGAACCATGAAGTAGTTACCGGAGCTGGGCACCTCACCAACGACAACACACTGCTGAGTCCATTCAGGTACAAATTCTGCAATTTCTTCTGAACTCAAACCATCCAACCAGGCCCGGAACTCTTGCTCCAGCTCATCCCATTGGTCGCGCCGTGCTATATAAACGGCGGCATCGCCACTCACATCATCGAGATAGAGTGTCAGAGACCCGAACGTTGTATAGAAGTCTTGAAGCTTTCCGACTTCTGGGACTCCAACATTTATGTCCGGTTGCTCAACGTCATGACGAAATGCCACAACCTTGGAGAGGGATTCTTTGTGGATTCGTACACACCGAAATGATCCGGCGTGAGATTCAACGGCATTTCGAAGATTGGAGAGTTCCATCGGTTTAACTCCTAAACGAACGCCCAGGCTCCCCCTCGTTCCCACGCTCTGCGTGGGAATGCAGACTGGACTCGAACAGAGTACGTGCGCTCGTTGAGCACGGTACACACTCCCACGCGGAGCGTGGGAGCGAGAATTCTCACGTTAAAGCCAACCTGCGGAGTACGGATATGAATCGATGTATTTGATCCTGCTCCTCACCAGCGCCAGCTTGAAATTCATCAACCGTAACTCCGGTTGCCGTTTCGGTTAAACGAAGACGCTTCAAATATTGACGGACAACCGTGCCATCGAGAGACTTCGTGCTTCGGCTGAAACGAATGCTGCGCGCGCCGTAAGAGACAACATAAGATGCCCCCGAGACCTTGGTGTTTGCTCCCGCTTGCTCACATTTAGAAAGGAATTCCTGGGCCTTCATCGCACTCGGCCGCATCTGACGAGGTTGGATGCGCTGACGAACCCAGCCCGTAATTTCACGAACTACGCCATCGGCGTCCATGCCATGATCCTGTGTTGGGAACCCATCAGCAGCTACAGCCAACACCATGTTGTAAATTTCATCATCACTCAGTTCAAAGCTCAGGAGCCGGTCGTTTCGAAAGAGCACCGTAAGCAACGTAACCAAAGCAGTTCGCTTATTGCCGTTGTGAAACGCATGATTTTTTACAAGTGAATGAAATAGTGCCGCTGCCTTTTCTTCCAACGTTGAATATTTTTCAACATTCCCCATGCCGGTTCGGGGCCTCATGCATGCTGATTCCAGCATGATTTCTGATTTCACTCCAGCAGGAGAGATGGGATCACCATCGTGATCGAACAGAAAAACAAGGCTTTCGTGAATAGAAACAATGTCAGCCGATTCTGGAATCCAAAGCATCGTCAAACGATCTCCGTTTTAGGACTTAACGCCTTGTTCTGCCGCGTTGTTAGATTCTAGGCTTTTGTGCTAGTTGGGCACAAATGGCACAACGAAAAAAACGTCGGCAGGTGAAATTGTTAAGTTAATGTCATGATAGAAAGTGGGCAAAGTACCCTCGCACTATTCCCTTGCAATCATTGGCAAATTGGTCGATTTCTTGCTTTGATAGCTGAACCTTCTTTCCAACTTGCGATGTTGACACACCTGTTTTATCAACATATTTATGATCTATAACACCAAGATTGTGACTAAGCGCATGCCTCTTTTGAAAAGTCTCAAGGAATTGAGGCCAGCTTAGTACATATTTTGAAATATCAAGCAAAGAGGCTAATGTTTGTTGAGCTGTAGCTACATCTTGGAAAGATCTAACGCGCGGGTGGCTGCTGTGAAGAGAGGCTGCATTTTGAATAGCGATTATATTGCATTGACGCATAACCCCATCAAATGTGCTTACCAATGAACCCAACATCTCGGACAGGTCATCAGATTGAATTGAAGTTGAAGCGAGCACTCTGTCTGCGCAAGTATTCATTACCTCTCTTGGGTTTTCAATAGCACATACAGGACATCGATTAATAGCTCCATAGGTCTTAAATTCTGTGTTGTCTCTAGGGCAAATGAACTCTTGGTCGAAAGCACGATTTGCTGGTGAAGCAAGAGGTGAAAAATTCTTAATCGAAGAATAGTGGCCACATGCTGCCGGACAGCAAATTTGCAATTCTTCTCGGAAATAGGAGTTTTCTTGTGGCAAAAGAATCCAACTTTCAGTGCCGCACGTTGGGCACACTACATTAAGACCAACATTATTTGGGTCCATTTTTCGAAGTATGGTCTGATATAGCATTTGTTGCTCTTCTAAAAATCTTCGATAATTACTAATGGCCATCTAAAAGCATGCTCCATCGATAAAATCCAGATATATGCACGCCTAGTTCTAGGAATACATGTATCTAACCATTAATGCCTAAATATAGGAATTGACACCGTTTACGTCGCCGCAAACATTCGTGTTCAGTAAGTTTATAAAGAACTCACACACTCAAGCTCACGACCGACCAATAATACACAAGTTCCACCTAACGCTCACTCCCCAATCACTCATCTTCACCAGCAGATCCATAAGGCCATCCACCATAGGTCATCTGACGCCTGGTCGAAGTGCTTGCGGCTGCCTCGTTGAGGCTCTACGTCCACGCGGACCTACGCGTGCGCTCCGCGTCAGCCCCCCTCACACAACCGTGCCCGTCCTGGAGTATCGCCACCCAAGTCGACACATAACCGTCGCCATCGGACCACCGACCCTAGGCCATGGCCTACACCCACACGGCACAGGTAGTCACCGAAATTCCATCCCATCGTGCCGATCTGCTGATACCGCCCTACCTCCCTGTAGCCCCAACCGACAGCCTCCAACACACACCCCACACCGTCACTATCAAACTCTTAACGACGGTCAATGCAACCAACACCACACCCGTAACTACTCTTACCACACCGCTATCACCCCTCTCTCCCTACAACCCCCGTGAGCCATTTCCGATCCCCACAAGCAATCCAGCCACAACCCCCACGCGAATATCTTACGCCACCACATTACCCATACATAACAACACCTTACGCCCACAAATAGCGCTACCGACATAGCACGATCGACCTGGGTACACAGCTGGTTCGGTTGGCGTATATAGTGGCCGCGTCTCTAGGTTTTGCAGCTTTCCCCATGGCCTTTCGCCATGGGATTTCATGAAGTACCAAGGAGGAGTCGTATGTCGGCAGATATCAGCCTGTGTGGGGGGTTCACCTCAGCAGGCAACACCCAAGCCACGATTGAGGCGCTACGCGCGGCGGCGCAGCTCGCTGTCCAGGTGGAGTTCACCACCATCCCCGCCTATCTCACCGCGCTCTATTCGATCACCGATACCGCCAGTGAGGCGTATCAGCACCTGCGCAGTGTGGTGATGGAGGAGATGTACCACGTCAACCAGGCGGCGAATATCCTCATCGGCCTCGGTGGGGTTCCGCAGTTCACCGGTACGGCCACGCCGGTCTACCCCGGCAAGCTGCCGGGGGCCAACCCCGAAACCACCCCCACGGTCGGGCTCTATCGCGCCTCGCCGGAGGTGTTCGGCAATGTCTTTGCGGCCATCGAGACCCCGGCCCCGGCCAACGCGCCGCCGCAGGGGAGTAACTACGACAGCATCGCCCAGCTCTACCACTATCTGTGGGACGCCATATACAGCTTCGACGGCAACCCGTTCGACCAGGGCACGGTGGGTGGCCGCCAGCGCGAGGATATCTACCTCGGCAAGTTCGGCGGCAATGTCATCCCGGTGACCGATAAGGAGAGCTGCTGCCGCGCCATCACCGAGATCGTCAAGCAGGGCGAGGGCAGTGTGCCGCTCGACAGCCCGCTCATCCCGATCCAGAGCTACGGCAGCTACAACCACTACGGCAAGCGCACCGACGGCACCTATGGGCCGATCCTCGGCACGCCCTACGAGATGAGCCACTTCATCAAGTTCCGCAGCATCGCCCAGTCGAGCAGCCCCTTCCCGCCGACCCTGCCGATCACCTCCAACCCCAATCCGGAGGAGTTCAGCAACCCGCAGGCGAGCGCGCAGGCCGCCACCTTCGACCTCAACTACAGCGTGATGCTGCGTGCCCTGGAGCAGACCTTCACCGCCGAGGCGCCCGACCCCTACTTCGGCGTGGTGCTCAATATGATGCACCGCGTGCTGCCGAAGCTGGCCCGTGCGCTGATGAACACCCCGGCGTTTAGTGGCGGCGACGCCTCGGTCGGCCCCAACGCGGCCCCCGCGTGGCGCTACGTGGATAACAGTGGCTTCGCCATGCTGGAGCTATCCATCGCCGCCATCATCGAGGCCGAGGCCAAGGCCCACCCGCAGCCCAACGCCCGCGTGCGCGAGTCGCTCACGGTGTTGGACGAGGCGTTGGTCGCGGTGCGCGAGATGCGCCCGATGGCCGAAAAACTTGGACTGTGAAGCAGGAGCCGCAAGGAGAGACCATGTCGTACAAAATCTACCCCGCCATCGGCGTTGCCCGCGTCGGCAACGCACCGAGCAAGTTCTACATCGGCCCCGAGAGCTATCGCGGCCTGCCGAGCAACCCAGACGATACCGACTTCACCGAGCAGGACCTGCGCGACGACCAGGGCCGCCTCTGCCGTCAAGCGGCCCGTTTTCGCATCTACCACATCGATGACGATACCGGCGTCGAGACCGAGATCACCCTCGACTCGCCCAACGTCAAGAGCATCCGCTGGGTCGCGCACATCGCCAACAAGAAGGCGAGCTGGTACGAGTTCGCCACCAACGAGGGCGAGCAGGGCTACGCCTCCAACCACCCGCTGCGTAACGCCGGGGTGGCGGACCGCAGCACGCTGATCATCGACCCAGGCCCGCGTGTGATCCTCGGGCGCAGCGTCACCGGGGTGAACTTCGATAGCGCCAGCGTGCCGAGCGGCTACACCGGTGCAAACTTCCCCGACGGCGTGCTCAACCCGGTGGGCGAGGCGATCACCACCCTCGGCGAACTCCAGACCGACGCGGCGGGGCGCCTGCTGCTGCTCGGCGGCCTCGGCATCGCTGGTTCGCTCGACGACGACCCGGCCATCCACCAATACGCCAACAACGACGGCTGGTGGGACGACACCGCCGACGGACCGGTGAGTGCGGAGATCGAGTTCGAGGGCGAGGCCGAGCTGGTCACCGCCGAGGCGGCCTGGGTGCTGGTCGGGCCCCCCTCCTACGCCCCGGAGATCCCCAACCTGGTCACCCTCTGGGACACCATCTTCGACGCCGCCGTGCGCAACGATAAGTTCCCCGCGATCCAGTCCCAAGGCTTCTGGAAGCGCGGCGCCGACGGCTACCTGCCCAACTTCCAAACCGAGATCCAGCCCCTGCTGGAGCGCGCCACCCTCTACCCCTGGGTGACCGCCATCCCGCCCAAGCCGCACACCTTCGACATGACCCGCCTCGGCACCCTGCCGGTGGCAGGCGAGAGCGACGAAAACCGCGGCCTGCGCAACTGGATCCTCGACTACCTGCGCCCGCCGAGCGCGGAGAACAGCATCATCAACGCCAAGGGCGGCACCATGATGCCCTACCTGGCCGGTGACAACTGCCTCATCGAGGGCACCCTCACCTCCAAGTACCTACGCCTCACCGACACCCAGTACTTCTTCCTCCAGCAGTGGGCCGACGGCTGGTTCGTCAATCAGGCCGACACCACCTCCGCCGCCGAGGCGCTCACCCGCAACGTGCTGGAGAACTGCGTCGGCGGCGCCTTCTCGCCCGGCATCGAGATGACCTGGATCTCGCGCAACACCAGCATCTACCGCGCCGACGACCCCTTTCGCATCAACCACAACCTCTGCCTCGACGGCCCGCTCGGGCTCGGTTTCACCCCGGAGGCGATGGAGCCGGGCGACGTCACCCGCTACATGGCCATCCCCTGGCAAGCGGACTTCAACGAGTGCTCCTCGCAGCCGATGGATGGCCGGGTGATCTGGTGGTGGCCCGCGCAGCGCCCCGAGTTCGTCTACCTCGAACCGGAGCCGGTGAGTGCACTCAAGGCGATCCCCGCCCCGCCGACCATCGACAGCGGGCGTCAGGTGGCCTGGATCGGCACCGACTTCGACCAGACGCGCGACAATTTCATCGCCTTCCCCGACGACATCCTGATGGTCAAATATTGGGACCAGCTCGGCTTCGTCATGCAGAAACTGGTCGACGGCGAACAGCGCTTCGTCGAGGTCTCCCGCACGCTGGCGCGCCCCGAGCCCAATGCCTGAGACCGACCTGCTCATCCTCGGTGCCGGACCCGCAGGCTGCGCCACCGCGCTGGCCCTGCGCGACGCCGGGATCGAGCGCGTCACCCTGGTGGACAGACCGCTGGTGCAGCCGTTTCGCATCGGCGAGTCTGCCACCCCAGACATCCCCCGGCTGCTCACGCAGCTGGGCCTGCCCAAAGAGTGGATCCACGCCTACGGCGCCCCCTACCACGCCAACCTCTCGCTCTGGGGCGGCGTGCGCCGTAGCGACGACTTCCTGCTGCGCGGCCAAGGCCACGGCTGGCACCTCGACCGCGCCGCCTTCGACGCCGCCCTGCGCGAGGCCGCCCGCGCGCGTGGCGTCGAGCTGCTACGCCCCGCCGCGCTCACCCAGGTCGAGCGCCTCGACGGGCAAGGCTGGTCGCTCCAGCTACAAGGGGCCGACGGCCAGGCGCTGACCTATCGCGCCCGCTTCATCGTCGACGCCGCTGGTCGCCGCGCGCCGCTGGCGACCCGCCTCGGCGCCACCCGCCACAGCCTCGATAGGCTCGTCGCCCTGGCGCAGATCCACCCCGACGGCAGCGCACTCACCGGCCACGCCCTGGTCGAACCCTGCGCGGACGGCTGGTGGTACGCCGCGCGCCTGCCCGACGGGCGCGCCATCGTCACCCTGATGAGCGACGCCGACCTCGCCCGCGAGCGTGGCTGGTACCACGCCCCCGCCTACCGCGACGCCTGGCGCGCCAGCGAGGCGCTGCATCACTACCTCCCGCCCCCGACCAGCCTCCAAACACCCGCCGCCTTCCCCGCCCACAGCGGCTACCTCGACCGCGCCGCCGGGGAGGGCTGGCTCGCCGTCGGCGACGCCCTCATCGGCTTCGACCCGCTCACCTCATCGGGCATCGCCGGGGCGCTGAGCGACGCCCTCGCCGCCGTCGAGCCGATCAAACAGGCCCTCGCAGGCGACACCGCGAGCAAAGAGGCGGCACGCCGCTACGCCCAGCGCGCCAACACCACCCTGCAACGCTACCTAGAGCAGCGCCAACAGCACTACCGGGACGAGGCGCGCTGGCGCGACCGGCCCTTTTGGGCACGGCGCAACGGCGCAGAGGCGCAGTGAGCAACAGCGCGATGAAAGTTTAAGGGTGGATGTCCATGTTCTGCTGCCGGAAATCCCATTCTTCCCTGCTGAACAAGGCTTCCATTTCGACCTTTTGTGTCGAAATTGGGCTGCCATACAGACCAAATCCTGGGTTAATCGAAGAGGCTTTCATTTCTACCTAGTTGGGGAGTTTAAGGGTGGGTGTCCTACCTACTCCTGAACGCCCAACCTCTCTGCGTGTCGTCAGCTGCTCGGCTGACAACCTTACTCCCTTCCTGATTGACCTTCGGTGTTCAGCCGAGGGTTCACTGCGACTTCCTACCGGAAATCCCATTCTGCCCTGCCGAACAAGGCTTCCATTTTGTGTTGGAATTGGGCTGCCATACGGTCCAAAACCGAGGTTAGCCGAAGAGGTTTTCATTTCTTACTTGCTGGGGAGCTTAAGGGTGGGTGTCCGAGCAACCCCGCTTACCGCCTACGTGACTATCTGGAGCTGGTCGACTGGAGCGGACGGGCGCTACGCGATGATAAGCGCGGTGCCATTGCTCAAAGCACACCGCGGATCTTGGAGCGGCTGAAGATCGAGCCGCAGTATTGGCTCGTGGTGGCCAATGAGTTCGAGGGTCGGCTCACTGGCTTGGTTGGGGCGGCCCACCGCCTCAAACAGGCTGCCTCCCGGCTCGGCTATCAGCGAACGCCCAATCTCTCTGCGTGTCGTCAGCTGCTAGGCTGACGCGCTCTCTGCCTTCCTGACTGGCCTTCGGTCTTCAACCGAGGGCTCACTGCGCCTTCCTGCTGGAAATCCCATTCTGCCCTGCCGAAAAAGCGCCCATTTCGACCTTATTGCGTCGAAATTGGGCTGCCATACGGTCCAAATCCGGGGTTAGCCGATGAGACGATCATTTCTTATTACCTGGGGAGTTTAAGAGTGGATGTCCTAGCTCTGACCATTGCGGGAGTTTAACGATGGATGTCCGATTTACGCTGGTAGTTACTTCCTAGTTACTGTCGCTTGATCTGGCACCGGCTTTGCCCGGCGCACTGGGTGTCTTAATTACTCCCTAGTTACACTCTTTCCCATTCCGATGATTTGACCTCAAACTCCCATTCTGCTTGCTCCATAGCTCCACGAACGTCATCATGAAAGGTATCAGTCATCTCTTGGCCGACCTCGTCTAAATATAATAAATAATATCCATCATCTCCTGGGTATTTGGCTATTTGCAGTTCAGAAGGGACGCACAAAATACCCCTGCCAGAATAATGTTCTGTTTTACCAGTAGCGTTATGCGAACCAGCAATTCGGACTCTCCAGATAACCAAATATTCCTCATTCATCACATTCTCGCTCACGGGACAATTTCGACTGAAGTATTTTCAACGACTCTACCACCAGGACGGTCATATGCTTCAAAATGACCATGATGGCGTTTACTGCTTGTTTCATGTTTTCCATAACGAACCTGACGCAGTCCATCCTTGGACACATATCGACCACCAGAAAGTGACTTATATCCTTCACCAAGCCACCTTATTGCAGAATCCAAAAAGCCGGATTCCGATATTTTACCACCCTCAAACTCTGGTGCTCTTCCGGTGACAACTGACCCACTTTGGCCTTCCCTCTTTGGAACAATCTTACAAGGATCATCCCATCCTCCCGCATTATGCACCAAAACCCCAACATCCCCCACAAAGTAGCTATGGTCGCCCGCTACTTCGATGTTGTAGGTCTCCTCCACCCGATCGAGACGCTCGACGGTCACGACCTCTAGCTCCCCATCGCGCGCCAACACGCGGTCGCCCGCTTGCAGCGCCTCGGTCTCCCGCCACTGGCCGTCTGTCAGCCCATAGGGGTGGTCCGCCGTGGATTCGACACGGATGCTCTCGCCTTCAGCCGTCTTGAGGGTGACGGCGTAGAGCACTTTGCCGTGGGTGACGTAGAGTTCGGTGATGGGCTGGAGGCGTATGGCACCGCTCTCGGCATCACG
>QKED01000073.1 GCA_003252455.1 Gammaproteobacteria bacterium
AGGCGACGATCAGCAGCAGCATCGGCACGCGGGTGTCCTTGTAGCCGCGCAGCGCCCCCGAGGTGCACACCTGCACCGCGTCGGAGACCTGGAACAAGGCGGCGAGCGCGAGCAACTGTGTCGCGAGGGTGAGCACCGTGGTGTCGCTGGTGTAGATCGAGGCGATCGATCCCGGGAAGGAGAAGGTCAGGGTCGCGGTGAACAGCGCGAGGGTGAAGGTCAGGGCGATCCCGGCGTAGCTCGAGTAGCGCGCCTGGCGCAGGTCTCCGGCCCCCACCGCCCAGCCGACGCGCACGGTGATGGCGTGGGCGAAGCTGAGCGGCACCATGAAGACCAGCGAAGAAAAGTTGAGGCTGACCTGGTGCGCGGCGACGATTTTGGCGCCGAGCGAGCCGATCAGCAGGGCGATCACGGCAAAGATGCTCGCCTCGATGAACAGCGAGCAGCCGATCGGCAGGCCGAGGCGCAGGATCTGGAGCAGCTCCGCACGGTCCGGTCGCGGCCAGCGGGCGAACAGGCGGGCGTCGCGGTAGACCCTGCGCGAGCGGATCAGTCCGAGCATGCACAGGGCCATGACCCACATGGTGAGGCCGGTGGCGTAGCCGCAGCCGACCCCCCCCAGGGGCGGGAAGCCGAAGCGCCCGAAGATCAGCGCGTAGTTGGCGAAGATGTTGAAGCCGAGCCCGGCCAGCCCCACCAGCATGCTCGGCGCGGTGAAGCCGAGCCCCTCGCTGAAGTGTCGCAGCACGAAGAAGACCGCGATCGCCGGCAGGCCCCAGGCGACCCCCCGAAGGTAGCCGAGGGTCAGCGGGATGGCCGGCGGGTCGACCTGCATCCAGCGCAGCAGGGGGGCGCTGGCGGGGAGGAGTGCGGCCAGCGGCACGGCGATCAGGACCGCGAGCAAAAGGGCCTGGCGCACGTGCCGGCCGATCTCTTCGCCCTTGCCGGCACCGTGCAGCTGGGCCACCGTGGGGGTGACCGCCAGCAGCACGCCGAGCATGAACAAAAACAGCGGGAACCAGATGCTCGATCCCATGGCCACCGCGGCGAGGTCGAGGGACGCGTAGCGCCCCGCCATCACCGTGTCGACGAAGCCCATGCTCGCGTGGGCGAGCTGGGCAGCGAGGATCGGCGCGGTCAGGCGGACGAGGGCCAGGAGTTCGCGGCGCAGGTGCGACCAGCGGGGTGTGGTTTGTGCGGTCATGGGGAGCGACTCTAATCGGGTTGGAAATCGGCGGTCAAGCTGAATGTGCGGCAGCGGCTCACGCCAAGTGTGCGGGGACGTCCGCGCAGCTCTGCAGCACCGCGCGGGCCCCGTGGAAGTCCCCGGGTCGGCTGAAGGGGCTGGCTATGATTAGGCAGGCGAGGCCGGCGGTTTGTGCCGCCTGCAGGCCGCGCGGCGAATCCTCGACCACCAGGCAGGCGCCCGCGGGCAGGGCGAGCCGCTGCAGGGCGCTCAGGTAGGGCTCGGGGTGGGGCTTGCTGTACCGGTAGTCTTCGCGCACCAGGCAGAACTCGAAGTGCGGGAGCAGTCCGCTGCGGCGGTGGATGATCTCGAAGTGTTCGCGGCGGCTGCTGGTGACCACCGCCATGCGCACCCTGCCGTGCAGCGCGGCGAGGGTCTCGCGCACCCCCGGCAGCACGCAGTCCCTGCCGGCGAGCAGCTCCGCGTAGCGCCGGTTGCGCCAGTTACGCAGCGACTCGATCTCCGCGTCGCCCACGCCGCGTTCGCGGGCCAACCGGAACACGCTCTCGCCGGCGCCGAGGGAGAGGGCGCGGAAGTCCTCGGCGCTCAGCTCCACCTCGACCCGGGCCAGGGCCTCGCGGCTGGCGGCGAAGTAGTGCTTTTCGGTGTCGACCAGCACGCCGTCGTTGTCCCACAGGATCGCCTCGATCATGCGCCCAGTATAGCCTTGCACGACTTGGTGCGTCAGGTGTTTTTGGCATTGACAGAAGCGCGATATCCGCTTCAATTAATGTTTCTCCAAGGAGGGCCTCTGTATGTTCTTTCGCGATTACACGACCGACGGTTTTTTTGACGAGATGTTCGACCAGCAGGGCGTGCCGAGACCCGGCGCCGAGGCGGTGGTCGAGCGCTACAACTCCCTGCCGCTGGAGGAGTTGAAGCGGCGCCAGGAGGCCGCGGAGAAGACTCTGCTGCAGATGGGGATCACCTTCAGCGTCTACGGCGACGATCAGGGGACGGAGCGCATCTTCCCCTTCGACATCGTGCCGCGCATCATCCACCAGGATGAATGGCAGCAGATCGAGCGTGGCCTCAAGCAGCGGGTGCAGGCCCTCAACCTGTTCATCGATGATCTCTACCACGAGCAGAAGATTCTCAACGATGGCCTGATCCCCCGGGAGCTGGTGCTTTCGGCGAGCGGTTTCCGCAAGGAATGCATCGGCCTCAACCCGCCGGGAGGGATCTGGTGCCACATCACCGGCACCGACCTGGTGCGCGGCGGCGACGGCCGCTTCTACGTGCTCGAGGACAACCTGCGCTGCCCCTCGGGGGTCTCCTACGTGCTCGAGAACCGGGTGGTCATGAAGCGCAGCTTTCCACGGGCCTTCGAGGCCGCGCGCGTGCTGCCGGTCGCCGATTACCCCAACCGCCTGCTCGAGATGCTGCAGAACCTGGCGCCGCCGCGGCGCGACAAGCCGGTGGTCGCGGTGTGGACGCCGGGGATCTACAACTCGGCCTACTTCGAACACTCCTTCCTCGCCCAGCAGATGGGGATCGAGCTGGTCGAAGGGCGTGACCTGGTGGTGGTCGACGACCGCGTGATGATGCGCACCACCCAGGGGCTCAAGCCGGTCGACGTGCTCTACCGCCGCATCGACGACGACTTCATCGACCCCGAGGTCTTCCGCCCCGACTCCATGCTCGGCGTGCCGGGGCTGATGCGCGCCTACCGCGCCGGACGGGTGGCGCTGGCCAACGCGCCGGGGACCGGGGTCGCCGACGACAAGGCGGTGTACGCCTACGTGCCGGAGATGATCCGCTACTACCTCGGCGAGGACGCGATCCTCAACAACGTGGAGACCTTCCTGTGCTGGCGCGAGAAGGACCTGCAGCACGTGCTCGCCAACCTCGACAAGCTGGTGGTCAAGAAGGTCGGCGAGTCGGGGGGGTACGGCATGCTCGTCGGTCCCCACGCCAGCCCCCGCGAGCGCGAGGAATACGCCGAGCAGGTGCGGGCCAACCCGCGCAACTACATTGCCCAGCCGACCCTGTCGCTGTCACGGGTGCCGACCCTGATCGACGACCATTTCGAGGGACGCCACGTCGATCTGCGCCCCTACATCCTGTACGGTGAGGAGATCTACGTCATGCCCGGAGGATTGACCCGCGTCGCCCTCAAGAAGGGGTCGCTGGTGGTGAACTCGAGCCAGGGAGGGGGGAGCAAGGACACCTGGGTGGTGGAAGCGACCTCCTGCCCCATCGGAGGTGCCGCATGCTGAGCCGTGTCGCCAGCTCCATCTACTGGATGGCCCGCTACGTCGAGCGGGCCGAGAACATCGCGCGCATCATGGACGCCAACTATCACATGATCCTCGACCTCCCCAGCGGGGTAGGCGAGCAATGGGAGCCGTTGGTGGTCACCACCGGTGACGAGGAGCTGTTCAAGGAACACTACGACACCTTCAACCAGGAGAACGTGGTCCAGTTCCTGACCTTCGACCTGCGCAACCCCAACTCGATCCTCTCCTGCCTGCGCGCGGCGCGTGAGAACGCGCGCTCGGTGCGCGAGCTGATCAGCTCGGAGATGTGGCAGCAGATCAACACCTTCTACCTGCTGCTCAAGGAGGCCTCGGGGAAGGGGCGCATCGACCTCCCCCACGAGTTCTTCGTCGAGATCATGATGGCCAGCCACCTCTTCTCCGGGCTCACCGAGAACACCATGACCCACGGCGAGGGGTGGGAGTTCGCCCGCCTCGGGCGGATGCTCGAGCGCGCCGACAAGACCGCGCGCATCATCGACGTCAAGTACTTCATCCT
>QKED01000069.1 GCA_003252455.1 Gammaproteobacteria bacterium
TTCTGCCGCAACAACTACCTCGCCCCCCCCAGCGCCATCCTCGCCTACCTCGGCTGGACCCGCACGTGGGTGCTCGATGCCGTCACCACCACCCGGCCCGCAGTGCACGTAATCCTCGGTGGCAAGGACGACCAACTCGCCCCCGACTGGGCACAGACCCTGCGCGACGCGGGGATCGATACCCAGGTGGTGGCCGAGGGTGACCACTTCTTCAGCGACACCGCCAGTTTCGAGTTGCAGGGCCTGTTGCTCGACCTGCTCAACCCCACTGGGACCGGTCAATGATCGCGGCCTTCATCGCGCGCCTGCGCCGCCTGCTGCCGTTACCGATCGCCGTCTTCCTCGCCCTCTTCTTCTCCGTGGTGGTGCTGCTCTTCATCCTCATCGGTTGGTACATGCTCGAACGCATGGACGAGGTGAAGCACCAGGTGGCCGAGAGTAACCGCCTCGCCGCCAACGTCGAGATGGAGCGCGCACTCAACCAGCTCCATCAGAGCCTCGAAGAGGCCGCCACGCGCCTGCTCGCCTGGGAGGAGGTCTACCAGCAACTCCACGACCCCACCTACTACCAATACTGGCGCAACAACCGCGCCCTACAGGCGGGCCATCTGCCCCACTTCATCAGCAGCCTGGCGCTGTTCGACAAAGAGGGTGACAACCTCGACCGCGACCCCGCCGGTCAGCAGCTCCCGGCACGCCTACCCCCGGGGCGTGGCTATATCCAGATGGTGCGCGGCCATGGGCAGCTCTTCTACTTCATCCCCATCCCCGACCGGGGCGATGCGCAGCGGCTGCTCGGCTATGCCGGACTACGCGTCGACCTGCTCGAAACCCTGCTCTCACAGAACAAATTCAATCAGGTAGACACCACCACCCTCACCCTCACTATGCGAGAGGGTGAGCGCGTGCCGGTGGAGACCCTGCGGCGGGTCATCTCTTTCAACCCCCACGGACTGGTAGAGACGCGTGAGCTGGAGCGCGTCATGCGCGAGTCGCTGATCCACTTCTCGCTCCTCGCCCTGTGCATGACCCTGCTCGGCTACCTGCTGGTGAGTCGCTTGCTGCACGCCCCGCTACGCTGCCTGACGCGCCACATCGACGACCTGCGTAACAGCAACCAGGTGGTGCGGGGTGACAGCGCCCAGGCGCAAAACCCCCTCTGTCTACTGGAGTTAGAGCTGCTGCGCGACTCCCTCGACGAGTACCAGCAGAAGCTCTACGACATGCACAACCGCCTCGACCAGAAGAACAATGAGCTCTGGGAGATGGCCCACCAAGACCCGCTCACCGGCATTGCCAACCGCCGTGCCTACGACGAGGAGTGGCGCCAGCTACTCAACCTGGTGCGCGGCCAACGCCTCTCGGTGGCCGTGCTGCTCATCGACTGCGACCACTTCAAGGCGATCAACGACACCTACGGCCACGCCACCGGCGACGAGGTGCTGCGTGTCATCGCCACCACCCTGCGCGGCCTGCTGCGCGACGGTGACCGCCTCTATCGCCTCGGTGGCGACGAGTTCGCCATCCACCTGATCAACAGCGGCACCAACGACGCCGAGCGCATCGCCCTACGCTGCCTGGAGCGCCTCGCCGCCTACGACTTCGCCACCCTGGGTATCAGTGAGCAGGTGCGCTTCAGCATCGGCATCGCCGTGGCCGAGGGGACCGACACCGAGCGACTGAGCAATCTGCACCACAACGCCGACGTGGCCATGTACCTGGCCAAACGCCCCGGCCATGGCAAACTGGTGCTCTACGAAGACAAACTGGCCGAGCAGGCGGGCGAGTTGATCCTCTCCAACCGCTACATCAACGCGGTCTACAGCCTGATCGAAGACCCCAGCTGCATCGACCTGGCGTATCAACCCATCTACCCCCTCACCGCCGATGGCCATGGGATCTACGAGGTGCTCACCCGGGTACGCGACAAGACCGGCATCATCATGCCCGACACCCTACTGCCGGTGGTCATCGCCGAGCAGTTGGAGAGCGAGTTCGACTTCGCCGTGTTCCGGCGCATCGAGCAGTCGATCATCGAGGGGCGCATGCCCGTGGGCCTGCCCATCAGCATCAACATCGGCGCCACTACACTGCTGGAGCGTCAGTTGCCGGTGCGCCTGGAGCCCCTGCGCCGTCACCTACAGGCGGAGATGATCACCCTGGAGATCACCGAGACCGCCCTCATCAGCGACCTCAACCGTGCCGCCCAGCAGATCGAAAAGCTGCGTGCCCAGGGCTACCGTATCGCCCTCGATGACTTCGGCAGCGGCTACTCCTCCCTGCGCTACCTGGCCAACATGCCGGTGGATATCATCAAATTCGACATCAGCATGATCCACGACCTGCTGCGCGACCCACGCCAGAGCCACATCACCGAGACCACCGCGCGCATGGTGCGCGAGAGCGGCTACCTGGTGGTGGCCGAGGGGGTCGAGTCCGAGGCACTGCTGACGCGGGTCAAGGAGTGCGGCTTCACCCACGTACAGGGCTTTCTCACGGGTCGCCCCGCCCATCGCATCGACCCCAACCGTAGCATCGACCACCTCCCCGGCAGTTTCTGAGTCAGACGGTCAGGCCACCTACGCTCGCGCCAGCGCTCCACCAAAGGACCTTCCACGTGAGGCGAACTGCTACAATCCGCGCCCATGCAACACTCACTCTTCAGCCGCTGCGCCGAGGCGCTCTTCACCACCGACCCCGGCACCAAGGTGCACCACACCCACGCCCTGCGTCGCGACTGGCTCGCGGGCCTCTTGGCGCACCAAGAGGCGACGCCCGTGCGCCCCATCGGCGAACCGGGCCGCCCCGCGCGCCCCGCGTTGGTCGACCCGCGCCACCTGCCCAGACGCAACCCGAGCAGCGACGAGGGACGCGCCATCCTCTTTCACGCCCTCACCCACATCGAGTTCAACGCCATCAACCTGGCCCTCGATGCGGTCTACCGTTTTCGTGACTTGCCGGCCGATTTCTATGCCGACTGGTTACAGGTGGCCGACGAGGAGGCGACCCACTTCACCCTGCTGCGCGACCACCTGCAGGGTCTACAGCACGACTACGGCGACTGGCCCGGCCACGACGGCCTGTGGGACATGGCCCGCAAGACCGCCCACGACCCACTGATACGCATGGCCCTGGTACCGCGCTGCCTGGAGGCACGCGGGCTCGACGTGAACCCCGGCATCCGCGCCAAGCTGGTCGCCGCCGGGGATCAGGTCGGCGCCGCCCTGCTCGACATCATCCTGCGCGACGAGATCGGCCACGTGGCCATCGGCGACCGCTGGTTCCGCCACCTCTGTGCGGCGCGAGGTCTCGACGCCGAGCTCCGCTACCGCCAACTGCTGGACGAATACATGAAGGGGCCCCCGCGTCCCCCCTTCCACCTGGATGCGCGCCGTGCCGCCGGGTTCAGTGACGCCGAGATCGCCTATCTGGAGGGTGTTGGATGAGACGTCTGTTACCCCTGCTATGGCTCGCCGGCGCCCCCGCCAGTTGGGCCGCCGAGGGCACCGTCGCCCACTACATGGTCAACGAACCCGGCCTGCCCGCCTACCACGCGCGGCTGCTGGTCACCCCCGACTACCTGCGCCTCGACGAGGGCCAAGACACGGGCGACTTCACCCTGCTCGACCGCCGCGACGGGGCCCTCTACAACGTCTCGCGCGACGACCAGACCCTACTGGTGATCAAACCCACCCCGGTCGACGATGCCTCCCCCATCCCCCTCGACCTCGCCGAGGAGGAGGTGGCCCTGGGGCCCGACGCCCCCCGTCTCGGCGACGCACCGCTCAAGCACTATCGCCTGAGCGCCAACGGTACCACCTGCTGGCGCATCACCGTGGCCGCCGACCTACTACCCGAGCTGGTCGCCGCCAAGCGCCAACTCCTCACCACCCTCGCCGGTGAACAGGCACGGGGGCTCAAAGAGTTGCCCGCCGACCTGCAACAGCCCTGCGACCTGGCCAACCACATCTACGCCCCCACCCGTCACCTGGCGCACGGCCTGCCGATCCACAGCTTCGACGAACGTGGCCGCGAGGAGCGCCTGGTGGACTATCAACTCAAGGCCCCCCTCGCCGACACCCTCTTCACCCTCCCCGAGGGCTACCAGCGCTTTGCCCCAGGCGACCTCGCCCCCATCCGCAACCCCACCGAATAGTCTTTAAGTCACGCTCGCGCGGCCCGCAGAGCGCGCGTACGCCAGGTCTCCCGACGACGCGCCCAGCGCCCCCCTCCACCCCAATCCCCCCCTGTGCTACTCTTCGCGCCCTTTTTTCCTATGCTTGCGTAAACCGACCAAGGAGCCTGCCATGTCCGCCATCGTCCCCGGTCAACGCTGGTTGAGCGACGCCGAACCGAGCCTCGGCCTCGGCACCCTGATGGAGATCGACGGACGTAGGCTCACCCTGCACTTCCCCGCCGCCGACGAGACGCGCACCTATGCCGCCGAGAGCGCGCCACTGACCCGCGCTGCCTTCACCCAGGGCGACCGCCTGCGCGGTCTCGACGGCACCTGGATCACCGTCGACCAGGTCGATGAGCACGGCGGACTCTTCACCTATCACGGCCAGAGCGATGCAGGCGCGCCGGTGACCCTACCCGAGCAGGCCCTCGACCCGCACATGCAGATGAACCGCCCGGCGGCGCGCCTGTTCGCCGGGCAGCTCGACCCCAACCCGCTGTTCGAGCTGCGCCGCACCAGCCGCGAGCTGCTCGCTCAGATCGCCCGCACCCCGATCAACGGCCTCATCGGCGGGCGCACCGCGCTCATCCCGCACCAGCTCTACATCGCCCACGAGGTGGCGCGGCGCCACGCCCCGCGCGTGCTGTTGGCCGATGAGGTGGGCCTCGGTAAGACCATCGAGGCGGGCCTGATCCTGCACCATCAGCTGCACCAGGAGCGCGCCCGCCGCGTGCTGCTGCTCCTGCCCGAGACGCTGCAACACCAGTGGCTGGTGGAGATGGTGCGGCGCTTCAACCTGCGCTTCTCGCTGTTCGACCTGGAGCGCGCCATGCAGGCCCAGGCCGACGGCTACGCCAACCCCTTCCACAGCGAACAGCTGGTGATCACCAGCCTCGACCTGCTGCTCGACAACCCCGCCCTCGCCGCGGCCGCGTGTAACGGCGAGTGGGACCTGCTCGTGGTCGACGAGGCGCACCACCTCGAATGGCACCCCGAGGCACCGAGCCCCGAGTACCTGCTGGTCGACCGCCTGGCGCAGACCACCCCCGGCGTGCTGCTGCTCACCGCCACCCCCGAGCAGCTCGGGCGCGCCGGCCACTTCGCCCGCCTGCGCCTGCTCGACCCCGCACGCTTCCCCGACCTCGACCGCTTCCACGCCGAGGAGCGCAGCTACGCCCCAGTGGCCGACGCCGCACGCCGCCTGCTCGACGGCGAGCCCCTCGACGACGCGGCACGTATCACCCTCGCCGCGACCCTCGACGAGGGCGACAACCAGCGCCTGCTCGACGCCCTCGACAACCCCGAGGCCCCCGAGGCGCTGCGCCACGCCGCGCGCGAGGCGCTCACCGCCCACCTGCTCGACCGCCATGGCACCGGCCGCGTGCTGTTTCGCAATACCCGCGCGGCGGTGCAGGGCTTCCCCGCGCGCGAACCACACATCGATACACTGCCACTGCCCGACGACTACGAGCTGTTCACCACCAGCCTCACCCCCGAGCGCGCCTACACCAAGGCGGCCCCGGCGGATGCCGAGGCGTGGTGGCGCTTCGACCCGCGCGTCGCCTGGCTGGTGAACCTGCTCGGCGAGCTGCGCCCGGCCAAGGTACTGCTCATCGCCGCGCGCGCCGAGAGCGTACTGGAGCTGGCCGAGGCGCTGCGCACCCGCCACGGCATCGACGCCGCGCTGTTCCACGAGGGGCTGAGCATCGTCGAGCGCGACCGCGCCGCCGCCTACTTTGCCGACCCCGACGGGAGCCGCCTGCTGCTCTGCTCGGAGATCGGCTCCGAGGGGCGCAACTTCCAGTTCGCCCACCACCTGGTGCTGTTCGACCTGCCGCGCGACCCAGACCTGCTGGAGCAGCGCATCGGTCGCCTCGACCGCATCGGTCAGCGCGAAAGCGTGCGTATCCACCTCCCCCTGCTGGAGGGGAGCGCCGGGGCCGCCCTGGCCGACTGGTACCACCAAGGGCTCGACGCCCTGCGCCACACCTGCGCCACCGGCCATGTGCTCGCCCGCGAGTTCACCGAGCAGCTCGGGGGCGCCCTCGGGCGCCCGAGCGACGCGCTCGCGCGTAGCACCCTGATCGAGGCCACTCGCGTACGTGATAGTGAACTCCGCGCCGCCCTCGCCGAGGGGCGCGACCGTCTGCTGGAACTCAACTCCTGCCGCCCCGGCGTCGCCGAGCAGCTCACCGCGGCGGCCCAAACGGCGGACGACCCCAGCGTGCGCACCGCCTATCTCGACCTGCTGTGCGAGACCTACGGCGTGGAGCAGGAGGAGGATGGCGCAGCCAAACTGATCCTGCGCCCCGACACCGCCATGCAGCAGTCCCTCCCCGGCCTACCCGAGGATGGCCTACACGCCACCCTCTACCGCGATGCCGCCCTGGCCGACGACGCCATCGCCTTCCTGAGCTGGTCGCACCCGCTGATGCACGGCGCGCTCGAACGCATCACCACCGAGGCGACCGGCAACGTCGCCTTTTGTACCCTCAGCCACCCGAACCTCAAGCCCGGCACCCTGCTGCTGGAGGCGCTGTTCCTGGTCGAGGCGAGCGCCCCGCGCCACCTCGCCCGCCACCTGCCCGCCGGGTATATCCGCCTGCTGCTCGACAGCACCGGCAAGGAGCTGGCCGCTCAGGTCCCCTCCTCCACACCCGGCAAGGCGCTCGACAAGGCCGTGGCGCACAAGGTGCTCACCGCCTACGGCAAGCCCCTGCGCACCCTGCTGGAGAGCGCCGAGAGACAGGCCGCCGAGCGTGCCCCCGCCCTCATCACCGCCTCGCGCCAACAGGCCGAACAGGAGCTGGGCGAAGAGGTCGCCCGCCTGCGCGCGCTGGCCGTGCACAACCCCAACGTGCGCCAGTCGGAGATCGACGCCCTGGTGCAGGAGCTGGCCGGTGTGAACGCGGCCCTCGACCAGGCGCGCCTGCGCCTGGATGCCCTACGGGTGGTGATCACCAGCTGACACCTTTCGCCTCGGCGAGCACACCCGGCTATGGCCCCACCCGCGTGACACCGCCCGCCTCCCCTGGCGCTACGCGCCGCCTCTCGCGCCGTCGAAAGGGCCCCCACAAAATCGCTCACAAAAGGTTCACAACCAAGGAAAAATCGGGTTTAATACGCACCCTCGCAGCCCGGGTAGCTCAGTCGGTAGAGCAGGGGATTGAAAATCCCCGTGTCGGCAGTTCGATTCTGTCCCCGGGCACCAAAATAGAAAGGCCCGCACATGAAGATGTGCGGGCCTTTTCCGTTTCTGCGCTCCGCGATGCTCCGCCTGGGCGTGTCGACCAGATGCACAGAGGCAGTCGACTATGGTCATCGCTACTCAGCACGGCCTCGCGTTCGAGCCTGAACGCATCCCTTCCGGCGTGTAACGAGTGTGGGCCTGGGTGGGTGGTGAGCGTGCTTTTCGAAATCTGTCGGGGGCCTATGGCAGACCACGCCTGATGCCATCAAGCGACCGCCTCTGCTGGCACTGACAGAGGCCAACTGGCCGCCAACATCTCAGTGGGCGGGATTTGCGCGATTGCCTTGAGTAGAGAACCTATCCGTTCCGTTATCCATAGGATGGAATATACCGCTAGAGGTGTACTTTCTTGGTGCACGTTTTCGGGGGCCTAAAGAGGTACAGGTCGAGATCTGTACTCCGAGGAGGGGCGGCTAAACACCACCCATGCCTTCTCCTGGCTAGCCCTGCGCCAGATGCCTACGCAGCTCGGCCAGCTCGTCGTCGCGGCGGTGGTAGCCGGTGGCCTGGATGAGTGCGTCGGCCAGGTCGGCGTGCTCGCGGGCCTGCTCTGAGTTGTATTCGGCCAAGAACAGACGGGCCGACTCCAGGTGGTAGTCGGTGAGGTGGAGGCGCATGCCGGAGGGTTCAGCGATGTCGTAGACCTCTTGCAAGGCATCATGGGCCTGGGGGTATTCGGCGGTGAGGCGGTGGAGGGTGGCTTGTACAAGGAGTGCACGTGGTAGGTAGTCTTGTCGCTGTGATGCACGCAGACCGGCGACGGCCTGGACCGACCAGTTGCGTGCCTCGCTCAAGTCTTCATCTAATAAGTTGGTAAGAGTGCCATTCTTCAATCCATTTTGTCGGGTTACGCTATCGCTAACCAGACCTACGTTTTCGCGATCGGTTAGAAAGTTATGCAGTAGATTGGCGCGTGCCAGAGTGAGTTGGTCCAGGCCGATGGACAGCAGGCTCATATGATTTTGTATCAACCATTCTAGAGTTTGCTGCGCACGCTCTAGCACCTCCACAATACCCTCCTCTACCCTCTCGCTCTGGGCCAACAGCAGGTCACAGTAGCGAAAGCCTTGCACTGAATAGAGGCGAAAATAGGAAGGCTGGCGTTCCTGCTGGATCCGCTCTGCCTCGCGGAAGAGGGCCAGGGCCACCGTCCAATTGCCTGTTTGATGTAACACGTCGGCGAGGACAGTGCGGCTATACATACGCATAAACCCATCCCCAGAGCGGTCGGCGAACTCCACGGCGAGTCGACCGGTCTCCACCGCCACTGCCACCTGGCCAAAGGTAAGTTCCAGTTCGCTGAGGTTGCCGGCGCCTTTGGCTACTTCTATCCAATTTTCCATATTTAGCGAAATTTCGATATGCGCCTGCATCGGCTCAAACGCCTCCCGCAGCCGCCCCAAGGCACGTAGGCGGAAACCGGCCCAGTTGAGCACACCGGCTTGCCACATCTTCTCCATGCCGGTAGCTGGGGTATTCCAGGGGATGGAGAAGAAATGGGCCACGGCAGCGAGGTCGTCGTTGTAGTAACCAATTTTCTCACACAGGTAGTTCGTCCCCCCATCGCGCTGGATACGTGGGTAGTAAACCTCCACCAAGGTCCGCTGGTGCTCTCCCGCCGCGCAGCCGTGGGTCACGGCAGCGAGGAGCGGCTGCATCTCCTCCAGGGTGTCGGGCAGCTCCTTCTCCGGGAGATTGCGGTAGTAGTCATATAGCCGCTCGTGGGCCTCCCGCCACACCTCGGGCTGGTGGCGTTGCAGTTGTCCACCGAAGAACTCGCGGATGAGGGGGTGGCAGTCGAGCAGGCCGGGGCGGGCGGGGTGTTCTGAGAGGAGGCGGTGCTTCTCTTGCAGGTCGCGGATGGCCACCTGCCAGGCTCGCTGAGATATGCAATCAGTAAGCCCCTCTATCTGCGCCTGCCAGAGCACCTCCAGCACTTCGCGGTCGATGGGGTGGACGAAGAGGCCCAGCAGGTAGAGCAGGCGCAGTTCGGGTAGGGGTTGGCCCTGCTCGTCGGTGAGCCACTGCTGGTAGCCCTGCATCACCTTGAAGGCGTGACGGCCTGGGCCGTCGGCATCGTCGATCAGGGTGTCGAGGGTGTCTCGACGCCGGATGTCTCTGCCCAGATAGGTGCGCACGGCATTGCCAAGCAGGTGCAGGGTGAGGGCGTGCCCCTCTACTTCCTCCACAGCTCGCTCTTTCTCCCTGAGCGGGCCCTGCACGCCAAGGGAGTCGAGTAGACGCACGCCATCCTCACTCGTCAGATTATCCAAAGGGTGGGACTGGATGCAGGGGCGGTCGGCGATGTCGTACACAGAGATACGGCTGGTGATGATGCAGAGGTGGCTATGGCTCAGGGCGAGGCGTTTGAGTAGGCGGGCCATGGCCCGCTCCTTGAGCCGCCCGTCCATCCCCTTGCCGCCGTGTTGCAGCGGCTCCAGGCCGTCCAGCACCAGCAGGCAACGGCGCGCGGCCAGTTGTTCGGCCAGGGCGTCGGCACGATCTTCGTCGGTGGTGTAAGCGCCGGGGTCGAGCCCCAGCTGCTTGAACGCCTCGGTGAAGAGCGGCGAGGCGGAGACCTGTTTGTTCTCCGAGGTGCCCTGGGAGTAGAAGGACCAGATGATGCGATCACCCAGCTCAGCATCGTGCTGGTTGAGCCAGTGGCGCAGCAGCTTGGTCTTGCCCGTGCCCCCGGCAGCGATGAACTGGATGATGCGGGTGGGTGGGTTGTCGGGGTTGGCCTGGGCAGCGGCGAGGGCGTCGTCGAGAAGTTGCAACTCTTTCTCACGACCGAAGAAGTCGCCGATGACGGTGGGGAGGCGGTCGATGATGAGCTTCTGGGGGCGGTTGCCCGCGCTCTGCTGGTTGAGCGGAGGGAGTTCCAACCTATCCTCTGGCTTCGGCTTGATGGCCCGTGGTTGCCCGCTGAGGTAGCGATAGAGAGCGAGATAGCCCTCCTCATCGGTCGGGTTGTAGTAGGTGGCTGCCTTCAACGGCGCCGGGATATGGGCCGCGTCAGAGGGGGCGAAGACCAGCGGCACGAACTTCAGGTTCAGGCTGTCGTTGTCGTAGATCTGCTGATACGAGAGCAGCGACTCCCATTTGACTCCCTTCCCTACTCCGGACGGCTCCTCACGTTTGACCCGTTTCAGGTAGACCTCGGTACAGACCACGAGGACAAAGACGGACTGCTCCATCATCCGCTCCATCCAGATGGGCCAACCCTCAGCGGGGGTACCCTGCACGTACTGGTCGATCTCACAATCGACATGCTGTCTGTTAAGCCGGTCGGCCAAGGCCAGGACACGTGCTCGATGCTCTTCGGAGTCGTGGCTGTAACTGATAAAGACCTTCGGCATGACGGCGAAATCCCTGCACTTTGTACGTTTAGGGATGATACCGCCGTAAAGGTGTTTAGCAACTACCGGGTCGGGGAGTTAGGTACCGCTCGCTGTTTGGTGGATCCGCTTACGCGAGAGGCCTAGAGCACCAATCAGGTAAAGCTCTACTGCGTGTAACACATTGATATTGACCTTCAGAAGTAGCCCGGCAAGGGTGTCCGAGGAGAATCCTAGCTCCAGCAACGGGACGATTCTCAACGAGTTAACAGCGATAGTTTTTTACCTGATTGGTGCTCTAGAGGCCTAAAGGCTCAACCCTGCCTGCGGCGCAGGAGTGACACCAGCGCAACGACCGAAAAGCTGAGCAGCAGCACCGGCCAATCACCTAAGCGCATGTAGGGCGTGGTGCCGCTGTAGCCCTGCACCTCGCCGCGCAGGGTCTCGGACTCGAACTGGCGGGTGCGGGCGGTGACCTGGCCGTGGACGTCGATGAGTGCGGAGATGCCGTTGGTGGTGGCGCGCAGCATGGGGCGAGCGTTCTCCAGGGCACGCATGCGGCTCACCTGGAGGTGCTGATGGGGGGCGAGGGAGTCGCCGTACCAGGCGTTGTTGCTGCCGTTGAGCAGCAGGGTCGCCTCCTGGGTAGATTGGCGCACCTGGTTGCCGAACAGGTCCTCATAACAGACCGAACCCGCCAAACGCTGCCCCGCGACCTCGATGGGCGGTTGCCCCTCGGGACCGGGGCTGAAGCCGGACATGGGCAGATCGAAAAACTCCACCAGGCCGCGCAACAACGAGCCAAGGGGTACAAATTCCCCGAAGGGGACCAGGTGGCGCTTGGTGTAGCGCTGGTTGGTACCGATATCCACCAGGCCGGTGTAGTACTCCTCACCGTTCGCATCGAGGATCGGCAGCCCGGCGATGAGGGTGCCGCCCTGCTCGGCGAGCTTGGCCTGGAGCACGTCGAGGTAGTCGGTCTGGAGTTCGTGCTGGAAGTAGGTCATGGCGTTTTCGGGCCAGACCACCAGCTCCGCCCTACCCACCTCGGCCAGGGTCATCTCGGCGTAGCGCTGTAGACGTAGGGCGTAGGTCTGCGGGTCCCACTTGGTGATCTGCGCGACATTGCCCTGGATCAGCGAGACACGCAGCGGCTCGCCGACGGGCACGCTCCAGTGGATACCGCTCAGCAGCACACCACCGCTCCAGAGGAGCACCACCAAGATGAGGGTGACCCAACGCCGCCACTGGACCAGCGCGGCGGCGGTCAGCGCGGTGACCCAGGCAAGGCCCATGACGCCGATGATCGGCGCGTAACCGGCCAGTGGCGAGTCGGTGTGCAGATAACCGAGGTTGAGCCAGGGGAAGCCGGTCAGCATCCAGCTGCGCACCCACTCCAACGACAGCCAAAACGAGGCGAGCAGCGGCGCGGCAAGCCAGGTCGGGCGGGCCGGATAGCGCCGGTAGAGCCAGCCGACGGCGGCGGGAAACAGGGCGAGGAAGAGGCAGAAGATGAGCGTGAGCAACGCGGCGATGGGCGCCGGGGTGTTACCGAAGACGTGGATGGCGATGTAGACCCAGGAGACGCCGACGCCGAACTGCCCCAGGCCGAAGACGAAACCAAGGCGTGCCGCCGCCGTGGGGGTGGCCTCGCGCCAAAGGTAGAAGAGCAGTGTAACGGCGAGTAGCCCCACCACCCAATATCCGAAGGGGGCGAAACCGAGGGTGAGCAGCAGGCCGGCGACGAAGGCGGGCAGCAGCCCCCGCCACTCGGCGGCGAAGGGTGCGAGCAGAGTGGCGATGGGCATGGGGTGGGCTCTTCTGTCTAGGGCTTAGACCTGGGGTGTCTCGTCGGGCACGTTGCCACCGTCGCAGCGCTGCGCTTCGAGGTGGTAGATACGGCGATTGTCGGCGCGCACCACGTTGAACAGGAAGCCCCCCAGCTCGATGCTCTCACCACGCTTGGGCAGTCGCCCGAAGGCACCGAGGATGAGACCACCGATGGTGTCGAACTCCTCGTCGCTGAAGTCGCAGTCGAAGTATTCGTTGAACTCCTCGACCGAGGTGAGCGCCTTGACCGAGAAGGTGCCGTCGTCGTTGGCGAGGATGAAGTGCTCGTCCTCCTCCACGTCGTGCTCGTCCTCGATGTCACCGACGATCTCCTCCAGCACGTCTTCGATGGTCACCAGACCCGCTACGCCGCCGTACTCGTCGACCACGATGGCCATGTGGTTGCGCGAGGTGCGGAAGTCGGTGAGCAGGGTGTTGAGGCGCTTGCTCTCGGGCACGACGAAGGCGGGGCGCAGGATCTCGCGGATGTCGAAGCGCTCGCGGCCGCTGCCGCTGGTGTAGGGGAGTAGGTCTTTGGCCAGGAGGATGCCGAGCACCTCGTCGCGGTTCTCGCCGATGACCGGAAAGCGCGAGTGGGCGGAGTCATTGATGATGGTGACAAACTCGTCGAGGCTGCCGTCTCGCGAGAGGACGACCATCTGCGAGCGCGGGATCATGATGTCGCGCACCTGCATCTCGGCCACCTGGAGCACACCGTGGATCATGCTCACGGCATCGTGGCTGAGGATGTCGCGTGAGCTGGCGTCACGCAGGATCTGCAGGATGTCGTCCTTGTCTTTGGGCTCGCCACCCTGCAGGGCCTGGCCGATGCGCTCTAGCCAGGTCATGGCCTGCCGCCCTTCGTTGGCGGCGGCGCGACTCGATCGATCGTCGTTCATGGGGAGTCTGAATCACCTTGTATGGAGTAGGGGTTAGGATAACCGAGGCGTTCGAGGATGGCGATCTCTAGCGCCTCCATCTCGTCGGCCTCGGTGTCGTCGATATGGTCGTAGCCGAGCAGGTGCAAGGTGCCGTGCACCACCATGTGTGCCCAGTGCGCCTCCAGCGGCTTGCCCTGCTCTTTGGCCTCGTCCGCCACCACCTGGGCGCAGACGATGATGTCGCCGAGCAGCGGCAGCTCGACCCCGGACGGGGCCTCGAAGGGGAAAGACAAGACGTTGGTCGGCTTGTCCTTGTGCCGGTAGGTGGCGTTGAGGGTGCGAATCTCCTCGGGCTCGACGATGCGTACGGTCAGCTCCGCCTCGTCGAGTCCAGAGCCGATGGCCGCCTCGACCCACTGGGCAATAAGCCCCTCGTCGGGCAGCGCGGCGAGGGCCGCTGCGTCATCCAAAGCCAGCTGCAGGTCGAGGTCGATCATCGCTCGCCCTCACGGTATGCATCGCGGCTGGCGTTCTCGCGATCGAAGCGCTCGTAGGCGCTGACCACGCGCTGCACCACCGGGTGGCGCACCACGTCTTTGGACTGGAAGAAGGAGAAGCTGATCCCCTCGACATCCTTGAGCACGTCGACCACCTGGCGCAGGCCCGACTTGGTGCCGCGCGGCAGGTCGATCTGGGTCACGTCGCCGGTGATCACCGCGGTGGAGCCGAAGCCGATACGGGTGAGGAACATCTTCATCTGCTCCACCGTGGTGTTCTGCGCCTCGTCGAGCAGGATGAAGGCCTCGTTGAGGGTGCGCCCGCGCATGTAGGCGAGCGGCGCCACCTCGATGACGTTGCGCTCCATCAGCTTGGCCACGCGCTCGAAGCCGAGCATCTCGTAGAGGGCGTCGTAGAGCGGACGCAGGTAGGGGTCGACCTTCTGGTTGAGGTCGCCGGGGAGGAAGCCGAGGCGCTCGCCCGCCTCCACCGCCGGGCGGGTGAGCACCAGTTTGCGGATCTCGTCGCGCTCCAGCGCCTCCACGGCACAGGCCACGGCGAGGTAGGTCTTGCCGGTACCGGCGGGGCCGATGCCGAAGTTGATGTCGTGGGTGAGGATGTTCTTCAGGTAGCGCTTCTGGTTCGGCCCGCGCCCCTTGATCAGGCTCCTGCGGGTGCGGATCGCCACCTCTTCGACGTCGTCCTCGTCGAGGCTGGCGACCACGCGCTCCTCGATGCCGGACTCTTGCAGGTAGAGGTGCACGCGCGCGGGGGTGAGCACCTCGTCGGCGCTGACGGCGTAGAGTTCACGCAGCACCTGGGCGGTCGCCTCGGTGCTGGCGCGGTCGCCGATGATGCGAAAGCGATTGCCGCGATTGTTCACCTCGACGCCGAGACGCCGCTCGACCTGACGCAGGTGTTCGTCGAGGTTGCCGCAGAGGTTGGCCAGGCGCTGGTTGTCCGCCGGTTCCAGGTCGATGTCGATGGATTGGGTAGGTTTACTCAAGACAGATAACCAAAATTAGGCACTGGCGGCGCGCAGGGGGTCGACCAGCTCGCCGCGTAGTGAATTGGGCAGGGCGGCGGTGATGCGCACCTTGAGCAGGTGGCCGATGAGCGCCTCGGGGGCGGTGACGTTGACCACGCGGTTGTTCTCGGTGCGCCCGGAGAGCTGGCCAGGGTCCTTGCGCGAGACGGAGTCGAACAGCACAGTCTGTACGCTGTCGACCATCGACTCGCTGATCGCCTTGGCCTGGCTGTTGATGAGGTCTTGCAGCTCGGCGAGGCGGCGCTTTTTGACCTCCAGCGGCACGTCGTCGGGCAGCTCGGCGGCGGGGGTGCCGGGGCGCGGGCTATAGATAAAGCTGTAAGAGTGGTCGAAGCCCACCTCACGGACGAGCTTTAAGGTCTGCTGGAAGTCCTCTTCGCTCTCGCCGGGGAAGCCGACAATGAAGTCGGAGGAGAGGCAGATATCCGGGCGCGCCTCGCGCAGACGGCGGATGATCGCCTTGTACTCCAGGGCGGTGTGGCCGCGCTTCATCAGCGCCAGGATGCGGTCGGCACCGCTCTGCACCGGCAGGTGCAGGAAGCTCACCAGCGTGGGCACCTCGTGGTAGGCCTGGATCAGGTTGTCGTTCATCTCCATCGGGTGCGAGGTGGTGAAGCGAATGCGCTGGATGCCGTCGATCTGCGCCACGTAGTGGATCAGCAGGCCGAGGTCGGCGATCTCGCCATCGTGCATCTGGCCGCGATAGGCGTTGACGTTCTGCCCCAGCAGGTTGACCTCGCGCACCCCTTGGGCGGCCAGCGCGGCCACCTCGGCGATGACGTCGTCGAACGGACGGCTCACCTCGTCGCCGCGCGTATAGGGAACGACGCAGAAGGTGCAGTATTTGGAGCACCCCTCCATCACCGAGACATAGGCGGTGGGGCCCTCGGCGCGGGGCTCGGGGAGGTGGTCGAACTTCTCGATCTCGGGGAAGGCGGTGTCGATCACCGCGTGGTGCTCGCGCTCCACCTCGCGGATCATCTGCGGCAGGCGGTGCAGGGTCTGCGGGCCGAAGACGATGTCGACGAAGGGGGCACGGGCGACGATGGCGTCGCCCTCCTGACTGGCGACGCACCCCCCCACGCCGATGATCAGCGCGGGGTTCTTCTCCTTCCACGGGCGCCAGCGACCCAGGGCACTGAAGACCTTCTCCTGCGCCTTCTCGCGCACCGAGCAGGTGTTGAGCAGCAGCACATCGGCCTGCTCCGGCTCCTGCACCAGGGTGAGGCCGTTCTCGGCGGCGAGTAGGTCGGCGATCTTGGACGAGTCGTACTCGTTCATCTGGCAGCCGAAGGTCTTGATGTAGAGCGTCTGGGGCATGGGGTCGTGCGATGGCGGACGAAGGGCGAATTGTATAATTTGCCGCGCCCCGTGGCTATCGCCCGCCGAGATCACACACCCACTACCGGGATATCCCCACCCCGCTCAACGCGGCCCACGCACCAGACGCACATATTGTGCGGTCGCCACACTGCGCCCGAGGGCCTGATTGCCACCGGCAAAGTCCACCGACCAGAGGTGCAGGTCGCGTGTGCTCTGCTCTGCCGCGGCCCAATACCAGCCACTCTGGGTGTTGGGGAAATAGGCGCTGTCGATGGTCGGTAACGGGTAGGCGGTGGCGGGCAGCAGCAGGCTCGCCAGCTCGTCGCGACTCGGGAGGCGCCAGTCTGCGTGGCCACACCACCCGGCGCTGTTCACGGCGCTGACCAGGGCCCCGGTGTCGCACCCCTCGGGGGCGCTGCAGCGCCCTCCGGCGGCGAGCCCGAAGGGGCGCTTGCCCGCTTGGTAGTAGCTGAACAGGGCGTTGCGGTCGTGCAGCCCGGCGTCCGGCTGCTTCACCTCCCAGGTCAGGCCAGTGAGTTGGTCCTGCACGCAGTGCCAGGGGTTGGTGGCGAAGTCGGGCTCGCCCCCCAGTACCTGGCCATCGGCACCCAGGCGCACCAGGCCGCCCTTACCGCTGTGTCCGGCGACCACACGGTCCTGATCGTCGATCGTGATGAGGGCGCTGTCGCGTAGCAGCACCACCTGATCGCTCTGTGGGGTGAGGTGCAGACTGAGCTGCTCCCGTCCCTCGGGGATGTCGTCGTCGAGTAGGTGCAGGGTGAGGTGCTTCTCGACCTCACCCGGGGCGAAGGTGAGGCTGCCACTGAGGGGCTCGTAGTCACTGAGGGCCTGCGCGGTGAGGTTTTCCGTGGCGTAGTCGAGGGTGATAGGGGTGTGGAACGGCTCGCTCAGGCGTAACACCAGGTCGGCGTCGCTCCCCTCCTCCACCCGCAGGTCGTCGATACCGAGGCGCGGGAGGTCATCGTTGCGCAGGGTGGCGGGGATGCTCAGGTGGCCACCGGGAAAATCGCCGCGCAGCTCCAGGGTGAAGTGCTCGTCGTGCTCGATGCGCCTGTCGCCGTTGACTTGCACCTCGATGCGCTCCTGCAGGGTACCTGGGGGTACGGTGAGCAGACCCCGCACCTCACGATAGTCCTCACCAGCGCGGGCCGTGCCATCCTGAGTCTGATAGTCGATGTGCAGTTCGGTGAGGGAGGGGGCGGAGAAATCGAGGGTGAAGTAGACCGGATGGTAGCCCTGATTGCCCTCGGGGAGGGTCAAGGCGTTGACCCGAAAGTCGGGGTAGTCGTCGTTGAGCAGGGTCCCCACGGCGTTGTCGGTGGCCAGACGTAGTTGATAGGGGTTACGCAGCACTATCGCGAACTGCTCGTCGGCCTCGATCTGGCCATCACCGAGGGTCTTGACCACCAGCTCCTGTTCGGTCTGAGCGACGGCGAACTCCAGGGTACCTGAACCGGCCTCGTAATCACTGCCGGCCAAGGCGGTGCCGTCCACGGTCGCATAGTCGACCCGCGTGATACCGTAGGCCGCTTCGCTCAGGGTGAGTCGAAAGCGCATCTCCCCCTCGCCCGCCCCTTCGGGCTGCTCCACATTGCCGATGGTGAGTGCCGGCAGGTCGTCGTTGAGCAGGATGCCCCGCGCCTGGCTGCTGGCCAGCTCCGCCCCCTGGGGGTTGTTGAGTAGCAGATAGAAGTGTTCATCGGGCTCGATGAAGGTGTCGCCCTGCACCTCGACGGTGACCGGCATGGTGGTCTCACCGGGGGGGAAGAGCAGGGTGCCACTGGTCATGCTGAAGTCGTTACCCCCCTGGGCGGTACCACCCCGGGTAAAATAGTCGACGCGTACCTCATGATTCACCAAGCGGCTCAGGGTGACGATAAAGGTGAGCTTGGTGACCCCCTCGTCCCCCTCGCGCACCTCGGTGTCACGCACGGAGAGCTGGGCCGGTGCCGGGTGATCCTTGATCTCGTCCAACCGTTGTCCGATAGGGGTGGCGAAGAGGTGGCCCAATTCGGCATTGAGGTGGTCCATCAGTTCGGCCCGCACCGTCCCCGCGAGGCCGACGCCACAGAACAGGCAGAGTAGGACTCGTTGGGCCCTCAGAGGGGGACGAGGGGCACGAACTTTGGCAGGGGACATCACTTACTCCGCTGGCATCGTTGGACAGATTGGCCAGTTGCACGTCCGATTCTACCGTCAGGTCAGGGTCCAGGGCGAGCCGCAACAGGGCCTGTGGCAATCAATTGTCAACCAGATTTGCCCATGTAACCGCCCCAGAAATAGATGGGATATACTGACCCACTGTTTATTACTCACACGACGGGTAGTCTGCAACCGCATGCGCTTCGCCTGGGTCACTCTCACAATCATCTTCATGGATATGATGATGAAACTGATCGTCTCGGCGGTCGGTCTGGAGAGTAGCGTCGTACTCTGGGGACAGAAGGTGCAGCTGGAGTTGCTGAGCAACAACGCGGCGGCATTCCTGCACTTTTTCCAGCATCAGGAGCTGCGTCTCACGGCCTGGCTACTACTCGGCGGTCTGTTGCTGGTCTTTCTGGTGCTGTTTCAGGTGGCCCGTGGTTACCTCAACTCCACCCCTTATACGGGCTTCGGCGTACAGGCGGCGGCGGGCGGCATCATCGCCCAGGTCTTCGACCTGCTCATCTACGGCACCATACTGCCCCTCTTTCGCCTGGAGGTCGGCCCACACGGCACGCTGCAGCTGGAGGGGAGCTTCAGCGATGTGGCGATCATCCTCGGCGCCATCACCATGCTCGTCGGTCTGCTGCAGCGTCAGTTCACCCCGCGCGTCCCACAACTGACCCTGGCCCGCGACCACATTCCCCGGGTCGATTTCAGTAAACTCCCCCGCGGTATCGACAACGTACATATCGATGTGGCGCTGAGCCCGAGCTTTATCCGCTCTGCCCAGGTGCTCATCGACTATCTGATCGGCAAGTTCCTCAGCCGCAACTTCAACGAGCAGATGCTCACCAAGCTCTCCGACACCACGCTGGACAACTTCCGTACCGCTTACACAGAGATGGTGCGTGCGGCGATCTTTCATGCCAAAGAGACCGGCATGACGGTGCGTATCGAGCTGCTACACCTGGCGGTGATCAAGTTCCTGCAGGAAGAGATCCAAACTCAGACCCTCGTGGCGGTGCAGCGCATCACCGACCGTCAAGGGCGCAACAACGCCATGCGCGACCTCGGCTCGGGCGCCAGCAGCAGCGATCGCATCAACAAGATGTTTCTGAATCGCAACGCACTCTTCTACAAGGTAAGCCAGGCCCTCTTCCGCCTGCTGCTGAAAACCGAGAACAGTACGTTGCGCAAGCTGCAGTCGGCGGTGCACGGCGAGGAGCAGGAGATGGCCATCACCGCCATGAGCGTGCCCCTGGTACAGGCCGCCTCCCCCATCGACGAGGATGTTCTGCTCTCGCGCTATGTGCTCCTCGGACACATGGACAGCGACCCCTTCAACTTCCCCCGCGTCGACAACCTACTCAGTCAGGTGTTCGCCAACTGCCTTTCGGCCCTGGAGCCACGCCGTAGCTCGAAGCACCAGCCCGAGCCCGAAGGCGACGAGCTGTTCGACGCCACCGCCACGGTCACCAAGGAGCTCTCCGAGGACATGGCCGGTACCGGCGAGTACCTGCGTGCCCTCAACCAGAGTTCCGTGCTGATGGTGCCGGAAAATATTACCCGCCTGCTCGACCAGAATTGGCTCGACGGCGAGCTGATGCGCGCCCGCGAAAACAGCGACCGGGCGATGGTCAAGATGCTCTCACGCCAGAGGCGCTTTCAGCGCGCGCAGATGGCCAACCTGCGCAACGCCCTGGAGAACGCCAACCTCATCTCCACCCTCCTGTGTGCCTATGAGGTGGCCGAGCTCTACCATCGCCACCCAACCTGCCGCCACCCCGGGCTACTGATGAAGGCGATGAATCAGGAGGACAACTGGTTCTCCACCCGACGCCGCATCCAGACCTTCTACCGTAGTAATCGTGACCTCCCCCCCATGAAAGAGGTGCTGGAGGCGATTAAACGGGTACGCAAGCGCAGCGATGGCAACCTGGAGGAGCTGCTGCTGCGCTTCGCCCGCGACTTCGCCAACTACCGGCACGACCTGCGCCTCGACTTCCTGGTCCAACAGTTGCTCAACGAGATCCGCATCCTCGTCGACGAGCGCGATATCCTCACCTCGCGTTCCAATCAGACCCTGCATGAATACCTCGCCGCCTCGGAGCAGACCGGGGGAATGGCGGGCATCAAGTCACATGTGATCATCAAGGCCGATCTACGCGGCTCCACCACGGTCACCGACGAGCTGATCCGGCGTAAGCTCAATCCAGCCACCCACTTCCACCGCCACTTCTTTCAGCCGATCAACGAGGTGATCCAGAACTTTGGCGCGGAAAAGGTCTTCATCGAGGGCGACGCCGTCATTCTGATCATCACCGAGGTCGACACCAGCCACGACGAGCACCTCACGGTTAGCCGCGCCTGCGGGCTCGCCTCCGGCATCATGCGCGTGGTGGAGCAGCAAAACATCCAACTACAACACCTACAGCTCCCGCTGGTGGAGTTGGGCATCGGTATCGCCTATAACCCTACCCCGCCGCGCTACCTCTACGATGGCGACAACCGCATCACCATATCCCCAGCCATCAACCGCGCCGATCGCCTCTCGGCCTGCGCCCAAGGGCTGCGCACCTGGCTGGCCGATCAGAAGGTACCCAGTTACTTCCATGGCTCGGTCTACGAGCCCTCGGACCTGGTCGCACAGCTCGGGCAGAAGGCGCAGAAAGATATGGTCTACAACCAGAACGGCATCATCATGGAGCCGGTCGCCTTCGACAAACTGACCAAAGAGCTGAAGCTCTCACGCATTCGCAACACCATCGACACCTTCAGCGACAGCACCTTCTACATCTCACGCTACCCTGACGTTAACGGTAACTATCACGTACTGGTAGTGCGTGAGGCGCCGGTACGCATCTTCGACACTGCCAACGGGTATCTGGAGTCCGAGCTGATCGAGGGCCGCAAGTTCTACGAGGTGATCTACGACCGCCAGGTGTTGAAGATGCTGCAGAAGGTGCAGAAGAGCGGCACGGGACCTAAGACACCGATCAATACCCGTCTGGTGAAGTAACTGTTCGCGTAACAGTCGATGTGTCATGCAACAAAAAAGCCGCACAGTGTGCGGCTTTTGCTCGTCTGCTCGTCCAGTGGCGGCACCCTATGCGGGTCCGGCTCCTAGACTCAACGGTCGTAATCAGGTGAAGAGGCGATACGGTGGATAGCCAGATCGGCGCCGTGGTACTCCTCCTCCTCACTGAGACGGATCCCCATGAGCGCCTTGATGGCCCCGTAGACGGCGAACCCGCCGATACCGGCGATCGTGATCCCCACCAGCGTCCCGACGAGCTGCGCCAGGAAGCTGACCCCGCCGAGGCCACCGAACGTCTCCAGTCCGAAGAGACCCGCGGCGATACCACCCCAGGCGCCACACAGACCGTGGAGAGGCCAGACACCGAGCACATCGTCGATCCTCAGACGGTTTTGTGCCACGGTAAAGGTCCAGACGAAGAGGGCCCCGGCCACACCACCCACGACCAAGGCACCGAGTGGGTGCATCACATCGGAACCGGCGCACACGGCCACCAGACCGGCCAGCGGGCCGTTATGCACAAAGCCGGGGTCGTTTTTGCCAGCCGCCAGCGAGGTGAGAATGCCACCGACCATGGCCATCAGTGAGTTGACGGCCACCAGACCGCTGATCCCCTGCAGTGTCTGTGCCGACATGACGTTGAAGCCGAACCAGCCCACGGTAAGGATCCATGCCCCCAGGGCCAAGAAGGGAATACTCGACGGCGGATGGGCGTAGACCTCACCATTCTTGCCATAGCGTCCCTTACGATGGCCGAGCAGCACCACGGCCCCGAGCGCTAACCACCCCCCCATGGCGTGCACCACCACAGAACCGGCGAAGTCATGGAAGCGGGCCCCGGTGAGCCGTTCCAGCCAGTCCTGAAAGCCGTAATTGCCGTTCCAGATCATCCCCTCGAAGAAGGGATAGATGAACGAGACCAGGATCAGGGTCGCCAGCAGTTGCGGGTAGAAGCGAGCACGCTCGGCGATTCCACCCGAGATGATCGCCGGTATCGCCGCCGCAAAGGTGAGGAGAAAGAAGAACTTTACCAGCTCATAACCCGAGCGCTCGGTGAGGGCCAAGGCCGGGGCGAAGAAGTTGATCTCGTAGGCGATGGCGTAGCCGATGAAAAAATAGGCGATGGTCGACACGGCGAAATCAGAGATGATCTTCACCAGGGCATTGACCTGATTCTTATGCCGTACGGTGCCCACCTCTAAAAAGGCGAAACCTGCATGCATGGCGAGCACCATAATGGCGCCCAGCAGGATGAAGAGAACATCGTTGGCAGCGTTTATTGTGTCCATATCTACTCCCCTTATGAAAAATGCGGGCAGTAGCAAGCACAAATCGCACCAATTTTGTGCTCATATAGACGACAACCTAAAGCGATACGAGAAAACAACGAGATATAGTAGCTATTTTGGTGCGCAAGACTTAGATGCAGCCCGTTATGACGGCTATGGCAGAGACAGCCGGATCTTCTGCGCACCAATATATGGCAAATTTAGCTATTCTGCCCCCAAATGGTGTGTAACCGCTCAGGGAGTTGCATGGGATCGAAGGGCTTGGCGATCACCTCCAAGGCCCCAAGGCTCTTGTAGTGCTGCACCTCCTGTGGCTGTACCTTGGCGGTCATGAAGATCACCGGGATCGATGCCGTGCTCGGGTCGGCGCGGAGGGCGGCCAGGGTGGCAGGGCCATCAAGGCCCGGCATCATCACATCGAGCAGGATCAACTCAGGGGAAAATCCTTTGACCCGTTTTAGCGCCGCTTCACCAGAGCCGCACACCTCGACCTGGAACTGTCCGACCATCTCCAACGAGAGACGCACCACGGCCTGTATATCGGGCTCATCTTCTACCAACAGGATACGGTTCAATCTGCTCATCTGCGCTTTACTCCTGATCTCAATGGTGGGTGAGGACTACTCGGCATACGCCCGCCAGGCGGCCTGCAGTTGTGGCTGATCTTGGCGCTCGAAGGCCGCGCCCTGGGCCTGCTCGAACGCCTTGAAGCGCCGCTCAAAGTCGCGATTGGCTTGACGTAGCGCCGATTCAGCATCCACCCCCTGCGTGCGTGCGTAGGCGACACAGGCAAACAACAGCTCGCCGCAGCGGACCTCGGGTGAGCGTGTGTCGGCAGAGGGGCTATTCAGCCGCGTGTATGCGGCGTCGAGCAACGCCTGCCCTGCCAACTCAAGCCCCGCACGCGCGGCACGTTGCTGGAGCTTCTGCGCCCGCACCAACGCCGGCAGGCCCAGCGTCACCCCGTCGAGACGGGAGGCACCGATAGCGCCTGTAATAGCACTACGTTCACGCTGCTTTTGCACCTCCCACGCCTCGGTCTGGGCATCGGCGTCGCCCACCTGCTCACCAGCGAAGACGTGGGGGTGACGGCGGATCATCTTGTCGACGATCGCGGCCACCACGTCCTGGAAGTCGAAGTGCCCTTGCTCAGAGGCCATCTGCGCATGGAATACCACTTGAAACAGCAGGTCACCCAGCTCGTCGCGCAGCTCCCCCATGGCGTCACGGGCGATGGCATCGCTCACCTCGTAGGCCTCCTCCAAGGTGTAGGGGGCGATAGTGGCGAAGCTCTGCTCGCGGTCCCAGGGACAGCCCTCCTCGGGGTCGCGCAACTTGGCCATGATGGCGAGAAGATGGTCGATCGAGGTCTGCGGGTTCATGCGCTACACCGGGCGGGGTTCAGAAATGCGAAGAGCCCCAAAAGGGGCTCTTGCGCTATCACGATCGCCTTTCAGGATCGCAGAGGGGATATGCCATCCCCTCACGATCGCTTACTTGGCCAGATAGTCCAGGTCGACCTGCTCGACGGTACCCATGGACCAGGCACCGCGGGTGCGGGCGTGGGCAACGGCCGCGTCGATATCGGACTGGCTGGAGTCACGCTTGATGGTCAGGACCTGATCGGGGTAGATAAGGTCGGCATCGCGGATCTGGTCACGGTTGGCCTTGTAGATGAGCGGCCACTGATAGGGATTGCCGTAGATGCTCTCCTTGGCGGAGATGGTCCACAGATTGTCACCACGCACCACGGTGTAGGTGTCGTCTGCGGGGGCCTTCTGCACCTCGGGTTCGGCGGCCTTCTCAGGTACCACGATGGGCTTACGCACCATGCTGGCGGCGGGTTCGCTCTTCTCGGCCAGTGAACCGAGGGCGGCGCCAATCACACCACCCACCACGGCACCACCGGCGGCGGTACCACCAATCTCGGTGGCACCACCAATGATGGCGCCAGCAACCAGACCAGAGTTACGGTCAAAACTTGCGCAACCAGAAACCAGTCCAACAGTAACGGCCAAAGCCAGAGTCTTTTTCATCATTGTTGATTCCTCAACCCTATCCCGAAATTTATCGTTTATAGCAAGTGCGGACCCAAGACGGGTAGTCTCCTGCCCGGCGTGTCGCTAGCGAAGGTTCACTACTCCTCGACCGATCGCTAGGCCATCGCGCTCCCGAGCCAGGTACCGCAGAAAATCGTGCAGCAGCTGCCCATGCGAACCGTCGCCATCATTCTACACCAGCGGCAATATATGTCACTATAAACGACCCGCTCTCAGGCAGAATTTCGCCACTTTTGCGTGACAATCCGCGGTCATTTAGAGTGACGACTATCGATCGCAAGGTACTCGCCTACCCGTGTCGGCGTCAAACTGAGCTGTGAAAAGCGTGCGCTGGCTCTCGCTGTGGGTCAGTGCCCGGTTGGGTGCGACAAGGCACAGGGGGACGCGACATGTGCGAACAGATTGCGGATAATACCCCCCTGTATGACAGAGAATCCCACCCCATCACCCTCGCGCCCGAAACTCGGGCTCGCCCTCGGTAGTGGTTCGGCACGCGGCTGGGCCCATATCGGCGTGATCCGTGCGCTGGAGGAGCAAGGGCTGATACCCGATGTGATCTGCGGCTGCTCCATCGGCGCTCTGGTTGGCGGGGCCTATGCTGCCGGGGCCCTGGATCGACTGACCGATTGGGTGCGTGCCCTCGACCGCTGGCAGATCGTCAAGCTGATGGATGTCTCTCTGGAGGGGGGGCTGATCGAGGGGGATGTACTGATGTCCGACTTCGGCCAGCAGTTGGCCGACCTCAGCATCGAACAGCTCCCCCGCCCCTTCTCTTGTGTAGCCACCGATTTGCGCACCGGACGCGAGGTGTGGCTGCGCGAGGGGTCGCTGCTCGACGCGGTGCGTGCCTCTATCGCCCTGCCGGGGCTGTTCACACCTTTCCACCACCAGGGACGCTGGCTGGTCGATGGTGGCCTGGTCAACCCGATCCCGGTCTCCATCTGCCGAGCCATGGGCGCCGAGCACATCATCGCCGTCAACCTCAATGGCGATATCGTCGGCAAGCATCTACGTGACGCCGAGGCACAGGTTACCCCCGGCTGGGGCTTCGGCAACCGCCCGCAGGACCTGCTACGTCAGTGGTATGAACGCATCAACGGAGACCTACTGAGCCGCGTGGAGCCACTCCTCGACCGACTCGGCATCGTCGATGAGCCATCCGAGCGGCAAGACCCTCGGTCGAAGCTACCGACCCCTGGTCTATTCGAGGTAACCGCCTCGGCGATCAACATCATGCAGGACCGCATCACACGCAGCCGGATGGCCGGTGACCCACCCGACCTGCTCATCTCCCCGCGCCTGGCCCACTTGGGTCTGATGGAGTTCGACCGCGCAGAGGAGGCGATCGAGGAGGGCTATCGCGCAGTACAGCGCCAGCTCACCACGCTCAACGAGTTGTTTGCCAGGTCATCGAGTGACAAAACGCGAGATCGACGCTGAAACGCGGTGCTTGCCTGGACGAGCAGGGGTGCCGTGCATCAGCATTTATTGAACATGGTACTTAAGTACATAACGACCATCGCAGATCGCCACGGCGACGCGGCAGGCGCGGTTTCCCTTGACGATCAACTATGAAACAATGTCGCGCCACAGTGGGGCCATCCGCATGACCTTTGCGCCACTCGTCACCGCCCCAGCCTCGATCTTCCGACAAAATTTACCTTAACCTTAGAGTAAGCAATGTGAACATCGTAGTTATTGGAACTGGTTATGTAGGTTTGGTTACAGGGACCTGTTTTGCTGAGACTGGCAACAACGTCATCTGTGTGGATATCGATGAAAAGAAGGTCTCAGGCCTGAAAAACGGCATTATGCCCATCTACGAGCCTGGTCTCGAAGAGATGGTGGTGCGTAACCACAAAGAGGGCCGCCTACACTTCACCACCTCCCTGGCCGAGGCGTGCAAAGAGGCCTCTATCCACTTCATCGCCGTTGGTACACCCCCGGGTGAAGACGGTTCTGCCGACCTGCAGTACGTGCTCGGTGTCGCCCGCGAACTGGGCAAGCACATGCGCGATGGCTTCAATGTCGTGGTCGACAAATCTACCGTACCGGTCGGCACCGCCGACAAGGTCACCTCCGTCATCAACGAAGAGCTGGCGCAGCGTCAGCACGGGGTCACCTTCGAGGTGGTCTCCAACCCCGAGTTCCTCAAAGAGGGGGCGGCCATCGACGATTTCATGCGCCCCGACCGCGTGGTCATCGGCTCCAACACCGAAGAGGGTGGTCGCCTGATGCGCGAACTCTACGCCCCGATCACCCGTAGCCATGAACGTGCCCTGGTGATGGGCGTGCGCGATGCGGAGATGACCAAGTACGCCGCCAACGCCCTGCTCGCGACCAAGATCTCCTTCATGAACGAGCTAGCTGGCCTGTGCGAGATCCTCGGTGCCGACGTGGAACAGGTGCGCCTGGGTATTGGCTCCGACACCCGTATCGGCTACCACTTCATCTACCCCGGCTGCGGCTACGGTGGTTCCTGCTTCCCCAAGGACGTCAAGGCCCTCATCAGTATGAGTGAAGAGGTCGGCCTAGAGCCCCTAGTGCTGCGAGCCGTCGAGGATCGCAATGACCTGCAGAAGCAGCGCCTGTTCGACAAGATCACCGGCCGCTACGGCGACGACCTCAGCGGCAAGACCTTTGGTATCTGGGGCCTGGCCTTCAAACCCGGGACCGACGACATGCGTGAGGCCCCCTCCCTCGTGCTGATCAATGCCCTGGTCGCCGCCGGTGCCAAGATCAAGGCCCATGACCCGGTCGCCCTGGAGACCACCACTGCTGAACTGCCCGCCGAGTGGCTGGAGAACGGTACCGTGAGCCTCTTCGAGCACCAGTACGACGCCCTCGAAGGCACCGACGCCATGGTCCTGGTCACCGAGTGGAAGCCATTCCGCTCCCCCGACTTCGATATCATCAAATCCAAGCTCAAGGAGCCGGTGATCTTCGATGGTCGCAACCAATACAACCCTGCGCAGATGGCCAAACTCGGCTTCGAGTACCGCGCTATCGGTCGCGGTATCAGCTAAACACACCCTCTAGAGGTCTCCAGACAAGATGAACATCACCCAACGCAAGCGAATCTTAGTCACCGGCGGTGCGGGCTTTCTCGGCTCACATCTCTGCCAACGACTGCTGCATGATGGGCACGAGGTCATCTGTCTGGATAACTTCTACTCCAGCAGCAAGGACAACATCCTGCACCTGCTCGACCAGCCGCACTTCGAGCTACTGCGGCACGATGTCTGCGTCCCGCTGTTCGTCGAGGTCGACGAGATCTACAACCTCGCCTGCCCCGCCTCGCCGCCCCACTACCAGCACGACCCGGTGCAGACCACCAAGACCAGCGTGCTCGGTGCGATCAACATGCTCGGCCTGGCCAAGCGCTGTAAGGCGAAGATCCTCCAGGCCAGCACCAGCGAGGTCTACGGCGACCCCCAGGTCCACCCCCAACCGGAGGGGTACTGGGGACATGTCAACCCCAACGGTATCCGCGCCTGCTACGACGAAGGCAAGCGTTGCGCCGAGACCCTCTTCTTCGACTACCACCGTCAACACGGCCTGCGTATCAAGATCGCCCGTCTGTTCAACACCTACGGGCCCAACATGCACCCCAACGATGGTCGCGTAGTCTCCAATTTCATCGTTCAGGCCCTTGAGGGGAGCCCCATCACCCTCTATGGTGACGGCAACCAAACCCGCTCTTTCTGTTTTGTCTCCGACCTGGTCGAGGCACTCGTACGTCTTATGGACTCCCCCGACGACTTCACCGGCCCAGTCAACCTGGGCAACCCCGGCGAGTTCACCATCCGTGAGTTGGCCGAGAAGGTGATCGCCCAGACCGGCTCCAAGAGTGAACTGGTCTTTCGCCCCCTGCCTCACGACGACCCAAAGCAGCGCCAACCCGACATCACCCTCGCACGGAGTCGGCTCGGCTGGGAACCCACCATCCCTCTCGACCAGGGGCTGCAGAAGACCATCCCTTACTTTGCTGCCCTGCTCGACAAGGGGCTCTACTAATTTAAACCCTCATCCATATGTGAAAGATTATTTATGCAGATCGAGGTTGTCGTCGCCACGTATAACAAACCTGAGTTCTTGCGCTTGGTGTTAGAAGGATACAGACGGCAAAGCGACAGCAACTTCACCATCTGTATAGCTGACGATGGTTCAGGATCTGAAATTGCAGATTTAGTCTCGGACTTTCGAGAGAGTGGATTGCGCATTCGCCATATTTGGCAGATTGATGCCGGATTTCGTAAAAATCTAGTCCTTAATAGGGCCATCGCAACAAGCGAAGCAGACTACCTTATTTTTGTAGATAACGACTGCATCCCAGAGCCCTATTTTGTCGCCGACCACCGCAAAGCTGCAGCTCCTGGCACCCTGATCGCAGGGAGACGGGTTAATCTCGGTGCAGCCATCACTCATGCGCTGATCGCAAATAGATTATCAATCGGTGCCCTCTCCTCTCGCTTATACCTTCTCCGTGCAGCTCTACGTCGCCAGGTTAGATATGCCGAGCTGGGGATGCATTGGCCGTGGTGGATATCCCTACTATGGAGCCGTAGGGCACGCGGGGTTATCGGTGCAAATATGGCCTTCTGGCGTCAAGACCTTGTGCATGTGAACGGCTTTGACAATAGTGCTGTGAAATACGGTTTACTTGAGGATACAGATATCGAATGGCGACTACATGCCAACGGTGTGCGCGGTCGCTCACTTCTTGGGCGTGGATGTGTTTTTCATCTGGATCACCCTACGCGAAAATCAGATGACATTAGTAACCGACAGTACATGGAGCAGAAGATGGTTAACGGGGTCATATTTGCATGTGATGGGCTTAAGGAAATTGCAAACCATGACTAATGGTATGGGCACATACTCACACCTTAGAGTGGCCACTGCAATAACTTTATTCCTCTTTCCACTTGCGGGTAACTCTGTTACTGGTTGGAGTAGCTACCTTTTTACCCTTATTTGTTTACTCTCTCTGTTCAATCTATCTCACCCTAAACCGAAACTCGACCATCGAGAGCGGAAGCTCCTAGCACTTGTCGTCCTGCTTTTCACCTGCTTTATGATCTCCAACCTCGTAAATGGTTGGGGACCAAAGCAAACCAGTGAACTGGGCGTAGAGGTTCGTTATATCCTCTTTATCCCACTTTACCTTCTTTTACGAAGTTACCCTCAGACAATAATATGGCTGATGTTAGGTGCAATAGGCGGGGTGTTCATTGCAGCTGGCCAATCTCTTTACGACATCTATACGTTAGGTCTAGATCGTGCCTATGGAATTTATAAGAGTCCTGGTTTCCTGGCTATGGGTACACTCATGCTGAGCACGCTAACAATACCTATACTGCCGCTCATAAAGAAACCACTAGCAAGAAACTCTATCATTGTTATCATTGTTATAAGCTGCATAATAACCGTTATATTAAGCGGATCTCGTTCGGCATATCTTGCCCTAATCGGGTGGCTCATCATACTGCTCGCATTACACTTCGGCTGGCGCGGATTCGTTTCTGCCACACTTGGGACTGTCATCCTCGGTTGGATACTCTTTACCAACGTGGATATAATACACGAGCGTAGCGAAACGGCTGTTAATGAGATCGCAGAGTATCTAGCAACTGAAGACAAATCCGATGCTGAGCACTATTTTGGCAGTACTGCCCAACGTTTCCCCCTATGGCATGCAGCAATATTAATGTACCGAGACAATCCGGTATGGGGTGTAGGTCGTGGTAACTACAACCGCAATGCCAAACTTTATGCTCAACGGGGAGAACTGCACCCACTAGGTGCGATCCACCCACACCCGCATAGTGGGTATTTAGAGATAATGGCAAGCAACGGAACTGTCGGACTGACCGTCTTTTTGACTCTTCTTGGGTATATCGCTTGGATGTTCCGGACAGGAACACAAGGTGTGGCCTCATTGGCGGGATGGGCATTCTCACTCCTAGTAATTTTCACTGCACTCTTCGAGCCGTGCACCTTCATTTACGGTAATTTTCTCGCGCTCTATTTAATCGTGCTAGCAGGTCTTAGTGCATGGCAATTCAGTCTCTCCAGCGGATATTCACCTACAAGCACAGATCGTTGAAAAGTGAGTGATATTAAACACCTGCTTATTGTACGCAACGACAAACTCGGCGATTTCATGCTCGCCTGGCCGAGCCTGGCCCTACTCAAACACTACGCCCCCGAGTTACACATCACCGCCCTGGTGCCTACCTATACGGCCCCTATCGCCCGCCTCTGCCCCTGGATAGACGAACTCCTCATCGACCCGCAAGGGGATGGACTCGGTGCCACCTGGCGCCTCTACCGCTTGCTACGCGGGGGGCGGTTCGATGCCATCCTGACCCTCTTTTCCACCCCACAGGTTGGACTGGCGGCCTGCTGGGCGCGCATCCCCTATCGGCTGGCACCGGCCACCAAATGGGTGCAGATCTGCTATCCGCAGCGCATGGTGCAGCGCCGCTCCCGTTCGGAAAAACCCGAGTACGCCTATAATCTGGACCTCGCTTGGCGGCTGCTCGGCCATCAGGGTCTGGCCCGGCGCCCCTCCTACTATGCCGTGCAGGACCCTGAGGATTGGCTGCCGATCGAGGTGCAGCGGCCCCTGTTACGTGTTGAAGCGACTCGGGTCTCGGCTCGACGCACGGCCTTCTGTGTGGAACATGGCCTCAATCCACGCGCACGCCTGATCTTCATCCATCCAGGCAGTGGTGGTTCGGCCAATAATCTTAGTCTGGGCCAATATGCCGAGTTGGCCCTGGCGTTGCGTCACCCTGAGCCACTCGCCCTCGTCATCCACGCCGGTCCCGGCGAGGAGCCCCAAGCCGAGCACCTGGCCGCTGCGCTGGGTGCACGCGCGGTCGCTATTGCACGGCCCGAAGGGGGTCTGGAGGGGATGGTCGAGCGCCTCGCCTTCGCCGACCTCTTCATCAGCGGTTCCACCGGCCCGCTGCACGTGGCCGCCGCCCTCGACCGTCCCACCGCGGCCTTCTACCCCCGCCATCGCTCGGCCACACCACTGCGCTGGCAGACCCTCAATCACCCTGCAAAACGCCTCACCTTCATCCCCCCCCCACACGCCAAGGCCGATCAGGTAAGCGCCATCGAGGTCGTCAAGGCCGCTACGCGCATCAATCAACTCCTCGCCACACTTTGACCCCCAACGGGCCGAGACAAAAAAGCCGAGGGAGTCCTCGGCTCATGCAGCGGGCGTGGTTCGTTGTCGCTAAAGCTTCCGCAGCGTCTCGCGGTACGCCGCATCGACCCCCTCAGGGGCATCGATGGAGCAGCCCAAGTCGCGTGCGATACCGTCGGCCAGGCTGTAGACCCAGCCGTGCAGGGTGAGCGGCTGACCCCGGGCCCAGGCGTCACGCGCCACCGTAGTTCGCGAGACGTTGATCACCTGCTCCAGGACGTTCAACTCACACAGTTTGTCGACCTGCGCCTCCCCCTGATAGCGCGAGAGCAGCTCTTCATGCTTGGCACTGACGTCTTGGATGTGGCGCAACCAATTGTCGATGAGACCGAGACAGAGGTTGGGGGTGATGGCAGCACGCACACCACCACAGCCGTAGTGACCCACCACCATGATGTGTTTGACCCGCAACACGTCAACGGCGTACTGCATCACCGAGAGACAATTGAGGTCGGTGTGCACCACCACGTTGGCCACGTTGCGGTGGACGAACAACTCACCCGGCAGTAGACCGACGATGTCGTTGGCCGGTACACGGCTGTCGGAGCAGCCGATCCAGAGGTACTCCGGGGCCTGCTGACGCGAGAGGGTAGTAAAGAAGTGCGGGTCATCCTCGCGGATGGACTCGGACCACTTACGGTTATTCTCGAACAGGTGTTCCAGCGTATCCGTCATGCGCGATACTCCAACATGTCAACGAGGGGTGGCCGCCACAAAGGGCGGCCACCAGGGCGGTTTACGGCATGCCATCGATGGAGTTAAGACCCTCCTCCTCGGCCCCCTCCTTCTGCACCGGCATCAGGTCCTCCTTGCTGATGCCGAGACTCAAGGCTACGGCACTGGCCACATAGATGGAGGAGTAGGTACCGACGAAGATGCCGACGATGAGCGCGCTGGAGAAGCCGAGATTGGACTCACCGCCCAGCGTTAAGAGGGCGAACAGCACCAGCAGAGTGGTGAACGAGGTCATCAGGGTACGACTCAAGGTCTGGTTGAGCGAGGCGTTGATGATCTCCTCCGGGCTGCCCTTACGCATCAAGCGGAAGTTTTCCCGGATGCGGTCAAAGACCACGATGGTGTCGTTGAGTGAGTAGCCGATCACCGCGAGGATTGCGGAGAGCACATAGAGGTTGAACTCGATCTGGACCAGGGCGAAGAAGCCGATGGTGATGATCACATCATGCACCAGGGCCGCTACGGCACCGAGCGCGAAGCGCTTCTCGAAGCGCAGACTGACGTAGACCAGGATGCCGATGAGCGCATAGAGCACGGCCAGACCACCATCCTCGGTCAGCTCCTCACCCACCTGTGGGCCGACGAACTCCTGACGGCGCATCTCGACCTTGGGCTCCGCCTCACGCAGGCTCTTGATCACCTCGTCACTGAGTTGGGCGCTGGAGAGGTCACCGCGCGGGGCAATGCGGATCAGCACCTCTTTGGCCTCGCCGAAGTGTTGGACCACCGCGTCCTCGAAGCCAGCCTCGGCCAGCTTGGCACGGATCGGATCCAACTCGGCGGCCTGCGGATAGCCGACCTCGATGACGGTACCGCCGGTGAAGTCGATGCCAAAGCTGAGGCCGCGGGTCAGGATCAACAGCAGAGAGATGAGGAGCATTGCCCCAGAGAGGATCGCGGCCGGTTTGCGCAGGGCCAGGAACTGATAGTTGGTATCACCAGAGAGAAATTTCATCGTCGGCTCCTTAGATCGAGAGGGCCTTGAGGCGCTTGTTACCCAGCCACAGGGCAATCACCGCACGGGTCACCATGATGGCGGTGAACATGGAGGTGATGATGCCGAAGGTGAGGGTGATGGCGAAGCCCTTGATCGGGCCGGTACCAAAGCTGAACAGCACCACCGCCGCGATGAGGGTGGTGATATTGGCATCGGCGATGGTCGAGAAGGCCTTCTCGTAGCCGGCACGGATGGCGCTGTGGGGTGGCGTGCCGACGCGCATCTCCTCACGGATACGCTCGAAGATGAGCACATTGGCGTCCACCGCCATACCCACGGTGAGCACGATACCGGCGATACCGGGCAGGGTCAGGGTTGCCTGCAACAGCGACAGGGCGGCGACGATGAGTACCACGTTGAGCGCCAGGGCGAGGTTGGCGACCATGCCAAAGCCCTTATAGACATAGCCCATGAAGAGCATTACCACGAAGAAGCCGACGGCGACCGAGAGCTTGCCCTGGTCGATGTTGTTTTGGCCCAGGCTCGGGCCGACGGTGCGCTCTTCGACGATCTCCAGCGGCGCAGCGAGGGCACCGGCACGCAGCAGCAGCGCCAGGGTATGCGCCTCTTGCGGGTTGTCGAGGCCGGTGGTCTGGAAACGCTTGGAGAAGCGCTCGCGGATCACCGCGACACTGATCACCTTCTCCTCGATTCGCTTCTCCTTGGTCGCCACACCGTCGACCGTCTTGGTCTCGGTGATGGTCTCGATAAAGACCACCGCCATGCGCTTGCCGACGTTGTCCTTGGTGTTGCGGTCCATCTTGCGCGCACCCTTACCATCAAGGGTGACGCTGACCATGGGGGCACTGCTGTGGGAGTCGATACCGGAGGCGGCGTCGATGATCTGGTCACCGGTGACGATCACCTGCTTCTGCAGCAGGATCGGGCTACCGTCACGCTCGTAGTAGATGCGCGAGCCGGGAGGGACATGGCCGTTCAGGGCATCACGCACGTCGTGCTCCTCGTCCACCATGCGGTACTCCAGGGTGGCGGTAGCTCCGAGGAGCTCCTTGGCACGGGCGGTGTCTTGGATGCCTGGCAGTTGGACGACGATACGGTCGGCACCCTGCTGCTGGATAATCGGCTCGGCGACACCGATCTCGTTGATGCGGTTACGCAGCGTGGTGATGTTCTGCTTGAGCGCCTTGGTCAGCTCCTCCAGGCGCTCCTTCTCGGCCATGGAGGCGGTCAGGAAGAAGGCCCCGTCACGCTCCTCACCCTTGAGCGCCAGGGCGCGGTAGCTCGCGTGGATCAGTGCCTCGGCCTTGGCCATCTCGTCGGCGTCCCGAAAGCGCACCTCGACCTTGTTGTCGCGGTTGATGATGGTCAGGTAGCGCACCTTCTCCTCGCGCATCTGGTCGCGGATGTCACTCACATAGCGCTCGATGGCGTTGGCGATGGCCGCATCGGCGTCCACCTGCATGAGGAAGTGCACACCACCACGCAGGTCGAGACCCAGGCTCATCGGCTTGGCGCCCAGTGAGGCGAGCCAGGCGGGGGTATCGGGGGCGAGGTTGAGGGCGATGTTGTAGCCGTTGCCGAGCCCGTCACTCACCACCTGTTTGGCACGCAGTTGGGTGTCAGGATCGGCGAAACGCACCAGCAGGCCGTCGCCCAGTTTCTCGACCGGGCGGTGCGCGAGGCCCGCCGCGTCCAGCAGCGAGGCCACCTTGGTGGCGGTCTGCTCGCTCATTAGGGTGGTCTTGCCGGGGCTGATCTGCAGTGCCGGGGAGTCACCAAACAGGTTGGGGAGGGCGTAGAGGGCACCGCCCAGAAGTACCAGCGCAATCAGCAGGTACTTCCACATCGGGTATTGGTTGTTCATGCTCGTGTGTCGCAGGTTGCCAGGCCCGGTCGTTCCTTGAGGGCGGCCGGTCACGTGGGGAGGGGATGAATAGATCGACGCCCCTCGGGAGGGGCGTCGGGCGGCGTCTTATTTCAGGCTCTTCAGTGTGCCCTTGGGCAGCAGGCTGGCGATCGCGGCACGCTGTACCTTCACTACCTGGTTCTCGCCCAGCTCCACGGCGGCGTAGTCATCACCCAGCTCGACGATCTTGCCGTAGATCCCCCCCTGGGTCAGCACCTCGTCGCCCTTACCGAGTGCCGCGACCATCTTCTGATGCTCTTTGGCGCGCTTGGTCTGGGGACGCAGCAGCAGGAAGTAGAACACCGCGAAGAGGATGAAGATCGGCAGCAGCCCCATGATGGGATCGGGCTGCTGCTGGGCAGCGGCGGCACCCTCGGCGAGGGCGTCGGAGATGAAGAAGCTCATGCGTGACTCCGTACAACAAAGAAAGGACGAATGCGTATCCGGCACCATTGGGTGCCCCAATAATTTGACCGCCGATTATGACACAGCGGACACCCCTTGTGCTCGACGGGCGTGGAACTGGGCCACATACGCGTCGAGGCGCTCATCGGCAATGGCGGCCCGCAGCTCTGACATCAGTTTTTGATAAAAGTGCAGGTTGTGGATGGTGTTCAGACGCGCGCCGAGGATCTCGTTACAGCGGTGCAGGTGGCGCAAGTAGCCGCGCGAATAGTGGCGACAGGTGTAGCAGTCGCACTCCGGGTCGAGGGGGCGGGTATCCTCGGCGTGGCTGGCATTCTTGATGCGCAGGTCACCGTAGGTGGTGAAGAGGTGGCCGTTGCGCGCATTGCGTGTCGGCATCACACAGTCGAACATATCCACCCCGCGCTGCACAGCGGAGACGATGTCTTCTGGCGTACCCACCCCCATCAGATAGCGCGGGCGGTCCGTCGGCATGTGCGGGGTGATCCCCTCCAGGGTGGCCATCATCTCCTCTTTGGGCTCCCCCACCGAGAGCCCGCCGATGGCGTAGCCGTCGAAGCCGATCGCCAGTAGTCCGTCGATAGAGCGCTTACGCAGCTCCGGGTACATACCGCCCTGGATGATGCCAAACAGCGCCGCCGGATTGTCGCCGTGGGCCACCTTGCTGCGCGCCGCCCAGCGCAGCGACAGCTCCATCGACTCGCGTGCCTCGCGTTCGGTCGCGGGGTATGGCGTGCACTCGTCGAAGATCATCACGATGTCCGAGCCCAGCTCACGCTGTACCTGCATCGACTCCTCCGGCCCCATGAACACCTTGCGCCCATCCACCGGCGAGGCAAAACGCACCCCCTCCTCGGTGATCTTGCGCAGCTTGCCGAGGCTGAAGACCTGAAAGCCGCCAGAGTCGGTGAGGATCGGGCCCTGCCACTGCATAAAATCGTGCAGGTCGCCGTGCTTTTGAATGATCCCGGTGCCGGGGCGCAGCATCAGATGGAAGGTATTGCCGAGGATGATCTCCGCGCCGAGGCCACGCAACTCCTCTGGGGTCATCGCCTTCACCGTACCGTAGGTCCCCACCGGCATGAAGGCGGGCGTCTCCACCGTGCCACGGGTGAAGGTGAGGCGACCACGGCGCGCAGCGCCATCGGTATGGAGGAGGTCGAACTGCATGGGGGGCTCTCGGCTGGGTCTGTGAAGGGGGGATTTTAACCACGAAGGGCACGAAGGACACGAAGTTGAGGAAGTGAAACTGTGAGTTCCTTCTTTGCTTGCGGGCTGACGTTGGCGTCAACACAACCCCGATACCGCACCTCAATCCCTTCGTGGTTAATCTCTTTTGCCGCCCTCTGCAGGCAGCACAAACATCGCATCGCCGTAACTGAAGAAGCGGTACTGCTGCGCCACCGCGTGGCGGTAGGCGGCCATGGTCTGCTCGTAGCCGGCAAAGGCACACACCAGCATCAGCAGGGTCGACTCCGGCAGGTGAAAGTTGGTCAGCAGGGCGTCGATGACACGAAATCGGTAGCCGGGATAGATAAAAATGCGGCTCTCCCCGGCGAAGGGGATGAGTCCACCCTCGCCCGCCGCCGCGCTCTCCAGCGAGCGCACCACGGTGGTGCCCACCGCCACGACGCGAGCGCCCCGCAAGCGGCAAGCGGAGACGGCCTCGACCGTCTCCCGCGGTACCTCCAGGTACTCGGCATGCATCTGGTGATCGCGAATATCGTCGCTGCGCACCGGCTGGAAGGTGCCAGCCCCTACGTGCAGGGTAACAAATGCCCGCTCGATGCCGCGCGCAGCCAGCTCAGAGAACAGGGCGTCGTCAAAATGCAGGCCCGCGGTGGGGGCGGCCACCGCCCCCTCCCGGCGCGCGAAGACGGTCTGATAGCGCTCGGCATCCTCGGCCCCATCCTCACGCTGGATATACGGGGGCAGTGGCAGGTGACCATGGGCCTTGAGCAGGTCGAGTACCGGCCCCGGAAACTGCAGCTCGAAGAGCGCATCTTGTCGCCCGACCATCACCACACTGAAGGCATCGTCCGCCAACCAGAGGCGCGAGCCGGGTTTGGGCGACTTGCTGGAACGTACATGGGCCAACACCCGCTCACCGTCGAGGATACGCTCCACCAGCACCTCGATGCGCCCGCCGCTCTCCTTGCGCCCATGCAGACGTGCCGGGATCACCCGGGTATCGTTGAAGACCAGCAGGTCGCCAGGGTGCAGTTGGTCGAGGAGATCGGGGAAGCGCAGGTCGGCCAGCGAACCATCTGCCCCATCCAGACGCAGCAGGCGGCTACCGCGCCGCTCGGCGGGGGGCTGCTGGGCGATGAGCGCCTCGGGCAGGTCGAAATGGAAGTCGGTACGTCGCATGGCGCGCGACTATACCAGAAGATGCAAAATCCCGTTTGCCGAGAGCCGTAAAATCTCTCTATAATTGCCGACCCTCCCCGCCGGGGTGGCGAAATTGGTAGACGCAGCAGACTCAAAATCTGCCGTAGGAAACTACGTGTCGGTTCGATCCCGACCCTCGGCACCATACAACCCTTGAATAACAATAAGCTCACCTAAGTCTGTCGGGATTATTTCGGGATGAAATTTACCGAAAACACCACAGATAGCCGGAAAAGCCAGAACCCGGGTCCTCCACGGACCTCCTCAGAGAACCGAAGCCAGCGCCACTAGGCCTACTGCCCAGTCCACGCGTCGGCTCTCGCCCTGCCCCGCCTTAGGCATTCGCAAATTCCGTTGCAGACACTGCACATGGGCCGCAGTCCTTGACATGGCTGGTCTGCGCTTCGCAGATAGACGCGAAAATCACTCCGACAGACTCATCTGGATCCCCCTGGCAGAGGTGGACTACACAGCCGCCAACTGAGAAGGTACAGCATCTGCTCGGTACCCTTGAAGCTCACCACCAGCCGATCGCCTCTCTGTTCTATGGCACAGGGATGCGCCTGTTGGAGGGTCTGCGGCTGCGGGTGCGGGACCGGGAGTTCGCCAACAGCCGCATCCCTGTCCGACGGGCCAAGGGGTGGCAAGGGCCGCTATGTCCCCCTACCCTGCCGCCTCGTCGAGCCGCTCAAGGCGCAGGTGGAGAGGCGACGCGCGCTGTATGAGGCAGATCTGTCGCTGGGCCTTGATGGGGTGGGGCTACCCGGCGCCCTGTCGCGCAAATACCCCAACGCGGGGCGTGATATCTCTTCGCCGCCGCGCGACTTTGCGTCGTTCCGCGCAGTGGGCAGGGGCGTCGCCATCATACCCACGAGAGTGCGCTACAGAAGGCGGTGAAGCGTGCCGCCGAGATGGCGGGGATTCAGAAGCGGGTCGGCTGTCACACCCTGCGCCACAGCTTTGCTACCCATCTGCTGGAGGCGGGTCACGACACTCGCACCGTGCAGGGGCTGCTGGGGCACGCCGATGTGTCGACGACGATGATCTATACCCATGTGCTGAACAAGCCGGGGGTGGGTGTGCTCAGGCCGTTGGATAGCGTCTTCGACTAACGCCATCTCAGCAGGGCAACCGCATCGCATATTCGACAACACACACGAACACTCGCCACGCAGACACAGAGGGCACGGAGGAGCATCGCGCAATGTGCACAGCGCATAACCACTATCGAGACATAACCACTATCGAAAAGAGATGGGTGAGATGATCTCTGCCCATCTCAGAAATGGTTACTCTCTGTGTCCTCCGTGCCTCCGTGACAAAAGAATGCGCTTTCCCTGGTCATCTCACGCTGTGAGACAGACTTCTGCAGGATGGGGACGGTAGTCTGATCGCCCTACCCCCTCCATGCAGGCAGGAGACAGGGCGCTCTTCGAGTATCAAGCGGGGCGCATGTGCGGAAAAAGCAGCACGTCGCGGATCGAGGGGGAGTCGGTGAAGAGCATCACCAGGCGGTCGATGCCGATCCCCTCGCCCGCCGTCGGCGGCATACCGTGCTCCAGGGCGACGATGTAGTCGGCGTCGAAGTGCATCGCCTCGTCGTCGCCCGCCTCCTTCTCCTCGACCTGCTTGCGGAAGCGCTCGGCCTGGTCCTCGGCGTCGTTCAGCTCGGAGAAGCCGTTGGCGATCTCGCGCCCGCCGACGAAGAACTCGAAGCGGTCGGTGACGAAGGGGTTGGCGTCGGAGCGACGCGCCAGGGGTGAGACCTCGGTGGGGTACTCGGTGATGAAGGTGGGCTCCATCAGGCGGTGCTCGACGGTCTTCTCGAAGATCTCGATCTGCACCTTGCCGAGGCCGTAGCCGGGCTTGAGCGGGATGCCGAGCCCCTCGGCCACCTTGCGTGCGCTCTCCAGCGCGTCGATCTGCTCGCCCTTCAGCTCGGGGTTAAAGTGCAGGATCGAGTCGCGCACGCTCATGCGCCGGAAGGTCTCGCCGAAGTGGTAGGTGTCGCCCTGGTACTGGATGGTGGTGGTGCCGAGCACCTTCTCGGCCACCGTGCGCAGCATCTCCTCGGTGAGGTCCATGAGGTCGTGGTACGTGGCGTAGGCCTCGTAGAACTCGATCATGGTGAACTCGGGGTTGTGCCGGGTGGAGAGCCCCTCGTTGCGGAAGTTGCGGTTGATCTCGTAGACCTTTTCGAAGCCGCCGACCACCAGGCGCTTGAGGTAGAGCTCGGGTGCGATGCGCAGGTAAAGCTCCATATCGAGGGCGTTGTGATAGGTGGTGAAGGGACGCGCGGTGGCACCACCGGGGATCGCCTGCATCATCGGCGTCTCCACTTCAAGGAAGTCGCGCGCGTTCAAGAAGTCGCGGATCGCCTGCACGATGCGCGTACGCACCTTGAAGGTGTTGCGCGAGACGTCGTTGATCATCAGGTCGAGGTAGCGCTGACGGTAGCGCGTCTCGGTGTCGGTGAGGCCGTGGTGCTTGTCGGGCAGCGGGCGCAGCGACTTGGTGAGCAGGCGCAGTGTGTCGACCTTGACCGACAGCTCGCCGGTCTGGGTACGGAACAGCAGCCCCTCAGCACCGAGGATGTCGCCGAGGTCCCACTTCTTGAACTGCTCGTTGTAGACCCCCTCGGGCAGGCTGTCGCGCTGCACGAAGATCTGCATCGTCTCGGACATATCCTTGAGCGTGGCGAAGGAGGCCTTACCCATCACGCGCTTGAGCATCATGCGCCCGGCGATGGCGACACGCACCGGCGTGGCGTCGAACTGCTCGTTCTCCCACTCAGCGTACTTGGCATGCAGCTCGGCGGCCATGACGTTGCGGCGAAAGTCGTTGGGGAAGGCGATGCCGTTCTCGCGCAGGGCCGTCAATTTGGCGCGGCGCTCGGCGATCAGCTTGTGGTCTTCCACCGGCGGGGTCTGCTTCTCTTCGCTCATGTTCGGCTCTTCGTTGTAGGGGGTGGCCGCGCCACCGAATTCAAACTTTGGAATACACGCCCTGGAGTACACGGCCTGGAGTACACGGCTTGCCGTGTCATTTAACCCTGGATACGCACACGCCGAGACGTGTACTCCAAGGCGTGTTCGTCATCCAATAGCGGGAAACCGCCCTGGAGTACACGGCTCACCGTGTCACTTACCCTGGAGGCACACACGCCAAGGCGTGTACTCCAAGGCGTGTTCGTCATCCAATAGCGGGAAACCGCCCTGGAGTACACGGCTCGCCGTGTCACTTACCCTGGATACGCACACGCCGAGGCGTGTACTCCAAGGCGTGTTCGTCATCCAATAGCGGGAAACCGCCCTGGAGTACACGGCTCACCGTGTCACTTACCCTGGATACGCACACGCCGAGGCGTGTACTCCAAGGTGTGTGCTCCAGGCGTTACAGCCCGCTCTTGAGGCTCGCCTCGATAAACTGGTCGAGGTCGCCGTCGAGCACCGCCTGGGTGTTACCGGTCTCGACGCCGGTACGCAGGTCCTTGATGCGCGACTGGTCGAGCACGTAGGAGCGGATCTGGCTACCCCAGCCGATGTCGGCCTTGGTCTCTTCCAGCGCCTGGGCCTCGGCGTTGCGCTTCATCATCTCCAGCTCGTAGAGCTTGGCCTTGAGCTGCTTCATCGCCTGGTCTTTGTTCTTGTGCTGCGAGCGGTCGTTCTGGCACTGGGTGACGGTGTTGGTCGGGAGGTGGGTGATACGCACCGCCGACTCGGTCCGGTTCACGTGCTGACCACCGGCACCGGAGGCGCGGTAGACGTCGATGCGCAGGTCCGCCGGGTTGATCTCGATGTCGATGTCGTCGTCCACCTCGGGCGAGACGAAGACCGAGGAGAAGGAGGTGTGGCGGCGATTGCCGGAGTCGAACGGCGACTTGCGCACCAGACGGTGCACGCCGATCTCGGTACGCAGCCAGCCGAAGGCGTACTCACCGTCGACCTTGATGGTAGCGGACTTGATGCCCGCCACCTCGCCGTCAGAGACCTCCATCAGCTCGGCCTTGAAGCCGCGCCGCTCGGCCCAGCGCAGGTACATGCGCAGCAGCATGTTGGCCCAATCCTGCGCCTCGGTGCCGCCGGAGCCCGCCTGGATGTCGACGTAGGCGTTGTTCGGGTCCATCTGGCCGGAGAACATGCGGCGGAATTCGAGCTCCGCCAGCGGCTTCTCCATGGTGTCGAGGTCCTTCTCGACCGAGGCGACGCTCTCTTCGTCACCCTCTTCGGCGGCCATCTCCAGCAGCGCCAAGGCGTCGTCGAGCTGGGTGCCAAGACCACCGAGCACATTGACCACCGCCTCTAGGGCGGAGCGTTCACGCCCTAGGTCCTGGGCACGCTCGGGCTTGTCCCACACCTTGGGGTCTTCCAGCTCGCGGTTGACCTCGATCAGGCGCTCGTACTTGATGTCGTAGTCAAAGATACCCCCTAAGGGCGCCCAGGCGCTCCTGCATGTCCTTGATACGACGAACGATGAGATTGATCTCCAACATACCCGGCTCGCTTGAAACTTGGTGCTAAAAAGGCGGCGATTTTACACCATTCGGCCTTGTTTGTGGGGCGCGGCATCCGCGCTGAATGTGCCACGCAGGCACAGAGGACACGGAGAGGAATGTTACGTAGTGACTAGCCCTGCTCCACTCCGCGCCTCGGTAGCAACAGCGTGTTCAACCCGCACCCCATGGGTAGAGGTTGGAGAGCCATTCCGGCATCGGCTCGACCAGTAGACGCCCCCTCCCCTCGACCACCTCGGCCACGGCGCGGTAGGGGTGCTCCAGGCTGGAGTTGTCGTAGAGGCGTGCGCGCTGGGCCAGGGGCAGTGCTGCCTTGAGGTTCGTAAGGGTGCGCGGGATGCGCTCGATGATCTTCTGTGGCGGTACGCTGTGGCCCCCCCTCGCTCACCCGCTGCGCCACGCGCGCCTGGTTGAGCATGGCGCTGTCGAGGTGGATATAGATGAGGATAAGCGTATAGCCGTGGGCCAGCGCCTCGGCGGCAAAGTCGACCTTCGAGGGGTGGGAGAAGACCGTCTCGAAGCAGAAACTCACCTGCTGGCTGAGCAACTCCTGACGCGAATGGGTGGCGAGCAGCGCCGCCTGATAGCTGAGCGCCTCGGCGTTGTGCGGGTCGAGACGCTTGGCGATGAGGTCCGCGTTGACGAAGGGGAGCCCCTTGGAGGCGAGAAAGCGCTGGTAGAAGGTGGACATCCCCGCGCCGTTACCGCCGGTGAGCAGCCAGAGCTGGGGCCGACTCATGCCTCGGGGTGAAACTGGCCATCGACAAAGCGACCTGGGGTGCGGCACCCGTCCGGGTCGAGGCGATCGATAAGGCCGGGGTGGCTCTGGCTGGCGGCATAGCGCGGGCCGCTGCCGCCGATGAGGGCGTCGCCGTCGTGCACCGCGCGCGTCTCCACCTTGGCGAAAAGGTCGTCCACATCGATGGACGGGACGCGCACCGGCTCCACCTGGAGCCGTGCCGCCCCCTGCATCAGCGCCAGCAGTTCACGACTACCCACCTGCGCGGCGACCTGACGGCCCAGCTCGGCCCAGAACTCGATCTGCTTGGGGGCGGTGCGTTTGAGCAAGGCCCCCTCTGCTTCGGCGGCGTGGACCAGCTCATCGTTGAGGCGTAGGGCGATACTCATGGGGGTTTGCGCTAGCTGTGTGTGGCACCATGCAACGAAGGTAGCAACATGCTACAGCGCGGACAAGCCAGCGGCCACTCAGTTGGGGAGAAACGCCTCGACCATCAGCTGTAGGCGTGGCTCGTTCCAGTAGCGGTTTACGCCGAGGCGGAAGGCGAAGCGCCCGCGCTGATAGACCGGGTCCGCCAGTGGCCCCTCGACATTGAAGGCGATCGCCTCCAGCTGGCGCCCGCTGGTGTGGAGCAGTTGCAGGCGCAGGTGGCGCTCGCCCACCGCCCGCCGCTCACGGATGATGAACTCGTCGTCGAACAGTGGTTCGGGAAAGGCCTGCCCCCAGGGCACGGCGCGCTGGAGCTGCACCGCCACCTCCAGCTCATATTCATCGGCTGCCAGCGGGCCGTCGGAGAGCAGCACGGCGTCGAGCTGCTCGGGGCTCAGCCACTCCTCGGCCAACTCGGCGAAGGCCAGGGCGAAGGGCTTGAAGTTCTCCTCGGGCAGGGAGAGGCCAGCGGCCATCGCATGGCCACCGAAGCGTGCAATCAGCCCGGGGTGACGCGACTCGATACGCTCCAGGGCATCGCGCATGTGAAAGCCTGGGATGGAGCGGCAGGAGCCGCGCAGGATCCCCTCCGACTCCTGCGTGAGGATCGCCACCGGGCGGTGCAGGCGCTCCTTGATGCGCGAGGCGAGGATGCCGATCACCCCCTGGTGCCAGCTCGGGTCGAGCAGCACCAGACCGTTGGGCAGGTCACCGTCGAGGCGGTGGCGCAACTGCTCCAGGGCGTGCAGTGCCTCCTCCTGCATCCCCTGCTCGATCTCACGGCGCTGCTTGTTGAGGGTATCGAGCCGCTCGGCGAGCTGGCGCGCCTGGGTGAGGTTGTCGGCCAGCAGGCAGCGGATGCCGAGGGCCATGTCGTCGAGGCGCCCGGCGGCGTTGAGGCGCGGGCCGATGGCGAAACCGAGGTCACCACTGAGCAGGTGTTTGCTGTCGCGCCGCGCCACCTCGCAGAGGGCCTGGAGGCCAGGCGAGGCATGGCCCTTGCGCATGCGCAGCAGCCCCTGCTGCACCAGGGTGCGGTTGAGGTGGTCGAGCGGCACAACGTCGGCGATGGTGCCGAGCGCGACCAGGTCGAGCAGCGCGGCGAGGTTCGGCTCAGGGTCGGGCAACAGCCCCGCGCTGCGCAGGCGACCACGCAGGGCGAGCATCAGGTAGAAGATCACCCCGACCCCAGCCAGCGCCTTACTCGGAAAGCCACAACCGGGTTGATTGGGGTTGACGATGGCGTCGGCGGGCGGCAGTTGCGGGCCGGGCAGGTGGTGGTCGGTGATGAGCACGCGGATGCCCAGTTCGCGGGCACGGTTGACGCCGCGATGGTTGGAGACGCCGTTGTCCACGGTGATGATCAGCTGCGGCCTGCGCTCGGCGGCCACCTCCACCAGCGGCAGGGTGAGGCCGTAGCCGTAGGTGAAGCGGTTGGGCACGAGGAAGTCGACCTTCGTGTAACCGAACAGACGCAGGGCACGCAGGGCCAGGGCGGTGCTGGTGGCGCCGTCGGCGTCGAAGTCGCCCACCACCAGGATCGACCACTGCGCCTCACGCGCCTCGTGCAGTAGGTCGAGTGCGGCATCGATGCCTTTGAGTAGTAGCGGGTCCGGCAGGTTATCCAGGCCATACTTCGCCTGCGACGCGTCATCCAGGCCCCGACTTGCGAGCAGACGGGCGAGCAGCGGTGAGCGTACCTCCTCAATGAGTGCCGGACTCGGGGTGACAGCGGCGCGCCGTTCGATGCGTGGTTGACTGCTCATGCGGCCCACAACCAGTCCGGGCGACGCTTGCGTGGCCACCAGCGGCGCAGCCTTTTGGCGTCGATGCAGTAGCGGTGGCCGGTGCAGTCATGGAGGTTGATCGTCTGCCACTCACCGCTCTGGAGCTGGGTGAGTAACGGGGTGAAGTGGCTCATTTCCATGGCCGCTAGTTTGGCATAGTAGGCGTGGCTACGGGTGGCTGTTGCCTCGGCCAGGCTCATATCGAGCCAGAGGGTCGCTCCCGCCTGCCCCTCCTCGGTGATGCCGTAGTGGCGGCGCAGCCCTTCGAGGAGCGGTTCGCTGCCGACGATGTGGCGCCACGGCAGTGTGCTGGGCAGCTGGTCGAGGCGCCCTGCCCCCCAGAGCCAGAGGCCGTTGGCCGGGGAGTCACTCGCCACCGAGTGGAGGGCCATCTGGAGTTCGTTGAGCAGGGCGCGCCAGGGGGCACCCTCGCTGCCGGGCGGCAGGTGGTGGAAGAGGTCTGCGCCGAGCAGGCTACGTGGGTCGGGCAGCGCCTGTGGCGGTAGATCGGGGCCAAGTAGATAACCACGACCGTCGGCGCCAGCGAGGAAGGTCCAACCCTCATCTTGGTAGAAGCTGGCGACTTGGGAGAACAGCGCGGATAGCTGCTCGTGTTCGATACCGAGCGGTGGGGCTTGGAGGAGATAGACCTTGTCTTGATCGGCGTGCAGCGTGATGGGGTCGGCGCGATACCAAAGCCCACCTTGCGCCTGATCGCTGTTGCTCTCTTCGACACTCAGGGTGAGTGCTGCGACAGGTAGCTCGGTAGGACCGAGGCCCATCAACACCGCGAGTGTCTGGTGGTAGCCGCCCGGCAGATCTCGCTCAGACACCGTCTCACGCTCAGCGGCGCCGAGCATCTGTTCCAATGCGGAGAGGCGCAGAGATCGCTCTGGTGCAGGGCCAGGACCTGCGAGGCCGGGGATGAGGAGGTTTAGGATTTGGGGCATTGTGGCATTCAGGTCTGTCTCTTCGTTGTTGTGACAGGATTATGGAGAGAAGGTGCTCCTTACGTCATTCCCAGCCAGCCTGATCACAACTAAACCAGTGTCTGCTATTAGGAACTAAGCTCGAAACAAGTACCAGAGATGCATAATACGAGCGCTTTCAAATCGACTACTCACTCGGCCACTCGTATCGTCTTAACGCCGTTTACTGTAGTTGATACAACACGAGATGGCTTGGCCATGAATAGCATGGTTTCTGCTTTGCCTTCCAACGAACCGAATTCAGCATGTATTGCCCGAGCGGCCTGAGCACGTCCTGTTACCATTCCATTTTTATGACCAAGCGCAAACCACCGCTTTTGCTCACTGCGAACAATAATGACTGAGGCAATGCCGATAACGAAGGCACCTAGAGTAAAACCAAGTATAAATTTCTTCATGTCTTTTCACAGGCAAGCGGATCCAGACACATGAAATTCTCCAACTAACGCTTTTAATGGGTTGGATAGTGGGCTGAGGCTTGTAGTAGTGTAGAGTATCGCACAAACAAACAGCGTGGGCGGCACGCCCCTCCCAATGCCATTGTCAGGCCCTCTTATCTGCTACCCATTCCGGCAACATCGCCGCAAGCTCATGCGCCCCTTCCTTCGATGTGCAAATCAATGCACCGCATGGGTGATAATTTTCAGAAAGACTAATCACACTCTTACTGTAAATAATTTTAACTCTTAAATTTTCCACATGCTTGGCTCTTATTACGCAACGAATATACTTGCCAGAGTTTCGACACTGCCCTATTACAATTATATCTTCGCACGCACCAGGATATGAGCCGATAATATTAACTTTTGCTCCGGCTTTAAATTTTTTCAACCCAGACTTTATCTCATCCCC
>QKED01000098.1 GCA_003252455.1 Gammaproteobacteria bacterium
GAGTACCGGCTTGTCGACCCCGTCCACATTGAGCTGTAGGGCCACCAGGTCCTCCACCGCGCTGATGCTGGAGAGGGCCGCGAGCTTGCCACGGGCATCCAGGTCGGGGTTGTCCACCGTGTGGCGCAGCAGTTGCAGGGGACTCAGCCAACTATCCGCGAAGGTGAGATCGAGCTGCTCAGCGAGGTTGTCCGTGGTGCGCAACAGCTCGTCGTTGACCGAGCTCTTGAGTTCGTTCTCGACCATGCGAATGAGCACCGCACCGGCCAGGGCGATGGGGATCAGGGCGAGCAGAGAGGCGAAGAAGAGCAGCTTGGTACGGAGGTTGATGCGCATAGCGGGGCTTTTTCTGGCTGCCAGGGGCATCGGCCCCTGTCGACGGTCGGACCGGCCGCTCACCTCTGGCTGCCGAACTGGTCGGTGCGGGCCACATCAGGTGCGGGGGGGCCGGGGTGTGCGGGCAGTATGCTTGCCCCTTATCGGGTGAGCAAGTGTGATATGAATACAGTATTATTGAGGGCATTTTCTTACACATCAGATACAACCCACTGCGTCTAGCGGATGATGGGGGGCAAGGGCATGGTTGATTCGTTGCGTGGGCTGCGCCGCTCGGGGCTGGTGGGACTCCTGCTGGGGGTCTGGTCGGTACTCGTCTCGGCGGCCATTCCGGACAATGCGTTGATGGTCACCTTCGGGCCGCAGGCCTCCAGCGAGGAGGGTGACGACGACTTCATCCAGGTGCTGCTGGTGCGGGTGCCCAAGGGCACCAGCGGCAAGCTCTACCTGCGTCTCTACGACCCGGAGGTGGGCGGCAACGTCGACGAGCGCTTTGGTGACTGGAACACCCGCACCCGCTTCGAACTCTATGGTGGTGAGGGGGCCATGAGCCCGGGTCTGGCCGCCGCCAGCCCGAGTGCCGAGGCCCTTGCCAGCGGCAAGCTCATCGTCAGCCGCGAGTTCGGTGAAGACCCGCTGCTGGACCGCCAGTGGATCACCCTGGCCACGCTCGACCCGCAGCAGGGTGACGAGCAGCCTGACGCCTACCTGTTCAAGCTGGTGGTGCGGGGTGTCAGCGGCAATGACGGCAACGTCTTCGACCTCTTCCTCAGCAGCAGCGACAAGCGCAATCTGGCGGTCAACGGCGTGGAGCTATTCAGCTATACCCCCACGGTGCATGTGCCTAAGCTCGGGCGCCATTTCGCCGAGGGGCGCTTCTTCATCCCCCCTGGTGTGTCGCGCCTCGCGGTGCACAACTACGACCTGGAGAACGCCCTGGTCGCCTTCGAGACCCCGTTCCGTACCCGTCCGCAGGTGACCGCCTCCGGCTCTGGTAAGTGGGTGGTCGACAACATTACCCTGCGCGACGACGAGGTAAACACCCACGCCGCGGTGACCCTGGCCACCTTCGCCACCACCCTCAACGACGTCACTTTCTACGTTACCGACGACCAGGAGCGGGTGCTGCCGATCCGCCTACCGTTCCCGCTGCATCAGGCCAACACCCGCCCCGTGCCGACGGTCGGCACCACCATCATGGGCGACTGCCGTGGTGTGGTCTTCGACGGCTCCGCGACGCAGGACGCCGAGGGCGACAACCTGCGGTTCGAGTGGCAGTTCGGCGATGGTGAGCGCGGCACCGGCAACCCCATCAGCCACACCTATGACGGCGCCGGTGACTATGCCGTCCGTGTGGTGGTGACCGACAGCTCCGGGGTGGTCGGTAGCAAGGCCAGTCTCGACCTGGCGGTACGCGTCAATCTCCCCCCCGAGGCGGCCATCGACTCCGCCAGCGGCACCACCCCCAACACCCCGATCACCTTCAGCGCCGCCGCCTCGCGCGACCCGGACGGACAGATCATCGAATACCTGTGGGACTTCGGCGATGGCAGCAGTGCCAAGGGGGTCGGTGTCAGCCACGCCTACAGCCGCCCGGGCCTCTACCGTGTCAACCTGCGCGTGCGCGATGACTCGGGCAGCCCCTGCGCCCAGGCCACGGCCGAGAAGCGCATCTGGGTCAATGCGGCCCCGGTGGTCGATGCCGGTGTCGACCGCATCGGTGCGGTGGAGGAGCCGCTGGTCTTCGCCCCTGGCAAGGTCTACGACTCCGACGGCGAGGTGGTCGACTATCTGTGGAGTTTCGGCGACGGCAGCGAGGGGCGCGGCGAGCGTATCAAACACGCCTATGCCGCCCCGGGCCGCTATACCGTCACCCTCAGGGTGCGCGACGACTCCGAGGGCGACAACAACAGCGCCCAAGACACCCTGCAGGTGGTGATCAACGACCCGCCCGAGCCCCACGCCGGGGTCAACCGCGTGGTGGCGGTGGGCGAGACGGTGCCGTTCGACGCCAGCGCCTCGCTCGACCGTGACGGCAAGATCATCCACTACGCCTGGGACTACGGTGACGGCCATAAGGGCGAGGGGCTGAGCAGCCGCCACGCCTATGCCAAGCCCGGGCGCTACGAGGTGACCCTCACGGTGCAGGACGACTCCAAGACCGAGAGCGACACCCAGCGCGACAACCTCATCGTGGTGGTCAACTTCCCGCCGTTGGCCAAGGCCGGGCCCGACCAGGAGGTCAACACCAGTGAGGTGCTGTTCGACGCCAGCGCCTCCAGCGACGAAGACGGCAGCCTGACGCGCTACTCCTGGCAGTTCGGTGACGGCGCCAGTGCCGAGGGGGTGCAGGTGCGCCACGTCTACGGCAACCCGGGGCACTACCCGGTCACCCTCGCGGTGACCGACGACTCCGGCACCTCCACGCGTACCACCACCGACAGCCTCAGCGTCTGGGTCAACGCCCCGCCCATCGCCGATGCCGGAAGCCCGCAATCTGCCGCCCCCGGCGAGACCCTGGCCTTCCTCGGTGGCGCCTCGGTCGACCCCGACGGCAAGATCGTCCGCTACGACTGGGACTTCGGCGACGGTAAACAGGCCCAGGGGGCCAGCGTCAGCCACGCCTTCGCCGCGCCGGGCCGCTACCAGGTGCGCCTGCAGGTGGCCGACAACTTCCCCGGTGGCAGCGCCCTGGCCAGCAGCACCACCGAGGTGGTGGTCAACGCCGCGCCGGTGGCCCTGGCCGGTCCCGACCTGCTCATCGCTCCGGGGCAGAGCGTGGAGCTGGACGCCCGCCGCTCCTATGACCCCGACGGGCGCCTGGTCGCCTACCGCTGGGTATTCAGCGACGGGCGCCCCGACGGCACCTCGGCACAGACGCGCCAGCGCTTCACCGAACCCGGTATCTACTACGCCACGCTGAGCGTGGTGGACGACTCCGGGCAGGCCAACGACAGCGCCGAAGACCGTCTGCGCATCCGCGTCAACCACCGTCCCACCGCCGATCTGGGCGAGCCGATCCGCAGCTGCGACAGCACCCATAGCTTCGATGGCGCGGCCTCCTTCGACGCGGATGGTGACCCCCTGAGTTACGCCTGGGACTTCGGCGACGGCAGCCCCAAGGTGCAGGGCGCCCGTGTGCGCCACACCTTCGTCAAGCCGGGCAGCTATCCGGTGATCCTCACCGTCGACGATGGTCAGGGGCTGGCCAACAGCCAGCACGCCGTGGCCCAGGAGGTGACCATCAACCACCCACCGGTGGCCGATGCCGGCCCCGGACGCACCGTGTGCGCGGGTGAGACCGTGCTGTTCGACGGCGGCGGCTCCTCCGACGCCGAGGGCGGGATGCTCAAGTACTTCTGGGACTTCGGCGATGGCACCCGCGACATGGGCCTCAACCCGGCGAAGATCTACCGCACCGGCGGCGTCTTCTCCACCCTGCTCAGCGTGGTCGACGACTCCGGCATGGGCTGCGGCCGAAGCCAATCACAGGCGGTGGTTCGCGTGGTCGAATCGCCGGTGGCCGATGCCGGTCCCGACATCGAGGTGTGCGCCAACACCGAGGTGGGCTTCGACGGCAGCAACTCGCGCGACTTCGACGGCCTGGTCAACAGCTACAGTTGGCTCTTCGGTGACGGCAGCGAGGGGGGGGGACCCACCCCTACCCACCTCTACACGAATGCCGGTCAGTATCGTGTCAAGCTGACCATCACCGGCGACCAGGTAGGTAAGTGCGATAACACCGACAGCGACGAACTACTGGTCACTGTGCGCGACGCCCCCATCGCCAGCTTCCTCGCCCCGGTGGCCGCGGCCCAGGGGGAGAAGGTCACCTTCGACGCCAGTGCCTCCAGTGCCATCACCGGCAAGCTGACCCACTGGGCCTGGGACTTCGGCGACGGCAAAGGGGCCGAGGGGGTCAAGGCGACCCACACCTTCGCCAAGCCGGGGCGCTACATGGTCGCCCTCAGCGTCAGCTCCGACGCCAAGAGCGAGTGCAACACCACCACCAGCCGTCGCGTCATCGTGATCAACGAACAGCCGGTGGTCGAGGCCGAGGTGCCGACCCTCGGCGCCGTGGGCCAACTGCTGCGCTTCGACGCCGCCGCCTCGAAGGACAACGATGGCGCCTTGGTCGCCTACCAGTGGGACTTCGGCGATGGCACCCAGGGCTACGGGGTCGAGGTGCGCCACACCTACGCCAAGCCCGGTGCCTACCAGGTGACCCTGCACCTGCTCGACGACAGCGGCCAGGCCAACGGGAGTAACGAGGCACACTACCCGCTGAGCATCAACGCCACCCCGGTAGCCAGTTTCACCGCTCCCGCCAGCGCCTGTGTCGACAGTGAGGTGGGCTTCGACGCCAGCGCCTCCAGCGACGCCGAGGGTAAACTCAAGGGCTACAGCTGGTTGTTCGGTGACGGTGCGGTGGGTGAGGGGGTCAAGGTCGGCCACCGCTACGCCCATGCCGGGCGCTACCTCGTCACCCTGGAGGTGGACGACGGCAGCGCGGCACAGAATCACCTCGCCGAACAGGCCCTGCCGCTGCATGTCAACCAACCGCCAGTGGCCACCCTGGTGCCACCGTTGCGCAGCTGTCCTGGTGAGAAGGTGGAGTTCGATGCCTCCGCCAGCTACGACAGCGACGGGCGCATCGAGGCGTGGGAGTGGCGCTTCGGTGACGGCGAGGCCGGGAGCGGTGCCAAGGTGGGCCACGTCTATGCCAAGGCGGGTCGCTATCCGGTGAGTGTCAGTGTCCGTGACGACTCCGGCGCCGCCTGCGCAGTGAGCGAGGCCCAGGGGGCGGTGTGGGTCAATGCCGTCCCGGTAGCCGTGGCCGGTGAAGACCTGCAGACCTTCGTCGGCGGTGTCCACGACCGGGTGCTGTTCGACGCCTCTAAGAGTAGCGACGAGGATGGCGACCCGCTCAACTACCGCTGGGAGTTCGGTGACGGTGCCAGTGCCAACGGCAAGGTGGTGAGCCATGCCTACGCCGCCCCCGGCGAGTACCGAGTGCGACTGCGCGTCAACGACGCCAGCGGCACACGCTGCGCCGATGCCACCGATGAGTTGATCGTACGTGCCGTGGCACGCCCGTAGGAGGAGCCGACATGAACTTCAAACCGCTTGCCCTCACCCTGCTCCTGCTCGCTGGCCGCCCGGCCATGGCCGCCGCCGACTACACCACCCTGGTGGTGAAACCGGGTCAGGGGGTACGAGAGATCGCCCGGGACTACCTCGGTGACCCTGAACTGTGGAAAGAGATCCTGGAGAACAACGGCCTCACCTCTCCGGTACAGATCCAGCCCGGCATGAGCCTGCACATCCCCTCGCGTCAGGTGGTCGAGGCCAACCGCACCATCGATACCCTGCAGGAGAAGGTCAACGAGGCGATCCGCCTGAGTGCCCGTGTCTTCGCCGAGGGGGAGATCAGCCGTGCCGTGACCCTGCGCGACCAGGCCCTGGCCAAGCGCCGCGCGCGCGACTGGGAGAGTGCCCTGGGACTGGCGCGCGAGGCACTGGCCCTGGCCGAAGAGGCGATCAAGGTGTGTCGCGACAAGATCGACCAGAAGGCTGAAGCGCGCCTGGTCGACGTGGCCGGTTCGGTGCAGGTGCGCCCACCGAGTAACCCGCTGTGGAAGGGCATCACCCTCTTCTCCACCCTCACCGAGGGGGATCGCATCCGCACCCTCGCCAACTCCTCTGCCGAGGTACAGTTTCGCGACGAGTCGCGCCTGCGCCTGGACGAGAACTCCCAGGTGCTGATCCAGCGCATGCGCTCCAATCTGCTGGAGAATCGCGAGCAGGCCAGCGTCAGTGTGCTGGAGGGCGACGTCTTCGCCCTGCTCGGGGACAACCAAAAGCGCAACGCCTTCGACCTAGAGGTGCCGGGCGTCGACCTGAAGGGCTCCTCGCGCAACTTCTATGTCAACCGCGCCAAGGATGGCACCCGCTTCGCCAACTACGAGGGCGAGCTGGAGGTCGACGGCGGTGAGGCGGGCAACGTCACCCTGCAGAGCAACGAGGGCGTGGCCCTCGGTCAAGATGGTCTCTCCGAGGTGAAAAAGCTGCTGCCGACCCCGCGCCTGCTCGCCCCGGCGGTGGGCAGCAACCTCTACCAGAGTGAGGTCACCTTCACCTGGGAGGTGGTCAAGGGGGCGACCAACTACTGGTTTGAGCTGAGCCCGGACCGGGCCTTTACCACCACCCTGGTGAGCGTCAAGCGCGTCACCTCCCCCAACTTTACTGCCACCGGACTGACCGAAGGGAGCTACTTCTGGCGCGTCTCGGCGGTGGACAAGGACGACTTCCCCGGTCCGCGCAGCGAGCCCTTCGAGGTCAAGCTGCTGCGCGATACCACCCCACCTTATGTGTTGTTACGCACCCCGGAGGCGGGGGCCGTATTGTTGCAGCCCAAGGTGACCCTCGAAGGGGTGGTGGAGTTGGGCGGTGTGGTGCGCATCGAGGGGCAGCCGGTAAAGGTGAGTGAGGAGGGCGATTTTCGCCTGGAGTTGAGCCTCAAACCCGGCGACAACGCGATCAAGGTCGAGGCACAAGACCCGGCGGGCAACGTCACCGAGGTGGTACGCCAGGTGCGCTATCGTGTCCCCGAGGCGGTGACGATGACACTCTCCGCGGCGATCCCCCGTGACAGCGACAAGGCACTGCTCACCCCCGGCGAGCGCCTGCTCCTCTCTGGGAGCGCCCAGGGCGGGGCCGAGGTGGTGGTCTTGCGTGGTGAACAGGCGGTGGCACGTACCCTCGCCGACGACAAGGGCGCCTTCGACCTGCTGGTGACCCTGCTCAAAGGTGAGGAGACGTTTACCGTACGCATCACGTCGGTGGCGGGGGAGACGCAGCGCTTCCCCGTCACCGTACGCCAGGACAGCATCGCGCCGAGCCTGCAACTGGAGGCGCTACCGGAGCGCACCGCCGAGGAGCAGTTGGTGCTGCGCGGCAGTGTCGACGAGAACGCCCAGCTCACCCTCAACGAGGGCCCGGTGACCGTGAACAAGGGCAAGTTCAGTCACACCCTTACGCTACGTCCGGGCATTAACCGCCTGGAGCTCCTGGCGCGTGACCGGGTGGGTAATACCAGCGTCACCCGTCGTACCCTGCTACTCGACCGTAGCGCCCCGCAGCTGTTGCGCAAACGGGTCGAGCGCAAGGTAGTGGAGGGTCGCAACCTGATCGAGATCGAGATCGGTGTGGGTGACGCCTCACCGCTGCGTGCCACGGCCCCCTTTACCCTCAAAGCGGGTGACTTCAGTTACACCGGTATGCTCAAGTTGATCGCCGCACGCGGCGAGTATGTGGGTAGCGTCTATCTGCCGGTGGGTAATGGCGAACGTGCCGAGCTCATCGACGTTACTTTGACCGACCAACTGGGCAACGAGCGCAGCTATAACCCCTAGGGGGTGTGCCCCGCCCGGCGCGCCATGGGGCAGAGAAACAAAAAGGGCGAGTGGTTTCCCACTCGCCCTTTTTGTTTGCTGTCCGACGGGTGCGAGGGCACCGGTCGGACATGTCGACGCTTAGTTGACCTTGGGGTCGAGTTCGCCGGTGGAGTAGCGCTTGGCCATGTTCTCCAGACTGACGACCTTGATCTTGGAGGCCATGCCTGCGGCACCGAAGGCCTCGTAGCGGGCCTTGCAGATGTCACGCATGGCGTCTTCGGCGGCCTTGTAGTACTTACGCGGGTCGAAGTTGGACTTGTTGTCGGAGAGGTGCTTGCGGATGGAGCCGGTGGAGGCCATACGCAGGTCGGTGTCGATGTTCACCTTACGCACACCGGACTTGATGCCCTCGACGATCTCATCGACCGGCACGCCATAGGTCTGGCCCATGTCGCCGCCGTAGTTGTTGATGATTTCGAGCCAATCCTGCGGCACAGAGGAGGAGCCGTGCATCACCAGGTGGACGGTGGGGATGCGCTCGTGGATCTCCTTGACGCGGTCGATACGCAGGATCTTGCCGGTGGGCTGCTGGGTAAACTTGTAGGCGCCGTGGGAGGTGCCGATGGCGATGGCCAGGGCGTCCAGGCCGGTCTTCTTGACGAAGTCGGCGGCCTCGTCGGGGTCGGTCAGCAGCTGGCTGTGGTCGAGCACGCCGTCGGCGCCGTGGCCGTCCTCTTCACCCATCATGCCGGTCTCCAGGGAGCCCAGGCAGCCGAGCTCGCCCTCGACGGAGACGCCACAGGCGTGGGCCATCTCGACCACCTTGCGGGTGACGTCGACGTTGTACTCGTAGCTGGAGGGGGTCTTGCCGTCTTCCATCAGCGAGCCGTCCATCATCACGGAGGAGAAGCCGGACTGGATGGCGTTGACGCACACGGCGGGGCTCGCACCATGGTCCTGATGCATGGCGATCGGGATGTGCGGGTAGGCCTCGATGGCGGCCAGGATCAGGTGACGCAGGAAGGGCTCGCCGGCGTACTTACGGGCACCGGCAGAACCCTGCAGGATGACCGGGGAGTCGGTAGCGTCGGCGGCCTCGAGGATCGCCTTGACCTGCTCCATATTGTTAACGTTGAAGGCGGGCAGACCGTAGCTGTGCTCGGCAGCATGGTCCAGCAGTTGACGCAGTGAAACGAGGGCCATTACGACCTCCTTGCTTGCAGTGAATGGTTATTGGAATCGTGGTGGCGGCCCTCGTCGGGGCCGTCCGTCTTGTGTCGTTTGTTGGTGCGGGTGGGGAGGTGGTTCACACCAGCTCCCCGACTTTAACGATTTTCAGCGCGTTGGTGCCACCCATCTGGCCGATGAGGTCGCCCTTGGTGATGATCACCAGGTCGCCCTCGCGTACCGCGCCACGGCGCAGCAGCTCGTCGATCGCCTCGCGATTGATCTGCGCGTGGTCGACGGTGTCGGACTCGAAGCTGACCGGCTCCACGCCGCGATAGAGGGTCACCTTGCGCCGGGTGTGTACGTGCCGGGTCATGGCGTAGATGGGGATGCCAGAGCTGATACGCGACATCCACAACGGGGTAGAGCCCGACTCGGTGAGGGCGGCGATGGCCTTCACGTTGAGGTGGTTGGCGGTGTACATGGTGGCCATGGCGATCGCCTCGTCCATGCGCCCGAAGGTGCTGTGGATGCGGTGGTCCGAGGTCATCGCCAGGTGCTGACGCTCGGCCTCGCGGCAGACGCGGTCCATCGCCTCAATGGCCTTGTGCGGGTACTTGCCGGCGGCGGTCTCGGCGGAGAGCATCACCGCGTCGGTGCCGTCGAGCACGGCGTTGGCCACGTCGAATACCTCGGCACGGGTCGGGATCGGGTTCTCGATCATCGACTCCATCATCTGCGTGGCGGTGATACAGACGCGATTGAGCTCACGGGCGCGCTTGATCAGCTTCTTCTGCGCCGGAGGCAGCGCAGCGTCGCCGATCTCCACACCCAGATCGCCACGGGCGATCATGATGGCGTTGGAGGCGAGGATGATCTCATCGATGCACTCCAGCGCCTCGCTACGCTCGATCTTAGCGACGATGTAGCTGTCACCCCCGGCCGCGGTGAGCAGGGCGCGGGCCTCGTTGATATCCTCGGCGCTGCGCGGGAAGGAGACGGCCAGATAGTCGGCCTCCATCTTGGCGGCGGTGCGGATATCCTCGCGGTCCTTGTCCGTCAGGGCCGGGGCGGAGAGGCCGCCGCCCTGACGGTTGATGCCCTTGCGGTTGGAGAGCTCACCGCCGACCACCACACGGGTATGCACCTCTTGACCGACGACATTGTCGACCCAGAGGACGATACGCCCGTCGTCGAGTAGTAGGGTGTCACCGCGCTTGACGTCTTCCGGCAGTTGCTTGTAGCTGATGCCGACACGCTCCTTATCGCCATCCTCTTTGCCCAATTGGGCGTCGAGGACGAAGGCCTGCCCCTCGTCGAGGATGACCTTGGTGGTCTTGAATTTTTCGATGCGGATCTTCGGCCCCTGTAGGTCGGCGAGGACGCCGACCTGACGGCCATGGGCGCGGGCGCGGTTACGTACCCGCTCGGCGCGCTCCATGTGCTCCTCGGCGGTGCCGTGGGAGAAGTTGATACGCACCACATCGACCCCGGCCTCGATGATCTTGTCGAGCATCTTGGGGTCGTCGGTCGCCGGCCCTAGGGTGGCGACAATCTTGGTTCTTCTCAGCATGAGTTAGCCTTCGCCGCTAGGCGCGAGTGTGAGGAAGGGGGGGACACGCCGGGCCTCTCTGCCCGGCGCGGAGGCGTGGTCGCCCACTCAGCCCTTGGCACGCTCCTCGAGCATGGCCACGGCGGGCAGCACCTTGCCTTCGAGGTACTCGAGGAAGGCGCCGCCGGCGGTGGAGATGTAGCTCACCTTGTCGTAGATGTCGTACTTCTGGATCGCGGCGATGGTGTCACCACCACCGGCCAGGGAGAAGCCCGCGGCGTTGGCGATGGCCATGGAGACGGTCTTGGTACCCTCGCCGAACTGGTCGAACTCGAACACGCCGACCGGGCCGTTCCAGACGATGGTCCCGGCTTTGGCGATGATCTCGGCCAGCTCCTTGGCGGAGTCGGGGCCGATGTCGTAGATCATGTCGTCGTCGGCGACATCGCCCGAGTCCTTCAGTACCGCTGGCGCATCGGGGTTGCCATCGCTGCCGAACGGAGACTCGTTGCTGACGACCACATCTACAGCGATCGGAATGGAGGCACCACGTGCGGCCATCTTCTCCATCAGCGCCTGGGCGGTGGGGATCAGGTCGTGCTCGCAGAGGGACTTACCGACGTTCTTGCCGGTGGCGGCGAGGAAGGTGTTGGCGATGCCGCCGCCCACCACCAGCTGGTCGACCTTCTCGGAGAGGGCTTCGAGCACGGTCAGCTTGGTGGAGACCTTGGAGCCGCCGACGATGGCGACCATCGGGCGGGCCGGGTTGGCCAGGGCCTTGGCCAGGGCGTCCAGCTCTTCGGCCAGCAGCAGACCGGCGCAGGCGACCGGGGCGAACATGCCGGCGCCGGTGGTGGAGGCCTCGGCGCGGTGTGCGGTACCGAAGGCGTCCATGACGAAGACGTCGCACAGGGCGGCGTACTTGCGCGCAGTCTCTTCGACGTTCTTCTTCTCGCCCTTGTTGATGCGGCAGTTCTCCAGCAGCACCAGCTCGCCGTCGGCGACCTCGAAGCCACCATCGACCCAGTCGCGGATCAGGCGCACTGCGCCACCCAGACGGGCGGCGATGTCATCGGCCACCGGCTGCAGGGAGACCTCGGGGGTCCACTCACCCTCGGTGGGGCGGCCCAGGTGCGAGGTGACCATGACCTTGGCGCCGGCCTTCATGCAGTGCTCGATGGTCGGCATGGAGGCGGTGATGCGGGCGTCGGAGGTGACCTTGCCGTCCTTGACGGGGACGTTCAGGTCGGCGCGGATGAGCACGCGCTTGCCGGCGAGATCCAGGTCGGTCAGCTTGATGAAAGCCATGGTTGATTTCTCCTGATAGTGCGGTAGTTATTTGTAGAATGCTTGGGGCAACCGAGGGGCGGGTTGGCCGAAACACTCTGGTCAGGGAGGGGAGGGTGGGCCCGAGGGCCCACCCCAAGCCGAGTGGCTTACTTGCTCACGTGCATGGCGAAACGCAGCATGTTGCAGGTGTAGCCGTACTCGTTGTCGTACCAGGCGACCAGCTTGACGAAGGTCTCGTCGAGGGCGATACCGGCCTCGGCGTCGAAGATGGAGGACTTGCCGTAACCGCGGAAGTCGGTGGAGACCACCTTCTCGTCGGTGTAGCCGAGGGTGTCGCCGATGCCGGCGGTCTCGGAGGCGGCCTTCATGGCGGCGCAGATCTCTTCGTACTTGGCGGGCTTCTCCAGCTCGACGGTGAGGTCGACCACGGAGACGTCGGAGGTGGGCACGCGGAAGGCCATGCCGGTCAGCTTGCCGTTGAGCTCGGGCAGCACCTTACCCACGGCCTTGGCGGCACCGGTGGAGGAGGGGATGATGTTCTCCAGGATGCCACGCCCACCGCGCCAATCCTTCTTGGAGGGGCCGTCGACGGTCTTCTGGGTGGCGGTGGCAGCGTGCACGGTGCTCATCAGGCCACGCTTGATGCCCCAGTTGTCGTTCAGCACCTTGGCCACGGGGGCCAGGCAGTTGGTGGTGCAGGAGGCGGCAGAGACGATGGCCTGACCGGCGTAGTTCTCGTGGTTCACGCCGTAGACGAACATCGGGGTGCTGTCCTTGGAAGGGGCGGACATCACCACCTTCTTGGCGCCAGCGGCGATGTGCTTCTGGCAGCCGGCCTCGTCGAGGAAGAAGCCGGTGCACTCCAGAACCAGGTCGACGCCCACGTCGGACCAGGCCAGCTTGGCGGGATCGGTCTCGGCGGTGAGACGGATCTCCTTGCCGTTGACGATCATGCCGGTGCCGCCGGCGGCCACTTCACCGCCGAAACGGCCATGCACGGAGTCGTACTTGAGCATGTAGGCCAGGTAGTCGGCGTCGAGCAGGTCGTTGATGGCCACCACTTCCATCTCGGGGAAGTCCTTGGCGATGGCACGGAAGGCCATACGGCCGATGCGGCCGAAGCCGTTGATACCAACTTTAATGGTCATTCTGGTGTATCTCCTTGGGGTTTTCAGCGTAAAGAGAGGGTACGGGGCACCTGCTTGGGGCGCCCCGTGAAGTGTATCGGGTGAGGCTCAGAGCACCGACTCGACGGTCGCGACGACGTTGGCCACGGTGAAGCCGAACTGCTCGAAGAGCTGGCCGGCCGGGGCGGACTCGCCGAAGGACTTCATGCACACCACGGCGCCGTCGAGGCCGACGTACTTGTGCCAGCCGAGGTCGACACCGGCCTCGATGGCCACGCGCTTGACGCCGGGGGTGAGCACGGAGTCCTTGTAGGCCTTCTCCTGGGCGTCGAAACGGCAGGTGGAGGGCATGGAGACCACGCGCACCTTGCGCCCGGAGAGGGCGGCCGCGGCGTCCATTGCCAGACCCACCTCGGAGCCGGTAGCGATGAGGATGACGTCGGCGGTGCCGTCGCAATCCTGCAGCACGTAGCCGCCCTTGGCGATGGCCTTCACCTGCTCCTCGGTGCGCGGCATCGGCTTCAGATTCTGACGCGAGAAGACCAGGGCGGTCGGGCCGTTGTCACGCAGCATCGCCTCCTTCCAGGAGACGGCGGACTCGATGGCATCGCAGCCGCGCCAGGTCTCGAAGTTGGGGATGGCGCGCATGGTGGCGAGCTGCTCCACCGGCTGGTGGGTGGGGCCGTCCTCGCCGAGGCCGATGGAGTCGTGGGTGTAGACGTAGATCGGGTTGATCTTCATCAGGGCGGACATGCGCAGGGCGTTGCGCATGAACTCCATGAACATGAAGAAGGTGGCGCTGTAGGCGCGGAAGCCACCGTGCAGCATCATGCCGTTGACCATGTGCGCCATACCGAACTCACGTACACCCCAGGAGATGTAGTTGCCGTTGGCGTTGGCGGCGTTGACCTTGACGGTGCCGGACCAGTTGGTCAGGTTGGAGCCGGTCAGGTCGGCGGAGCCGCCGAACATCTCGGGCAGCACCGGCCCCATCGCCTCGATGGCGTTCTGGGAGGCCTTGCGCGAGGCGATGTTGGGCATGTCGGCCTGGGTCTTGGCGATGTACTTGTCCATCTCCGCGACGAAGTTGGCGGGCAGCTCACCGGCCATGCGGCGCACGAACTCGGCGGCCTCGGTCGGGTACTCGGCCTTGTAGGCGTCGAAACGGCTCTGCCATTCGGACTCGGCGGCACTACCGGCGGCCTTGTGGTCCCAGCCGGCGTAGATCTCCTCGGGGATGACGAAGGGCTCGTGGCTCCAGCCGAGGTTCTCGCGGGTGAGGGCGATCTCGGCGTGACCGAGGGGCGCGCCGTGGCAGTCGTGGGTACCGCACAGGTTCGGCGAGCCGAAGCCGATGGTGGTACGGCAGCAGATCAGGGTCGGCTTGTTGCTCTCGGCCTTGGCCAGGGTGATGGCGGCGTTGATGGCGTCGGCGTTGTGGCCGTCGACATCACGGATCACCTGCCAGCCGTAGGCCTCGAAGCGACCGGCGACGTCCTTCTCCATCCAGTCGGAGATGTGGCCGTCGATGGAGATGTCGTTGTCGTCCCAGAAGGCGATGAGCTTGCCGAGACCCAGGGTGCCGGCCATGGCGCAGGCCTCGTGGGAGAGGCCCTCCATGAGGCAGCCATCGCCCATGAACACGTAGGTGTTGTGGTCGACGATGGTGTGGCCGGGCTTGTTGAATTGCGCGGCCAGGGTGCGCTCGGCGATGGCCATGCCCACGGCGTTGGTGATGCCCTGACCGAGGGGGCCGGTGGTGGTCTCGATGCCGGGGGCGTAGCCGTACTCGGGGTGACCGGCGGTCTTGGAGTGGAGCTGACGGAAGTTCTTGATGTCGTCCATGCTGAGTGCAAAACCGGTGAGGTGCAGCAGGGAGTAGATCAGCATGGAGCCGTGGCCGTTGGAGAGGACGAAACGGTCACGGTCGGCCCACTCGGCGTTGGTGGGGTTGAACTTCAGGTGGCTGTTCCACAGGACCTCGGCGATGTCGGCCATGCCCATGGGGGCCCCGGGGTGGCCGGAGTTGGCCTTCTGGACCGCATCCATGCTCAGGGCGCGGATGGCGTTGGCAAGCTCACGTCTGGTCGGCATTGATTTCTCCTAGATTGCTAATGCGTTAAATACGTTTCGAATGAAAGATGTTGGGTACGCGGGGTCGCGGCTCATGGGCCGGCTGGTTCTCCCGCGGCCACCCGCACAGGGGCGGCGGTTGCCACGCGCTTGCACCTCTTCGGGCACTGGGGGCGTTATGCTGTCAGCAGCGTCCGGCTGCGAATGTAGTGTGCTGGTCGGTTGTGACATTCCGCCCATCGGGGTGTCGGGTTTCCCTCAAAGAGTCGAGGGGTAATGCGCGCGCATTGTTACCCAATTCCCCCAACGGGGCAACTGCCACCACCCTCCAGGCTCAGAATAATCGTTTTTATTCAGCGCCTTATGGTTATCATTAGACGACTTGGACGATGACTTGGGCAACACGTTAACGCATCGTCGGGGTAACACAAATATTCCTAATGGGGGGGCTGTTTTGTTACCTACGCGCCATGCGGGATATTTGCTGTGCCCTCACGCCCACCTCTATATAGGTGACTCAGCTCACCCCTGGTCGTTTACGCGGGGGTGCTTGGGTGTGTCTCGCGGCGCCGAGTTGGACTATAATCGGCCACTATTTTTTGGACACCCTCACGGGCCACGCAAAACGCTGCCGTTTCACAACCATCAGGAACACTATTCATGGCAAATTCCCATCTGTTCACCTCCGAGTCTGTCTCAGAAGGGCATCCTGACAAGGTCTCGGACCAGATCTCCGATGCCATCTTGGATGCCATCCTGGAGCAGGACCCCAACGCACGCGTCGCCTGCGAGACCCTGGTCAAGACCGGTATGGTGCTGCTGGCAGGTGAGATCACCACCAGTGCCGTCATCGACTACGAGGCGGTGGCGCGCGCGACGGTCAAGGAGATCGGCTACAACAGCTCAGAGATGGGTTTCGACTGGGAGTCCTGCGCCGTGCTCAACGCGCTGGGCAAGCAGTCCGCCGACATCGCCATGGGTGTCGACCGTGAGGAGCTGATGAATCAGGGCGCCGGTGACCAGGGCCTGATGTTCGGTTACGCCACCAACGAGACCGACGTGCTGATGCCCGCCCCCATCACCTACGCCCACCGTCTGGTCGAGCGCCAGGCCAAGGTGCGTAAGAACGGCACCCTGCCGTGGCTGCGTCCCGACGCCAAGAGCCAGATCACCTTCCACTACGAGGATGGCCGTCCCGTGGGTATCGATGCCGTGGTGCTCTCCACCCAGCACAACCCCGAGATCGGCGAGCAGGAGGTGTTCGAGGCGGTGATGGACGAGATCATCAAGCCGATCCTCCCCGCCGAGTGGCTCACCGCGCGGACCAAGTATTTCATCAACCCCACCGGGCGCTTCGTCATCGGTGGCCCGGTGGGCGACTGCGGCCTGACCGGGCGCAAGATCATCGTCGACACCTACGGCGGCATGGCCCGCCACGGTGGTGGCGCTTTCTCTGGTAAGGACCCGTCCAAGGTCGACCGCTCCGCCGCCTACGCCGGGCGCTACGTGGCCAAGAACATCGTCGCCGCCGGCCTGGCCGAGCGCTGCGAGGTGCAGGTCTCCTACGCCATCGGCGTGGCCGAGCCCACCTCGGTGATGGTCGAGACCTTCGGCACCGGCAAGGTGGACGACAGCGTGCTGGAGTCCCTGGTGCGTGACCACTTCGACCTGCGCCCGCGCGGTATCGTCGAGATGCTCGACCTGCTGCGCCCCATCTACCGCCAGACCGCCGCTTACGGCCACTTCGGTCGTACCGAGGCGGAGATCACCTGGGAGCGCACCGACAAGGCCGACGCCCTGCGCGCCGCCGCCGGTCTCTGAACCGACGTCTAGCGACGGCCTATGGGTCGTCGCATGCGGAGGGCGGCCAGGCCGCCCTCTTGATTTTCAGACCTATTTTTCCCTCACCCCGCCCCGAGGAGCGTTGCAACGGCGACCTGCGTGTCGCCGCCAGGCTTGGGGAGTGGGGTCACACCGCAACGGCGCTCATTCGACACAGGAGCAACCTACCATGAACGCTGAAGTGAACGGCTTCACCGACTTCAAGGTGGCGGATATCTCTCTGGCCGAATGGGGCCGTAAAGAGATCGCCATCGCCGAGACCGAAATGCCTGGCCTGATGGCCCTGCGCGAGGAGTTCGGTCCCTCCAAGCCGCTGACCGGTGCCCGCATCGTCGGCTCGCTGCACATGACCATCCAGACCGCCGTGCTGATCGAGACCCTGGTCGAGCTCGGCGCCCAGGTGCGCTGGGTCTCGTGCAACATCTTCTCCACCCAGGACCACGCCGCGGCCGCCATCGCCGCCGCCGGGATCCCGGTCTTCGCCTGGAAGGGCGAGAGCATCGAGGAGTACTGGTGGTGCACCGAGCGTGCCTTTGACTGGGGCGCGGGTGTCGAGCCCAACATGATCCTCGACGACGGCGGCGACGCCACCCTGCTGCTGCACAAGGGCGTGGAGTTCGAGGCCGCTGGCGCCGTGCCGGACGCCAAAGAGGGTGACAACGAGGAGTGGGTCGCCATCCTCGACGTGCTGCGCCGCAACCTGCCGAAGGATGGCCAGAAGTGGACCCGCATGTCGAAGTCCGTCAAGGGCGTGACCGAGGAGACCACCACCGGCGTGCACCGTCTCTACCAGATGCAGAAGGAGGGCAAGCTGCTCTTCCCTGCCATGAACGTCAACGACTCGGTGACCAAGTCCAAGTTCGACAACCTCTACGGCTGCCGTGAGTCACTCATCGACGGCATCAAGCGCGCCACCGACGTGATGATCGCTGGCAAGATCTGCGTGGTGCTCGGCTACGGTGACGTGGGCAAGGGCTGCGCCCAGGCCTTCCGCGGTATGGGCGCCACCACCTGGGTGACCGAGATCGACCCGATCTGCGCCCTGCAGGCGGCGATGGAGGGGTACCGCGTGGTGACCATGGACGAGGCGTGCGCCATGGGCGACATCTTCGTCACCACCACCGGCAACGTCAACGTCATCGACCACGACCACATGGTGGCGATGAAGAACGAGGCGATCGTCTGCAACATCGGCCACTTCGACTCGGAGATCAATGTCGCCTCCCTGCGCAAGTACCAGTGGGAGAACATCAAGCCCCAGGTCGATCACATCATCTTCCCCGACGGCAAGAAGATCACCCTGCTGGCCGAGGGGCGACTGGTGAACCTGGGCTGCGCCACCGGCCACCCCAGCTTCGTCATGTCCGCCTCCTTCACCAACCAGGTGATGGCGCAGATCGAGTTCTACACCAAGGGTGGTGAGTACGCGAACAAGGTCTACGTGCTGCCCAAGGTGCTCGACGAGAAGGTGGCGCGTCTGCACCTGCAGAAGATCGGCGCCCACCTGACCACCATGAGTCAGGCCCAGGCCGACTACATCGGCGTGCCGCTTGAGGGCCCCTACAAGCCCGACCACTACCGCTACTAAGGCGGCGTCCGCTGTCTGCCGAGGCCCTGTGCCTCGGCACTCCCGGTCGGCGGATGTGCCTTGCGTGCATCCGCCGATTTTCGTTTTCGACGGAGAATTTAGCCGATGGAATCCCAACGACAGTACCCCGCCCAGTTCAGCTTCGAGTTCTTCCCGCCCAAGGGCGAGCAGGGCGAGGCGCGCCTGGCGGCGACCCGTGACGAGCTGGCCAAACTCAACCCGCGCTACGTCTCGGTCACCTATGGCGCCGGCGGTAGCACCCAGGCGGGCACCCTCGATGCCGTGCGTGGCATGCTCGGAGCCGGGCTCGACTGTGCCCCGCACCTCTCCTGCATCGGTTCGAGCAAGGAGCAGCTGCGCGAGCTGCTCGACACCTACCGCGAGATGGGCGTCAAGCGCATCGTCGCCCTGCGTGGCGACCTCCCCTCGGGGATGCGTGACAGCGGCGACCTGCACTACGCCAACGAGCTGGTCGCCTTCATCCGTGCCGAGACCGGCGATCACTTCCACCTGGAGGTGGCCGCCTATCCCGAGTTCCACCCGCAGGCGAAGAGCGCCCTGCACGACCTGGACAACTTCCAGCGCAAGGTGGAGGCGGGGGCCAGCGCGGCCATCACCCAGTACTTTTACAACGCCGACGCCTACTTGCGCTTCGTCGACGAGTGTGAAAAGCGGGGTCTCGACCTGCCGATCATCCCCGGTATCATGCCGATCACCAACTACACCCAGTTGGCGCGCTTCTCCGGCATGTGTGGCGCGGAGATCCCGCGCTGGCTCGACCGGCGCCTGGCCGCCTACGGTGATGACCTGGAGTCGATCCGGACCCTCGGCCACACGGTGGTCGTGGAGCTGTGCCGCCGTCTGCTCGACGCCGGCGCCCCTGGCCTCCACTTCTATACCATGAACCAGTCCGGCCCGACCCTCGCCCTCTGGCGCGACTTGGGCCTCGACTAAAGCCCCGAGGGGCGTGTCGTCACAGGGAGGTCCGCACGCCCGCCCCATCTGCCGGGTCCTGACGCAATGATCCGCTGCCAGGCGAGCCGGTAGGGACCACCGCAGCCCGCACAGGACCCGGTGGCGGAGACTACCGCGAGTGCCTCGTACGTGACTTCACCCCCTCAGGGCGCGACATGCTCTGGCGCGGTGAGTACGGCAGCGTGCGCATGCAGCGGCGGTGACCACGCCTTCGCTGGGCACCCTCGGGTGCAGTAGCGCATGCACCGACCTTGTACCTCTACCTCCATGGGCATTTTGCGGTCGCATCGACCAGGTCGGCGCCCGACGCCAGCGGTATGCTCGGCCGACGCACGGGGCCCTACGGTTAGCCCATCGGGACCCCGGAGCGCCTGTTTGGCAGGCCCGATTGCGCGTGTTAGGCCGTGGGTAGGTCGAAGTGGCGGCGTAGGATCGCCCCGGTAAAGTGCGGCCTCAGATAAAATCCCCGTGGGTTGACCCACTCCAACTCCCCCTCGCTATTGACCGTACGGGTCAGCACCCGTGAATGGGCCGCCTTGGGGCGGATCTGCAGCACCTCGCCGAAGCGTGCGGTGATCGCCGCCAGCTCCCCGTGGCAGATGCGCTCGGTCAGCTCCTCCCAGTCGCGACGCAGCAGGGTCGCCTCTTCGGCGTCGGGGCTCCAGAGCAGTGGCGTGCCGATGCGCCGCTCGGCGAGAGGCAGGGCCGCCTCTGCCTCCACCGGCACCCAGAGCACACGCGCCAGTTTGCGCGCCAGCCAGCTCTCCTCCCAGGCCCCGCGCGTCACCGCCTCCAGCGGCGCGGTGCAGACGTAGGTCGACTCGCGTGGGCGCCCCTGGGCATCCACCGGCAGGCTCTTCAGCTCTATCCCCAACTGGGGGAAATCGGGTTCGGCCAGGGAGCCCGATTCGGCCCCGAGTGCCAGCTCCAGTAGCTGTCCTACCCACCCCTTATGGCGGCGCAGGTCCGCGGGCACATCGAGGTCGAGCCACACGGCCAGATCACCTAGACGGTGACCAGCCAGCGCCTCGGCGCGGGCCAACAGCTCGGTGGCATCGTGCGGGGGAGGGGGGCGCTGGGGCATGACCTTTGTATACTCTTGCTGGCGTCCCCAGATCGGGAGCGCAGGCATACTACCAGTTATTAAGGAGTGACCATGACCCAGCCCCTCGACGCCGCCGCCCTCGATACCCTGTTTCGCGAGGCGCGCAGCTTCAGCTACTGGCTCGACGAGCCGGTCAGCGATGCCGACCTCCATGCCCTCTACGCGTTGATGAAGATGGGCCCTACCGCGGCCAACAGCTGCCCGGCGCGTGTCGTCTTCGTGCGCAGCCCCGAGGGCAAGGCGCGCCTGCGCCCCTGTCTGGCCGAGGGGAATATCGACAAATCCATGTCCGCGCCGGTGGTGGCGGTGATCGGCTACGACACCGAGTTCTACGACCAACTGCCCAAGCTCTTCCCGCACACCGATGCCCGTGCGTGGTTCGCTGGTGACGCGGCCAAGGCCGAGGCGGTCGCCTCCATGAATACCAGCCTGCAGGGGGCCTATCTGATCCTCGCTGCCCGCTCACTGGGGCTCGATTGTGGCCCGATGACCGGCTTCGACGCCGCCGCCATGAGCGAGACCTTCTTCCCCGGGGGCAAGGTCAAGGCGCTGCTCATCTGCGCCATCGGCCACGGTAATCGCGCCAAGCTGCACCCGCGCGGTCCGCGCCTCGACTTCGACGAGGCCTGCTCCCTCGCCTGAGCCCCAGGGTGGTCGAGGCCGTGCCCGCGACACCTCCCCTGGCCTGTCCGGCCTTGGCCGCGCGGGCTGGGGGATTCCGTTATGCCGCGTACTGGCGCAAGATAACCGCAGCGGCGTCACCCCCTAATCCAGCATGCCCCTGGATGGGTTACGCCCGTCGGCACGCCGCTGCATGCGACGCCCGGGTGCCCCGCGCGCCAAGGGCAGACAGACAAAAACGATATTCGCGGAAGAGGAGAACCCCATGCCCAAACTGTTCCTGCGCCTCGCCTTGGCGCTGATGCTGCTGTCTACGATGCTCTCGGCCCAGGCCGCCGACCCTGGGGTGATGCTGCAGCAGCGCGTCGACCGTCTCAATCAGTATCTGTTGCACAATCGCCCCCATCCAGAGCAGATCCGTCTCTATCTGGAGCGGGAGGTGGTGCCCTTCTTCGCCGTCGATACCATGGCCGAGTGGGCCGCCGGTGCCCTGGGTCGGCACCTCGACGAGCAGCAGCGCAAACTCTTCACCGAGGACCTGATCCACCGCTTCATGCGCGCTATCGCCTATGGCCTGGCCGACTATCCGGTGAGCGACATCGAGTACCTACCCGCACGCGGCAATCCGGTGAGCGGTGAGATCCAGCTCGGTGTGCGCGTCATCAGTCAGACGCGCTCCCCGGTACAGCTCGACTTCCGCCTGTTGGACGGCGAGCAGGGTTGGCGTGTGGTGGATGTGAGTGCCAATGGCCTGAGTGCCATGAACTACTATCGCCAGTTCTACGCAGAGCAGGCCGAGCGTTTCGGCGTGCGGGGATTTATCGCGCGTCTGGAGATGGAGGGGCGTCGGCGTGAGGCGCCGCGTGGTGCGGCCATGGGCGCGCCGGTGGTGGCCAAACCCTGAGCAGTCACTAGCAGGGTGGGGTGTAAGAGGGGGTTTTAGGTGGACCGGGCACGAAGACCCGGTCCGGGGACGCCCTCGACCTGCCACAGTCGAGGTATTGGGTCACCGCTGTCTGGCCCGGTGGCTGCAGCGGTTGCTTTGTTAGGATTGAAACTGTTGGCCGTCGCAACCGCGTCTCACACAGGCGCCGACCACGGCGGCTGCGGAGATGATGGCGTAGAGCATGCCGACCAGCGTCAAGGCGTCGAATGAAGCCATGTGCACCTCCGTGAGTGGATGGTTGCCTCGCTGACTACTGTATGGTTTGAAGTATATTAGTACATACTGTAGTAGGAATTTTCGGACAGCGTTCACGCTATTGGGCGCCTATTGTTACTTTTTTCTGATATTTCCTCGGCTGATAATCATTCCGCCCCCATCTTGTCACCACAGGTGAGTCCGCCCAGGCGCCACGCGAGGCGCGCCGAGAACGGCCCCTGCCACAGCCCTGAGACCGGGAGAACTCCATGCGCGAAACCCCCTCCAACCTGCCCATCGGCCAGCGCCTGCGCCGTGAGGCGCAGCGTGTGATCCGCCTCTATGCCCCCTCGACCCTGCGTGAGAAGGGGCTGTGGTGGTCGCTCGGTCTGCTTTGTGGCACCTATATCCTGGTGGTGACCCTGCTCTCGTTCATCTGGAGCCAGGAGCCCCCCCCCTTCAGTGTGGTCGAGGTGGCCGAGCGCGAGGCGCAGGCCAATGGAGGCCCGGTGGTCACTGGGTACGCCACCACAGCGACCACCATCGCCCTGGCCGAGACCCTGCTCGACAAGCCCGGCGGCTACCTCTCCAACGATCAGACCCCCCCCGGGGCTTGGCTCGACAATATCCCCAACTGGGAGTTCGGTGTGCTGGTACAGGTACGCGACATGGCCCGCTCCCTGCGCAACGACTTCAGCCGCTCGCAGACCCAATCCCTGGAGGAGTTGGACCTGGCCGAGGCGGAGCCCAATTTCAACTTCCCCAATGACTCTTGGATGCTGCCGCCCACCGAGGGGGAGTATCGCAAGGGCATCGCACAGCTGCGCCACTACCTGCAGCGGCTCAACGATAAGGATGAGAAAGATGCCCAGTTCTACGCCCGTGCCGACAACCTGGTGAGCTGGTTGGCGGTGGTGGAGAAGCGCCTCGGTAGCCTCTCGCAGCGCCTCTCCGCCAGCGTCGGGCAGATGCGTCTGAATACCGACCTGGCCGGTGACAGTGCCGCCACCCAGGCCACCACAGGGCAGGCGCTACAGGAGGTGAAGACGCCCTGGATGGAGCTGGACGACGTCTTCTACGAGGCGCGGGGCCACACCTATGCACTCATCCACCTGTTGCGTGCCATCGAGCGTGACTTTGCCCAGGTACTGCAGAAGAAGAACGCCTTGGTCAGCCTGCGCCAGATCATCCGTGAACTGGAGGCGACCCAGGAGACGGTATGGAGTCCGATAATCCTCAACGGTAGCGGCTTTGGCCTGGTGGCCAACCACTCGCTGGTGATGGCCTCCTACATCTCCAAGGCCAACGCCGCGATCATCGACCTGAAAAATCTCCTTACTCAGGGCTGAGGGCCCCACCTCAGCGTTGATGCACGCTGAAGAGGCGGATGATGTCCAGGCGGATGCGACTGGAGTGCTCGCGCAACTCCTGGCGCAGCAGCGCCTGGGCCTCGCGCTTCTTTCCCCCTTGATGGAGCCGGACGATCTCACCGGCGCAGCGGTGAAACGCGCGGTGGTGGCTGTCCAGCTCAGCAAGCTCCGGGATCGCCGACATCTCCCCCTGGGTCTGCGCCTTGATCCAGTTACCGAGCATGCACTGGTCGTGGGCCCCCACCTTCTCCGCGTTGAATGTCTCGCGGTTCTGCCCCTCCAATAGGGCGCCGAGCTGCTTGTTCCACTCGGCATGGGCGTCGATGGCGTGGCGCATGTCGATGCCGTCCAGATGCAGGCCGCTCTCCACCACCTCCTCCCCACGCTCGAAGATGGCGTTGATGTTGTGGAACAGGCTGCTGAAGCGCCCCATCAGCCCCTTGCGCTGGTGGCGACGCAGGTAGTCGGCGTACTGGTGGTCGATCACCTTGATGTGCGTGATCAGCCACTCGTTGAGGAACGACAGCAGGTCGAGGTCGATGCGCTTGCCGCGCCTCAGGTCGCGCCCGGCCGACTCGATCTTGTGCACAAACATACGGTGCTGCTGGATGTGTCCCTCCAGCTCCGGGTAATCCCCCATGCGCATCAGCGCCTCCTCGGCGATGAAGTGGCTGTGGGTGTAGTTGTGCAGCTGTTCGAGCAGCTGTCCGACCATCTCTTGGCTCTTGCCCTCCATCTCCGCGCGCCAGAGGTGGTTGATACACGCAAACAGTCCCTTGTGCTGATCGTCCACTTCCGGGAGGTCGATGCTGTACTCCGCGCTCCAGATCACCAGATTCATCTCGCTCATCACCCACACTCCTCTCCAGACCCGCTGTCGTTTAACCTACAAAATAACTCCACCATTGACAGATTGTGGCGAAAGGTTACGCCGCAATAGGAAAGAACGCATAGAGGGTGCCAACTCGGCGGGGCGGGGGCGAAACGGCGTGCGCGATCGCACAGGCCGTCTCACCTGGACGATAGGCGGTCGATGGGAGGCCGTGTCCACACCCTGTCGTGGGTGGTGTGGACACAGCGGGGGTTAGACGTTGGGCGGTACCAGGGCGGTGAGGGCCTTGGCGAAGCGCTCGGCCAGGGACGCATCGGTCGGGGTGAGCGGGCTGGTGGTGTACCACTCGCGTTGCACCGCCTCGCACTCCTCGGTCGAGTCGAGCTGCCCCTGGGCCATGGCCTGGCTGAGGCGGTCGACCTGATAGGCCATACGTGCCTGTGCCGCCTCGGCGGGGGAGTCGACGCCGGCGAGGATCTCCATGCGCAGACAGAGCTGCTCGCGCAGGGCGCGCACCTGGGCCAGCTCCTCTGTGCTGTAACCCTGCCCCTCGATAGCGGCGGCGAGGCGCCGGAAGCGCGCCTCGGCAGCGGCCTGGTTGGCCTCGCCGCTGAGGGCCGGGAGCGCCGCGCGGGCGTCGGCCAGCGCGTCGAGGCTCAGCGCCTCACCGCCGAGCAGGCGCTGTTCGAGGCTGGCGGCAAGGGCGGCATGCGCCGCCAAATGGCCGAACTGCTCACGAGCGAAGGCACCGCGCAGTGCGTCGGCGCGCTCACTCAGGGCCTGCTCGGCGTCGCGTAGGGTCTGATTGGCCTCGCGACCGCTGCCCTTGGGTACCGGCCCCACCTCGTTGTAGGCATCGCGCAGCCGCCCCATCTCCTGTTCGGCCTGACGCAGGCCCGCGTAGTCGCACCCGAGTAGCCCCTTGGCCTCCTCGGCGAGCGCCTGCTTGCGCGCCAGGTTCTCCTCCAGCTCTCGCTGCTCGGCGTTGCGCTGTTCACGGCGACGGCCATAGACGCCATCGACCGCCTCCTTGAAGCGTTGCCAGAGCTCGTTCTCCTCCTTGCGCCGACCGGTCACCGTCGTGACCCACTGCGACTGCAGCTCGCGCACCCGCTCGATGGCGGCCTGCACATCCTCCAGCTCCATCAGTTTTTCGACCTGCTCGATGAGCCCCTCGCGCAGGCGCCGGTTGCGCTTGCGTTCGCCATCGAGGCGATCACGGTAGCTCGCCAGATAGCCGTCGAAGCGCTGATCGAGTTGGCGGCGCGCCTTGCGCTCCACCGGCCCGAGTCCGTGCCACTGGTTGAGCAGGTCGCGCTCGGCGCGCACCGCCTGCTTCCAGTCGATCGCCTTCCAGTCGATCGCCTCCAGCTGGGCCTCCAGGCGGTCGAGGAACTCACCGCGTAGCACGGCATTCTGGCGACGCTGCTCGGCGAGCTGCGCCTCGTGCGCCTTGACCGGGATGTAGGCGCGGTGTCCCGCCTCCTGGAAGCGGTTCCAGAGGCGCTTGTCGGCGGCGTTGCCGCCCGCCTCTAGCGCCTTCCACTGTACCTGCAGTGCCTTCACTTGCTCGGCCAGCGCCTCGGCGGGGAGGTCGGAGCTGGCCAGCCCATCCATCTCGGCGATGAGCCTCTCGCGCTCGCGGTCGGCGGCCCACTTGCGCCAGTCGCGCAGTTGGCGCACCTCGGCGGAGAGCTCGCGGAAGCGCTCCTCCAGTGGCAGCAGACGCCCCTTGGGGGTCTCCATCTCGGTGAGGTCACGCAGGCGCGACTGCACCTTGTCGTGCAGCGGGGTGGCTTGGCTCGCGGCCCCCTCCTCGATGGCGGCGGCGAGTGCATCGAGCAGCGTGGGGAGTTCGGCGAGGCGCTGCTCCATCTGCCCCCCCTGTAGTTCGATGCGCGCGCTGAGTTCCGCCTCGGCGTTGGCGAAGGCCTGGGCGAGCGTCTCGTGCCCCTTGGGCAGGTCGAGCTTGCGCCACTGGCCGCGCAGCTTCTCCAACCGGCCACGACCGATCGGTCGCTCCTGGGCCAGTAGGGTCTGGGCCTCCTCCACCAGGTGCTCGGCCTGGTGACGATTGCGCCCCGCCTCCTGACGGGCGTCGAGGAGCTGGCGGACGGCCTGGGCGAGGGTGCGATAGCGCTGCTGGTAGTCGCGCTCCTCGGCCGCTGGTAGTTCGCCGGTGTTGCGCCAGAGGGTCTGGGCGTGCTCGAACTGGTGGTCGAAGGCCTGACCCTGCTCCGGGGTGGTGGCCTGTAACGGGCGCAGCTGGCTCTCCAGCTGTGTCAGCGCGCTGAGGGCCGCGTCGCGGGCCTCACGGATGGGGCTGTAGTGGCTCTCCGCCTCGGCCTGGGCCTGGCGCGCGGCGAGGTGGCCCTGGTAGGCGTCGAGAAAGCGGGCGTGCAGCTCGCGGTAGCGCTCGGCGAGGGCCAGATCGACCACTTCGAGACTCTCCTGCCACTGCTGCTCCAAGTGGTCGAGGGTCGCCTTGTCATGCTCCCAGGTGGCCTGCTTGCCGAGCTGGGCGAGGCGCTCGACCACCGATTCGGCCTGGGCGCGCAGCTGGCGCGGGCGCTCCTGGGACGCGTGGTGGGTGTCGAGGCGCTCCTTGGCGATACGGCTCACCTGTTTGTCACGCTTGCGCGCCTCGCGGAAGACCCGCTCCAGCACACTCGGCTCCTGCAGCCGCTCTACCGCCTTGCGCCGAATCGCCGCCACCCCGTCCCCCAGGGCGACATTGCCGAGTACCTGGGGGTCGTGACAGTGGTCGAGGGCCAGTTCGCGCAGCTCTACTTCACGGCCCTTCTCGGCCAGATACTCCATCAGCGCGCCATCCTGTGGGCGGCGCTTGGCCACCGCCAGCCGCTGCTCGAACCCCGCGTCGCCGCGCTCACCGGCCACCACGCTGCGCAGCTGTAGCTGGGCGTAGTCGCGCGTGCCGTTGTCGCTGTTGCGTTCGGCCAACTGCATCAGCAGGTCGAGGCGGTCGATCTTGCGGATCGCCAGACGGCGCAGGTTGGGCGAGGGGTCGTTCCAGGCGATCTCGGTGAGGACCTCCAGGTCGCGCGGGCCCAGGTCGTTGATCGCCTGAATCCGGACCTCAGGGTCTTTATGCTGCCATTTGGGGCGAAAGAGGCGGGAAAATACCATGAAAGTGTCTCTATCTGGTCGGTAAAGCGAGACCGGACGGTCTGCCGTAGGCTGGGGCGGGATACACGGTCGCTATGTTAGCAGTTGTATATGGCGCTGGCACGGGGCCACGGTATATGTCGAGGGGGAGGCGAGGTGCGTGGAGAGGGGCGTGGAGAGGGGCGTGGAGAGGGCAAAAAAAACGGCCCCACAGAGGGGGCCGAAACGCTCACTAAAGTGCAGGGAGTGGTGAAAGTGGGGGTATTAGAAGGGGCGCGGGGGGCGCTCGCCGTTCTCCGGACGAGGTGGACGTGCACCCCCTTCGGGGCGCTCCGGGCGCGGCATCCCCTCGCTCCCTTCAGGGCGTTCGGGGCGTGGCATCTCCTCGCTGCCCTCGGGACGTGCAGGGCGTGCACCGGGCTCGGGGCGCGCGCTCTCCATCACGGCGGCGATCTCGGGGTTGGCCTCGTTGAAGCTGGCAATGGCGGCCTCGGCGTTGGCGCGGGCCTCCTCACGGGTCAGCTCACCGGCTTGGATGGCGGCCATATCGGCCTCGCGCTGGGCATCCATCTCACTACGGAAGGCATCGAGTGTGGCGATCTGAGCCTCGGTGAGGCCCAGCTCGGTGAGGTCCACCGGGGCGGCGTGCAGTACCAGCGGGCTGGAGAGGGCGAGGATCAAGGTGGCACGGGTCAAGAGTCGTTGGCTGAACATGGGTTACTCCTTGGCGGTCGGGTGGGGACTGGCGCTGCATATGGAATCTGCGACTACCGTGTGAATCAGGCTAGGTGGGAAAAATGCACACGTAAACCGCGTCGTGTCGATTTTGTGATGGAGTGTGAAAAATACCCACGCTTCCTTGCGAAAATTTCACACGTCTGCTGAGATAGGGCTCATGAACGACGAAACGCCGCACAATCTCCGCCCACTGATCGGTGCCCTGCGCACCCTTCTACGGCCCCTTATCCGTCTGCTCTTGGCGCGTGGGCTCACCTATCCCATGCTGCTTGAGGAGCTCAAACGCCTCTACGTCGAGGCGGCGGATGTCGCCTTGGCCGACTCTGGTCGGGCCCGCAACATGAGCGCGGTGAGCCTTGCCAGCGGTATCCATCGCAAGGACGTGAAGCGCCTACTCGAAAGCGATCAGGTCGATGAACGGGCCCCCAAGGGGGCGACACTGGGGGCGCGCATGTTCGGCGTCTGGTTGGGTGATGCGCGCTACCAGGACGCCCAAGGGCGCCCGTTGAGTCTGCCGCGCAACGGCCCCGACCCCAGCTTCGAGGCGCTGGTCGCCTCGGTGAATCGCGACGTGCGCCCGCGTGCAGTGTTGGAGGAGTGGCTGCGCCTCGGTTTGGTGGAGCTGAACGAGGAGAATCGCGTGGTGTTGTGCGAGGAGGCCTTCGTGCCGAGTCAGGCCGAGGAGGAGATGCTCTATTACTTTGGTCGTAACGTGCGCGACCACATCGCCGCCGGCTGTCACAACCTCATCGATACCAGCGCCGACCCGTTGTTCGAACGCGCACTCTTCTACGACCGCCTCACCCCGGAGTCGCAGGCCAAGCTGCGTGCCGCCTCGCGTGAACAGGGCATGGCCCTGCTGCGCTCACTCAACCAGTTGGCCCACCACCTGGCCCAGCAAGACGAGGGCAAGGAGGGGGCCAATCGGCGTATCACCCTGGGCCTCTACTACTACCAGGAGCGTAGTGATGGGGAGCCCCATGCGTGAGGTGCGTCGCTCCGTGTCCGGCCGTTGCCCCCCGCTTGGCGTTGCATTGCTCCTCTGGTCCTTGCTACTACTCGTCGGTTGCAGCGCCCTGGAGACTCCGGATGGAGCGGCGTCCCTCGGTCAGGAGACGGGGGGACGCGGCCTCGGCGGCACCGGCATGCTGGCCAGTGACCTCGGTGGTCGTGGGCTCGGTGGTACGGGGTCCACGGCGACGCGTGAGGGTGGGGGCGGCCTCGGTGGCACCGGCATCGACCCTGGCGAGGGCGAGCGCGGCCTCGGCGGGACCGGCCATGACCCTGATGAGGGCGAGCGCGGCCTCGGTGGTACCGGGCGCATGGCCCAGGGGGTGATCGGGACCCTCACCGCCTTTGGCAGTGTCTGGGTCAACGACCTGCACATCCACTACGACGCGCAGACCGACTTCTCCGCCGACGGGCTGGCGAGCGATGCCTCGGCCCTGGCACTCGGCCAGTGGCTGCTGATCGAGACCGAGGCGGGGGAGGACGGCGCCCTGCATGCGCGCAGCATCGAGATGCGCCACATCCTGATCGGTCCGGTGCAGACGCTGGAGGCGGACGGGAGCGTGCGTCTGCTCGACCAGCGTCTGCGTCTGGCCGCTGAGGTGGCCGTGCCGGACCCCGGCCAGTGGTTGGCCGTGAGCGGTCTGCGCACCCCCAGCGGCGAGGTGTTGGTCGACCAACTGAGCCCGGTCGAGGCGGGTGCCGCGCTGGTGCGCGGCCGGCCAGAGCAGGATGCGACGGGAGAGTGGCGCCTCGGCGCGCTTGTCTTGGAGCTGGGGCAGGGGGTCGTGTTGCAGGCCGACACCGAACAGCGCCTGCGTGGCCAGTGGCGCGAGGGGCGGTTGTGGGTCGAGGAGGCGCAGGCCGACCGCCCCAACGGTCGCCTGCAGACGCAGGAGAACTGGTCGGTGGAGGTGCGTGTGTGGCACGACAGCGAGGGTGGCCCCCACCCTCTGCTGCCCATCGACCTGGATGTGCGTCTGCCCCGTTCATTCGACCGCGAACGGGTGATCCTGGAACTACGCCGTGACACCTTGGCCCGACCAGAACGCGGTGAGCGCCCCGCCATCGCGCCGCCACCGCGACCGCTGCGCCCGGAGCGACCGGAGTTGCTGGAGCGCTTCTATCCGCCGGTGCTGTTACCAAGGCCGCTTCCGCCGCCCTTACGCCCGCCCATACGACCCTGAATAGGGCCGCACGTTTAGCCAGGAGATATCGATGCACAGCAGGATTCGACACCTGAGGGGGGTGGCTGCCCTTACCGCCCTGGGCACCACCCTGAGTGGGGTGGCGCTGGCCGATGGCAGCCTCGCCGTCGGTTATGACCGCAGTGTGGGTGACTATGGCCAGAGCGATACGACCACCATCGATAGCGTGAGTCTGGCCCTCGGCTGGCGTATCGGACGTTGGAGCCTCAAGGGCACCACCACCGGCGTTACAATGTACGGCCCGGATACCTTGGTGCTGGCGGATGGTGCCACCAGTAGCGGCAGTGGCAGTGGCGTGATGGTGCGCCAGACCGGTCAGGGCGACTCCTACCTCAGCCTCAAGCGCGCCTTGCCCTTCGGCGAGCGGCTGGGCCTTTATCTCGACCTGGGGCTGAAGGTGAAGCTCCCTACCGGCGATGTGGACAAGGGTTTGAGCACCGGTGAGGTGGACTACACCGCCCAGCTCGACCTGAGCTGGGCGCGTGGTGAGTGGATGCCCATGTTCGGGGTCGGCTATCGCGTACCGGGACAGTCCGACAGCTACGCGCCGGAGCCGGTGTGGTTGGCGAGCCTGGGGTTGCACAAGCGTATGGGGGGGGGCGGAGCCGGGGTGATCTACGACTACCGTCAGGCCTACACCACATACTCCGAGGCGGTGAGTGAGGCGATGCTCTATCGCAGCCTCAAAGTGGGTGAGGCGCACCAGTGGACCCTCTATCTCTCCACCGGCTTCACCGATAACAGCATCGACGCCGGTGCGGGGTTACAGTACCGCTACGCCTGGCGCTAGCCCTCACCCACGGTAGAGGCGGCTGCGCAGCTCCTCGCGGGCCCCGGCCAGTAAGGAGTCGCGGTCGATGCCGTCGATGATGCCCTGGATCACCTGCTTGGGCCCCCCCTCGCCCCAGCTCTTGCCGTGCGCCAGGTAGTGTTCGGCAGCGTGTCCCACGACATAGGTCGAGTAGTAGGCCACCGCCCCCTGGGTGGTGGCGGTGAGGGCCACCGAGAGGCCGCCGCTGCCGAGTTTGAGCAGTGAGGAGAGGAGATTGATCGCCCAAGTGGTGCCCATCAGCAGGGCCAGTTGGGCGATGATGGTGCGCACCAGGCCGCCCGCCTCGCGCTGATTGAGCGGCAGCCCGTAGAGCCGTGAAAGGTGCGCCACCATGCCTACATCCAGGGCGGCGGCGGCCACCAGATCGGAGGCGGCGACCGGGTTGAGCGCCACCGCCACCCCCTTGGCCAGGCAGTAGCTACGCACCAGGCGCTCGGCCAGGCCACGCTTGGCCGCCACCACGCGGCGTCCCACCTGGTCGCTCAGCTGTGCGGCGAAGAGGCTGGCGTTGAGGGCGGCCAGGGTCTTACCCTCGTGCTCCATCAGCGCCCAGATGCGCCCTCTGAGTGCCATCACATCCACGGCCGGACGGCGCATCTCCTCTACTTCGTTCCCGTTCGCGTCGACGCGGATTACTACCCGCTCGGCGGGGTCGGCACTACAGGTGAGGATATTCTCCGCCCCTACCAGCCCGGCGAGCCGCTCCCGCAGGGTGCCGAGCAGCAGCACGCGTTGTGCCTGGGTGTAGCGGTCGGCCTTGTTCAACACCACCAACAGTGGTCGGGAGAGCGCGTGTAGGCGCCGTAGCGCCTGCATCTCGCTCTCGGTGATATCACCGTCGAGCACGAACAGCAGCAGGTCGGCCCGTGCCGCCACCTCGTGGGCGATGCGCTCGCGTGCCTCGCCGTCCACCTCGTTGATACCGGGTGTGTCGATGAGAAACAGCCCCCCCTCGGCGTAGCCCTGCCAGTCGGCCATGCGGCTCTCTTTGGTCTCGCCGTGCAGCGGGCTGGTGGCGAAGCAGGGGTGGCCTAGGAGTGCGTTGAGGGTGGCCGATTTGCCGACACTGACGCGGCCGAAGACGGCAATGTGCAGGTGGCCGTGCTCCAACTTATCGAGCATCGCCTCCACCTGACGATACTCCTCGGCCAGGCCGCTGCGCACCTCCTCGGGGACACGCGTATCCTGCACCAAGGCGCGCAGGCTCTCACGGGCCAGCACCAGGTGGTGCCCTTCGGCGTCGAGCGGTGCATCGCTCTGGGGCTCAGTCGGCGTCGCGTCCGCGTTCGCGCCAGGTGTCGAGTGCCAGGCGTGCCAACGATCGCGTACGTGTTTCCAGATCGTCACTTAAGGTCTCCTTGAACAACCTGGTGGCGGGGCCGGGTACCAGCTCGCCACGCCCCTCCAGGGTGCGTGCCACGGCCTTGCCGAGGCTGTCGAAGATGAGCCCGTAGGCTACCGCATGGGCCAATCCGCCGGTGAGGGTGCCGAGCCCGGGGAACGCCTTCAGTGCATTGCCGGCCACCGCGAGCAGCAGCGGTAGGCTCTTGCCCACCTGCCCCCGTGCCTCGTCGATGAGGCGGTCGCCATCGATGCGACGCAGTTCGACGCCGTGTAGCTGGCACAATTCGTCGAGCATCTTGTAGCCGAGGTAGCCCTGGATCAGTAGGTCGGTGCCGGGGCTGACGGCGGCCATGGCCCCGAGCATGGCGCGGCGCGTGTAGCGGCGCACCAATGACTCGCCCTGAGTCTGGCGGTGGCGCTGCTCGGCGGTGTCGATCTGGCGAGCGATGAGGGTGAAAACGCTGCTGTCACGCAGCTGGTCGAGGGCCGCGGCGTCGCTGTCGATGCGCCACTGGATGGCGCGTGCCAGCGCGTCGAGGCGCGGGGGACGCTGGCGTGTGAGCCACTCCTCGCGTCCATCCGGGTAGACCTTGAGTACCTCCTCCTCGCCGCCGCTGCTGAGGGTGACCAGATCGACCCGGTCACTCCCCGATACGCGCTGCTCCAGCCGTTGGCGCAGGGCCTGCAGCTCTTCTGGACGGTAGAGGTCGACCTTGTTGAGTGCCAGGATGATCGGTTTGTGCAGCGCCTGAAGTTGGCCGAGGGCGGTGTACTGCTCGCGTGTCAGGTCGCCGTCCACCAGGTAGACGACGATGTGTGCACGCAATGCCTCGTGGCGCGACGCCTCATCCAGCGTGCCGCCCGCCTCGTTGAGACCGGGCAGGTCGGTGAGGATCAGCGCGTCGCCCGCCGGGCTCTCCCAACGGTAGTGGCGTACCTCGCGGGTGGTGCCGCCGCGTGGGCCGACCACCACCTCGGCCTGCGGCAGGAGCGCCGCCACCAGTGAGCTCTTGCCGGTGGAGATCTCGCCGAACAGGGCGATATGCAGCGTGCCGGTCGCGCGCCGTGCGCGGTGGCGGTCGAACTCGGCCAGCGCCTCGTGCACCTCGATACCCGCCGCCTGGGCCTGAACGAGGCGCGCCTCCAGTTCCGCCTCGCTCGGTGTACTAGCGGGCGAGGCGACCTTGGGACGCGGGGGAGGGGGGGCGAGCAGATGCCAGACCAGGTAACCGCCGAGGAGACCGATCGCGCCCAAGGCGGCGGCGAAGAGCCAGCGCACCGGGGCCGGATAGGCGCCCAACAGTGCCCAGGTGTGCAACACCCCCTCGGTGAGGTAAAGGAGAAAGGCGGTCGCCCCGAGTAGCCCCGTGATGAGCAGGGCGACGAGCAGGATGCGCAGCGGACGTGAGGGTCGATTCACCGATGGGGCCTAGAACTTTGGAGTGGTTCGCAGAATTTCACCGCATGGTCGGGGATGGGTGCGTGATCGGAGCGCTTCCTTTATGATTCGTCCAGTTGTCCGCAGACCCAGGTCGGTTGTTTGGCCCTGTTGGTACTAAGTAGATCGCCGGATCACCTGCACGCTGGGCGCGGTTATGATAACCAGCCAGTCGCTCTGCCGCTACGCCGAACCAGGCCCGACTCCAGTCAGAGCCACCGACGCCCGCGCATGGACGGACACACGCTTTCACCCCGACCACCCCGTGTGAAGAGCTTCTACTGAACGGAACGCACATGCCGCTGACCACCCCGTCTCCCCTCCGCCCCTGGGCAATCGCGTTGCTCCTGCTGCTGGGGCCGTTCTCCGTGGCGTTGGCCGACACGCCGTGGGCCCGCGACGGGTTGCTCGATCTGAGCGAGCTGTCGTTCGACGACGAGACGGATATCCGTCTACGCGGCGATTGGGCGTTCTACTGGATGGCCCTACTCACCCCTCAGGCGCTACAGACCGGGGTGGGGGAGCGGCGCCTGCAGCTGGCCCCCTCGCGCTGGAACTATTACGCCTATAACGATAACGACCCGCGTGGTCATGCCCACGCCACCTTTCACCTCAAGCTGCTCTTGCCCGCCGCCGCACCGGCCATGACCCTGGTGATGCCGGAGCTCAACGGTGCCTATCGTCTCTGGATCAATGGGGTGCAAGTGGCCGAGTTGGGCCGTGTGGGGACGGACAGCGCCAGCGAACAACCCTCGGCCAAGACCCTCGATCTACCGCTGCCGATCGGCAGTCGTGAGGTGGAGTTGTTGCTGCAGCTCTCCAACTACCACTTCTATAGCGGCGGACTCAATCGCCTACCGCGAATCGCCACTACCGACGCCATCGTCGCCGAACGTGCGCGCCATACCCTCTATCATCAAGTCACCCTGGGTCTCACCCTGCTACTGCTGGGCTATGCCCTCGCCAGGGGCATGGTCGGGGGCGAGGTGACGCGGTATCGCCTGCTGGCGCTGATCAGTGCGGCAGTCGTGGCCAACGGTATCGCCGTGGCCCGTGTCCCTCTGTTTGGGCTGCCCGAGCTCCCCTTTCAGCTTCAGGAACGGGTGGAGTTCTCTACCCTGTTGTTGCTCCCTGGGCTGCTGCTCACCTACTTGTATCGCCTCCTGCCGCGTGACTACTGCCCCTTCATCGCTGGGCAGATGCTGCTCTTTGTCGTCACCCTGGTGCTGGTGGTACTGGTCACCCCGCTGTCGTTCCATACCCAGATCAGCAACGGCTTCCAGTTGGTGCTGCTGTTTACCTTTGCCTATGTAGTGGTGGTGGGGCTACGCGCCGCCTATCGTCGTCGACGCGGGGGGCTGGCCGTCGGTCTCAGCGGTGGCATTCTCGCCCTGGCCCTATTGGTACAGTTCCTCGACCCGATCCCGCAGCTCTCGGTCTACGCCCTGCTGCCACCGGCCCTGCTGCTGTTCTTCTTGAGCCACATCGCCCTGCCCAAGGGGGCGGCGGCGCTGGAGGAGGCCCCAGTGGTGGGCACGATTTCCGAGCCGGTCGTCCTTGTGCCGGCTGAGCCCACCGTGGCGCCTACACCAGAGGTGACCAGTGTGACCGGTGGCGAGCCCCTTGGCACGATGTCGGGGCTGGATGGGTTGGGGGGCGATGGGGGGCGTGAGGCCGCACCCTCTACTCCACTCGATATCGATACGCTCAGGGCCACTACGCTGGCCCAGGCGCAGCCCAACAAGGTGGATGCCGGCCACACCGGGCCTGTTGTCCCGGGTGAGTTCGCCTATCGCATCCTGCTCATCGACGAAGACCCGGTGAGCCGCATCCAGCTGGTGGACCGCCTGCGTGCCGAGGGGATGCAGGTGGAGTTGGCCAATACCGGTCGCGAGGCCTATGAGCGCCTGCTGCGTGGTGATGTGGACCTGCTCGTCAGCGACCTGCATGCCCATGGGATGAGTGCCATCGAGATCACCAAACGTCTACGTAACCAACAGATCCCTCTGGTCGCCGCGACCCCGGTGATCATCCTCAACGGGGATGTGAGCCTGGAGGTGAAGGGTGAGGTGGCCGATGCCTCTGCCGACCAACTGCTGGCCAAGCCGGTGGACGAGTCGCGTCTGATCGATGAGGTGCGTCGGTTGCTGGCCCACTGTGAACCACGTGCCATCAGCTGCCCTGCCTCCCCCGTCGTGACGGACGACGCCGACATCGAGCGCTTCAATAAGCTGCGCCTGCTCGACGAGGGGCTGCTCACGGCGCGTCTGGCCGAGTTGGGTAAAGAGGAGATGAAGCACTTCTTTGCTATCTTCCGCCGTACCGGTGATGAGCGCATGGCGGCGATCCACGCCGCCCAACGCAGCGTCGACCATACGGCCATGGACGAGGAGGTGCACACCTTCAAGGGGGCGGCCGCCACCCTCGGGCTGAACGCGCTGGAGGCACTCTGCCAAGAGTTGGAGCGGCGCCTCAAGGCGCGCCACCTGGCCGATCTGGATGACTGGGTCGAGGCGCTCTCAGGACTCTACGACCGCACCCTGCTGGCCCTGGATACCTTTACCGCGGTGCATATCGACCCACCCAAGCGGTCGAGTCGACGCCGTAAGCCGTAAGCCGCGTCGGATAGGGGCTATTCGCCACGCGGCACGAACTGGTAGCCGATGCTGCGGATGGTCACCAGTAGTCTGGGCTTGGCCGGGTCATCTTCGAGCTTGCGCCTCAGTCGCCCGACCATCACGTCCACGGTGCGGTCGTTGGGATTCCAGCTGCGGTTACTTACTGCCTCCAGCAACTGGTTGCGGTTGAGGACGCGCCCCTTGTTGAGGACAAAGGTGTGTAGCATGTCGAACTCGGCGGTGGTGAGGCTCACCTCCTCGTTGTTCGGGTTGACCAGAGAACGCTTGAGGGTGTCGAGGCGCCAGCCGTCGAATTGGTGGATGCGCGTCGCCTGTGGCTCCTCGACACCACGCTGCAGTGAGCGGCGCAGGACGGATTTGATCCGGGCCAGCAGCTCACGGTCGTTGAAGGGTTTGCAGATGTAATCGTCTGCGCCCATCTCTAGGCCGAGGATGCGGTCGATGTCGTCGTTGCGTGCGGTGACCAGGATGACCGGGATGTCCGAGGCGCGACGCAGGTCGCTCATCAGGGTCAGACCGTCGCTGTCGGGTAGGTTGATGTCGAGCAGGATCAGCGCCATCTCCGGCGTGCGCTCCAGCTGTTGACGCATCTGCTCCCCGTTCGCGGCTACGTGTACACGGTAGCCCTCGCGCAGCAGATAGGCGCGTAAGGTCTCCCGTGTCACTTCATCGTCTTCGACGAGCAGCAGGTGTGATTTGTCCAAGGCCAATACCGTATCTACCGCTGTGTGTGGTGAAGGGTGCTGTCTGGAGTGACCTCGTCCGCGTGTTGCGCGGTGGCGTTATCCAGATCTCGTTATAGGTGAAATAGATACCTCTATTATCACACTTTAACTGGGGTTGTCGCAGTGCGAATTCGCACGCCTAGGTGCCAACCTCTTACAGCCCAAAGTGGAGAAGGCTGAAGAGGGGTGTTGAAAGTGCCATACACACCGCCCTATTCGATCGTCTGTGGCTATTTTACCGTGCAGCGGATACAAGGGGGCTAGAGGGTGGAGCAGAGCATGAACCGTGGTGCGCCTATCCCGGTCGGTATCAGCAGTTGTCTGCTCGGGCAGGCGGTGCGCTACGACGGCGGACACAAGCGCGATGCCTATATCCTGGGGACCCTGTCGCGCTATTTCGAACTGCGCCCCTTCTGCCCGGAGGTGGCGGCCGGTCTCGGGATACCGAGGCCGACCATTCGCCTGGTGGCGGGGCGCGCCGACGCGACCCCGCGTGTGGTCGAGGTACAACGGGCAGAGCGTGAGCACACCTCGGCGCTGCTCACGGCCAGCCGGGAGGAGGTCGCGCGTCGGCTCGGCAGTCTGGATGGCTACATCCTGAAGAAGGGCTCCCCCTCCTGTGGTATGGAGCGGGTCAAGGTCTACGGCCCCAACGGCTATGCACTGGCCAAGTCGAGTGGGGTCTTCGCCGCCGAGCTGATGCGGGCCATGCCGCACCTGCCGGTGGAGGAGGAGGGGCGTCTCGGCGACCCGGTATTGCGGGAGAACTTCATCGAGCGGGTCTTCGTCCACCACCGCTGGCGGGTGCACACCGCGCCGGGCATCACCCCTGCGCGTCTGGTTGAATTTCACTCCGATCACAAATACGCCATCATGGCGCACAATCAGGAGGCGTATCGTCGCCTCGGTCGGTGGGTGGCAAGGGCGGGGATCGAACCGATTGTGCCGCTGGCCGAGGCCTATTTCGCCGAGCTGATGCAGGCACTGCGTCGACCGGCCACCCCGAAGGGGCAGGCCAATTTGTTGCTGCATCTGATGGGTTACCTCAAGCGCGACCTGGACAGTGCCGATCGGCAGGAGCTGGTCGAGGTGATCGACGCGTACCGCTTGGGACAGCTCCCGCTCATCGTGCCCATCACCTTGCTGCGCCACCACTTTCGCCGTCATCCGCACCCCTACATCGAGCGCCAGAGCTATCTCGACCCCTATCCGGCCGAATTGAAACTGCGCAACCTCATATAACTGATGCCTAGACGTGGCAACTGACGGTAGAATCAATAAAGTTCCACTAGAGAACCGCTGGGAGTCCTCCATGCAAACTAATATCCTCATCGTCGACGACATGCCGCACAACCTCGAGGTGGTCTCGCGCCTCCTGGAGGTCGATGGGTTCACCACCTTCAAGGCGCGTGGCGGTCAAGAGGCCCTCGACCTGTTGGCGAAGGAGGAGATCGACCTGGTGCTACTCGACGTGCGCATGCCCGACATGGACGGTTTCGAGGTGTGTGAGCGGCTCAAGCAGCGTCCGGGCCTTGGCAACATCCCGGTCATCTTCCTTACCGGAATGGGCGACCGCGCCAGTGTCATCCGCGGCTTCGAGGTGGGTGGTTCCGACTATGTCACCAAGCCCTTCGATGTGGAGGAGTTGCGTGCCCGTGTCATCACCCATCTGAAGATCCGCCGCCTACAGCAGCGCCTGATGGAGCAGAACCAACGCCTCGCCGAGGCGCTACACGCCCGTTTCCGCATGGACCAGGAGCTGCGTCAGAACGGTGGCTTCATGGCCCTCTGCTCCGCCGGTCTCGCCGCCAAGCGTGCCGATCGCAGTGCCGATGAGGAGTGGCTGGTGGCGCTCCAGCACTGGCTGGGTGGCACGGCCGTCTCCGTGGTACTCGGAAGTGGTGAGGGGGCGGAGCTGGTGTTCCGCCGTGGCGGTGAGTGGTCGCCGACGACCCTGCCCTGGGCCGATATCGGTGAGCAGGGGCATATGGCCCTGCTGCGCAGCCCGGAGGGTGAGTGCCGTCTCTATCTGCCGCTGCCGTGCGAGGCAGAGCGTCTTACACTGGTGGTGGACATGGGTCAGGGTGAGTGCCGTATTGGCGAAGAGCTGAGTCACTCGCTGGAGCTGATGGCCGATATGGCCGCCGATGTGGTGGGGCGCATCCAGGCCCCCGAGTGAGGCGCCTCTATCTCGCGGTCCCCGCGCCCCGTGGGGGCAATCCCGTCACTTAGCGCCCCTCTCCCGCGCGCTCTCGCACCTCGCACTCCACCCCCTGCTCGGCGAGCCAGGCACACCAACGCGTCTGCTTGGTGCCGAGGTCGCAGGTCGGGGGGAGTGTGTCCAGATAGAGGCCATAGGCCTCGCGTAAGGCCAACTGCTGTGTGCCACTGAGTGTATGCCAGGGGAAGGGGCGCCCGATCTCGGGCAGGGGGAGGGGAGAGGGGGGAGACCGCCTCACCCTGCGGCGTAGGCGGTCGAACCAGCCGGTCATCTCAGGCGCGGTGCACGCTGGGTGGGATGTGGCGGATATCCTTGCCCTTGGCCAGAAAATAGACATGCTCGACGATATTGGTGGCGTGGTCGCCGATACGGTCGAGGGACTTGAGCACCAGCACCACCTTGATGGAGTTACCGACGTTGCGCGCATCCTCCATGATGAAGGTGGCGAGGCGGCGTACGCTCGATTGGAACTCGCTGTCCAGCTCCAGTTGATGTGCGCGCAGCTCGTCGGCGCTCTCCACGTCGAGGCTGTCGAGCATGCGCAGGGCGGCCTGCACCATCTCGCCACACATCCGCCCCATGCCGTGTACGTCGCGCATCATCTGCGTGCCGGGACCGGGACCGTCGTTCTCGTAGAGGGAGTAGGTGAGGTCGGCGATACGCACCACCTCGTCGCCCATCCGCTCCAGGTCGGTGATCACCTTGGAGAAGGACATCACGGTGCGCAGGTCACGCGCCACTGGGGTACGTCGGGCGATGACCGAGATCACCTCTTCGTCCGCCTTCACCTCCAGGTCGTTCAGGTCGCGGTCGCGGGCGATGACCTTGTCGGCCAGCTGTAGCTCCTTCTCCCTCAGGGCCTGTAGGGCCAGTTCGAACTGGTTCTGTACCAGTCCCCCCATCTGCAGTAGCAGGTTGTGCAGGTGGTGCAGTTCTCCATCGAATCGGCGCATGGTGTGACCCTCGATCTCGCGTGCCATAGGTGGCTGACTCCGTTACTTGTTCTCTAATTCTGCGGGTTAGCCGAAGCGGCCGGTGATGTAGTCCTCAGTCAGGCGGTGACGCGGATTGGTGAAGATGTCATCCGTGTCGCCCACCTCGACCAAGGTGCCGAGATGGAAATAGGCGGTGCGCTGGGAGACGCGCGCGGCCTGTTGCATGGAGTGGGTGACGATGGCGATGGTGAAGTTCTCACGCAGCTCGTCGATCAGCTCCTCGATACGTGCGGTGGCGATGGGGTCGAGGGCCGAGCAGGGCTCGTCCATCAGGATCACCTCGGGGCCTACGGCGATGGTGCGGGCGATGCACAGGCGCTGCTGTTGACCACCGGAGAGGCCGGTACCGGGGGCGTGCAGGCGGTCCTTCACCTCGTCCCACAGGCCGGCGCGCTTGAGACTGCCGACCACGATCTCCTCCAGCTCGTGCTTGTCGCTGGCCAGACCATGGATGCGCGGGCCGTAGGCGACGTTCTCGAAGATGCTCTTGGGGAAGGGGTTGGGCTTCTGAAACACCATGCCCACCTGGGCACGCAGCGGCACCACGTCAATTTTTTTGTCGTAGATGTTCATGCCGTCGATGGAGATGTCACCGGTGACGTGGCAGATCTCGATGGTGTCGTTCATGCGGTTGAGGCAACGCAAGAAGGTGGACTTGCCGCAGCCAGAGGGGCCGATGAGGGCCACCACCTCGTTGCGGCCGATATCCAGCGAGATGTTCTTGATGGCGTGCTTTTCACCGTAGTAGACGTTGACGTCGCGGCAGGTCATGCGCGCGCTCTCGGCATCGAGGAGGGCCTCGCCGACCGTCTTTTCGGGGGTGCCGGAGGTGAGGTCGTGCTTAACGTCGCGGCTCTCTTTTACGGCGAGATTGGGCTTTTCCATGGTCAGTTCCAGTGAAGTCATTTGATGGATACCTCGGCAGACGTTCGCTTACCAGCTACGCTCGAAGCGCTTCCGTAGAAGCACCGCGAGCGCGTTCATGACGACGAGGAAACCGAGCAGCACCATGATGGCGGCAGAGGTGCGCTCGACGAAGGCGCGCTCGGGACTGTCGGCCCAGAGATAGATCTGGACCGGGAGTACGGTGGCCGGGTCGGTGACCCCGCCAGGGATGTCGACGATAAAGGCGACCATACCGAGCATCAGCAGCGGGGCGGTCTCACCCAGCGCCTGGGCCATGCCGATGATGGTGCCGGTGAGCATACCGGGCATCGCCAGCGGTAGCACATGGTGGAAGACCATCTGCATCTTCGAGGCGCCGATGCCGAGGGCCGCCTCACGGATCGACGGGGGCACCGACTTGAGCGCGGCGCGGGCGGCGATGATGATGGTCGGCAGCGTCATCAGGGTGAGCACCATGCCACCCACCAGCGGGGCGGAGCGCGGCATGCCGAAGAAGTTGATGAAGACGGCGAGGCCGAGCAGACCGAAGACGATGGAGGGGACCGCCGCCAGGTTGTTGATGTTCACCTCGATGAGGTCGGTCCAGCGGTTGGTGGGGGCGAACTCCTCCAGGTAGACCGCCGCCGCCACGCCGATGGGGAAGGAGAGCGAGAGGGTCACCAGCAGGGTCAGCAGAGAGCCGGTGATGGCGCTGCGGATTCCGGCCAGCTCGGGCTCGCGCGAGTCACCGGCGGTGAGGAACACGGTGTTGAAGCGCAGCTCCATCCGGCCGGCGTCGAGGAAGTGGTCGATCCAGCCGATCTGCAGGTCGCTCATACGTCGCCCCGACTCCTCCACATTGCGGTCGATGTGGCCCTTGACCAGCATGTCTACATCGTCGTCGGCCAGCACCCAAAGGCGCTGGGTCGTACCCAGCAGGGCGGGGTTCTGCATCACCATCTGGCGCAACTCGAAGGCCGCACCGCTACTGACGATACCGTAGAGGGTACGCTTGTCGCGGCGATTGCTCACCTCGGGGAACTCGGCCCGCAGGCTCGCCTTGACCAGGCCGGGGTAGTCGGCCCCGGAGATCTGCGCGGCATTGTTCGGGTCCTGGATCCCGAGCACCTCGGGGTCGAAGTGGATCTCCAGCTCCATGTAGGTCTGCTGGAAGGCGCTGTAACCCTTGGAGACGATGCTGAAGAGCAGGGTGGCGAGGAATACCATGCCCAGGGTCACGGCAAGCATGCCGTAGACGCGGAAGCGGCGCTCGCGGGCGTAACGGCGTCCCATGCCAGCGGAGACCTTCTCCATGGTCGAGGGGGGGGTAGAGGCGGTCTGATTATTCATACTGCTCACGATATTTGCGCACGACGTGCAGGGCGATGATGTTGAGCACCAGGGTGACGGTGAAGAGCATCAGACCGAGGGCGAAGGCGGCCAGGGTCTTGGGGCTGTCGAACTCCTGGTCACCCACCAGCAGGGTGACGATCTGCACCGTCACCGTGGTCACGGTGTCTAGCGGGTTCATGGTCAGTTTGGCGGCGAGGCCGGCGGCCATCACCACGATCATGGTCTCACCGATGGCGCGCGAGACGGCCAGCAGCACGCCACCGACGATGCCGGGCAGGGCAGCGGGTATCACCACCAGGCGGATGGTCTCCGACTTGGTCGCACCGAGGCCGTAGGAGCCGTCACGCATCGTCTGGGGCACCGCCTTGATCACGTCGTCGGAGAGCGAGGAGACGAAGGGGATGATCATGATGCCCATTACCAGGCCGGCGGCCAGGGCGCTCTCGGAACTGACGTCCAGACCGATCAGCGAGCCGCTGTCGCGGATCAGCGGGGCGACGGTGAGGGCGGCAAAGAAGCCGTAGACCACGGTCGGGATGCCAGCGAGCACCTCCAGCAGCGGCTTGGCGATGGCCCGCACCTTGGGGGCGGCATACTCGGAGAGGTAGATGGCCGACATCAGCCCGATGGGTACCGCCACCAGCATGGCGATGAGCGAGATGAGCAGGGTGCCGACGAACAGCGGGATGGCACCGAAGGCACCGGAGGAGCCCACCTGGTCGGCGCGGATGGCCATCTGCGGGCTCCACTCCAGGCCGAGGAGGAAATCGGTGAGGGGCACCGAGTGGAAGAAGCGGATCGACTCGAACAGCACCGAGAGGACGATGCCGATGGTGGTGAAGATGGCGATCAGCGAGCTGAGGATGAGAAAGCCCTTGATCGCGGTCTCGACATTGTTGCGCGCGCGCTGTTCGCGACGGATGGTGCGCCAGGCGAGAACGGCGGAGAGGCTGGCCAGGGCCAGACTGACCACGGTCATGGCCATGGCGCTGATGGATTCGAGGTGCGCATAGTGGGCCGCCGCCTCGCGCAGGGCCGGGGTCGGTTCACCACCGCTGGCGACGCCGCCGGCGACGATGTTGCGGATATCGTTGAGCACCAGGTTGAGGCGCGTATCAGGCAGGTTACGCAGCTCATCGGGGAGGCCGGCAATGACCAATTGGGTCACCAGATGCCCCTCGAAGGAGTTCCACAGCAGCAATACCACTAGGGCCGGTATCGCACACCAGATGGCCGTGAACAGGCCGTAGTAGCTGGGTAGGGAGTGGAGAAGACGGATATTTCGGTCCGCGACCACCAGAGAGCGGTTGCGGCCCAGGTAATAGCTGGCGATGGTGAGTGCAGCGAGCACGAACAGCAGGGTGGAGATCTGCATAAGTCACCGAATGTGATGAAAAAAGAATGGTCGGCTGCAGGGGCAGCCGACCATTATCGGACGCGGCAGGCTTACTTGGCGAGCGGCTTCAGTGCGGCCACGTCGGCAGCATACTGCTCACGCTCGGCCTTGGGCATGGGGATCAGGCCCTTGTCGGCCAGGTAGCCCTCGTCGCCCCAGGCCTTGTCGCTGGTGAACTCGGCCAGGTACTCCTTCATGCCGGGGATGCCCGCGACGTGAGCGGCCTTGACATAGAAGAAGAGGGGACGGGAGACCGGGTACTCGCCGTTGGCGATGGTCTCGAACTCGGGGGCGATACCGTCGACCAGAGAGCCCTGTACCTTGTCGGCGTTCTGCTCCAGGAAGCTGTAACCGAAGACACCCAGGGCGTTGGGGTTGGCTTCGAGCTTCTGCACGATCAGGTTGTCGTTCTCGCCGGCCTCGATGTAGGCACCATCCTCACGCACGGTGTGGCAGACACCCTTGTAGGCCTTCTTGTCGGCGTGCTTCATCTCCTTGATCCAGTCGAAGGTCTTGCAACCCCCTTCCATGGCCAGCTCGGCGAAGGCGTCGCGGGTACCGGAGGTGGGCGGCGGGCCCAGCACTTCGATGGCGATCTTGGGCAGGTTGGCGTCGACGTCACTCCACATCTTGTAGGGGTTCTCGACCAGGGTCTGAGTACCATCGGGGTTCGGCACCTTGGCGGCCAGGGCCAGGAACAGGTCGCGGCGGGTCAGCTGGAACTGGGGGGCGGCCTTGGAGTTGGCGATGGCGATGCCGTCATAGCCGATCTTCACCTCGACGATCTCGGTGACGCCGTTGGCGGCGCACTGCTCGATCTCGCTGGCCTTGATGGCACGGGAGGCGTTGGTGATATCGGGGTGTTCGACGCCCACGCCGGCGCAGAAGAGCTTGAAGCCACCGCCGGAACCGGTGGATTCGATCTTCGGGGTCTTGTACTCGGTGGTCTTACCGAACTGCTCGGCCACCACGGTGGCGAACGGGTAGACGGTGGAGGAGCCCACGATGCTGATGTAGTCACGGCCAGCGGCCTGAGCGGTACCGGCGAGGAAGAGGCCAATAGCAGCCGCAACCGGGAGGGTCTTAGTGAACATGTCGTCTCCTGAAGAGTGGTGGAGTTTCCGAATCACCAACCCAGACGGTGTGAGGGTTGGACGTAAGCCTAGGCTGACAGGCGCAAACATTACGCAGACAAAATGTTCTGAATATGAAGATTGGGTGACACTAATATGACAGGCGTCCGAGGAGTTGAACGAGCGCACCTCAGCATGCCAAGGCCATGTGACGCCTGTATGACAGGTGGTGAGGGGAGCGCGAGGGCGGCTCGCTGGGCACTGAGTACCTTGGCCGATGCGGGGTTATGGTCTGACTAAGTGCGCTGGACATGTATCTAACTGGCTGTTTTAACGAGTTAAATTCATAGGTGTGTCGGCACTTCACGCTGGTGGGGCCGCCCCCTGTCTGTGCAGTAGTCGTACCCCTCCGGGTTCGAGTCAGCCCCCTATCGGGCCCTCTACCCGTTCAACTGGCCGCTGGAATTTGGCCAAAACGTGTAGGAAAACAACTGTTACAAAAGTAGCGCATATCCCACTATATCAGTCGGCTTTCATGCCTTTGTCATACGGGATTAATCAGCAATCCATAATCCTCTCATAGAGTGACGGCCCCGATGCCCCGCATTCGCTACATCTGTGAGGTCCCGCATGTCCGTCGCGAAACAAGACCAGGCGCTGCTCTGGTCGATGATCACCCACAACCGCCGTGTCACCGGTGAATCCCTCAGCTTTCTGCGCATGGTCGACGACGACGCCTACCTCGCCAGTGCCCTGCTCAAGGCGCGCCAGACGGGCGACGCGGAGCTGGTGGCCATCTGCGACCAGTTAGAGGCGTCGCGAAAGCAGTACCAGAGCGAGGCGAGTGATGGCCTGGCCGTGGCCCAGGGTGAGGGGAGCCACGCCGCCACGCTGCCGAACCAGGCGCAGGGCGACCCGCGTGAGCTGCACGGTTACCGTGAGCTGCTGCTCATGGCCCTCGGCGAGGGGGAGATCACCTATGCACGCCGTGTCGAACTCGACCACTTCATCCGCCGTACGCGCATCCACTGGGAGGAGGCGCTGGAGCTGGAGGTCGCACTGCGTCAGGACATGGGGCTGCGCCCGGTGGATTGGAGCCGCGAACTGCGTCTGAGCATCGACGCCTACAACGCCCTGCCCCAGGGGCTCACCGAGCGCGACCGCCTGCGCATGTTCGATACCTACATCAAGCGCGGACGTCTCTCCATGACCCACGCCGAGCAGATCCTCTCGCTCGCCGCCGCGCAGGCCCCGGCGCAGGTCGTCGCCGAACCGAAGCGTCGCCACCACTTGGGCATGACCCTGGGTACCGCCGCGCTCATCACCCTGAGCCTGATCATCGGTCTGCCCTGGCTCAGCCCGAGTCAGTTTCACGATGCGGTACGCGAGGTGACCGCCGACGCCGACACCACACCCAAGGTGGTGCACGTGAAGGACTCGATCATGGAAGATACGGTGTGGCACGCGGAGAACACCTACTACCTGGATAACATCGTCTTCGTGGAGGGGAGCGCCAAGCTCGCCATCGAGCCCGGTACCACCGTCTATGGCAGCAACGGCTCGGCCCTCATCATCACCCGTGACGCCACCCTCTATGCGCGCGGCACCAAGACCGCCCCCATCGTTTTCACCAGCGCCAAACCGGTCGGTTCGCGTGACCGTGGCGACTGGGGCGGCGTCGTCCTGCTCGGTAATGCACCGATCAACCGCACCACCGGGCAGATCGAGGGCATCGACCGTCTCGATGTGCGTGGCAGTTTTGGCGGCAGCGATCGCTACTCCAATTGCGGCACACTCGAATACGTACGCATCGAGTTCGCCGGCTTCGAGGTGTTTGCCGACAACGAGCTGAACGGCCTCACCTTCGGTGGTTGTGGCAGCACCACCATCGTGCGCAATGTGCAGGTGCACCGCTCACTGGACGACGGCATCGAGATCTTCGGTGGTGAAGTGAGCCTCACCCGTGTGGTGATCAGCGGGGCCAAGGACGACTCGTTGGATTGGGACATGGGCTGGCGCGGTCGCGTACAGTTCCTCATCGTGCAGCAGCACGAGGATGTGGGCGATAACGGTATCGAGGCGGACAACGACAAGAAGGAGCCGGATGTCGACCCGCGTTCTGCACCCACCATCTACAACGCCACCCTCATCGGCGCCCCCAAGAGTGAGCTGG
>QKED01000061.1 GCA_003252455.1 Gammaproteobacteria bacterium
GCCACGAGCAGCAGGTCCTCGGTGATGGTCAGCTGCTGGGTGGTCACCAGACCACCGATCACCTGGCCGGCGCGGGCGCTGATCGCACTCGCCTGGAGCTTGGCCTCACTCCCCACCGCCATGACACCACCCAGGCTCACCGCCCCACTCGCACGCAGCGAGGTACCGGCGTTGAGGGTGAGGTTGGTGCCGACCGTGAGGGCCCCGGTGACGCTCAGGTTATCCGTGCCGCTGGCCACGCCCCCGAGCGGGCTCAGGGTAAGCCCCCCCGGTACCGTCAGGTCACCGTTCACCACCAGGGCCACCGGCAGGTTGAGGTCGGCGGCGACGCTGAGGCTCTGGTGCAGGTAGACCCGGCCCTCGCTCAGGGTGAGCAGGGTCTCGGTGTCGAGGCTACCGAGGCGCAGTTCACCGCCATTGAGACTCACCCCACCACCACCGACCCAGAGGCGGTCCGCGCCCAGGTCGAGGGAGGTGTTGGTGGCCAGGGTGATGCTGTCGAAGCGGAACACACCCACCAGGCGGTCACCCACCTGCACCAGGCTGGCGAGGTCGCTGTCGCTCTCGACCACCAGGGCGTTGCGGCTGTTGTCGACGATGCGGTAGAGGGTTTGCTCGCCATCGTCGGCGTCGAGGTCGACGGTGCGGCCCACCAGGCCGGTGCCCAGGGTGGCGTCGGCGGCGCTCCACGCCTCTGCGTCGATGCCGATGGACCAGCGCCCCCCGCCCAGGTCGGTAACGTCGGTGATGGTATGCAGGCCCACGCTACGCAGTGGCGTGCCACCGGCGTTGTAGTTGCTGCTCGCGGAGACCACCAGATGACCGGATGTGTCGGCATCGCTCTGGTAGAAGAGTGTGCCGCCCGACCCATAGTAGGCGTTGGCCTTGAGCTGGGTGACCGGGTCGAAGCCGCTGAAGTGACCTGCACGCAGTACCACGCGCCCACCGCCACCGTAGTAGGACTCGGTACTGGCGGCATTCACGCTGCCACTCCCACTCACTTGACCGCTGATGCGCAGCTCCGCGCCGCCCCCCGCGCCACGGGTGGAGGAGACGTCGAGGGTGCCGTCGAGCTGCAGAGAGGCGGCGCTCAGGCGCAGCAGCCCACCACCGGCGGTGTAGTAACCGCTCCCGGCGAACAGCACCTGGTCGTAGTCACCACTGACACAACTGGCCGACTTGCCGGAACGCACACCGCCATGACAACCGGCGAGGGTGGTGTCATAGCCGAAGCTCGGCGGCATGTAGTTGGCCGGATAGCCCTTGAGCGAGAGGTCGATCTTGGCCCCGCTCGCGAGGGTCACATGGCCACCCACGCGCAGGTCGAGGCTGTAGATACGCGGGTTGAGCGCATTGGGCACGGTGATGCGCGCACTGCCGAGGAGCGAGAGGGCCCCGCCCACGACGACCGCCTGCCCCTCGTCCAGGGTGAGGGTGAGCTGACCGCCATCGAGGCTCAGGTCCGCGCCGAAGGTGACGCCTGGCACGACCAGCGCCAGGGTACCGTCGATAGCACTGTTGCCCGAGACCTGCAGTGCCCCCTGACTGGTGAGGACGACGTTCGCCCCGCTGGCCACCTCTAGGCGACCCACTTGCAGTTGGCCGCTGCTGATCAGCGCGCTGATGCCGGCGAGGGCGAGCCGTCCGCCCACGCTCAGGCTCTCCACCGTGACGCGCGCATCCTCTGTGATGTGGAGGTCACCCTCGACCACCAGGCGCTGGGCATCGACACGACTGCTGCCGCTCAGCACCAGGTCCCCGCCGACGGCGAGCGTGCTCCGGGTAACGAAGGTGCTGCTCCCCGCCAGCGTCAGACTGGTGGCGCTGACGGATTGGATGTAGAAGGCATCCTCGTCCGTCAGCGTGGCACTGCCCAGGTCGAGCCCGGCGGCGGTCGTGAGCAGGTTGACCACACCATCGAGGGAGTGCGGGTCGGTGAAGCTCACCTCGCCCACCACCAACTGCTCGTTGGGGCTCAGCAGTTGCACCTGACCGTCGAGCACCAAGCGGTCGAAGCGGCTGATACCACGGATCACGGTGGCCGTGTCGACGTACTGGGTCAGATCCTCGGTGCTGTTCACTCGCAGACCCGGGAGGGTGGTCTCGTTGCCCTCCACCACACCGGTCACGGTCAGCACCTCGCTCACGCGGCTGCCGAGCACCAGTTGCAACTGGCGACCCACGGCGCTGGAGGCGAACTTGGCCACATTCGGCTCGGCGAACCAGAGGTCGTCGGCACGGCTGCTCTCGATGAGGTACTCACCCGCACCGAGGGCGGTGACGCGCGCCAGTGGCAGGTCGCCATCGGTGTAGCGCCAACCGAGTTGCGACAGCGTCGCGCTCGGATAGCCCGCGTTGCTGGTGTTGGCCACGGGGCTATCGGGGCCGAACAGGTAGAGGTCACCGTCGGCCTGGTCGCGGCGCTTGAGGAACAGCGTCCCGCTACTGCCGATGTGGGCGTTGTCGGCCACATCGGGGTGGCTCTGACCGGCGCGGGCATCGAGGTGCAGACCCTGCGCCAGGGGTAGGCTACCGTCACCGTACTGGTCATAGTAGATGGCGATGCGTCCACCCCCACCGGCGTAGATCAGCTCGCCACTCTGGGCGCTGCCGTCGCCACCGCGCACACTCAGCGTGCCGGTACCGTCCAGTTGTCCGGCCTGGATCCAGAGCGCGCCACCGGCACCGGCGTTGTCGCGGGTGTAGCGCGTCCAGTAGGTACTGCTCGACTGGTAGAAACTACCGGCATCCACCGGCACGTCGCCACGGGCGTCGATGGTACCGTCGATGCGCACGCTGGGGGCCTCGATGTAGAGCGGGCCGCCACCGGCGGTCTCGACACTCGTGCCGGAGCTGTAGCTGCTGTAGGCGCGCCGGTAGAAGTACTCGCGCCCGCCGTAGCCGGGTAGGCGCGGCCTACGCACATCGTCGTAGGCCAGTGCGGCACTCGCGCTGATGCCGTCACCACCGTGGTAGGTGCGTCCAGCCGTGTTGACGAAGCGCTGACTGCTCAGCACCGGGGTCACCTTGAGGGTGGCGCCACTGGCCAACTCGAAGCCCTCGTGCAGCACCAGTTGCGTCCAGTCATCCAGGGCACCGTTACCCACCGTGAGGGTGGCACCGGACTCGATGGTGAGTCTGTTGAGCGGTAGGCTCTGCGCCATGCTCACCTGGCTATTGGCGGCCACGGTGACGTCGGCGAAGCGGTAACGACCATCGAGTGTGGGGTTGGCGGCGTCCAAGGTCACCTGCACATCGCCCCACTGCCCCACATAGAGGGTCTCGCTGAGCGTGCGGCTCTTACCGGTCTCGTCGGTGACGGTCAAGGTCACATCGATGGGCGCACCCACGGTGGCATCACTGGCGACGACGAAGTCGAGGGAGAACTCGATCAGCTCGTCATTGATAAACACCACATCGGGGTAGCTGTCGTCGATCACCGGGCCGAGTTTGGGACTGTAATGCACCATCTCGGCGACGGCCCCGGTGATCTCCACGCTCAGTGTTTCGAGCGCGCTGACCGGGCCGATGGCGGCGATCTGCACCTGACCACTCTGGCCCGCTGGCGGTTGGTAGCTGGGCAGGGTAATGACCGCGCTGGGGCCGACCCGTGTCGGGGTGACCTCGATGGGTAGGTTGCGCGTCACGGCCTGTCCGTTGGCGTCGGCCAGCACCACCCAGATGTCGTAGAACCCAGCGTCGAGCCAGAGGGGGAGCACCACCGGCAGGTTGTAGGCAAGGCTCGGCTGCGGGAAGTTGTTGTCGACGGAGAGGTAACCATCGACATAGTCCCCCGACCCTTCGCCGTAGTCGTCCCACGGATTTTCGAAGTAGTTCACCTCGTTGCCAGGGACGTTGCCATAGCCCTCGGCCTTGGCCACGCCATCCTCGTAATAGGCGTTCCAGACGCGGCTCGCGAGCAGCGCGGTATAGGTGTCGTCGTCCCACCACGCCTCCATGTAGGCGTGGTCGTAATCGTAGGCATACTTGTCGAAGTAGCGGATCAGCGCCAGGTCACTGTTGTAGTTGCTGGTGCTGACAGTGGGCGCGGCACTGGGTACATCTGCACCCGCACGCGGCTTGAGCACGGCGGAGAGATAGACCAGGTTGCGCCCCTCGTCTGCGAGCAGCAGCGGCAGATTGAGGCGTTGTCCTACCGCGACCTCCAGCGGCTGCGCACTCGCCTGTTCGATACTGAGGCTCGGCACGGCATCTTCGACGAAGGTGAGCGGGATGGAGACATCACGGCTCTCGCCACAGCGATTGGTGACGCGCAGATTGGCCGTATAGGTGTACGGGAAACTCACGACGTCGGATTCGACAATCGCCTTGTAGAGTGGCCTGTCACGCAGATCGGTCTCGGTGTCTTGGATGCTCGGGGTCGTGCTCTGTAGGCGGAAGCGGTAGTTGTCCGTCGTGGCGAAGGCATACATGTGCCGCTTCACCAGTGAGGGGGGATTGAGCCACTCGATACTGCTCACCTCACTGGCCCCGGTCACGATGAACTCCAGCGGTTGGAAGTTGTGCGTCGAGCCTACACCGACGGCCATCCTGGCGATGGAGTCCGGCAACTCCACGCCACTGCTGTAGTCACGCACCGGCAGCTTGAACTCGGCGTTGTAGGGGATGGTCTGACCGCTGCTCGGGTAGAGCGTGGTCACCATGGGTGCCGCACAGCTACCGGCGGCGCTGACCGTCAGCGGAATATTGGTCACATCGTGGATCCGACGACCACCGTTCACCTGTGCCTCGACCACACGCAGCGTCAGGGTGTGCGCGCCCACATCCACATCACGCAGGCGGTACTGACGGCGCTTGACGGCGTAGGTGAGGGCGAGGTCCGCCGTGCGCTGGGGCAAGTAGCGCGCCACGGAGAGGCCGTCGAGGCTGTCGCTGACGGTGTCGGTCGGTGGCGGTTCGATGTTGGAGTAGGGGTAGTAGTACCCCTCATCGAGATAGAGATTGCCCTCGGCGTCGGTCTCGTAGTCCCAGGTATTGCGCTTGATGCTCAGGGTAAAGTCGCCCACATCCGCGCTGCAGTCGTACCAACAGATACTCCAGCCGCGCTGCATGGTGACCTGATAGTCGTAGTAGTCGTAGTCGGTCCACGGGTGGAAGACCGCGACCACATAGCGCCCAGCCGGGAGGACCGGGTAGGTAGACCAGGTGGGGTGGACCTTGTCGCCCACCTCGACCCAGGCATCACCATCGTCGCGGAAGATGTTGACGCCCTCGTCCCACAGGTTGCGGTCTTGGGTGACGTCGTAGAACTCCCAGCTGATGCTCTCGGTCTTGTCGAGGACCAGGCTGAAGTACTCGACACTGCTGAGCTTGTAGCCATCGCCCTCGTAGCCGGGCATCGGCACGAGCGTGAAGCTCCCCGCGACCGGGCCGCCATCGAGGGTGATCTTGGGATACGCCGACTCCGGCTCGACGGCGATCCCGTCGATCAGGTACTGCACCCAGAGGCGGTTGTAGGCCGGATCGCTCACATTCACCGGCAGGTCGATGACCTCTCCGACCTGCAGCGCGAGGCCCTGCGGGAAGTCGCTACCCAGGGTCACGGTCGGCGCCGGATCGGGTTCGACATCGAGCTGCAGCGTGTGTGTAGCGATGCCGAGTCGATCCTGCAGATCGACCTCCAGTAGGCCGAACGCGTCGGTCGGTACACCCTGGGGCATACGGATACTGATGTTGCGCTCGGTGGGCATCTGCATGCTGCTGTAGGTGTCGTCACCACCGGTAATGGTGAATTCGATACCACAGTGCGTATCCGGCACCACCACCTGCCTCTCGCCGTCGAGGCGTACGCAGTCCACCGAGGTCTTCTGGTAGGCGTCCAGCTCCAGCCAGATCCAGGCGCTCTCGGCCCCGGCGTAGAGGGTCTGCTGCGGATGGGCGCGGGAGAGACGCAACACCGGGTCGGTGGTCACCGCGTCGGTGATGACGATGGCGCTGCTATCGCTCAGGCCGCCGAGGCTGGCGCTCAGCTCGATGGCACCGGCACCGACCACGTTGAAGCGGCCATCCCCCAGCGCCTCGACCACACCCGTGCTGCTCAGGCTGTAGAGGGTGCCGACCACGCCACGGGTGGCGTCCACCACGTAGCTATGGCCGTTCACCTCCACCAGCGCCTCGACACTGAAGCTGAGCGGCTCGCTGGCCTGGGCCAGAGGCAGCTCGACACCGCTCGGGGTCATGCTCAGGGCGGTGACGTAGTCGCTCAGGTCGGGCAGGCTCAGGGCGTTGGTGGCGATGGAGCCAAGGCTCACCTCCAACCCATCGGGCAGGCCGTCGCCGTCGCTGTCGGCAACCAGCGGGTCGCTGCCGCGCAGGCGCTCGTCACCGTCGGGCAGGCCGTCGTCGTCGGAGTCGCTGTTGGCCAGGTCGGTGCCGAGCTGCTGCTCCAAGCGGTTGGAGAGGCCGTCACCGTCGCTATCCTCCAGGTCGTCGCGCACGCCGTTACCGTCGGAGTCGGCGCTGTCGGGGCGCAGCCCCACGGCCAGCTCGGTGGCGTTGCTCAGGCTGTCGCCGTCGAGATCACCGTTCGCCTGCAGCACGCGCAGGGTGATGCGATTGGCCACGCGCAGTGCGGCGCCGGCATAGCGACCCTCGATGGCGAGGGTGACCGGCGAGCCGTCGGGCAGGCCGCGACCGGTCTGCAGCGGCAGGGTGGCGCGCGGCGCCTTGAAGTCGAGGCTCTGGCGGTCGTTGTCGACACTCACCACACCGTTACTGATGGTGGCGGGGTCGACGCCCGCACCGAACTGCAGCGGCAGGTCGATGGTGGCGCGCTCCAGTACATAGCCTTCGAGCTGCGGCACCAGGGCGACCTGGGCGGCACACACCGTGCCGCTCTCGACACGCACCCGCTCGGCGTCGGCCACGGCGCGCAGGCTGGAGCCGTCGGTGCTCAGCTGGTAGCAGGCGCCCAGGGTCAGGCCGGGGTCGACCAGGGTCAGGGTGTCGCCAGCGAGGGTACCGCTGACACTCAGGGCCTCATCGCCGAGGGTCAGGTAGATGGGCGCACCGGCACCGGCCACCTGCACCGCCTCGCTCCAGGTGAAGCTGAGGCTGTGGTCGAGGGTGTCGAGGCCGGGGACGATGGCGTCGTTCACCAGGCGCGGACGCAGGCGCAGGAAGCTGACGGCGATGTCGTCACGCAGCATCAGGCTCGCCTGCTCGGGGTCGAGCCCCTCCACGGTGACGGTCACGCGCTCCACGGCGCTGTCGGTGACCCGTACCACGCCCTCACCCTGCAGCAGCTCGACGCTGGCGCTGGCGGCGCTGCCGTCGAGTTCACCACTGCCGTCGACACTCAGGCTGACGCTGAGGTCGGCGTCGACCCAGCTGCCGTCGCTCTGGCGCAGGCGACGTACCGGGTTGGCGTAGAGGTCGGTGAGGTCGATGGCCAGCGGCTGGGCATCGCCCGGCTCCAGACGACCCGATTCGCCCTCACTGCCCTCCTCCAGGTCGAGCGCACGCAGGCGCACGCGCACCGGATCACCGGCCACCAGGGTGAGCGGGATGGCGCTCACCGACTCGGAGGCGGTCTCACTCAGGCCGTCGTGGTCGTAGCGGAAGCCCAGCTGCGTATTGGCCTCGGCCAGCAGCTCGATGCTGTAATCACCCGCCACGGTACCGGCGGTGACGGCCAGCTCGGCACGCCCCTGGTCGAGGGTGACCAGGGCACGCTCACCGGCGTGACCCTCACTGTCGTAGAGCGGCTCGATCTCGACCCCATCGGCGAAGCCGAAGTGGAAGTCGCGGCCCTGGATGGTGATCAGCAACTGCTGTCGGTTCTCCACGCTGACGCGGTTGCCACCGGCATCCACGCCGTTGAGGCGCAGCACGAAGGCGTCGGTCACCGCCAGGGTGGGGATGTAGTCCGCCTCGATCTGGGTGATCGCTCCGGGCTGCAGCATCAGGTTGTGCACCGCGCTGGCGAGGGCACGCCCATACTCGTTGAGCACCTCGGCGAGCAGGCGGTAGCGACCGCTGGTGATGGCGCTGTCGAGCAGCAGCTGGGCCAGACCCTCGCTGTCGCTCAGGGTTTCGCCCAGGGCGATGGTGGCGCCACCGGCCTGCGGCACCAGACTCCAGCGCACGCGCTGGCCCGGTACACGGCGGGCGGCGGCATCGCTCACGCGCACCTGCAGGGTGGCACTCTCACCCACCGCGACGTACTCGGGGTTGAGCGTGACGTCACCGCCGTTATCGAACACCAGGGCGTTCGGCAGCTGGGTCAGCGGCAGGGTCACCCGTGCCCCCTCGCTCTGCTGGCCGAGGGCGTCGGTGAGGCGCAGGGCGATGACCATCTGGCTCGCTGCATCCGCGTCGCTCGGGGCGCGCAGGCTGGTGGTGTGGCGGTCGCTACCCCGGAGGGTCTGCACGCTCGGCACTGGGGTGCCGCTGCTGTAGTCGATCAGGCTCAGGGTCAGTTCGCTCACCGGGCCGTCGTCGGCCAGGCTCAGACCCTCCACCGTGATCGGTAGGTAGTGGCCGTAGAAGGCGACCTGGGGCAGACCCAGGGTCAGCTTAGAGGCATCCGGTGCCGTATCGGGCACCACCTGCAGCGTCACCGCCTCGGAGACCTGCTGGCCGAGGGCGTCGGTGACGCTGACACTCAGCGGGGCGTTGATGGCACTCGCCAGACGCACGCTACGCGGGTCGATGAGGTCGAGGCTCACCGCGCCGCTGGCGAGGTCGAGGTGGCGGCTGAACTGCTCGCCCTCCCAGGTGGCGCTCAGATCGGTGACCGCCAGGTCGTCGCTCACCTGCGCAGTGAGGGTGAAGCTCGACTGCTCGCGCACACGGCTGGGCAGATTGACCAGCTGCAGGTGTGGCGGGTTGTCGGCGCTGTAGCTGACCTCCAGACGCTTCTCGCTGGCGTTACCGCTCTGGTCGACGGCGTAGAGGCGATAGCTGTCGCTGCCACCCGCCACTCCGGCCGGGGCCTGGTAGCTGAAGCTGCCGTCGGCGAATCCGGCGGCGACGATGAGGCCGTTGCGATAGAGCAGCGCCAGTTCGACACCACTGCCGCCCTGGTCGTCGAGGCTGGCGACCAGGGTGTAGGGGTGACCGGCGGCGACACGCCCTGCTATCTGTGCCGCATCCGCTAGGCTCAGCCCGGCGACGGGGGCGAAGTAGTCGGTGAGGCGCTTGAAGTTGTAGCTCGCGCTCTCGGTGACGTTGCCGTAGATGTCGACCGCACGCGCCTTGAGGTAGTGGCCCGTGGTGGTCTCACCAAAGGCGCGCTCCAGGCGGTACTCGGGGCCCTGGTGTTTGCCCACCAGCTCCCACGGCCCGGTGGCCTGCGCGGCGTAGTAGAACTCCACCTGCTCGATCGCCTCGCTGCTGTTGGCGACGAAGGCTTCGAGGCTCAGCGGCTTGGGCAGGAAGCTCACCGCATCCAGGCTCAGGCTGACGCTGAAGGGGTTGGCCGGGACCGACTCGCTCTGCAGTACCACGCGGCGCGCGCCACTGTCGCGGCGTGTGCCCTCCTCGCCCACCAGCTCGGCGGTGACGACGAAGGGCTGGCCGTTACGTAGGCTGGCCGGGACCGGTACCGAGGTGGCGAAGGGCGCATCGCTCACCTCGGCGAGCAGCAGGTCGCCGATCAGGTAGCGCACCGCGCGCACCCCGCGCGCCTCGACCAGGCTCAGGGCGAGGCGCTGCTGGTGGTCGATCACCGCGCCGAGGGCGGGGGCGCCCAGGGCCGGGTTGATGGCGCGCAGGGCGCTCGGCAGGCGGTAGAGGGCGAGGCCCTGACTACCGTGGCCGAGGGCCAGCAGCGGGCCGTCGACGGCGATGGCGCTGACCGGGCGTAGGTCGTTGAGGCGGCTCGCCTCGACCACCTGCCAGCTGGCCACGTCCAACGCCACCACATGCGCATCGCCGGCCGCCCAGAGCAGACCGGCGTGGTAGGCGATGGCGCTCAGCGTAGCGCCGAGGTCGGTGGCGCTGTCGTCGAGGGTATCGAGGTCGAGGCGGTGCAGCACACTGCCGTCGGCGTAGAAGAGCTGCGCGCCGTCGCTGGCGAGCAGGCGCAGCGGCTCGGCGCTGCTGAGCAGCAGTTGCGCGCGGGTCTCGGCCTGGGTCAGGCCGTTGCCCGCCTGGGGCAGACGGTAGAGACGCCCACTGGTGGTGGCGAAGACCAGGTCGTTGGCCACGGCGGTGAGGGCGGTGATAGTATCGCCCGGCATCGGCTCGAAGCGCTCGTAGGCGGCGCTCTGCGGGTCGAGCAGATAGAGCAGACTGCCACTGGAAACCCAGATGCCGCCGTCGGCACGCTGCACCATGCGCTCACCCTGCACACCCTTGAGCAGGGTGACGCGACGACCGTCGGCATAGACGGCGAGGATACGCATCAGGTCGGGCTGCAGCAGATAGCGCACCCCCTCCCCTTGCAGGCTGGCGGTGACGCGCTCGCTATAGGGGGCGGGATAGGCGCTCTCGCTCCAGCTCAGCTCACTCGACTGGCCAAGACGCAGCTCGCCGTAGTGGTCGGCGGCGACGCTGAGGGTGGCACCGGAGAGGCTCAGCGCCTGCACATAGCCACGCGCACGCTGGCTGCTGTAGACCAGGGCCGGGCTACCCGTGCCGCGCACCAGGCTGTAGCGCGCCGGGATGGCGCCACCGCGCAGGTACTGCCCCAGGCTCACCAGGGCCGGGGCGGTACCACCGCTCACCGGCAGCGCACCGAGGCGCAGGGGCCGGTCGGCGGCGCTGATGTCGACCACCTCCAGCGCGGCGTCGGTCTGTAGCAACAGGTAGCCGTCGATGGCGTCGATACGGCTCGCCTGCAGCCCCAGGTCGAAGCGCTGGGCCGAGAGGTCGGCGCCGAGGCGCCAGAGGTCGCCGCTGCTGTCGAGGGCGTAGAGGGCAGCGTCGGCCAGGGCCATGGCGGTGAAGCGGCCACTCTGCTTGCCGACCAGGGCGAAGTCGTGGTCGAGGCGCCAGAGGGCGTTACTGCTGCGCAGCCAGAAGCCCTCGGCGTCGGCCAGCAGCTGTGCGGCGTTACCGCTCACCGGCAGCACCTGGCGTGACTCCAGGGCGTTACCGGCGACGCGATAGCCGTAGGCGGCGCTGTCGATGATGGCCACGGCGCGGTCGGCGCTCACCACCAGGTCGTTGACCGTGCCGGTGACACCCTGCAGCGAGAGCTGCTCGAAGCCGTTGGCCGGGTCGACCACCGAGAGGCCGCTGCCGCTGAGGGCCACCAACAAACGGTCGGCGAGCGGCGCGAGCGCCTCGACCTCGGCGTCGAAGGTGTGCAGCAGGTTGCCCTGCTGGTCGAGCAGGCTGCGGCCACGGCTGAGCCAGGCACCGTCGACACGGGCCAGGGCGTGGTCGAAGGCGACGCCGCTATCCAGGTAGGTGAGGCTCAGGTCGTCGACCAGGGTCAGCTCACGGCGCAGTTCGGTGACGTTGCCGTAGGCGTCGCTGACACGCGCCACCAGCAGCCACTCGCCCGCCGTGGTCGGCAGGGTGACGGCCAGCGTGCTGTCGCCACTGGCGACCAGGGTGCCGTCGCTGGCCTGTAGGATCAGCTCGCCCGTGCTCCCCTCGGCCAGACCGCAGAGGGTGAGGTCGAGTTGCGCGCCGGTGAGCAGTAGGTTGCCGCTGAGGCCCTCGATGGTGACGCCGGGCAGACGCACCTCGGGGTAGAGGCGCAGGCTCACCTGGCTCTCGCTGTAGCGTAGCTCGGCACCGAAGAAGGCCCGCAGGCGCAGGGTCGCCACCTCGCCCTGGCTCACCCTGGGGGTGGCCAGGGGCAGCTCACCGTGGGCCTCGGCGACGCGGGCACGGCTGAGCAGCGCACCGCTGTAGTCGTAGAGGCTCAGCTCGACGAAGCGCGGCGTCTCACCCTGCACGCGGTAGACCACCTTGAGCGGGTCGCCTCCGGTGTGGCTCTGGTTGGCCAGCGGCGCGGCGATGAGCAGCTGCTCGTCGCCGAGGGTGGTGTCGGCCAGGGCGACGTCGGCGCTGAGGCTCGCCGCACCCAGGCTGGCGCCGAGGCTCAGGCTGTCGCCCGCCCCGGTCGCAAGCCAGGCGCAGGCGGCGTCGGCCAGCGTGGCGGCGCTGAGGGCGCTGCCGTCACGGCTGAGGTTCAGCGCCGTGGCACGCGCGGCGGCATCGGCCACGGCACACACCGGCACCTCACTGCCGCGCATCCGCGTGTCTCCGTCCGCCGGGGTGATGGCGCTCAGCTCGCTGTAGGGGCTGGTGGTGACGCTGAAGACGCTGCTATCCAGCTCGCCACGGCGGTCGCGACGTTGCAGCTGCACCTCGCTGCCGCTGAGCTGGGCGCGGTCGATCTCGAGCGCGGCGCCGTGACTGCCCCAGTAAGGGGTGTAGGGCAGCAGGCTGCCGTCGGCCAGGCTCGGGTAGAGCGACTCGCCACCCAGGGTGGCACGCTCCAGCGGCAGTGGCAGACGCAGGCGCAGCGGCAGATCCTCGCTGATGAGCATGGCGGTGGGGCTCATCGCCGCAGCCGGTGCCAGGCTCTCGGCCTGCAGGCTGAAGCCACCGTTGTCGCTGCGCAGCTCGCTCACCGCGTACTGGTCGATGAAGGCCAGCGCGCTACCGGCGGCGGCGCGGATGGCGATGCGCTCGTCACCCAGCAGGGCGTGCCAGGCGCGGGTGTGGTAGGGACCGCTCAGCTGCAACCAGAGCAGCTCGCCGTCGACCTGGGCCGCCAACACGCTGCCGTCCAGCTCGCGTCCACCGAGGGTGGTGAGGCTGCCGTCGGCGCCGAGGCCGAGGCGTTGCAGCCACTCGTCGTCCCAGCTCCAGAGGCGGTCGCCGTCGACCAGGAAGCCGCTCTGCTGGGCCAGCACGGTGAAGCTCTGCTGCACCAGCTGCGGCAGGCCGTCGACCAGCTCGATGGCATAGACATAGAGGCCGCTCTCGCTGAGGGCGAAGAGGCGCTGGCGGTCGATCTGGGCGGCGCGCAGCGCCTCAGGCAGCAGGCCACCGATGACCGGCACCAGGCTCTCGCCGCTCACCAGGTAGGCCGCGAGGGCACGCCCCTGATGCACGAACAGGGTGTCGCCGTTGGCGCCGATCACCTCACCGTCGATGGGGGCGCTCCACGCCTCGGCCAGCTCACCGCCACGGATGGCGAGCCAGGCGACCTGGCGGCTGCCGTCTCGCTCCAGCTCGGCCACCAGGGCGCTGCCGCTGAAGTGCAGACCGATGAGGCGACCACTGCCCTGGGCCAGGGTACCCGCGCTGCTCTGGATGCGGTAACCGTCCTGGCTCAGGTTGAGGCCCCAGACCACGGAGGGGGCGTCGCTGACCAGACCGGGCAGCGGCAGCAGGGCCACCAGGCTCTGTCCGGCGCTCGCCTGCAGCAGGCTCTGGCTGGCGCTGTCGGCCAGCCATGGCAGCACACCAATCGCCTGCTCGCTGCTCACCTCGTGGCCGGAGCGGTCACGCAGGTGGGCGGTGAGCGTGATGCTATCGCCTGCGGGCTGCGGGGTGACCCCCTGCCACTGCGCGGCGAAGCCGAGCACCTGCTCGCCGCTGTCGTGCAGGGTGAGGTAGGAGTCGTCGGCGAAGTCGCTCATCCCCTCGGGGGCGCTGGCGGCGTACCAGAGTTCGCTACCGGCGAGCAGACGGCTGGTCGGGTCGGTGCGCAGCTGCGCCTCGCCCTCGATACCGCTGTCGGCGATGAGGTTGATGAAGCGACGGGCGTCGAGTGCACCGCTGGCGCTGAGGCGAACCACCACCAGGGCGTCTTCGTCGACGCTCGGCAGCTGCACGTCACGCAGGTAGCGCTCTGGGTCACCCTCGGTAAGGGTCAGGGTGAGGGCCGGGGTGGCGCTCTCGACACCGGCGATATCGAAGTAGAGGTCGGCGCTGTCGAGATTGCGCTGTTCGATATCGAAGGTGACCGTCTCACCGCCGTGGAAGCTCTCGCCGTTGGCCGGGCTGTGCAGGCTCAGCTTGGGCTGGCCCAGCTCGGCGTCGTAGGGCTGCAGGGTGATGGTCGCCGGGGCGCTGACGTTGCCGTTGGGATCGGTCGCGCGGGCGCTCAGCACCACCGGGGTGGTGTCGAGGGCGGTGAAGCGGTAGCGCGACGGGTCGGCCAGGGTCGCGAAGGCGCCGCCGTCACGGCTCAGCTCCACCTTGTCGATGCCGTAGCGGTCGAAGGCCTGGATCACCACGTTGGTCGGGGTGCCGATGGCGATCTTCTCGCCGTCGCCGGGTGAGGCGAAGGTGAGGGTCGGAGGCGTGGCGTCGAGCACCAGGGTGTAGCCGTCGTCGACCTGCTTGGCGCCACTGAAGCCGTAGGCCAGGTGCAGGCGCACCTCGATGGTGTCGCCCTCGATCTCACCCAGACGCGGGTTGAGGTAGCTGAGGCTCACCTGGGCGGCACCACCGCCGAGCTGGCTCACCTCGGGGGTGAACCAGCGCCCGGCGACGCGCATCTGTACGTCGGTAAGCAGGTCGGCGTCACCACC
>QKED01000051.1 GCA_003252455.1 Gammaproteobacteria bacterium
ACCTCGGAGCCCAAGTGCGGGGTGGCGATGGTGATGAGTGCCTTGATCGGCGCATCGGGGTTACGCACCATGTAGAGCCGCGCCAGGATACCGCCGGCGGAGTGACCGGCGAGGATGATGGGTTGTCCAGGATTGCTCTTCCCCACGCTGGCCAGATACTGTGCCAGGTAGCCATATTGATACTCCATCGGCGCCTCGCTCGGCAGCGCCAGGGTATAGAACTTGCGCGGGCCGCTGGCCATGACCATGCGCGTCTGCACCCCATTCGGGGTAATGAAGAGTTCGCCGCTGTCGCGCCAACCATTGGCCACCAACGCCTGGGCCACGCCGTGGCCGCGCCAGTCGTCACCGACGCCGCGGTAGCCCTGCACCAGTACCAACACCTCGGCCATGGCCCACTGAGATACCCCCAGAGAGAGCAACAGCGCCGCACGGGCGGCCAGTTTGATCCAACTACGCATCGTACTTCTCCTCGCATTAGGGCCCAGGGTCGGGCCGTATGGGGAGAGTATATAAGCTCAGGCTGATACGAAGAAGCGTCCGGACGAGCGGCGGGTCACGGCGGGCCGAGGGCCCGCCGCGTGGGGATCAGAAGCCGTGATGGGCGTTGATCAGCATGTGCGTACCGATACTGGCCACGTAACCAAGGGCGATCACCGGGGTCCACTTGAGATGGCTGAAGAAGGTATAGGCACCTCGCGCCTGCCCCATCAGGGCCACGCCAGCGGCGGAGCCGATCGAGAGTAGCGAGCCACCGACACCGGCGGTGAGGGTCACCAGCAGCCACTGACCGATGGGCATTTCCGGGTTCATGGTCAGGACCGCGAACATTACCGGGATATTGTCGACGATGGCCGAGAGGATGCCGACGGTAATATTGGCGGTGGTCGCGCCCCACTGGGTGTACATCACCTCCGAGGCCACGGCCAGGTAGCCGATGAACCCAAGACCACCGACGCAGAGCACCACACCGTAGAAGAAGAGCAGGGTATCCCACTCGGCGCGTGCGACCTTGTTGAAGATGTCGAACGGCACCACGTCACCCAGCTTGCCGCTCTCCTCCGCCTCGGCGATGTCCTTATGGCTGGTCTTGCGCAGGTAGAAACCGAGCAGTTGGAGATAGCCGAGGCCGGTGAGCATGCCGATCACCGGCGGCAGGCCGAGGAAGTTGTGGAAGCTCACCGCCGTGGCGATAGTGATGAGAAAGAGCACGATGATGCGCTTTGAGCCGCGACGCATGGCCACCATCTCGGAGTCTGCCTTGGGCTTCTCGTTAGGTATGGCGAAGTGCATGAAGATGGCCGGGACGAGGAAGTTGACCGCACTGGGGATGAACAGCGCAAAGAAGGTCCAGAAGGAGACCACTCCCTTCTGCCACACCATCAGCGTGGTGATATCGCCGAACGGGCTGAAGGCGCCACCCGCGTTGGCCGCCACCACGATATTGATGCAGGCGATGGCGATGAATTTGTTGTTGCCAGCACCGACAGCCATTACCACGGCACACATCAGCAGCGCGGTGGTGAGGTTGTCGGCGACGGGCGAGATGAAGAAGGCGAGGACGCCAGTCATCCAGAACAGCGCACGTAGGCCAAACCCTTTGCGAATCAACCAGGAACGCAGGGCATCGAAGACCATGCGTTCCTCCATCGCGTTGATATACGTCATGGCCACCAGCAGGAACAGGAGTAACTCGGCATACTCCGTCAGGTTGTGTTTCACCGCCTTCTCGGCCAGCTCACTCAGGCCGTGGTGGGCATAGACCCAACCGATCATCGCCCAGATGACACCGGCGGCGATGATTACCGGCTTGGATTTGCGCAGGTGGGTGAACTCCTCGGCCATCACCAGGGCGTAGGCGATGAGGAAGAGGACAATGGCGGTGATACCCACCCCATGGTTGGTCAGGTCGAGCGCATCGTGCGTGCCGCCTGCAGCGGCCTGGGCCAAGGCCAGTCCGGGGAGCAGGAGCAGCGTGAGCGCTGTCAGTAGTCGGTTCAAGGTCGTGTACTCCAAAGGTAAAAAGCGATATCAGAAAATTAGTAAATAAGAAGCAACATACCTGCCAACAGCAACACGCCCGCTAAAAAGCGGGCGCGCGGCGGGTCTGAGCAGTGGCTGTAAAATACAGCGAATCGCTTAGAAGACCAAGTTCATCATCACCATCAGGACGACAATAAAGAGGATCGTCATGATGCCACCGGCCTTCATGAAATCGGGCACACGATAACCGGCCGGACCCATGATCAAGGCGTTCACTTGGTGGGTGGGGATGAGGAAGCTGTTGGAGGTGGCCAGGGCCACGGTGAGGGCGAAGACCGCCGGGTCGGCACCGGCACCGATGGCGATGTTCACCGCCAGGGGCACCAGCAGCACGGTGGCGCCGACGTTGGACATCACCAGGGTGAAGAAGGTGGCGAGGATGGCGATCACCGTCTGCAGCATCCACACCGGCACGTCACCAAGCATGGCCAGGGTCTGGTTGGCGATGTAAGCGGCGGTGCCCGAGGTCTCCACAGCCAGGCCCAGAGGGATGAGTGAGGCGAGGAGGAAGACGGTCTTCCAGCTCACCGCACGATAGGCCTCCTCGATCTTGATCACCCCGGAGAGCACCATGCCCATGGCACCCGCGAGCAGCGCCACGGAGAGACGCAGGTCGGTGAACAACACCATGAACAGGGCGATGCTGAAGAACAGCAGGGCCCAACCCACCTTCTGCGGGCGCAGCTCCTCGTGGGGGTACTCGGAGGTGACGACGACGAAGTCGGGGTCCTTCTCCAGGCGCGCCAGGGCGTCCCAGGTGGTGTGCACCACCAGGGTGTCACCGGCCTGCAGCGCCATGTCACGGATGCCCTCACCCTCGCGCAGGGTCGCGCCACCACGATGCAGGGCCACCAGGGAGATACCGTAGGTCTTGCGCATCCAGACGTCGCGGGCGCTCTTGCCTACCAGACGCGAGCCAGGCGGGATCACCACCTCACCGATACCGGCCTTGGTGGCGGCCAGGGATTCGGTGAAGGTCTCCAGGTCCTTGCGGATCTTCAGGCCGTAGGCCTTGGCCAGGGCCTTGAGGTTCTCCGGCGAGGCGAGCACGCCCATGATAGTGTTGGCCTCGATGCCGATGTCGCGTGCCAGGCCGCCGGGGCCGATGCGCAGGTCATCGGTGCCGCGTAGGGCGGCGATGACACGCACCTTGTGCTCCACCTCGATATCGTCGAGCAGTTTGCCAATCATCGGGCTAGTGGGGGGGACCACCACCTCGTTGAGTACATAGTCGATGCCATAGGTGTTGGCAAAGTACTCCATGGTGCTGGTGGCGGTGTTGCCGGAGGTCTGGGTGTTGGTAGGCAACACGAAGCGACCCGCGAGCACGAAGTAGATGATACCCGTGGTGACCAGCGCGAGGCCCACGGGGGTCACGGAGAAGAGCGACCAGGTCTCCATCACCTTGTCTGGGTTGGTCACCGCCAGCGCCTTGTTGGAGGTGAGGATCAGGTCGTTGAGCAGGATCAGCGGGCTGGAACCGACCATGGTCACCGTGCCACCGAGGATGGCGCAAAAGCCCATGGGCATCAGCAGGCGCGACATAGGCAGGCCGGTGCGTGCCGAGATGCGGCTCACCACCGGCAGAAAGAGTGCCGCAGCGCCGACGTTCTGCATGAAGGAGGAGATGAAACCGACCGTACCGGAGATGATCGGGATGATGCGTGCCTCGGTGGAGCCACCTACCTTGAGGATGAAGGCCGCGACCTTGGACATCAGGCCGGTCTTGTCGAGGCCAGCGCCGATGATCATCACGGCAATAATGGAGATCACGGCATTACTGGCGAAGCCGTTGAACAGGTCCTTGGTGGGGACCAGCCCCTTCTCCAGACCCATGACCGGGGCGAGCAGATCGGTAAGGCCGAGCAGAACCATCACGGTGACGGCGGCCACGTCGACCCCCACCACCTCGAAGGCGAAGAGATAGACGGTGAGCAGCAGAAACGCCGTCACCCAGGCGATCTGGGTGGTGGGTACCGCGAATCCCGCCAGGATGGCGACCAGGGCGAAGATCGCACCGGCAATCACCTTCTTACGCTGATTCTGCCAAAGCTCCAGTGCCGCCTGCTTCACGGCACCGATCGGGCCCTCTGCGGGCACCTCGGTTGGGGTCATTTCAATCTCCTTGCACGCGCTCTTGTCGTAGTGTCTTATGGGAAGGCCACGCCGTCCCCGCCCTCCCCTCCACGTGAAGGCACGGGTACGAATCGCGACCTAAACCGCCCTATTCTTACATAGACGCGTACATTAATACATCAGCAAACAATCATTAACCTATAAGCCATCGTTTGGTAATCGATAAGTCACAGACGCCTCGACCCGCGTCGGCACCACGAGGATTTGCCATGGCCAACCCCAACCACTCCTTCTGCCAAGAGACCAGTCGCATGGTCGACCGCGGCATCGAGGTGCTCGGTTTCGACCCGATCGAGGCGGAGGCGATCAAACGCTGCAACGCCGTCCTCCAACTGCACTTCCCGGTGCGGCTCTCCAGCGGCCTCAGGGTCATCTCTGGCTGGTGGGCGATGCACAGCACCCACCGTCTGCCGGTCAAGGGCGGACTACGCTTCGCGCCGGTGGTCAATCAGGACGAGGTCGAGGCGCTGGCCGGGCTGATGAGCTACAAGTGCGCACTTATGGATATCCCCTTCGGCGGGGCCAAGGGGGGACTGAGTCTCGATCCACGTGAGCTCAACGAAGAGGACCTGCGCCGGGTCACCATCAGCTTCACCCAGGAGCTCGCACGCAAGGGCTTCATCAACCCCGCTATCGGAGTACCCGCCCCGGACATGGGCACCGACGAACGGGTGATGACCTGGATCGCCGACACCTATAAGGACCTCAACCCCGACGACCTCAACCACAGCGCCTGTGTCACGGGCAAACCGCTCAACCGCAGCGGCATCCCTGGGCGTGGTGAGGCGACCGGACGAGGGGTGCAGTACGCCCTGCGGGAGTTCTTCCGCTATCGCGAGGATGTGGAGAAAACGGGTCTGCACCCCGAACTGAAGGGGCAACGGGTGATCGTGCAGGGGCTGGGCAAGGTGGGGTATCACGCCGCGAAACTACTGCAGGAGGAGGATGGCTGCCTTATCACGGCCATCATCAAATCGGACGGCGCACTGGTGTGCGACGCCGGGCTGGAGGTCGAACAGGTGCATCAGCACATGCGTGCCACTGGCGGACTGCGCGACTACCCCGACCCGCGCGCACGCTTCGTAGAGCGGGGTGCCGAGGTGCTGGAGTACCCCTGCGACATCCTCATCCCTGCCGCGACCGAGGGGCAGATCCGCGCCGACAATGCCGACCGTATCCACGCCCGTCTCATCGTCGAGGCAGCCAACGGCCCGGTCACCTATGCGGCCGATGTACTGTTGCGCGAGCGTGGCATCGTCATCATCCCAGACATCTTCGCCAACGCCGGCGGCGTGGTGGTCTCCTACTTTGAGTGGAGCCGAAACCTGGCGCACATGCGCTTTGGGCAGTTACAACGCAAGATCGACGAGGAGCGTGGCGGCCACCTGGTCACCGCGATCGAGACCCTCACCGGCCACTCTCTGCCGGACTGGTTGCGTCACGAGCTGATGCACGGCTCCAGCGAGTTGGAACTGGTACGCTCCGGGCTCGCCGACATCATGTACACCGCCTATCAGGAGCTGCGCAATACCATGCTCGCCGACCCACAGATCGACGACCTGCGCACCGCCGGCTACGTCATCGCCCTCTCCAAGATCGCACGCTCCTATCGTGACCGGGGCCTGTTCGACTAAGGCTAGAGTCCGAACCAGGGGCGCAGTTGCCCCTGGCACCAGGCCAAGAGGTCGGGCCTCAGCCCCTGCAGATAGAGCCCGACCCGCAGCGACACACGTGCCTCGCGTCCCCAGGGCCACCAGGCCACCACCACCACGGGGGAGACATCGAGCACAGTGGTATAGAGTCGCTGTCCCTGTTCGAGACCACCCAAGACCCTGGAGACCTCGCCCACGCCAGCGCGATTGGCATGGGTGTCCGCGTGCTCCCAGACACAAGGGAGGCATGCGCGTAGGGCGCTATCGAACTGCGCCTGGGCCGCAGGCTCAATGAGGGTCATGGGGGTGGCAAACCAGCCGTCCCACTCCCAATGTGGGCTCAGTTCAGCGATGGCCGCAAGGAGGGGACGCAGGCGCTGCTCTAATGCCCCCGCACCCGGTGGGGGCTGGACAAAGGGCTCAGTGGAACTGGGCATGCGCCTTGCGCACAGCCAGCAGGGCCTCGGCGTGATACGCCTCGGCCTCCTGCCAGGCCCCCCGGGTGGCGGCCCGCAGGAGCTGGTTGAGGGTATCGCGGCTGTGGGTCAAGGTGAGCAGCACCAGGGCGGCCTGCTGTTTGCCCAGACGGGCGAAGAGGTGTTCACGGGCGCGTAGCGCAGGGTTGATGTAGAGATTGGTGAGTTGGGCGATGCGGGCGGTGATTTCGTGCCCGGGGAGCTTGGGCAGCTCCTGACCGAGGTAGGTCAGTTGGGAGAGGAGGTCGTCGAGCAGGGTGTCGGGGAGATGAGCAGCGCCCACCCCGGGAGGTCGGTCCGCCTGGCCGATACGCATTCGGCTGCGGTCGCGCCCGCGCAAGATGGCGAGCCCTGCCAGCATCAGGGTTGCCCCGATGAGGTAGCCGCCGTGACCACCGGAGAGCAGCATCGACTGACTCTCGTGTTTAAGCAGGTGGCTCCCTGCAATGCAAAGGGTGAACATACCTCCCACAGAGAGAAGGGATGAACCGAGAATACTTCGCCAAGCGCTGTCCATCAGTGTTTGTCACACTCCAGAGTTCTACTCATGGGGGGAGAGATTCTTTTGCGTTGACTCACCCTGTAAAGCCCTCTCCCGAAGGCCGGGTTAACACTCTTTTACGGTCGCCTGGGTGCGCTGTCAAGTGGGTGTGACGCAATCGAGAGAAAGGAAATTATCTTCGGCTTAAGTGAAACGAGTATGACAGGCTGTACAAGATGGCCGCCCGGAAATTATCAATCTCACATCATGCTATTATTTTTCAGTATGTTATGCTTATTTTCTAGAAATTACATTAACTCTACTGCCACACTTCTAGGGGTTATCACAAGCCGATGAGCACCCATAAGCCCATCTACCCGCCGTCCCGTCGCCTCCATCGGTGGGCCTTAGTCGTCTGCCTCCTGATCCCGAGCCTCGGTCAAGGCGCCAATACCGACCCACGCCTTGACGCGGCACGCAGCACCGTGGAGCTGGCCACCCTCCAGGTAGAGAGCCTACCCCTCACCGACTGGGTGTTGCGCATGTCCGAGCGCCTCACCCCACGTATCCCGGATACCGAGACCCGCCTGAGCCTCCTCCGTAACGTCCAGTGGCAGGCGGAGCGCAACGCCATCTCCCCCGACCTGCTGCTGGCGCTCATCGAGGTAGAGAGTGGCTACGACCCCAATGCCGTCTCCCGCGCCGGGGCCCGTGGCCTGATGCAGGTGATGCCCTTCTGGGTCGGCCTCATCGGGCGCGCCGGTGACAATCTCTTCGACATCCGCACCAATATCGCCTACGGCAGCGCGATCCTGCGCCACTATCTGGACGTGGACGACAACGACCTCACATCCGCACTCGCCCGCTACAACGGCAGTCAGGGTCAGGAGTGGTACCCCAACCGGATCTACAAGGTGCACCAGCGGGGCTGGGCGAATCTGCCCCGCCTCACCGCCAAAGACGCCGCCACCCCGGAACAGATCGCGCAGATCCTCTCTGCCGCTACCAGTAGCGACGATGGCCGCTGCCTCGAAGGGCCCGGCTTCAAGCTCTGTCGCGAGTAGGCGCCCGCTCCCACGCAGACGTAACGGCTCGACGCTGGGCACGCGCGACCGTCTCTCTTGCCGAGATGCCAGGAGAGCCGCGCTCAACTTGGGCCTCCCAACCGGCCTATTGCCCGTCCTCGCAGTGGTCAAGCACCGGGCCTGGCCGTAAGCCCAGTCCCCCACGTCGCCCCAGCGCCGTGCGCTGAATCCCCCACCACAGAGCCCCGGCAAACGGGTGAAAACTGGCCATGCGACACAGGGCGCACGCCGAGGGCCTGCTGTTCAGAGGGGATATGGCCCGCACTGACGCCGGAGACGGGGCCGTGCTCCTGCCCGCTGCACGCTGCACGCTGTAGTAGAAGTCGGTGCTGACCCTGCCCACCGCTCGGGTCAGCTGCATACTTTTGCTACAGAGGCACAGAGGCACAGAGGCACAGAGGCACAGAGGCACAGAGGCACAGAGGCACAGAGGCACAGAGGCACAGAGAGGCGGAATTCGTGTGCGATCGGAGGTTGAAGCGCACCTCTCCCTCTATTCGGGCAGCCTTTCCCATGCACCAATAGGGCTACTTCTGTATGTCCCCTGTCTCTCCGTGGCTGATTTTCAGCTGCTCGGGCAAAGTACGCGCTGGCCCGGACCCACCGCTCAGTTACGTAACGCCCCCCACCCCATCTGATGTATCATTGGGCGGTTTTCCCTGCATATTTCAGAGTCAAGAGAGGAGCCGGCATGGAACTGAGTACACTCACCGCGATCTCGCCGATCGATGGCCGTTATGGGCACGTTACGGCAGATCTGCGCCCCATCTTCAGCGAGTACGGCCTGATCCGCCACCGGGTCACCGTGGAGGTGCGTTGGCTTCAGTATCTGGCCGCCCTAGAGGGGATTGTCGAGGTGCCCGCCCTCTCCGCGCACGCCCACAACCTGCTCGACAAGATCGTCGACCACTTCAACGCAGAGGACGCACAGCGGGTCAAGAACATCGAGCGCACCACCAATCATGACGTCAAGGCGGTGGAGTACTTCCTCAAGGAGAAGATCACCGGCAACGCCGAGCTGGAGGCGGTCAGCGAGTTCATCCACTTCGCCTGCACCTCCGAGGATATCAACAACCTCTCCCACGCCCTGATGCTGCGCGAGGCACGTACCGGCATTGTGCTGCCGAAGATGGACGAGATCATCGACGCCGTCACCGCCCTGGCGCACACCTATGCCAGCGTGCCCATGCTCTCACGTACCCACGGCCAGCCCGCCTCCCCCACCACCCTGGGCAAGGAGATGGCCAATGTCGCCTACCGCCTGCGCCGTCAGCGCGAGCAGCTCAAGGAGGTGCCCTTCCTCGGCAAGATCAACGGCGCCGTGGGCAACTACAACGCCCATCTCGCCGCCTATCCCGAGCTCGACTGGGAGGCGATTGCCGCGGGCTTCGTCACCTCGCTCGGTCTGAGCTGGAACCCCTACACCATCCAGATCGAGCCGCACGACTACATCGCCGAGTTCTTCGACTGCCTCGCCCGCTTCAACACCATCCTCATCGACTTCGACCGCGACGTGTGGAGCTACATCTCGCTCGGCTACTTCAAGCAGAAGACCGTCGAGGGCGAGGTGGGCTCCTCCACCATGCCGCACAAGGTCAACCCCATCGACTTCGAGAACTCCGAGGGCAACCTCGGCATCGCCAATGCCCTATTCGGCCACCTCGCCGCCAAGCTGCCCATCTCCCGCTGGCAGCGTGACCTGACCGACTCCACCGTGCTGCGCAACCTCGGCTCCGGCATCGCCTACTCGCTCATCGCCTACGCCTCCACCCTACGCGGCATCGCCAAGCTGGAGGTCAACGAAGCGACCCTGGCCAGCGACCTCGACCACAACTGGGAGGTCCTCGGCGAGGCGATCCAGACCGTCATGCGCCGTTACGGCATCGAGCAGCCCTACGAGAAGCTCAAGGCACTGACCCGTGGCAAACGCGTCGACGCCGCCGGCATGGCCGAGTTCATCGACACCCTGGAACTGCCCGACGAGGTCAAGACCCGCCTCAAGGCGATGACCCCCGGCAGCTACATCGGCAATGCCGTAGCGCAGGCCGAGAAGATCTGATCCCGCCACACGCCTACGGGGCGCCCCCGTAGGCTGGGCAAGGCGCCGCGTGCCCAGCGGCACGTCCCCTCACTATTTTTCAGCACCGCCATGACCGCCCCCGACCAACCCCTCACCCTCCTCGGCGGCCTCACCCCCACCGAGTTCCTGCGCGACTACTGGCAGCAGCGCCCCCTACTGGTGCGTGGTGCCTTCCCGGGCTTCATCTCACCCATAGCCCCCGACGAGCTGGCCGGGCTCTCCCTCGAAGAGGAGGTGGAGTCACGCCTGATCCTGGAAAAAGATGGCCCCACCCCGTGGCACCTCGAACACGGCCCCTTCAGTGAAGGGCGCTTCGAGGCCCTCCCCGCCAGCCACTGGACCCTGCTGTTGCAGGAGGCGAACAAGCACGTCCCCGAATTGGCGCTGCTGCAGGAGCCGTTCACCTTCATCCCCAACTGGCGCCTGGACGACGTGATGGTGAGCTACGCCGCACCCGAAGGCACGGTGGGACCACATGCCGACAACTACGACGTCTTTCTGATCCAGGCCCACGGCACCCGTCGCTGGCAGATCAACACCACGGTCCCCACGGCCGACGACCTCCTACCCGGCCTGCCGCTGCGTATCCTGCGCGACTTCCGATCAGAACATGAGTGGGTCGTCGAGCCCGGCGACCTGCTCTACCTCCCCCCCGGGGTCGCCCATCACGGTGTTGCCCTGGAGGAGTGCATGACTATCTCGGTCGGCTTTCGCGCCCCCAGTGAGCAGGAGTTGCTCGCCGCCTGGGCCGCGGAGTGCGTGCACGCGCACGACCCCGAGCAGTTCTACAGCGACCCAGGGCTCGCCATGCAAGCCCATCCGGGTGCCCTGCACCCCGAAGCGCTGGCCAAGGTGCGCCACCTGATCCGCTCTCTGGCCGGTGACGATACGGCCATCGACCACTGGTTCGCACGGCACATCTCCGACCTGCGCCCGGGTCACTGGTTGCCCGAGCCGGAGGCGCCGCTCGACGGCCCCGGTTTTCTCGCCGCACTGGCACAGCACGGCGAGGTGTGGCGCAGCGAATACGCCCGCCACGCCTACCTCGATCACGACGAAAGGCGCACCCTCTACGTGGCCGGTGAGGCCTTCCCCTTGAGTCGCGAACTGGCCCCGTTGGCCGACCTCTACGCCGATCGACGCGTGATCGACCAGACACGCCTCTCCCCCTGGTTCAGTTACGACGGCGCCCTCGATCTGTGGGTCGCCCTCTATAACCTGGGGGCGGTCTACTTCCCGATGGGCGACGAGGAGGAGTAATGGCGGCGTTTCGGCTGCGCTGGGTCGCTTGGTCGCACTCCGCGGATCGTGACGCGCTGGGCCTCGTTCGCCGGCGTGTCTTCATCGAGGAGCAGCAGGTCCCCGAGGAGTTGGAGTGGGACGAACACGACAGTGTAAGCGACCACCTGCTCGCCGAGGATGAACATGGCACCCCAATCGGCTGCGCCCGCCTGTTGCCGGATTTTCACATCGGGCGCATGGCAGTGTTGCCGCCGTGGCGTGGCCAGGGGGTGGGTACCCGCCTGCTCGAACAGGCCATCTCGCGGTCCCGCGAACGAGGTGCCGAGGCGGTGGCACTCTGCGCGCAAACCCACGCCCAACCCTTCTACCAACGCTTTGGCTTCGTGAGTGAGGGGCTGCCCTATATGGACGCCGGGATCCCCCATCGCGACATGCGACTCAGGCTGGTCAGCCCCACAGCGGTGCCGGTCGAGGGGCCGCCGGGCGAATTCGCCGGGCATCACCTCGGTCAGACCCACGCGGCCCTGCGCCTCGACCGGCGCCGCCACTACGAGGAGTTGCTGCTGCGCATGGCGCAACAGGCGACCCACCAGCTCTACATCTTCACCCCGAGCCTCGACCCGTGGCTCTTCGCCAGTGAGGCGCTGCAACGCGCCTGCTTCGACCTGGCCAGACGCAGCCGCCGCAGCCACGTATTTTTGGTGGTACACGACACCCGGACGGCGGTGCAACAGGGCAGCCGCCTCATCGAGCTGGCGAAGAACCTCAGCTCCTATGTGCAGATCCGCAACCCCGGCGAGGAGCATCGGGATGACCAGCGCACGCTGATCATCGCCGACCAGTGCGGTTACATCCTGCGCCGCGCACCAGGACGCTACGAGGGCGAGGCGGATTTCAACAATCCGCGCACCACCCAGCGTCACCTCGAATATTTCCAGCGCGTCTGGCAGTACGCCACCCCCGACCCCTACACCCGCAGTTACATCCTCTAGCCCACGGGCACCTCACTGCCACTCAGGTGGACCCGGGTCGTGGGATAGGCGAACTGCGCCCCATTGGCCAGCACGATCGCCACCACCTTGAGCATCACATCCTGCTTGATCGCGTGAAACTTCACCCACTCGGTGGTGTGGGTGAAGGTGTAGATGAAGAACTCCAGCGCCGAGGGGGCAAAGGTGTCGAGATTGACGATGAGCGTCTGGCCACTGTCGATCTCAGGGTGCCCGCGCAACATCTCCACCACCTGCTCGATGATCACCGCCACCTTATCCGCGTCCTCATAGCGCAGGCCTACGCGTTCATGGATACGCCGATGGAGCATGCGCGATGGGTTCTCCACCGCGATGGTGGTGAAGGTGGAGTTGGGCAGATAGAGCGGGCGCTTGTCGAAGGTGCGGATGGTGGTACGACGCCAGCCGATATGCTCTACCGTACCCTCGATCTTGCGGTCGGGCGAGCGGATCCAATCCCCCACGGCGAAGGGACGATCCAGGTAGACCATCAGGCCACCGAAGAAGTTGGCCAGCAGGTCCTTGGCGGCGAAACCGACGGCAATACCACCGACCCCACCGAAGGCGAGCACGCCGGAGATGCTGAAGCCGAGCGACTGCAGCGCCACCAACACCGCCGTGATGGTCACCGAGATGCGCAACAACTTGGTGACCGCATCGACCGTGGTGCGATCCAGCCGTTCGTTGCGCGCCGTGGCGCGCAGTTGCAGATTCACCTCCACCTCGCTAATGAGGCGATTGAGGAACCAGGCGAGGGTGACGATCACCCCGAGCGTGCGCACCGGCCCTACGGCATCGAAGATGGTGGCCTCGGTGCGATGGGCGACGATATCGGCGGCGAAGGTGATGCCGATGACCCAGATGAACGGCGTCACGGGGCGCTGCAGCGCAGTGACGATGGACTGTTTCCACATGTCCTTCTCCGCCCCGATGAGGTCATCGTAGCGCTGCAACAGGCGGCGCTGGAGCAGGTCGACGGTGAGCGCCAGGGTGACGACGATGAACACCTGGATGGCCAAGGCCGTGAGTCCCTCAGCACCGAACCAGATCAGCGGCTGCTGCAACAGCGTCTCGAACTCCATAACTCTCCTCCTGTTTCAATCAGCGCACGATGATACTGGATGCCAACCGCGCGGCATAAAAAGCACGCCTCCAGCCGCCAACAGCGGAACTCGCTGCACCCCGCCTCCCCCTCGGGTAGATAACCACCTCCGTGTGTCAGGGTGCGCCACTATTCACCGACCCACCCATGCCACACCACTCATCGCGCCCCTGCCCGCCCCGCCACCGCGGTTTTTGCGCGTAGCCCCGAGCGGGCGCTTCTCACCCCTGTGTACAGGGCAAGCGCATACTTTTGCCACAGAGGCACGGTGGCGGCGCAGTGGTACAGCACAGGCGCAATTGGCGTTCGAAGCGAACGCCTCCACTACGTGGGTAGCCTTGCCCGTGCGCCAATACCCGCCAATCGCCGTGTTCTCTGCGCCTCCGCGGCTAGACTTCGGCCGTTTTGGGCAAAGCATGCGGTTGCCCTGCCCCTGCGTAGCGTGCGCATGGCGCACACACGCCGTGCGTGCGAAAATAGGCGTTTTTCCACCACGGGGGTTGGGCACATGAGCGCGAAGATCATCGATGGCAAGGCAGTGGCGGCGGAGATCCGTGCCGACCTGAGGGCACGGGTGGAGGCGCGCATCGCACGCGGCGAGCGGGTCCCCGGTCTGGCGGTGATCCTGGTCGGCTCCGACCCTGCCTCGCAGGTCTATGTGGCGCACAAGCGCAAGGATTGCGCCGAGGTGGGGATCCACTCCTATGCCCATGACCTGCCCGCCGACACCCAGGAGGAGGCGCTGCTCACCCTCATCGACGAGTTGAACTGGCGCGACAACGTCGACGGCATCCTGGTGCAGTTGCCACTGCCCAAGCACATCGACGCCGACAAGGTGATCGGGCGTATCCACCCCGACAAAGATGTGGACGGCTTCCACCCTTACAACATCGGTCGCCTGGCGCTGAAGATGCCCCTGCTGCGCCCTTGCACACCACGTGGCGTGATGACCCTTCTGGAGCGCACCGGACTACCGCTGAAGGGGCTGGATGCCGTAGTCGTCGGCGCCTCTAACATCGTCGGGCGCCCCATGGCCCTGGAGCTACTGCTAGCCGGCTGCACCGTCACCGTCTGCCATAGTAAAACCGTCGACCTGCCCGAGAAGGTCGCACGCGCCGACCTGGTGGTGGCCGCCGTGGGCATCCCCGAGATGGTCAAGGGGGCGTGGATCAAGCCCGGCGCCATCGTCATCGATGTCGGCATCAACCGTGACCCTGAGAGCGGTAAGCTCATCGGCGATGTGGAGTACGCCGCCGCTGCCGAGCGCGCCGCCTGGATCACCCCGGTACCCGGGGGGGTCGGCCCTATGACCCGCGCGACACTGCTGCAGAACACCCTCGACGCCGCCGACGAGCTGCACAAGCGCAACTGAGCACCCGGTCAGTCGGCGCTTGCCTGACCCCTTTCCCCCTCCCGCGCGAGACACCCATGCCCACACTCGACCTCTTCGCCACCGCCCCCAAGGGGATCGAGCCGCTGCTCGCCGACGAATTGACCGCACTCGGCGCCGAGCGGGTGCGTGCCGTGCGCGCCGGTGTGGAGTTTCAGGGTGACCTCGCCACCGCCTACCGCGCCTGCCTCTGGTCGCGTCTGGCCAACCGCATCCTGATGCCGCTGACACAGTTCCGTGCCGAGGGTCCCGAGGCACTCTATGACGGTGTCAGTAGCGTCGATTGGCTTGCGTTAATGGGGCCTGAGGCGAGTCTGGCGGTCGACTTTACCAGTGTGCGCTCGGCCATCACCCACAGCCATTTCGGCGCCCTCAAGGTGAAGGACGCCATCGTCGACCAACTGCGTGCCGCCACCGGCACCCGTCCGAGCATCGACACCACACAACCCGATATCCGCGTCAACTGCTTCATCCACCACGACCGCGCCAGCCTGGCCCTCGACCTCTCCGGTGAGAGCCTGCACCGGCGCGGCTACCGCCTCGATGGCGTGGTCGCCCCGCTCAAAGAGAATCTGGCCGCCGCAATCCTCGTCCGCGCCGGTTGGCCAGCGTTGGCGGCGCGTGGCGCCCCGCTCATCGATCCCATGTGTGGTTCCGGTACCCTGCCTATCGAGGCGGCGCTGATGGCCGGTGATCAGGCACCGGGGCTGCTGCGCGCGCACTACGGCTTTCTCGCCTGGCGCGGTCATGACCCGCAGCTGTGGCAAAACCTGCGCCAGGAGGCACACGCCAGACGCGCGGCCGGCCTCGCGCGAATCCCACCGATCCAGGGCTTCGACCTCTCGCACCGTGCCATCGAGAGCGCGCAACAGAATGCCGAGCGCGCAGGCCTCGGCACCAAGGTACTGTTCACTGTGCAGACACTTAACGACCTCCGGCGCCCATCCCAGAGCGAGGGGCTGATGGTGGTTAATCCGCCCTATGGTGAGCGCCTCGGTGAGGTAGAGTCGCTCAAACGCCTCTACCAGGAGATGGGGGCGCAACTGAAGCGCGACTTCGGCGGCTGGCACTTCTCCCTCTTCACCGGTAACCCGGACCTCCAGGTGGGGCTCAAGCCGGAGCGTAGCTACACCCTCTATAACGGCGCCATCGAGTGTCGCCTGCTCAACTTCCAACTGCACGCCCAACGCCCCGTCGAGGGCGAGCGACGCGAGCGCAAGGCCCCCCCGGCACCCGAATTGAGCGAGGGTGCGCAGATGCTCGCCAACCGCCTGCGCAAGAACCACAAAAAGCTCGCCAAGTGGCTCCAGCAGGAGGCTATCGACTGCTATCGCCTCTACGACGCCGACCTGCCCGAATACGCCCTGGCCATCGACCTCTATCAGAGCGAGCGCCTCTGGGCCCACCTACAGGAGTATCAGGCGCCCAAGAGCATCGATGAGGAGAAAGCCGCCGCCCGTGTACAAGAGGCCGTGGCGGCGGTGCGTGCCGTGTTCGAACTGGCCCCGGCACAGGTGATCCTCAAGCAGCGCCTGCGCCAGAAGGGCAAGGCGCAGTATCAACCCCTGGGCAAGCACGGCCAGTTCCACACCGTGCAGGAGTATGGGGTCAGCCTGCTGGTCAACTTCACCGACTACCTGGATACCGGCCTGTTTCTCGACCACCGCCCCGTGCGCCACTTCATCCAGGCACGCGCCCAAGGCAAGCGCTTCCTCAATCTCTTTTGCTATACCGGTAGTGCTACCGTGCATGCCGCCGTAGGTGGGGCGGCCAGCTCCACCAGTGTCGACCTGTCGCAGACCTATCTCGATTGGGCCCAGCGCAACCTGGCGCTCAACCTGAGCGATACACGCCGCCACGAGATCATCCGTGCCGACTGCCTCGACTGGCTACGCGAAGAGGCGGGACGACCCTTGCGCGAGCGTCGCCAGTACGATCTGATCTTTCTCGACCCACCGACCTTCTCCAACTCCAAGCGCATGCAGGGGGTGTTCGATGTACAGCGCGACCATGTACGTATCATCGGCTGGGCAAGCAGGCTTCTGGCCGAGGGGGGCGAACTGATCTTCTCGACCAACCATCGCCGCTTCGAGCTCGACACCCTACAGCTCGAACGCGAGGGTGCACTGGTCGAGGACCTCAGCCAACAGACCCTGCCCCGCGACTTCGAGCGCAATCAGAAGATCCACCACTGCTGGCGCATCCGCGTCGAACCACGCGCACCGCGTGTGTTTCGCATCGAACACCGCGAGGAGTGACTCAGGGTGGGGCGGTGCCAGTTGCGCCCCCAGGAAGTCGTGGTTGCCACTCCAGGCTCCTCCTTAGACGGGAGCCCCTCAGCGCAACCACAAAACTCGCACAGACCATCCAGGCGCCACCTAACCATGTCGACCCGACACCTGCTCCTCGCCCTCGCTCTCCTGCTCACCACCGCATGTAGCCTGCCGGTGCAGCGCTCGTCGACGCACGTAGACCATCTGGTGATCTGCTGGCTGAAGCAGCCAGGCAATGCGGCCGACCTGGAGGCGATTCACGCCAGCGCCGAACGCCTACGTGCGATCCCTGGGGTAGTCGATATCGTGGTCAGCACTCCGCTCGCCAGTGAGCGTGCAGTGGTCGATGCCAGCTTCGACATCGCCGTACGTGTCGTTTTGCGTGATAGTGCGTCGCTCGATTACTACCAGACTCACCCGATCCACCTGCGCGAGGCTGCCGAGATCCTACGTCCACGGGTGAGCAAAGTGCTGATTTACGACCTACAGATACGGTAAAAGAACTTACATATTTGCCATACCTGTCTACATCCCGTCTCTCTCGGTTGCTGAGCTAACTCACTGAAGTGGTACATCGCACTGGGTCAAAGTGCCTCAACACACCCCGATTGCGCGAATCGGGTCACAGATTTCACATATAGGTCATTTTCCTACACACCCATCAGTATAAGGCCCTTCAGATATACATCGAGTGATCGCAAACTCTGCTCAACAATTCACTGAACAGAGAGGAATATCACCATGTACCGCACTGCAATCGCCCTGGTTTTTGCCGGTCTGGGTCTGACCACCACCGCCTTCGCCGACGACTTTGCCTCCAACACCTACATGGCCGAAGACCATCAGGCCTCCATCGCTGGCTGGCAGGAGTCCGTCGAGCAGGTCATCATCTCCCTGAGTGAGGCACAACGTGCCGGTGACCAGGAGGCCGCCAGTAAGCTCGCCGCCCACCTGCGTCAAGGCGAAAAGGTCCTCTACTCCCTGCGCCACTACAACCCCTATACGGGCCAGGTCGAGCCCGAGAATATGGTGCGCTTCACCGATGAAGGTGTGGTCGTAGAACCCGCCACCGGCTTTGCCAGCAACGACGAAATGACCGAGCTGAGCCCCAAGAGCTGAGCGCGACGGCAAGGTAGTCGCCCGGTTGCCGTCACGCAGCCGAGCAGCTGCCATGCAGACCTCTCTATCAGCCCCTGCCGGGCGAGGCTGTCGATGACAACCGAGACGCCCTCTGCTCAGTGACCGTCACACGGAAGCGTGGCATGTAACAAAAAAGCCCGATTCTCGATGAATCGGGCTTTTGCTTTTTATACTCCCCCAGACCCTTATGGGCGGGGGAGTAGAGTAGGCTGGATTACTTGTAATTGACGCTGCTGCTACCGAGCACGCAACCGTCCGCACCAACCACCTTGACCATCCACCAGCCACTGCTCAGGTGGTCCACTTGCTTGCTACTCCAGGAGCGCCAGCGGTCGGCCTGGACCTTCAGCGGGACCTCAGCGACTACCTCGCCATCATGGGACCACTCATAGGTGAAAGAGGCACCGGTGGCGCCCTGGATCTCGGTGAAGTAGTAGAGACGCTCCAGACCACTAGGGATCGCAGAGAGCTCGTCCGCAGGCTCGCGGTTGACTACGTTGGTAGAGAACTGGCCACGCACCAAGGTGCCCAGTTCATCGCTACAGGCGAGGTCTTCGGCCCACACCTTGGTGGCGCCAAAGGCGAGACCGATCACCAGGCCCAGGGTGGTCATCTTCATATTCGCGATCATCACACGCTCCATGATTACTGAGGAATTGTTCTTCGACCTGGTCGAATAACCCAAGTCTGTGACCCCAGTCTGCATTAGTGCAGCGTGAGAAAGTGTGAACCCGCCTTCAACCCCCACCGTTAGGCCTATCTTTTGCTTGAAGCGTGAACCGGGTCTTGTCGCAAGCGTGACCCCCTCGGCTCAGAGCTTGTGATAGACCTCCGCCCCGCTGCCAGTGAATTCGACCGACTTCTCTTGCATACCCTTCTTCCGAGCCTCCTCTTCACTGATCCCCTCGCTACGCGCCAGCTCCCGCACCTCCTCGGTGATCTTCATGGAGCAGAACTGCGGGCCGCACATAGAACAGAAGTGGGCCGCCTTGTGCGCATCCTTGGGCAGGGTGGCGTCGTGGAATGCACGCGCCCGGTCGGGGTCGAGACCGATGTTGAACTGGTCCTCCCAGCGGAACTCGAAGCGCGCCTTGGACATGGCGTTGTCGCGGATCTGCGCGCCGGGGTGACCCTTGGCCAGGTCGGCGGCGTGGGCGGCGATCTTGTAGGTGATGATGCCCTCCTTGACGTCGTCCTTGTTGGGCAGACCGAGGTGCTCCTTGGGGGTGACGTAGCAAAGCATGGCGCAGCCGTACCAGCCGATCATCGCCGCGCCGATGCCGGAGGTGATGTGGTCGTAGCCGGGGGCGATGTCGGTAATGAGCGGCCCCAAGGTGTAGAACGGGGCCTCGTCGCACTCCTTGAGCTGCTTGTCCATGTTCTCCTTGATCATGTGCATCGGCACATGGCCGGGGCCCTCGATCATCACCTGCACGTCGTGCCTCCAGGCGATCTTGGTCAGCTCGCCGAGGGCCTCCAGCTCGCCGAACTGGGCGGCGTCGTTGGCGTCGGCGAGGGAGCCGGGGCGCAGGCCGTCACCCAGGGAGAAGGCCACGTCGTAGGCCTTCATGATCGCGCAGATCTCCTCGAAGTGGGTGTAGAGGAAGTTCTCTTTGTGGTGCGCCAGGCACCACTTGGCCATGATCGAGCCGCCACGCGAGACGATGCCGGTGACGCGCTTGGCGGTCATGGGGATATGGCGCAGCAGCACCCCGGCGTGGATGGTGAAGTAGTCGACGCCCTGCTCCGCCTGCTCGATGAGGGTGTCGCGGAACAGCTCCCAGGTGAGCTCCTCGGCCTTGCCGTTGACCTTCTCCAGCGCCTGGTAGATGGGCACGGTGCCGATGGGCACGGGGGAGTTGCGCACGATCCACTCGCGCGTCTCGTGGATGTTCTTGCCGGTGGAGAGGTCCATGATGGTGTCGGCGCCCCAGCGGATGCCCCAGGTCATCTTCGCCACCTCCTCCTCGATGGAGGAGCCGAGGGCGGAGTTGCCGAGGTTGCCGTTGATCTTCACCAGGAAGTTGCGGCCGATGATCATCGGCTCCAGCTCGGTGTGGTTGATGTTGGCCGGGATGATGGCGCGGCCACGGGCGATCTCGTCACGCACGAACTCGGCGGTGATGGCGTCGGGCAGGCTGGCACCAAAGCTCTGGCCGGGGTGCTGCTCGGCGAGGAACTGCTTGTACTCCTCTAAACGCAGGTTCTCGCGGATCGCCACATACTCCATCTCTGGGGTGATGATGCCCTTTTTCGCGTAGTGCATCTGCGAGACGTTGGCGCCCGCCTTGGCGCGGCGCGGTTGGCGCTTGTGGCCAGGGAAGCGCAGCCTGTCGAGCTGGTTGTCGTTGGCGCGTTCGCGGCCATACTCGGAGGTCTGTGCAGCGAGCACCTCGGTGTCACCACGCTCCTCGATCCAGGCGGTGCGGATGTCGGCGAGGCCCTGGCGAATGTCGATGGTCACACTCGGGTCGGAGTAGGGACCAGAGGTGTCATAGACGGTGAGCGCCGGGTTGTGCTCGGTGCTGCGGCTGGTGACGGTGTCGGTGAGGGTGATCTCACGCATGGGCACACGGATGTCCGGACGCGAACCCTGCACATAGACCTTGCGCGAGTTGGGGAACGGCTGGATGGAGGCGTCATCGACCTTGGCGGTCTGGCCGAGGAACTCTTCAGGGACTGCACTCATGCTGGACTCCGGTGTGACCGGGCGGACCCGGTGCGAGGCGAGAAAATACCGGGGATGAGAGCAGGCACGCTTCCCTACACCGGCACTACCCGGATCAGGTACGAAGGGTCTCTCTCAGCGCGCCCAGAGTTAGGCGGCACCCCCAGCTGTGTGGCCCCCAGTATAGTGTATCGACCGGGGCAAGGATATAACTGCGTATAACAGTAAGTTATTCTATCTAGGCTGATCACTTGCTCTTGCTTATCAAACCCCTTAACCTCCAGCCACTTACGCTAGCCCACCAAGACCTGGACTCAACAACATGGCCAATTTGGACTTCGATACCGCCCGCCACAACATGATCGAACAGCAGATCCGTCCTTGGGATGTGCTCGACCAGCAGGTGCTCGACCTCATCGCCAATACCCCGCGAGAGGATTTCGTCCCCGACGCATACCGCACCCTCGCCTTCCAGGATATCGAGATCCCCCTCGGCCATGGCGAGACCATGCTGGCACCGAAGATCGAGGCCAAGCTGCTCCAGGCCCTGCGCATCCTGCCGGACCACAGGGTGTTGGAGATCGGCACCGGCAGCGGCTATCTCACCGCCCTCCTCGCCCGCTCTGCGCACCGTGGCAGTGTGCTCAGCATCGACCTGCACAACGACTTCACCGCCGAGGCGGCCAACCGCCTGAGTGCCGCCTCCATCCGCAACGTCACCCTCGACAACGGCAACGCTGCCAGCGGTTGGGCCGGCCAGGAGCGCTTCGATATCGTCGTGGTCGGCGGCTCCGTGCCCGAACTCAATAGCGGTCTGAAGGAGAACCTCAAGGTCGGTGGACGCATGTTCGTGGTGGTCGGTGACGCCCCGGTGATGGAGGCGACCCTCGTCACCCGTGTCAGCGAGCGCGAATGGCGGCTTGAGGTGCTATTCGAGACCGTCCTCCCGGCCCTGCAACACGCCCCTCGCACCCAGCGCTTCGTGCTTTAAAAGATGTGAACTCCTCCACCCTAGAAGCGAAAGGAAACGTCAAGTTGCGATAATCGCCCTCGCATGGGCTTGCACAACTATAAGATCGGCCTAATATAGCCGCTAACCCATAGAAATTGCGGTGGATTTCGAGTCGATAACGACCCGAATCCGACTGGCCGACGGGCCGGTCTCCCCCCTTTATCCCTTGGTATCCGCCTGCTGCGGATACCCGCCCATGCGAGGTCTATACAGCGATGCGCCACACCCTTTCCACCAGTCTCGGCCTGCTCGGCCTCCTGGTCAGCGCCACTGCCGGCGCGGAAGATCTCCTCGAACTCTACCAGCAGGCCCAGCGAAGCGATCCGCAGCTGCGCGCCGCCGAGGCCGCCTATCAGGCCGCCAGCGAGGGGCGTCCCCTGGCCCGTTCCAGCCTGTTGCCACAGATCAACCTCTCCGCCAACATCGCGCGCAGCTACAGCGATATCAAGCAACCGGCCAGCGCCGAGAAGACCTACACCACCACCGGTTACAGCTTGAGCCTCTCCCAGGCCCTCTACCATAAGGACTACTACGTCCAACTGGAGCAGGCCGACACCCAGATCGCCCAGGCCGCTGCCCAGCGTGACGCCGCCGACCAGGGCCTGCTGCTGCGCACCGCCGACGCCTACTTCAGCGTACTGCGCGCGCAAGACAACCTCGCCTCGGCACAGGCCGAAAAGAAGGCGGTCGAGCAACAGCTCAAGCAGACCAAGCAGCGCTTCGATGTCGGCCTCATCGCCATCACCGACGTGCACGAGGCCCAGGCGCGCTACGACGCCACGGTGGCCGCCGAGATCGTCGCACGCAACGCCGTGGATACCGCCCGCGAGGGTCTTCGCGAGATCACCGCCACCATCCCCGACTCACTGGCCAAGCTCAATGGCGAGATGCCGCTGCTCACCCCGGAACCGGCCAACATCGACGAGTGGGTCGAGACCGCCCTGGCCGAGAACCTCTCCCTCATCGCGACCCGTGCCTCGGTGACCCTGGCCGATCAGACGCTGCAGCGCGTCTCCGCCAGCAGCAACCCGACCCTGGACCTGGTGGCGAGCCACGCCTACAGCGACCAGAGCGACGTCAGCGCCTCCGGCGTCGAGGGCAACACCACCAGCGTCGCAATTCAGTTCTCCCTGCCGCTCTATACCGGTGGACGCATCACCGCCCAGAGCCGTCAGGCTCGCGCCCAACTGGTGCAGGCGCAGGAGGGGCTCGATCAGCAGGTGCGAGCCACCGAGCGTGAGGTGCGTAGCGCCTACCTCGGCGTTCTCGCCGCCAAGAGCCAGGTGCAGGCACTCAAACAGTCGCTCGCCTCGGCCCAGACGGCACTGCGTGCCACCGAGGCGGGGTTCGAGGTGGGCACCCGTACTGCCGTCGACGTGCTCGACTCCCAACGCGCCCTCTACGCCGCGCAGAGCAACTACGCCGGTGCCCGCTATGACTACCTGATCGCGACCCTGGCCCTCAAGCAGGCCGCTGGCACCCTGGCACTGACCGACCTTGAGGCGATCAACCAGTGGCTCGACTGATCGAGCAAGGCACCTGATTGAGGCGGCCCGCAGCGGGCCGCCTACCCCATCGTAGCGGTTGTCGCCACGCCATCCGCCTGACACACTACGCCCCTGTCCTTCACCGCGCAGGGGAGATGCCCGCATGAGTTACCGCCCGCTGATCAACTGCACACCGCAGAGCCAACTGCTGCTGATCGACCTCCAGACACGCCTCGCCTCCAGCATGGAGCCAAACGAGAAGGCCCAGGTAATCCGCAACAGCCACGCCCTCGCCGAGGCGTCACGCCTGCTCTCTATCCCCCTCTATATCAGCGAGCAGTACCCCAAGGGACTCGGCCCAACCGTAGATGCCCTGCAGGAGCACACCCAGCACGCCCGCCAGTTGGCGGAGAAGACCAGCTTCAGCTGCGTCGCCTGCAATGCGTTCACCGAACTCCTGCCCGCCGACCAGCGCCCGCAGATCATCATCACCGGCATGGAGGCACACATCTGTGTGCTGCAAACCGCCGTCCAGTTGCATGAGAACAACTACCAGGTCTTCGTCGTCGCCGATGCGGTCTGCTCACGCAACCACTTCCATCGAGACAACGCCCTACAACGCCTCTCCAGCATCGGTATCACGGTGACCAACACCGAATCGGTACTGTTCGAGTGGATGCGTGACGCCAAGCACGAGCAGTTCAAGGCCATCTCCGCCTTGATCAAGTAACCCCAGCGACCGAAAGCGACCCTCATGAGTGACTCCCTCCTCGGCCCTGCGGCCCCCGATTTCGACGACCCCCTCGGACTGCTGCGTGCCTGCCATCAGCGTATCCGCCTGCAGTGCGATGGGCTGCTGCGCCTGGCCTCACACATCGCGGAGCAGGGCATGGACGAGGAGGCCAAGAGGAGTGCGGGGACCATCTACCGCTACTTCTCCACTGCAGGCAAACACCACCACGAGGACGAGGAGAAAGACCTCTTCCCGCACCTGGCACGCACCTCACTCAAGCTCGCCGACCGCGTACACCGCCTGCGCAAGGAGCACGCCGAGCAGGATGCGCTCTGGGCCGAGCTGGGGCCTCTGCTGATCCGCACCCGCCCCATCGACGATCCAGCGCACTTCGTCACCCTCTGCCAGCAGTTTGCCGAGCACAATCGCCGCCACGCCGACTTCGAGGACGAAGAGATCCTCGACGTGGCGCAGCACATCCTCTCGGCGCGCGAGCTGAAGGGGCTGGGCCAGAAGATGGCCGAGCGCCGCGGGGTCCGGCAACCCATCGCCTGATCGTGGCCGAGTCTCCCCCTTCCACGGCAGGCGTGCTCCTCGCCCCACGCCACTGGCCCACCTGGTTGGCGCTGGGCCTCCTGCGCCTGCTGATCAGGCTGCCTTACCGCACACAGATGCGCCTCGGTCGCGCCCTCGGTCGACCGTTGATGCACCTGCTGGCGCGGCGCCGACACATCGTCGAGGTGAACCTCGACCTCTGCCTACCCGACCTCCCCACCGAGCAACGCGAGCGCATCATCCGGGCGCAGTTCGAGGGCATGGGCATGGCGCTGTTCGAGAGTGGCCTGGCCTGGTGGGGGAGGCCTGAACGGCTGGCGCGCCTCGGCACACTGCACGGCATCGAACACCTGCACAACGCCGCCGCCTTGGGACGTGGCGTGATCCTGCTCAGCTGCCATATGCTCAGCCTGGAGATCGGCGGACGCCTGCTCGCCCCTCAGCAGCCGTTCCAGGTGATGTACAAGGAGCAGCGCAAGAACCCTCTGTTCGAGGCGGTGATGTCCACGGCGCGGCGCACCCACTACATTCGCGCCGTACAGCGCCACGACGTACGCGGAATGCTCCGTGGCCTCCGGGAGGGTCTGGTCTGCTGGTACGCCCCGGACCAGGACTTCGGTGAGAAGAACGCCGTCTATGCCCCCTTCTTCGGCGTACCCACCGCCACCGTCACCGCCACCAGTCGGTTCGCGCGCATGACCGGCGCCCGTGTGGTCCCCTACTACCCAGTGCGCCGTGCGGATGACAGCGGTTACGACCTCTACATCCTCCCCGCCTGGGAGCACTTCCCCAGCGATGACGAGGTGGCCGATGCCACCCGCGTCAACCAGTTCATCGAGGCGGCGGTACGTGAGCACCCAGAGCAGTACCTCTGGCTCCATCGGCGCTTCCGCTCACGCCCGGACGGCGGCCCCGACCGCTACGCATGAGCCGCGCCCACCGCCTGGACCGCTGGCGCTATCGTGCCCTGCTCACCCTGCTCGCGCCACTCATCCTCGCCTATACCTACTGGCAGGGGCGTAGACAGCGTGCAGCGGGTTACCTGCGTGGGCGTCTGGCCCTCACCCCGGCCTACACCAAAGATCGGCTCTGGATCCACGCCGCCTCGGTCGGTGAGGTCAACGCCGTACTGCCGCTCCTGCGTGCGCTGCGTGGGCGCCATCCCGAGTGGCCACTCCTGGTGACCACAACCACGCCGACCGGCGCGGCGGCGCTGAGGGCCGCGCTGGGTGAAACGATCGACCACGCCTTTCTGCCCATCGACTGGCCATGTCGCGTGAGGCACTTCCTCGAACTACACCGCCCACGCGCCCTATTGCTGGTCGAGACCGAACTCTGGCCAAACCTCTACGCCGAGGTTGCCGCACGCAATCTGCCGCTTCTGATACTCAACGCCCGCTTATCGCCACGCACGCTCAACGCCGCCCCCTGGTTGCGCCGCCTCTATGCCGAGACACTCGGCCACGTCACACGGCTCCTCGCCCGCGATCAGGCCGACCTTGAGCGCTATCTCGCCCTGGGTATGCCCAGCGCGCGGGCCGAGGTCCTAGGCAACCTGAAGTTCGCCGCCTCAGATACACCAGCACCAGAGCCGATGGTGCTGGGCCGCGACTATCTCCTGCTCGCCTCCAGTCGTGAGGCAGAGGAGCGGCTCATCGTGGAGCAGTGGCTCAAACTCCCCGAGCCCCCCCTGTTGGTGATCGCCCCTCGCCATCCTCGACGTGCCGAGGTGATCCTGCGAGACCTGGCCCCGTTCGAACAGCCGGTCGCCCGGCGCAGCCTCGGTGAGCCTGTCGCGGCGGGGACCCGGATCTATCTGGCCGACACCTTGGGCGAGCTGGGCCACCTTATCGCGGGGGCCCGCTTGGTGGTGATGGGCGGTTCGTTCGTCGCCAAGGGCGGCCACAACCTACTGGAGCCTGCCGCATTGGGCAAGGCGGTCATCGTCGGGCCACACATGGAGAACTTTGCCAGTGAGACGGCCCGACTGAAGGAGGCAGGGGGGGTGTTGCAATTAGCGGGGGCAGACGAGTTGGCCACCGCCCTATCCAAGCTCTGGGACGACCCGCTGGCCTTGGCACGCCTAGGCCAACAGGCCCGCTCCCTCATGCAGCGTGAGGCCTCGGTCATCGAACGTTACATGGTCGCCATCCAGCAGGCCCTCGCTACATAGCGCAACCGAGGCGATGGAGGCATGCGCAAAGCGCTGTACCGCCACCAATCCCAGGGTTCAGAGGGCTGCAATCGGCCATGCGTACACATCGCTTCTGAGTCCCTTCTGACTCCCTGGGGTAGACAAACGCCCTAGGGACGCCAACCCACCAGCGGCTGCTTGGCGTTCCTCCCCACCGGATAGCACCTCGGATTACCGTTACGCCTGTTCTCGTACAGGAAGCCGTCGGTAGAGGTGACTCGGGCAGCCCATGGTACAGTCGGTCGCGCCGAAACCAGGCAGTGGCGCTGCGTAGTGCGGGTCGCCTGCAAAGGCCTGGGAGAGGCGGCACTCTTGCGCGCCGGGGTATAGTTCGCGACGCGTCAACTTCACCTCTGGGTGCACCAGGAGGTAGTCGATATGCCAGTGGAGCTTGCCCACTTTTTCGCGCCCCAAACGGGTGTGCCGGTCAACCCGTTGCTGCAGACCGCGCAGGGCACTGCCGACGTAGAGGTAGTGCCCGGCACGCAACCGCTGCTCACCCAAGCGGCCAATGTGCACACAGATGGCGCGCGGCAGCCGTAGATGCAGCACGTACGCGCCGCTATTGCCCTCCACGCCCTGCGCCAGCTCAAGCAAAGAGGTCGTCACCACCCTGCCCCAAGGCGGCCAGTGCCGCACTCGCCTGCTTCCAGTGTTCACCGCCGGTAAGCTCCTGGCGGGTGAGCTTGTGCCGACCGTGCATGCGCGCCAGGCGACTGTAGACCACGGGGTTGGCACTCACCTTGAGGTTGTCGAGCACCTTGATAGCCCCCTTACGGTGGTTGCAAATGAGCACCATGTCGACGCCCGCGTAGAGTGCCATCTCGGCCCGTGCCACGTGATCGCCCACGACACCGGCCCCGGCCATGGAGAGGTCGTCACTGAAGATCACCCCCTGGAAGCCGAGCTTGATGCGTAGCACCTCGTGCAACCAGTAGTAGGAGAAGCCGGCCGGGTTGAGGTCGACCGCCTCGTAGATGACATGCGCGGGCATCACCCCGGCCAGACCATTGGCGATCATGCGCTCGAAGGGGATGATGTCCTCGGCCCAGATATCGACCAGGGGTCGCTTATCCACCGGCACCTCGACATGGGAGTCGGCACGCACCCCCCCATGGCCGGGGAAGTGCTTGCCCACCGCCGCCATGCCCGCCTCGCGCATGCCGAGCATGTAGGCCCCGGCCAGGTCGGCGGCGGCCTGCGGGTCGGAGTGGAAGGCACGGTCACCGATCACGCGACTCACCGAGCGGTCGATATCGAGCACCGGGGCGAAGCTGAAGTCGACCCCCACCGCACGCAGCTCGCTGGCCATGAGCCAGCCCCCCTGCTGGGCCAGGTGGCGGGCCCGTTTCGGGTCTTTGTCGTAGATCTTGCCAAACTGGCGTGCGGCGGGCAGCGCGGTGAAGCCGTCGCGAAAGCGCTGTACCCGCCCCCCCTCGTGGTCCACTGCCACCAACAGCCCTGGGTCGTGCAGGGCATGGATCTCTTTGACCAAGGCGGCGAGTTGCTCCGGATTGGCATAGTTGCGGGTGAAGAGGATCACCCCCCCCACCAGCGGGTGTTTGAGCAGCTCGCGCTCCTCCGGCTCCAGTTCAGTGCCTTTCAAGTCGAGCATTACCGGACCTAGGGTCATGGGGGTTCCTTTGCGTAGGGCGGTGGGTCAGCGGATCAGGATCGGACAATTATCCGGTAGGCGGGCGAACAGCTCCAAGAGCGGCGCGTCATGCATACGGATGCAGCCGTGGGAGCGCGGCACGCCCATCGGTTCACTGGAGGGGGTACCGTGGATGTAGATATAGCGGCGTAGGGTATCGACGCTACCACCCCGGTTACGCCCTGGCTCACAGCCGGTGAGCCAGAGGATGCGGGTGAGGATCCAGTCGCGCTCGGGGTGGCGTGCGGCCAGCTCGGGTGTGTAGATCTCCCCAGTGGGGCGGCGTCCAACGAAGACCGTGCCACGCGCACACCCCGCCCCGATACGGATGCGCAGGCGGTGCTCGCCCCGTGGCGTACAGCCGCTCCCCATCTGCTCACCGGCGCCATTGAGGGCGGTGGAGACGGAGTACTCCGCCACCTGCCGCCCCTGCTCGATGAGCACGAGGTGCTGGTCGGCGATGGAGACCTCGCAGCGCATCACCAGTCCTTGTAAGGGTGGTCGACCAGGGAGACGTTGTAGTAGCGCGCGTCGTGGGAGACATCCTCTCCGGCCCAAGGCGGGATGGAGAAGATCTCGTGCTCGTCGCTCAGCTCCACCTCGGCCACCACCAATCCGGCGTTGTCCCCCTCGAACACATCGACCTCCCAGACGTGGTGCCCATGCGGGACACAGTAGCGGGTCTTCGCGATAAGGGGCTTGGCGCAGAGTTGACTCAGCAGCTCATTGGCCTCGTCGACGGGTATCTCGTATTCGTATTCGAGGCGCTTGATACCGAGGGTAGCCCCCTTGATATTGAGCTTGGCCACCTCGCCCTCCAGACGCACGCGCACCGAGGCGTGCCCAGAACCGACCAGATAACCCTGGCGAAAGCGGGTGCCGACGTCGGCCTGCGTGCGCCAGCCCTCATCGGTGACGAGGAATTTGCGTTCGATCTCTGTGCCCATGGGACTCTATCCTGTACGCGAATGTGGCCCCATGGTAGCCAATGGCCCCGAATCTGTTAACTGGAGAGATGCATGACCCGTCCCACCAGCCATTACACCGACTGCACGCCCTACATCACCCGCGACGACTCCACCATCCGCGAGCTGCTCCACCCCCAACACCACCCGGTGCGCAATCAATCCCTGGCCGAAGCGCGCGTGCCAGTGGGGGGCGAGACGCTGCTGCATCGCCACCATGTAACAGAGGAGCTCTACTACTTTTTGGCCGGGAGTGGCGAGATGCGCCTCGGCGATGAGCGCTTCACCGTGCAGGCGGGAGACGCCGTGGCCATCCCCCCCGGCACCGCGCACAGCCTCCTTAACACCTGTGAGGAGGAGCTGGTACTGCTCTGTTGCTGCGCACCGGCCTACCGCCACGAGGATACCGAGCTGCTCTAGGCCTCACGCCTTTTCGAACAGCGCGATCGACTCCACGTGCGCGGTATGCGGGAACATATCCATCACCCCCGCCTTGAGCAGCCGATACCCATGCGTGTGCACCAACTCCCCGGCATCACGCGCCAGGGTGGCGGGGTTGCAGGAGACGTAGACGATGCGCTTGACGCCGAGGCGGGCGATGTAGGGCAGCGCCTCCAGCGCGCCACTACGCGCCGGGTCGAGCAGCACCTTGTCGAAGCCCTTGGACCACCAGCTGGCCCCCTCCAGCTCCTTGGCCAGATCGGCGCAATGGAACTCGGCGTTGCTGATGCCGTTGCGCGCGGCGTTGGCGCGGGCGCGTTCGATGAGTCCGGCGTCCCCCTCCACCCCCACCACCGCACTGGCACGACGCGCCAGCGGCAGGGTGAAGTTGCCGAGGCCACAGAAGAGGTCGAGGATGCGCTCGCCGGGCTGCGGGTCGAGCAGGCCGAGGGCATGGTCGAGCATGGCACGGTTGATGTCGAGGTTGACCTGGGTGAAATCGGTGGGCTCGAAGACCATGCGCAGGTCGTAGGCCGGGAGGGTGTAGGCCAGCTCCACCTGCTCCGGCCAGAGCGGCGCAACGGTATCGGGGCCGCCGGGCTGAAGAAAGATGGCGTTGCCGCTCTGCTCGGCGTAGTCGCGCAGGCGCTGGGCATCCACCTCGCTCAGCGGGTCGAGGTTACGCACGACGATTGCGGCACGCGTATCGTCCACCGCCACCTCCAGCTGTGGGATGCGCAGGTAGGCCTCCAGCGAGGCGAGCAGTCCAGCCAGCTCCTGCAGGTGCTCACCAATGCGCGGGTGTAGCACCGGGCACTGCTCCAGCTCAGCCAAGTACCCGCTGCGCTTCTCGCGAAAGCCCACCAGCATCTTCTCTTTTTTGATCACATAGCGTACGCCCATGCGCGCCTTGCGCCGATAGCCCCAGTGGGGGCCAGTGAGCGGCGGCAAGATCTCGGCAGGTGTCACCTTGCCTAGGTGTGCGAAGTTGCTCAGCAGTTGGGTCTGCTTGGCGGCGATCTGCGCCTCGGGCGACATGTGCTGTAGCGAGCAGCCGCCACAGAGGTTGAAGTGGGCGCAACCGGGCTCGACCCGATCCGCGCAGGCCTCCAGGACCTCGACGCAGAGACCGATATCGAAGTCCTTACGCCGCTCCAGATACTCGAACTCCACCCGCTCCCCGGGCAGCGCGCCTTGCACGAAGACCGCCTTGCCCTCGACCCGGCCAACGCCGCGACCGTCGTGAGAGAGGTTGTCGATGGTAATGGGGAAACAGCCCTCGGGCAGAGGGCGACGGCGCGAACGTTTGGCCATGAGGTACTCGTCGGTTAGGGGCGGAAGTTATTCAGCGGGGAAGACGCCGGTGGAGAGATAGCGATCGCCACGGTCGCAGATGATCGCCACGATGGTGGCGTTCTCGAGCTCACCGGCCAGCTTCAGCGCGGCGGCCACGGCACCACCTGAAGAGATGCCGCAGAAGATCCCCTCTCGGGCGGCCAGCTGGCGGGTGGTCTCCTCCGCCTCGGCCTGGGAGATGTCCAGCGTCACATCGACACGGCTCTCTTCGAAGATGGTCGGCAGGTACTCTTTGGGCCAGCGCCGGATCCCCGGGATGGAGGCGCCCTCGGTGGGCTGTACTCCGACGATCTGGATCGCCGGATTCTGCTCCTTGAGATAGCGCGAATTGCCCATGATCGTCCCCGTCGTCCCCATGGCACTGACAAAGTGGGTGACCTGCCCGTGGGTATCGCGCCAGATCTCGGGGCCGGTACCCTCGTAGTGGGCCACCGGATTGTCCAGGTTGGCGAATTGGTCGAGCACGATGCCCCTGCCCTCTGCGGCCATCCGATCGGCCAGGTCACGCGCCCCCTCCATACTCGCCTCCTTGGGCACCAGCACCAGTTCGGCGCCATAGGCACGCATGGCGGCTCGCCGTTCGACGGTCATGTTATCGGGCATAATCAGCACCATTCGATAACCCTTGATGGCAGCGGCCATCGCTAGCGCGATACCGGTATTGCCACTGGTGGCCTCGATCAAGGTATCACCGGGCTTGATATCCCCGCGTGCCTCGGCGCGCGTGATCATCGACAGGGCCGGTCGATCCTTCACTGAACCGGCAGGGTTGTTGCCCTCCAGCTTCACCAACACCGTATTGCCCCCCGCGGCGGGCACTAGCCGCTGCAGACGCACCAGTGGGGTAGAACCGACAAAGGCCTCGATTGTGGGATATGCCATGGGCTTGTTCCTGTCGAAGAGTGATGATTACAACGAATTCGGACTTTACGCGTAGGAATTATCTTATACCACGCTAGGGAAGGTGGCTGTATAAATGCACCTGGGTCACACCCCATCTCAACAAGGTGGTAGGAATTGCCGCCAATCACATGCCCGCTACCCGGGCAAACCGCAACGAACCCTATGCTTCCTACCGCAAGGAGTGCGATGATGATAGCCATGAACAAGATTGTCGACCGAGAATTAGCCCTAGAACAGGTGGGGGGTAACGCCGAGCTGGCCGAAGAGCTGTTCCGCATGCTCCTCGTAGACCTCGCCACCCGCACCGAGATCATCAAGGGCGCCCTCGTCAGAGGCGACCATGATACCATCCGCGCAGAAGTTCATAGCATCAATGGTGCCACGGCCTATTGTGGCGTACCCGCCCTGCGCTCCGTCGCCCAGGAGCTCGATCGCCGCTTCAAGGGCGGCGATTTCAGCGACCTTGAGGCAGGCCTCGACACCCTCTTCTACGAGATCTCGCGCATCATGGCGATCAAGTCGCCACTCGCCTGAGCATCGCACCTACTGCCACGGCACAGCCAGCCTCACTTCGACACCGAACAGCGTCGGCGTGCCGTGACGCGCGGGAACTTGCCCTCATGGTCCCCATCCGGTAGCGTGCCGAGTTCCCACTTACGCAGGAACCGCCCGCTGATGCACGCCATCGACACCCTCATCACCGCCCGCTGGATTGTCCCTGTCGTCCCCACTGGGGTAGTGCTTGAGCGGCACGCCGTGGCCGTGCACAACGGCCGCATCCTCGCCGTGTTGCCCGTGACGGAGGCAGAGACCACCTACACCCCGGCACAGCGACACGACTTGGGCGAACACCTGCTCATCCCAGGTCTGGTCAACGCCCATGGCCACGCCTCGATGGCGCTGTTGCGCGGCATCGCCGACGATCTGGCGCTGATGGATTGGCTGCAGAACCACATCTGGCCCGCCGAGGGGAGGTGGGTCTCGCCCCCCTTCATCCGCGATGGCGCCGAGCTCGCCGTAGCAGAGATGATCCGCTGCGGCACCACCTGCTTCAACGATATGTACTTCTACGCCGACGAAGTAGCGCGGGTGGCCAGCAGCGCCGGTATGCGCGGGGTGATGGGGCTCATCGTCATCGACTTCCCCACCGCCTGGGCGCAGAACGCCGACGACTATCTGCACAAAGCACTGACGCTATACGAGCAGTTCAAAGGCAACCCACTCATCACCGCAGCCTTCGCCCCCCACGCCCCCTACACCGTCTCCGACGGGCCACTAGAAAAAGTGGCGATGTACGCCGAAGAGCTGGATATCCCGATCCACATGCACGTGCACGAGACCGCCTTCGAGTGCCTCCAGAGCGAGGAGCGATTCGGCATGCGGCCACTGGCGCGTCTCGACGCACTCGGACTACTCACCCCTCGCCTCTTGGCCGTGCACATGACTCAACTCACAGATGCGGAGATCGCCCGCATCGCACAGGCCGGGGTGCATGTCGCGCACTGTCCGGAGTCTAACCTCAAGCTCGCCAGCGGCTTCTGTCCGGTAGCCAAATTACAGGCCGCTGAGGTCAACCTCTGCCTCGGCACCGACGGCGCGGCGAGTAACAACGACCTGGACATGCTCGGTGAGCTGCGCAGCGCCGCCCTGCTGGCCAAGGGGGTAGCGGGCGACCCCACCGCCATGCCCGCCCACGCCGCACTGGAAATGGCCACCCTCGGTGGTGCCCGTGCCCTCGGCCTGGAGCGCGAGATTGGTTCCATCGAGCCGGGTAAGGCGGCGGACCTGGCGGCCATCGACATGAGTGCATTGACCAGCCAACCCCTCTACAATCCGGTGTCACAACTGGTCTACGCCACCGGGCGCGAGCAGGTGAGCGATGTCTGGGTGGCGGGCAAGCGTCTGCTCAAGTCAGGCCAACTCACCACCCTCGATGAACAGGCGATCCTCACCCGCACCCACGCCTGGCGCGAGAAGATCCAGGCGGCTGACCAGCAGGCCCATTAAAGATTAGCCACGGAGGCACGGAGGACACAGAGAAGACGGGTAAGCGTGCGAAGACCTTGTACCAACACCACCCACTCCGTGTCCTACGTGTCTCCGTGGCACATTCGCCCCCAGGAGATGACCATGAGCGCCAATGTCGATCACGCCGAGGTAGAGAAGTTCGAACAGCTCGCCAGCCGCTGGTGGGACCGCAACAGCGAGTTCAAACCGCTGCACGACATCAACCCCCTGCGCCTCGACTACATCGACCGCCGCGCCCCGCTGGCGGGTAAGAAGGTGCTCGACGTCGGCTGTGGCGGCGGCATCCTCTCCGAGGCGATGGCCGAGCTGGGCGCCGAGGTGATGGGCATCGACATGGGTGAGGCGCCGCTCTCGGTGGCACGCCTGCACCTGCTGGAGTCTGGCCTTGAGGTGGAGTACCGCCGCGTCCCCGTCGAGCAGCTGGCCGAAGAGATGCCCGGCGCCTTCGACGTGGTCACCTGCATGGAGATGCTGGAGCACGTCCCCGACCCCGCCGCCGTCATCGCCGCCTGCCACAAGCTGGTCAAGCCCGGCGGCAAGGTCTTCTTCTCCACCATCAACCGCAACCCCAAGGCCTACGCCCTGGCCGTGGTCGGCGCCGAGTACATCCTGCGCATGCTGCCCAAGGGCACTCACGACTACGCCAAGTTCATCCGCCCCTCGGAGCTGGAGAGCTGGGCGCGCCACGCGGGCCTGGAGATGGTCGAGCTCAACGGCATGAGCTACAACCCCTTCTCGCGCACCTACTCCCTGGGTCGCGACCTCGACGTCAACTATCTCTGTGCCTGTGTACGACCCACCAGTCAAGACGAAGTGGGTCCAGAGAGCGATGAGGCCGAGGTGTGAGCCAACGCTTCGACACCATCCTCTTCGACCTCGACGGCACCCTCGCCGACACCGCCCTCGACCTCGCCTGGGCCCTCAATCAGGTACGTGAAGAGGAGGGGCTCGCCCCCCTCCCCTTCGTCCAGATCCGACCCTCCGTCTCGCATGGCACGGCGCAGATGATCCGCCACTGCTACGCTATCGACGACAACCACCCCGAATTCAACCGACGCCGCGACCGCCTACTGGCGATCTACGCCGACAACGTGGCTCGCCACACCGTGCTGTTTCCCGGTATGCACGAGGTGCTCGACGCCATCGAGTCGAGTGGGCGCAAATGGGGTGTGGTGACCAACAAACCACGCCGATTTACCGAGCCGTTGATGGCAGGGCTTGGGTTGGAGAAGCGTGCAGCGAGTGTCGTCAGTGGGGATACGCTGAAGGTCAATAAACCCCATCCAGAACCGCTGCTATATGCCTGTCACGAAGCAGGTAGCACGCCTGAGGTATGCCTCTATGTGGGCGACGCCCAGCGCGATATCGAGGCAGGGAAGAGTGCGGGTATGGCAACGATGGTCGCGCTGTTTGGCTATATTAGTGCGAGCGACCGGCCCGATGAATGGAATGCCGATTACAGCGCCAACGTGCCAGGGGATGTGTGGGTGCTAATCAATCGAGAACTGCGCCCTTGAACTACACCCACAGTGCATATCATCGCTTTATGCGCTCTTACATAGCCGGAAATATTACTTTCCCTCTTCCTCATCTTGGTTACTATACCCTGGCTCGAAATTTGGAAATGCATCGAGCGCTCTAAGTTGCTCCCACTCGGCCTCACTCAAGAGACCAGCAGAGCCAATATACCAATTCGGCACACCGTCCCTAAAATACACGTCATATTTGCTTTGCCCAAGAGCCAAATAATCATCCGCACAGTCGTAGATGACTCCGTGATATTCCAGATCGAACCACTCCAAAAAGACGTCAAGTGAGTTATAGTCAGGAAAGCCGCTCTCTTCTTTACCTGTGTCGCCAAGGGCGTCTTTGAATACGTATGCAAAGCGCTGATTTGTGGTTATATAGGCGATACACTCTTCGGCACTCTGCAGGTCAGGCACGAGTACCGTTACACAATCCAGCACATCTGTGCTTCCACTGAATTCTAAAAACCGCGCCTTTGGCCTCAGCACTATCGCTGCCCGGTTTATTGCTTTCACTCAAACCATACCTCGCATGCCGGAATAGATATCCGGGCTTACCGCGTGCTTGTGACTAGCCGAGAAACAATATCACCCCTGCGCACGACGGCGCGGAGATATCGCTGTGAAATAGGACTCTTCAAGCGAGGCGCATGCATATAGGGTTATTTGCACATTGCTCGGATGGACCCACTCACATGTACGCACACCTGTCGGCAGCTATGTCGGATGCCACCTTGTGACATCCGAGGCTACGAACTTCCCGCAACAAGAGGGTGCAATGCCCCCAGACGGCCCGCCCGAAGTATCCGACTACCCCTGCGTACGCTTCTGCATCCGGCGCAAAAACTCCGCCATAATGCGCCGATAGAGTTCATCCTTCAGCACCACATCTTCAATTCCGGCATCGAGATTGGGGTTATCGTTCACCTCGATGATATAGACCTTATCCCCCACCTGCTTCATATCCACCCCATAGAGTCCGTCGCCGATAAGGTTGGCAGCCTTGAGGGCGGTGTCGACCACCTTGCGTGGGGCCTGTTCTACAGGGACGGTCTTGAATCCCCCCTCCTCCGTTCCGCCCTTGCCGTTGTAGTTGACGATTTGCCAGTGGCTCTTGGACATGAAGTATTGGCTAGCAAAGAGTGGGGTCCGATTAATGATGCCGATACGCCAGTCATATTCGGTATAGAGGAACTCTTGTGCGAGTATCAGCTCGGACTCTTTGAACAGGCGTGCTGCAATCTCCTCAAACTCTTCGCGGCTCTTGGCCTTGAATACCCCCTGCGAGAAGTATCCGTCAGGGACCTTGATCACCATGGGATAACCAATGGCCGCCTCGGCGGCGTCGAGGTCGCCCTTACCGACGATCACCTGGTGGGGTGCCGGTAACTTATTGGCACGCAGCAGCTCAGCGAGATAGACCTTGTTGGTGCAGCGTAAGATCGATTGCGGGTCATCGATCACGACCAGACCCTCGTCCTCCGCCTTGTTGGCGAAACGGTAGGTATAGTGGTTGATACTGGTGGTGTCGCGGATGAAAAGGCCGTCGTATTCGGCGATACGGGCGTAGTCCTTACGCTCGATGAGCTCCACGTCGATCCCGATGGCCTTGCCCGCCTTAGCGAAGTTCGCCAGTGCGCGCGCATTGGAGGGCGGTTGGGGGTCCTGTGGGTTGTGCAGGATGGCCAGGTCGAAGCGCGGGTGGCTACGCGAGCGCGGTGAGCGCCAGCGACGCTTGAGATAGCCCTCCAGTGATTCGACGAAGAGCTCGCGCTGTTTGGCGTTGAGCTTGGCCAGCGAGAGGGGGCGGATGGTCCCGATACGCCACTTGCCGTCCTTACTGTCGCGCTTAAAGCGCGCCTCCAGCAGAGGTACATGGAAGGTCTCGAAGATCTGTCGCGCCAAGTCGAGTAGTTCGGGCTCGCGGCAACGACCAAAGAGAATGGTGGTGCGCATCTCACTGACCTCGCCCTCGGCGACCGTGCGCCGTTTGCGAAAGGCCCTCTGCACCTGTTCGTCGAGGTTGCCCGCCTCCAGGCTGTACATGGAGCGGCGACTGAGGTCGAGCATGCTCTTCACCGAGGGGATGACGCGATGACCCCGCGCCTCGGCCAGGAGCGAACAGTAGTAGGCGACACTCAGATAGTTGTAGTTACGGCACAGGTTGATTACCTGCAGCCCCTTCTGAGCGAAGTAGCTCTGGCGGGTGAGGTACTCGTCGGCGTGCACCACGTCGTAGGGCAGGTCGGTAAAGACCCAGTCGTCGAGGGTCTCGACCACAAGCAGTTGGGTGGACATCAGCTCTTCTCCTTACTCACGATGACTGCGGTACGTAGGCCGCTCTTACCATAGCGCGCCATGCGCGCGAACTCGTCTTGGCGGATGGGCATACTTACGCAATCACTCTCACTCTTCTCCTTCTCGTCATCCACAAAGGGGTCGTGGACATAGATGAATTTATCGTCAAATCCCGTGACCACGACCCAGTGGGGAAACTTTTCACGATAGATGCGCCAGGAGCTGATCAAGACCAGGGGGATTGCCCCTGCGCTGAACGCCTCACGCATGGCGTCCAGCTCGATGGGCTCGTAGTGCACAGGGACGCCGTGTGCGGCGAGCTCTTCGACGAACTCCTCCTGCACCAGACGCATCACCTCTTTCTTCTCCTCGTTACGCACCGAGTCGACGAACAGGGTCCCGGTGTCGTTGACATAGACCTGCACCGCAAAGCCACGCTTGGCCGCTGCCAAGGCGAGGCCGAAGGGGCCACAACCGCCATGCCCCGAGGTCATGAAGATGGTGGTGGACTCGCGCCAGAGACGCAGCTCTAAGTTGCGGTCGGCGATCATCTGCTTGTCGAGGCTGCACATGGCCATCAGCAGTGATGCGGGGCCACAGGTGAAGTCGAGGCTCTGGCGGTAGAAGGGGACGTTGGCCTGCTCGGCGTTACTCACCTTGACCAGGCGCTTCTCGAAGCGCAGCGCTTCCATGTGGTCTTCATAGTAGTCGGGGTAGACGCCGAATTGGCGATAGCCGGCCTTGGCGTAGAGGGCGATGGTATCGCTGTTATCGCGTCGTACCTCTAGGCGCAGGGTAATGCACTCGGCTGCCACGGCCGCCTCCTCGGTGGCCTTGAGCAGCGCCCGACCCAGTCCGCGACCCTGAAAATCCGGGTCCACAGCGAATGAGTAGAGACGCGCCAGCGAGGTCCCGCGATGAAACAGCACCAGCGCATAACCGGCCACACGGGCCGCCTCCTCGACCACCAACATGGCGCAACGCCCACGCGTCAACAGGTGGCGAAAACTACGGCGAGAGAGGCGATCGGTGGAAAAACAGCGATTCTCGATACGCACCAGCGCATCGATATCCGCCGTGGCGGCGGGACGAATCATGGGGGGGTAACCAGGTCGGAGGGAGGGGCGCACACCGTGGGCCCCGATGCGGCGAAATCTAGCACAAGAAATTCCCCCCTGCGAGTCGTTCTAGGCCTGCCAGATCAGCTATTCGGCAGAACCCACTCTGTGAAGATGAGATAGAGCAGCGGCAACCCCATGGCGGCCAGGAAGAGCAGATAGCTGTAGCGCAAAAGCAGGTACTTGCGCTTGAGCACGCGGCCACTGCCATAGATGTCCTTGAGCATGGTCTGGTAGATCTGCTGGTCGGACTGCAGCGCCTCGTTCATACGCGAGAGAAAATCTCGCTGCTCTAGTAACGCATAGTGGCCAAAGAAGAGCAGGTTGTGCTCGGGCGTGAGTGTACGTGCCAAGGTGCTGCGCGGTATTACCGCCAACACACCGAAGATGGCTGCCATCAACGCCAGGGCGAAGATCCCCCCGAGCATGCCGTTCCACCCCTCGCTGGCCAGGCGTCCGCCGAGAAGCGAGATGGCGATGAAGCAGGCGGCGATGAGGATGTTGGCCTTGTTGTCGGCCATCAGTGTCAGCTGCACCTGGTTCTGCTGCAGGGTGCGCAACATGTAGATGGCACTGCTGCTCGCCTTGGCATCGATGAGCAACGACTCGTGCGCCTCATGCGCTGGGCGTGCGGTGCCATCGACGGCGCGCAGTCGTTCGCTCGGCATCGAGTCACTCCTTGTGCTGTGCTTCCCACGCGGCCTGGTGGGTGATGCAACGGGTCGCCTGTGGGTAGGCCTGCAACCGGGCGAACGGGATCGGTTCGTCGCAGTCGCAGCAGTAGCCGTAGTGGCCCTCGGCTAGACGCCCGAGGGCGGCCTCGACCTCGCGCAGCTCAAGGATGTGGGTGCGCACCACGGAGACGTTGATCTCCGCCAGGCTCTCGACCACGGACTCCTCACCCGGTTCGTGCACCTTGTCGGCCAGTTCGGAGTAGCGCTCGGCGTCCACACGCAGCAGTTCATCACGGATCTCGCTGCGCAGGTCGCTGCGCATCTGTTCCAGCTGCTCGCCGAGGCCGGCCAGCTCTTCGGGGGTGAAATCGCTCATCGCTTCTCTCTTGGTTGGGGTGGGTAGGTGGCCCTAGGCGGCGCATTGTGCCACAGCTCCACGGGGGGCGTTAATGCAGCAGGGCGCATTCCAGGACAATGGACTCTCTGCATCGTGGCCATAAGCAGGATCGATTGAGGCCAGCAGGGGGTCGAACACAAAGGCGGGATAGAGGTGACTCTCGACGCGAATCAGTAGCCTGCGGTATTCCCGTCGACCCAGCGCTCGCCATCGGCCAGATGCTCCTTCTTCCAGAACGGCGCACGCGATTTGAGCGCCTCCATCAGCGCACGGCACGCCTCGAACGCCTCGCGCCGGTGGCGACTCCAGGCGGCGACCAGCACGATGGGTTCCCCTGGTTCGATGGCACCAACCCGATGGATCACCAACTGATCGAGCAGCTCCCAGCGCCCCGCGGCCTCGGTGCAGATACGTCCGAGTTCACGCTCGGTCATACCCGGGTAGTGCTCCAAGGTCATGCCGTGCACCTCGTCACCGAGGTTGAGGTCGCGCAGGGAGCCGACGAAGGTGGCGCAGGCGCCGAACTGCCCGGTGAGGCCGACCTGGGCCTGCTCATGCGCAGCCAGTTCGCCCCAGGGGTCGAAGGGGGTGTCGCGCAGCTCGATACGCACCCTCAGCCCCCGGTCACCGGAGGGAAGAAGCCCACCTCATCACCGGGCTTCACGGGGCAGTTACGGTCGCAATACTCCAGGTTGATCGATACGAGGATGTTGGGCGGCATGGGCTTGCCACCCGTGGCCTGGAGCCAGATGTCCGCCGCCGTGGCCACCTCACCGATCTCGACGGTGGCGCCGTCGCAGCCGAGCTGTTCTTTGAGACTGGCAAAGAATTTGACCGTCACCGACATAGCGACCACCCCCTCATTGTTGTTCTGATGTGATTGGCCAGCCTATCATGAAGCCCCCTCACAACCAATCGGCGGTCCTATGAGCGAGTTGACCCACTTTAATCAGGCCGGTGAGGCGCACATGGTCGATGTGGGTGACAAGGCCGTGACCCAGCGCACCGCCGTGGCCGAGGGGTGGATCGCCATGCATTCGCAGACCCTCGCCCTGATCGCCGACGGCGGACACAAGAAGGGCGACGTGCTCGGTATCGCCCGCGTGGCGGCGATCATGGGGGCCAAGCGCACCAGCGACCTGATCCCACTCTGCCACCCCCTCCCACTGACCCACGTCAATGTGGAGTTCCGCCTGGAGCCCTCACCGCCCAGGGTGCACTGCGTGGTCACCGCACGCACCCATGGCCAGACCGGGGTGGAGATGGAGGCACTGACCGCCGTGCAGGTGGGTCTGCTCACCCTCTACGATATGTGTAAGGCGGTGGACAAGGGCATGGTGATGCAGGATGTGCGGCTGGTCGAGAAGCGGGGGGGCAAATCCGGTCACTGGCGGCGGCAGCCGGAGTGAACCGTCCCACCGCCAACCCCACGCGGACAAACGCCCGTGAGCGCCATTCACCGCCGCTTCACGGGCACCAGCCCGGTTTTCCGCTGCTTACCCAGGCCGAGGTCGGTACTTAGAGCCCGAGCAGGCCCCGGCTGTCGCCGTAGTTGGCGTCGATCCAGTCACGATAGCTGCCGTCCATCACCTGACGCCACCACGCCTCGTTGTCGAAGTACCAGTCGAGGGTACGCTGGATGCCGGTCTCGAAGCTCTCCACCGGTTTGTAGCCGAGCTCCTCGTTGCTGCGCGTGGGGTCGATGGCGTAGCGCCAGTCGTGACCGGCGCGGTCCTTCACGTAGGTGATCAGTGACTCGGCGTTGCGGCCTTGGTTGATCGGTGTGTTGGGGAAGCGCGCGGCCAGCTCTGGATTCGCGGCCAAGCGCTTGTCCACCTCACGGCAGAGCAGCGTGACGATGTCGATGTTGGTCCACTCGTTGATGCCGCCGATGTTGTAGCACTCGCCACGGCGCCCCTTCTCCATCACCAGGTCGATGCCGCGGCAGTGGTCCTCGACGTACAACCAGTCACGGATGTTCTTGCCGTCACCATAGATGGGCAGGTTCTTGCCCTCCAGGATGTGGATGAACATCAGCGGGATGAGCTTCTCCGGGAACTGGTAGGGGCCATAGTTGTTGGAGCAGTTGCTGATGGTGGTGGGCAGGCCGTAGGTGTGGTGGTAGGCACGCACCAGGTGGTCGCTCGACGCCTTGCTCGCCGCGTAGGGGGAGTTGGGGGCGTAGGGGGTGGTCTCGGTGAAGGGCGGATCGTTCGGCCCCAGGGTGCCGTAGACCTCGTCGGTCGAGACGTGATGGAAGAGGAACTCCTTCGGCGCGCCCTCCTCGCCCCCCAGCCAGTAGCCCTTGGCCGCCTTGAGCAGGCTATGGGTGCCGGTGATGTTGGTCTGGATGAAGGCGTCGGGGCCGGTGATGGAGCGATCGACGTGGGACTCGGCGGCGAAGTGCACGATATGGTCGATACGCTCCTCACGCAGTAACTGCTCGATGAGCGGGGTGTCGCAGATGTCGCCATGCACGAAGCGGTAGTTGGCACTCTCGGCGATCCCGGCCAGACTGGCGAGGTTGCCTGCGTAGGTCAGCGCGTCGAGGCAGACAACGCGGTCCTCGGGGTATTTCGCCAGCCAATAGTGGACGAAGTTGCTGCCGATAAAGCCGGCACCGCCGGTGATCAAAACACTACGCATCTGCCAATTCCTGCATCATCTGTTTAAGGGTGGCGCGCCAGTGGCGGCCTTCGAGGTCCAGTTCGCGCCAGGTGTGGCGCTTGTCCATCACGCTGTAGGGGGGGCGCTTGGCGGGGGTCGGGTAGTCGCTCGTGGCGATAGCCGCGATGGGCTTGGGGGTGTCGAGCAGCTTAAGCTCCAGACCGATCTCCTGGATCGCCACGGCGAAGTCGTACCAACTGGCCACACCCGCGTCGCTCCAGTGGTGGGTGCCGCTGACGCCCCGTGCGGCCCCGGCCCAGCACGCCTCGGCCAAGGTCGCAGCCCAGGTGGGGGTGCCCACCTGGTCCGCGACGATGCCGAGGCGCGGACGCTCGCGCACCAGGCGCAAGATCGACTTGACGAAGTTGGCCCCGTGCGCGGAGTAGAGCCAGGAGGTGCGCAGGATCAGCGCCTCGGGGCCGTACTGCTCACGCACCGCCCACTCCCCTTCGAGCTTGGTCTGGCCATAGACGCCGAGCGGTGCAGTGGCATCCCCCGGCAGATAGGGGGAGGACTTGCGCCCATCGAAGACGAAGTCGGTGGAGATGTGGATCAACTGCGCCCCCACCGCCTTGGCCGCGGCGGCGATGTGACCCGCGCCAGCGGCATTGATGGCACGGGCGTTATCCACATCACTCTCGGCCTTGTCCACGGCAGTGTAGGCGGCACCGTTGATGACCAGACTCGGGCGCTGCACCTGCATGAGCGCGGCGACGGCGTCGGCGTCGGTGATGTCGAGCCGGTCGCGGTCGAGTAGCAACAGCTCGGCCCCGGCGGGGGCGCTGCGCGCGAGCTCATAGCCCAATTGGCCATTGGCCCCGGTAATGAGCACCTTCATGCGAACTTCTCCGCCTCGGCAAAGGGTTTACCGGCCTTGTCCTTACCGGAGAGCTGGGTCTCGACCCCAGCGACCAGCGGCCACTCGATGCCGACAGTAGGGTCGTTCCAGAGCAGGGAGTGCTCGTCTTCGGGGTGGTAGAAGTCGGTACATTTGTAGAGGAAGTCGGCCCGCTCACTCATGACGTAGAAGCCGTGGGCGAAGCCGGGCGGGACCCAAAACATGCGTCTGTTCTCTTCGGAGAGTTCGACCCCGACCCACTGGCCGAAGGTGGGTGAAGAGACACGCATGTCCACCGCCACGTCGAACACCTTACCCGTCACCACGCGCACCAGCTTGCCTTGCGGGTGGTTACGCTGGTAGTGCAGACCGCGCAGGATGCCTTGGGCCGAGCGGCTGTGGTTGTCCTGCACGAAGTTGAGGTCGAGCCCGAGATCGCGGAACTTACGCGCCTCCCAACTCTCCATGAAAAAGCCCCGTTCGTCGCCGAACACGGCAGGCTCCAGGATCTTCAGATCCGGGATGTCTGTCTCAATGACCTTCATCTACTTCCCCTCGAAATAGTCGCACCCAACCAACGGGCGAAAAGAATAGCGCGCTATTATTAACCAGATATGCACCGAAGGCACATCCGCGTGTGACTCAGGCGACACCCGATGGCTTTACCTGCGCATTCTCTGCCTCGCTGTAGCGTGCCCGCCTGCCAGCACACCACTCGGCGACACGCGCCTGCCCTTCACGCAGCTGGTCCAGCTCTAACCGTTCGGGTAGAAACCGTTGTCGATAGTGCAGTGGCAACAGCGACCGCAGCCCCTCCAAACCGTAGTACCCAGGCTGTTCACGTTCGATGCGCGCCCACCAGCGCCCCAAGGTCTCGCCCGGCAGGCGTACCAAGCCGTCGGCTTGAAGCTGCTCGATCACCGGTGTGAGCAGCGCCATACTCTCCGCCCCAGGGCTGACGCCGCTCGCCGTGGTGACGTCGCGCTGCGCACGACGCTGGCGTAACAAGCGCCATGCGAGCAACAGCCCGAGGGGAAGCAGCCACCAGAGCCAGGCGCTACGCCCACCTTCCTCCCCACTACTCTGACCAAAGCGGGTAAAGCGCTCGCCTAGGTAGCTGAACAGGTCCCAGAGCGGCTGTAGCCAGGGGTCGCGCGACGCCTCATAGTCGAGCCAGACGCTCGGCGTGGTATCCAGGGTGTGCCACGCACCCTCGGCCCAGTACTCACTCCAGGCATGGGCGTGGCGCGCACGCACGATGTAACTCCCCTCCAGGGCGCTCTCCTCCTGCACTGCATAACCCACGGCATAGCGCGCGGGAATGCCGAGCTGGCGCAGCAGCAGCGTGGTGGCGGTGGCATAGTACTCACAGTGTCCGGCGCGACGCTCAAAGAGGAAGTATGCCAACGGCTCACGCCCCTCTGGCGTCTGCAGGTCGAGGGTGTAGTGATAGTCAGTGGCGAAGAGGAAGGCGATGCGGGTCGCCTGCTGAACCGGAGTGAGGCCCGCAAGCTGCTGTTCACGCACGAAGCGCTCCAGCGTCGGCTGCAACACCTCTGGCCGGTCGAGGTCGCTCGCTTGCGGCGGACTAGCGTAGGCCGTGCGCGGCGTATAGCTCACCCCGTAGTCGATCAGCGCCGGCCCCTGCTCTGCGCGTAGGGCGCCGAGGCGGTTGTGTTCAAGCACACCGACCGGGAGATTACGCAGTGTTTGCGCCCCACTCGGCGCGGGCAGGAGTACACGATCACTGCCCATGCGCGCCGTGATCACCAGGTTGTGGTCGGCCACGACCGGCGGCGGTTCACGCTCGACCCGCCAGCTCATGCCATCGCCGTAGGGGATGAGTAGATTGAATTGCGGGCCGTCTGCCACCCAGTTTCCGTCACGATAAAGGGTGTAGCTACTCCTGCGCAGGAGCAGCCCTTGGGCGGCCAGGTCACCCTCCCCCCTCACCCGGTAACGGATCGCCCCGGAGAGCTTCAACTCCCCCACTTCACCGATGCGCGTCGTGCTGTGGTAGGGGTCCATAGAACTCGTGAAGTAGTCACTGAGCCAGGCCACCACCGCCTCCTCCAAGTGGGCGTGGAGTCGCACAATACCGAGTTGCCCCAGGTAGCCGAGTGCGGCCGCCAGGCACAGCAACGGCAGTGCCGTGCGACGGTGGCGGGCCAGGCCACCGAGACCCCAAAGGATCCAGCCGAGGAGCAAGACAGCGCCGACCCAGTAGGCGAGCCCTTGTGCCGCAGAGACCGAGGCCGCCAACAGACAGAGGGCGATATAAGGGAGATAGAGGTCGAGACGTCGTCCGTCGTCACCCCGGCGACGCAGGCTATAGAAGAGCGTACTCAGCGGGAGCGCTGGCAACCCGGCAAGGAACTGGGCAAACAGCAGTGGCGCGAGGATCAGTGGACCCCACTCCAAGAGGGTGAAGACGAGGCGCGTAGCGGCACCATTGAGATAGAGGTAGATCGCCGCACCGACCAGCAACAGGGTGCTCAGGTCGGCGATACGATGCAACTCGCTACGCTCGAACTGCCACTGCCAGCGACTGCGCTGCGCGAGTTCGAAGAGCCCGGCCAAGGCCAATGCGGGCACCAGCAGAGTGGCATGCCAGCCCCAGAAGAGTAGTGCCAACGAGAGCAGGCCGGGCAGACGGGCCAGAGGCATTACCCCTCCCCCCGTGCCAGGCGCGCCAACCCACTGGCCGGGTCGGCCAAGGCGATGGGGTAGAGCCCTGTCCCCTCGGCCTGACACCCCACCAAGGCCACGCGTAGCGGCACACCGTGCAGCCGCAAGCGCCGAACCAGAGCCTGGCGCG
>QKED01000110.1 GCA_003252455.1 Gammaproteobacteria bacterium
CGAGTGCTTGGGTGAACAGTGCGGTAGTGGGGTCGCTCATGGGATCGTCCAGATGGGGGATTGACTACGTGTTCAACACAAGATGTGGTGGTCGTGGTAAGCCGTTGATCTTAGCGTCTACCCACACTGATCGCGAAAGAGCCGCAAAGCCGTTGCTTGATAGGTGACGCGACAACTATCTTGAAAAACACCGAGACGATAACTCTACTGTGGCTATCGATACGATATTCTATGGAAAGAGAGATCTGGATGGTGATTTCGGCGTTAGTGGACAGTATGCGTGGGCCTCATTGTCTGCAGCAGAAGTGCCAGAGCCTTCTCATGATGCTGCCGTATTTCTATTGATAAGTAGCACCTTCTTTGTACTGCGTAGGCGCAGACGAGGCGTAAAGTAAACACATCACTGCGTTTACTTGTAAAAGCTACAAACAAGCTACAAAAAAGGCTACACGCTGTGCTCTGTGATGGTCAGGTCTTGTTTTAACGTAAGCTTTCGCTTACGTTAAAACAAGACCTGACCCCTTTCCCATAAGAACGCGCGGTCGATTGTGATTGTTCATTAAGGAGCGAGGCAGGGAAGTGAACCTGGTCTGCACCTCCCAATGATCTGCTGCTCCGACATAAGCTCGGGTCGAGGGATGTGTTTTCGAGCTGTAGTACTCGATGTACTCTCTGATCTCATTTAGATCGGTAAAGACAAATTCGAACCGGCATACACTGACCTTATAGATCTTGCGTGTGGCAAGTTTAAGGTTGTCTAAGTGCCGATAATTTGATGGGCTACCGTAGCCGCGGACACGCTTAAGACGCGTTAATGTTTCGACCCAATGTCTGGACACGGTCAATACCCTCTCACTGTGAGGCATTGAAACAAATGTGGCTTTTCAAGACTTGACCCCTATCGTGCGTGTGACCCCTATCGTGCGCTCGACCCCGTCCGCGCGGATATAGAAATAATCAAAGAAAAGTTTCACGACAGTATGTGGCTTTTCAAGACTTGACCCCGTCCGTGCGTTTGCCCCCTATCGTGCTTTTGACCCCTATCGTGCTTTTGACCCCTATCGTGCTTTTGACCCCTATCGTGCTTTTGACCCCTATCGTGCTTTGACCCCTATCGTGCTTTCTGTGGAGTTTAACGGTGTGTGTCCTTGTATGTGTAAATAGCGCGACATAAGATTAATACTCAGTATAGTTGAGCCCAACCTCCGAAAGGACTCGATTGAACTCTTCGCTATTTCTCAGATAGCTGACAGATTGATAATCCATAAACTGCATGCCAATCATAACAAGCCTCAACATTGCAAAATCTGAAAAACTTATTAATCCACGAATATGAGTTACTCTATCTTCTACATCGAACCCTTTTTCATTACTAAGTCTTTCGGTAACAAGCATGATTACGTTATAAAAACCCCTTAATACTCTAAATATCTGATCGTTGCTATCCGCCTGTTCTAGATCGCCAACTATTAGCTTATCTGCACCTTCGCCTAGTAGGGATCGGCGGTTTTCTATTTTATCCTCCAAATAGTTTACGGCATCACTAGAAAGAAAAGTTTGAACTCCAGCGACACCTCTTACTTGTATTTGAAACTTGTCGAATGACAATTGCTGAGCCTTGAGCATATTGTAATATATTGACTCAAATGAGCGAAGATGTTCTAGTTTTTCATTACTGCGCGCTTGCTTTAAAAGCTCAACATTTGCATCATACTGCAAGCTTAACGACTTTATAAGAAGAACAATTGATATAAAACTAAGCGATGGATTAAGAATCCCCCCAATATAATCACCCAGCTGCCCCCAGGCATCTGGTTTCTGAGAAATGCTTTGCCCAAAAAAGTTTATTGCATAAGCCAACACAACAACGACAATCACAATCAGCGCTGAGTACAAGTAATGGTTAATCTTCATCTGCATACACCAGAAGATATTTAATTATCGTTTCATCATGCTGCCTCAATGACTGTGCAGTCAATGAAAGATATTTGTAGTTTTCATCACTTACCCTATTGTTATAATCGAGATTCTCTGAAAACATACTTCTATATGAAACACTAACTGCTCTGTAGTCCCCCTTGAAACCAAATGCAACCGTCTTATTAGCACCCTCGACAAGAAGCCTTCCATTTCCAGTGTGGATATTATATCTTGTTATTGCGCCTTTTATTGATAACTTCCTAGTGGAAATCTTCGCTTTATTAAGCTGGCTGGTTGCATGCGTAAATAATGCGATATTTTGATTTGCATCGCGAGAAGAATGCCTGCGCAATACAACATCGAAGTTATACTGCTCAGGGACCTTGTGGATGTCACTAAGTGCAGATTTTCGAATAATTCCAACCAAATCATCTGCTTTGTAACCTAGTTTGGCAAGTTCTTTTTCTGCCTTTGCTGAAAGTTTCTCACATTCTTGATACATGGATTCCGCAATAAAATACTTAATAAGCTCAACCAACGTACCTTGCCCGATACTCTTAAGCTTTGCGATATACTTTGCTTCTTCTACCTCTAATGAGAACCTCACCCCATATGACCCCTTGAACGATTTTTTTAGCTTCGTTCTTATATTGCTCGCACGCGTATGCCGCTCAACCAACTTTTCATTCAATACTGTCTCTGCGACATGCAATGTAGCATCTGAGACACCCTGCAATGTTGCAAGACCAGCCGTCATATCAACCGAATAATCAGGCGTACCTATAATTACATCTAGTTCAATAGGCATTGCAAAAACCTCTCGCCAGATAAACTCATAAACCAATAAGGTGCGACCACGCACAAATGGACGGTGTTAGGTCTTGAAATGCAGTAAGCCGCTTCGTGCTCCATATCAAAACCCGCCCCATGATATGCTCATTTATTTTTGTTTTCCTTTAAAGGATGTAGATAGCCCCGCGCCAGCAGCTACAGCTAGTGATGAGCCAAGGATGATCTTTACAAGTTCATATTGTTCTTTGAGTATGGCGATAACTAGCAAGATAAAAACAAAGCAAATACTGGCAAATAATATTTGACTCGCACGCTTGTGCTGAATGTCTTGCGCTTCGATTTCACGCTTTTCTCTAGTGCTATTTTGCTTTAAGCAGTGTTGCCAAGAATCAAGTGCCTTGGATGACACTGTGTCAATGGTTTTTGTTATTCTTTCAACATTTTGCAATCTACTATCGATAGAAACAAGCTCGGAACGTTCTACGCTTCTGTCGACTTGTGACTGAGCATCACCGGGTTCAGGACTTGTAATACCCCAATGCTATTCAATCATCGGTGAAGTAATTGCCCCAGCCCCCTCCAACCCCTCCGTAAACGCCGACCGCTTATGCGCCGTCAGCAACAACCGCTCCGTACTCCGCGTCATCGCCACATAGAGCAGCCGGGCATCTTCCACCGCCTCCTCCCTCGGCAGCGTCCCCACCCCAGCGACGATCACCACGGGAAACTCCAGCCCCTTACTAGAGTGCATGGTCATGAGCTTAACGCTCTCCTTAGCAGGGTCAAAGTCCTTTTTGCTCGCGCCCTCACGAAAGGGGTCATCACGAAAGGGGTCAGGTCTTGAAACGCCGTAAGCATTCGCTTACGGCGTTTCAAGACCTGACCGACCGCCATACTCAGCCTGTCTATAAGCTGATTATTTGCATCATATGAGAAATATGAGGGGATGCTTGAGAACATGACCTGAACCCTATCACTTGCGAGATTCACTGGCATATTCACTGGTGATTTCGTGGGGAGCCCTCAGGCTTGTGAGTCTGGTACTTCAAGATGCCACCGAACGATAGAGTCTCTTCCTCCTTTTTCTAACACCAAGGAGGGCAAGAAAAGCCGGGACAGCAGACCATATAATTCCGGGCTCGGGTGCGGCATAAATATTCATTACCCAGTCGAAGGATGTAGTTTCCGTCCCAGTACAGGAAAACCCCTCACAGTCAAAGGTGGCTGATATTGCTAAATCAAACGTGCCATTGGTGAGAGTAACAATTGTTTGGATGTTTCTATTAGTGAAGTCCGCACCAAACCAACTATCCGCCAAACCACTGGTGCCAGATAAATATCGACCGGCATAGTCACCTTCACTAGAGTTATTAAATAAATTGGCGACAGTTAGTTCTACTTTGTATACCTCAATAAACGATGGAATAGAGAACTGGAATGCGTCGGTTTTATCAGAAGAGTTGCAATCAGTGATGCTACATGTGGCATTGATACTCCCGCTTACTGTGCTAATTCCTGTAGCGATAGTCCCAAGGTCAGTGGGAATTGCAAAGTTGTTGGATAAATCAGTGCCCTCTGCATAGAGCAGTGCAGCATGAACCCGAGCGGAGCCAAATACTACTCCACATAGTATCGTCACGGCTAATAGGTATATCGGGTCGAGAGTGCGTGGTTTCATGTAGGATACTCTGAGTGGTGTTGTGCGGTTTTCTTACTGATTTTTTACGGCTTCAAGTCTTGAAACGCCACATTCCTATTCAATCATCGGTGAGGTGATTGCCCCTGCGTGCTCTATCTGTTCAGTAAATGCTGTTCGCTTGTGAGCCGTCACCAGTAGCCGCTCAGTGCTGCGTGTGATGGCCACATAGAGCAGGCGTGCATCCTCTTCGGGTTCGTCTCTTGGCAGAGTGCCAATCCCTGCCACTACCATAACCGGGAACTCCAGCCCCTTGCTGGAGTGCATGGTCATGAGCTTAACGCTATCCCGTGCTGGGTCAAAGTCCTTCTTGCTGGCGGTGTCGTGGAGCCACTGATAGGGGATCTGGCGGGCGTCAAAGGCGGCCTTGATACGCTCGCCTACCCAGTGGGCAGGGTAGGTGATGCACATCTCTGCCCAGTCACTGCCACGTTCGTGCTGGGCGGCCAGTACGTGGGCGATGTAGGCGGCCTCCTGGTCGAAGCCATCGAGCACGCGTAGGGCAGGGGGCGGGCCGTGGCGGCCTGCCTTTTCCGGGATCACCCAGGCCTCTTCTCCCTCTTTCTTCTCTTGCAGGTAGTGCCCGGTGAAGCGGTAGGCGAAGTCTATGATCTCGTCGGTGTTACGGTAGTTGAGGCGCAGGATGGTGGTGCGCCCTTTGGCGTTGATGCCGACGCTGGAGAGGGTGAAGTCGAGGGCGTTACGGCGTTTGTAGATGCTCTGGGTGTCGTCGTAGAGCAGCAGCAGGGAGTCGGTCTCGGGGTCGACCATGCGCACCACGAGGCGTAGCCAGTCGGCCTCGAAGTCGTGGCCTTCGTCGATCATCACGGCGCCATATTGGGCGGCGGGGATCTGGCCCTTTTCGACGCCGTCGATCACCGCTTGCACCAGGCGCTCCATGTAGTCGGCGCCGCGCTCGGGGCGCGGGACGTGGTAGCAGCGCAGCATCTCGCCGCACCAGTCGTGGAAGTGGTAGACGTTGACCCGGTCGGCGATGCCGCGCTCGACCATCAGGCCGCGCAGGCGGGCGGCCAGGGTGATGTTGTAGCAGAGCACGAGGATCGGTTTGGCCAGGATTTCGGCGAGGTGCAGACAGCGGTAGCCGAGGATCAGGGTCTTGCCGGATCCGGCGACGCCGTGGATCACCCGGTGCCCTTCGCCGAGGCTGCGCGCGAGCTGCTCCTGCTGGAGGTCGAGCACGCGCATGAGGTCGGGGAGTTCGTCGGCCCAGTTCTCGGAGAAGAGGTTGGCCTGGGCGTCGATGCGCACCTCGGGGAAGAGGTGCCAGCGGATGCGGTCGACCTGGGCCAGGGTGAGGGTGAAGGGGAACTGCACGTTGAACATGGCCCAGAGCCGCTCTTGGAACTCTTCGGGGTCGGTGCCGAGGTACATCTCGTCTTTGCACAGCACGAGGTGCTCGGGGAGCAGTTCGGGGAGGTCGGTGGCGCTGAAATCCTTGCGCTGGATGTGGGTGAAGACCACGCCGTAACCGACCGGGAAGGCGATGCGCCCGGCGTAGCGGTGGCCGTCGGGGTTGCGCAGTTGCGGGTCGCGCTGGAGGCTGTTGGTGAGCTGGTAGCTGCACTGGCGCACCTGCTCCAGGGGGTTGCCGACGCGCTTGGGGCCGCCGAGGGTCATCAGGGTGGTGCCTTGGCGGTCCATGCGCTGGATGTTGTCGAGCTTCCAGTCCTTCACCTCTAGCAGCAGTAGGCCGCGCACGGGGTGGAGGATGATGAAGTCGGCGTAGCGCTGGCGCTCGCCGAGGGGGATCTCGTACCAGAGGAGGTAGTCGTCCTCCAGCATCGCTTCGAGGCGCTGGGCGAGGCGCTTCTCGCCGGGGGTCATGCGCGCAAGGCAACTGCTGAGGGTGGGGATGAGTTGGGCCATGGTCCTTATGTGGCTCGGTGACGAATGCGGGGCTGACGCGCGGGTGGTTGGCCGACCGCTCGGTTCGCCAAACCCTTATCTGTCCGTTAGATCATAGGGTGCGCCTCTGCCCTTTTGTTGTCCAGTTGCGTGAGCTGTCGCGTCCGGGCGTGGTTGTGGGCCTACCTCAGGGGCGGATTCAAAGGCTGCGAGAGGGGCAGCCCCCTGGCGTGGTTCGGCGCTAGCGCATCTCTGCGCGCGGCCCTCCCCCACCGAAGACCCGAGGTCCGCCTATGAGCCATCGCCGTTTAGCCCTCATCCCCCTGCGCCTCGGCCAGTAGACCCTCGAACGACACCACCTCGGCCCCGGTCGCCGCGACGAAGGCCGCATCGTGCGAGCTGAACAGCACCGTGGCCCGCGAGCCCACCTCGCGCAGGCGGGCGGCAAGCAGCTGGCGCGCCGCCTGGTCCAGGGCATTGCTCGGTTCGTCGAGCAGCAGCACGGAGGGTGCGCCGATCCAGGCCGCACACAAGAGGAACTTCTTCTGTGTGCCGAGCGACAGCTTGCCGAAGGGGCGCGCCATCAGCCCCGCCAGCCCCAGTGCCTCGGCCAGGGCCCACACCTCTGGGCGTACCTCGGTGCGTTTCACGGCGGCGACGAAGGCGAGCAACTCCCCCCCTTGCATGAAGGGGTAGACCGGGCTCGCGTCCGGCACATAGGCGAGGCGCGCACGCGCCGCCATGGGCTCGGCGTGCAGACTCTTGCCGGCCACCCACACCGCCCCCGCGTCCGCCTCTTGGGCCCCGGCGAGGATGGCCAGCAGGGTCGACTTGCCGATGCCGTTGGCCCCCTGCAGGGCGAACACCCCCGTCGGGAAAGCGTGCCGCAGCCCGGCAAAGAGCGGCGTACCGCCGTAGGCCTTGGTGAGATGGTCGAAGGCGAGCATGGCGACTCCCGATTAGTGCGTGACCAGGGCCAGCATGAGGCCGGTCCAGAGGGCGGTAAGGAGGAGATTGGCGAGCACCGTCTGCCGCCCGGCAACACCGAGGGGCAGACGCAGCAGTGCCAACAGTAGGAAAAAGGCCAGGGTCAAGCCGAGTAGCGCACGGGCAGGGACGCCAGGGGCCTGGGTGAGGGCCCACAGCAGCCGTGCCAGCGGTAGGCTCGCGAGCAGCGCCACCAACCCCAGATCGCGCAGCAGCCAGTAGTGGCGCGAGACCGGCAGCGAGGCCAGGTAGTGGCCCATGGGCGCATGCGCCGCCCGCAGGGTGCGATAGGCGGAGGCCGCGATGAGGGCCATGAAGGCGGCCCCGATCACCGCCGTCGGCAGGGCACGCTGGTCGTAGTCGAAGCGTTGCAACAGTCCGGCAAGACCGAGCGCCAGGGCGGTCAAGGCACCACCCCAGAGGAGGGTATGCACGGGCCGGGCGAGCAACGCCCGCAGCTGGATACGCAAGAAGATAGGCAGTAGGGCGCGGGCGCCGGTCGGCATCGCCACCTGGGCCAGGAGACGCCGAGGGGGTCGTGTGCGTGGCCCGGGTAGACGCCAGAAAACGTAAAGCAGCACCACGCTGGCGACCGGCAGCAACCCAGCGAGGGGCGAATCGGGCCGCGCGAGGCCGAGGGCCAGCGGCAGATTGGCCAACGACATGGCCGCCAGGCGCCCATAGCGTCGCTCCAGCAGGAGTAGTTGCAGTGAGAGAACGCAACCCAGCAGGGCGCCGAGGGCGAGCAGTGCGCGCAGCGTCGCTGCCTGCGCGTCGGTCGCCGTGTCGATGAGTGCGGCCAGCAGTGGCAGCAACAACAGCCCATCGGCGAGCAGCACCAGGGTCATATCCACCGCGCGTGTGAGGCGTGGCGCCATCGGTAGGGTGGCGGCATAGTGCATGAAGGGCCCGCCGCGCAGCGCCCCCCGTTGCCACCCCACCCACATCAGCGCCACCAGTTCGATAAGTAGCAGCCAGAAGAGGTAGACAGGCACCTCGCGCCCCGCCGCCAGCAGGGCGACGAGGGGATAGGCGCAGAGGCGCAGCAGGGTGTCGGTGGTCATGCCCATCGGCAGCAGCACCGTGGCCAGCAGTAGCCACTGCCAGTGGCGCTGCAGCACCCGTGCACTCTCGGAGGAGTACCAGCGCAGGCGCAGCCGGAGTAGACGCGCGTAGCCCTCAGGCATAGCGCGGTCCGGTGCGTATGGCGATGTGCATAAGTGGGTCCCTCGGGGGTGCGTGCGGCCCCAATGCAGACCTGTCGCCCCACGGTTCGTTCCCCTGGCGGGGCGTAGCCGACACAGGGCCGACGCCCACCCACTCCCTCCCTCGCACCTTCACGATGGGCACGCACCACCCACCTCACACTACCACTACGCGGCCCCTGCGGCGGGTCATCGCGCCAGGGGATGCCGCAACGTCGCCCCATCCGCGCACCGGCAGGGGGGCCGGTGCCACCTCCTTTCGTACTAGCGACGCTCGGCATGGCCGTGCCCTAGCCTATCGCCCCATCATCCCCGCCGAGCGGGGGATTGGCCACACACCACGTGAACGGGGGATACGGAACATGCAGCGCGGACTTCTCTTTGGCAGCTTGGCCCTGATGGCGGGTGGGGCACAGGCAGGGGGGTTTATCAACGCCCTCTACAGCGCCGATATCACCTTGCAAGACAGCATCGATCCGATCCTCATGGGCATCGCCTTCGATGGTACCCACTACTGGACGGCCTCGGGTGGCCTCACCACTGGCACTCGCCTGGCCCAGTATGACGACATGGGCAACGCGATCGCGAGCTTCACCGATATCAACATGGACTTTCGCTCCATCACCACCGATGCGAGCGGCACCCTCATCGCCAGGCGCTATGCCCAATACACCCTGGAGGAGCAGGGGTCGCCCCCCGGGAGCTTCACCCAAGGTGTGACGCTCAGCGGCGGCTATGTCGGCGACCAGGCGACCGTCGTACTCAACCGTAGCGGTCAATACGTCAGCATGCTTTACGGCATGGTCTACACCTGGGACGCCTCAGGCAGCCTCACATCGAGCTTCAGGCTCGATGGCTTTTACGGGGCCACCAACCCGGCGCTCATGCGCGTGGCTGTGATGGGGGATTACATCCTCACCCTCGCCAACCAGACCCTCTCTGCGTGGGACTACAGCGGCACGCTGGTGGGGGAGACCAGCCTGCAAGACGCCGGTATCGGCGAGACCGCCGACTGGAGCTTGTCCTACACCAATGACCATGTGTTCGTGGCCGACGCCACGGGGCTCTGGCGCGGCTATCAGGTCGAACTCCAGACCGCGACCGTGCCCGAGCCCTCGGCACTCGGGGGTACGCTCCTGGGCCTGCTGTGCCTGCCCTATGTCTATCGCCGCCGCCGTGGCGACAGGGTGCGTGCCGAGCGAGGCTGACGCCCTCCCCTGCCGAGCGACATGCGCCACACGCCATCGCGCGTCTACGGGCCTCTCGATGCGCCCCAGCGTTGTCGCGGTCACTCGGCCCCTGCGGCACGCGGTAGATGCAGGTTTTGTTCGATGATCGACTCGGCATCCATGTTCACCGACACCCACTGCGGTTCGGCAACCTGCCCGTCGATGGAGAGTCGATAACGTCCCGCGCGGAGGTTATCGAGGAAGTACACCCCCCCTGCCCTGGACTGGGTAACGACCTCGCCCAGCCCGTCGCCCTCGGCGGGTTGTGCCCGGATGGTGACGCCGTGGAGCGGTACGCCCTGCGCATCCGAGACGACCCCGGCAACGGTATAGCGACTGCTGAAGGGGACGCTGATGGTCGTATAGCCGCCGGCACTGACGGTCGCGGCAAAGGCACTGCGCTGCGGTTCACCGCCGATGGGATAGCCCGCCGGGTCGAGGTCGAGCCGATAGGTACCCGGGTAGAGGTGGAGGTAGACCCCCCGGGACGTCACCTGCAGCAACTGACGCGGTACCGGGCGGTTGTTCAGTCGAAGTAGCAGTGCGATGTCGTCGAGGAGCAGTGGCTCGTGTGTGCCCCGCAGGCCGTCGCCGTCCTTATCGATGAACGGCTCGATGAACAGGCCACCTTGGTCGCGCAGGCACTCTGGCTGACGCTGGCCGACGTCGAGGTGGGGAGCGCTCCGCGCGCTCGCGCTGAGGCGCACGAACAGGCGGCGCTCCCCACTCGTGACACTCACCCCCTGATAGTCGAGGCTCAGATTCAAGCCAGGGATGAGTGCTGTGGTGAGTAGCGCAAGCAGCCCCTCACCGGCGGTGCCGCGCCCGTAGGCGAGTTCGACGCGCAGTCGGTGTGAGGTGTCCCAGCCACGCGCTTGGGAGCGATAGGCCCAGCCGACCTGCTCCAGGGAGTACTCGCGTCCGTCGGCCTCACGCGTCTCGCGCCCCAGAGTGAAGAGCTGCCCCAGGTCGCTACGCGGGTGGCCCGAGAGGTTGCGCTGAACCTGGAGACGGCTGGCGAACGCCTGCCGCGCGGCGCTCAGGCTCCAGTCATACCAATACCCCGAGAGCTCCCAGCGCTCACCGGCCCGGCTGTCGTGCTCCGCCCGCAGGGTCGCGAGGCGCTCACCTCGCTGCAGTGTGGTTTGAAAACCACCGCCCCAACTCTCGGTGTAGCTGTTGCCCTGGGCGAAGAGCTGCACGAGGGGCGCCGCGCGCCAATTGAGTAGCGCCTTGTTGCTATGGGGGGTGCTGTTGAGGGTGAGATTGAGCCGCTCGGTCAGCGCCCAATAGAGGTCCGCGACATGCTCACGCGAGCTCGTTTCGAGGTCGTACTGCGTCTTGTAAAAGAGGGCGAGCGGCGTATACGCGGGCTGATAGACCAGCTCGGTGCGCAGCAGGTGGTCTTCATCCTCGACCACGCCAAACCCCAGCGTGAAGTCATCGCTCAGGCCGTGCCGATAGGCGATCCCCCCCGCGAACGATCCGGCCTCGCCCCAGCTGTTGGAGGCATCGAGGCGCTTGCCCCCCGCCGAGACGACCCAGGCAGAGGCCCCGCGCTCCAGACGCCCGGCACGCGTGTCGAAGGTTGGGCGGCGGATCTCGGGCTCGGCACCCGTGAGACCATCGGCATAGAGTTCGATACGGTAGCCTTGCAGGTCAGTGCCTAAGTCGGTGGAGACCCCGGCAAACTGATACTCCCCCGTGGCGTCGACCAGTTGCTCGTCGACCCGAGCACCTCCCGAATCGACCAAGCGCACCAGGGTCCCTGGTGATGCCAGACCGCGAATCGTGCGCGTACCCCGGGTGCTCTCCATGCGCGTGGCCGGGTCGAAGCCCCCGCTCGACCTCGGCGGTGCGGAAAATCCCGAACGGTAGACCAACGTCCCGCCCCAGTAGTCACCCGCAGATGGGCTCTGCCAGAAGGGTTGCTGAGAGCCCCCGACGAGGTCGAACGCGTCACCGAGCCGCTGGAGCTGTAACTCTTGTAGCCGAAAACGCGCCTCCTGTTGCAGGTCGAGCTCGTCTGCACGCAGGTACCAACTCGCCGAACCGATCCGGCCCACAGCCACCGTGGACCCCCTTTGACTGACCGCATCACCCACCGCCTGCAGCGAGAAGACCTGGTCGACGGAGGTCAACCCCGCCCCACCCGGTAGGGCACGCGGGAGACCCTCCAAGATGACGGGCGATTCCACCTGTGTGCGACCACGCGTCCCCGCAGGGCACCACTGGGGTTCGATGACGATGGCATAGAGCGAGAGATCGAAGCGCAGGGGGACGTGCAGCGTGCTCTCGATGTCGGCCACGCGCATCGCCCGGCCCACTCGCGGGTCGTGGCGCAACAGTGCCGGTGCGACACGCACGACGAAGGCCGGAGAGACGAACTCCAGTCGCTGATCGTCGAGTTCGGTGATGTGGATCTGAAGCGCACTCGCCAATGCATCGAGCGGTACCAGCCACTCGGCGAACGCTACCGCCGCCTCGCCATTCTCGGCGCCAACGACCAGGGTGGACTCCACCGGCGTCTGTCGCCCGACCATAATGGCGATCGGCAGGAGTCCCAGCGCTGACGCCTCTTCCGAGGGGGGCGTCGCCGCAGGCGACGCAGGCGGCAGGGCCACACCGAGCAGCAGACCCAAGAGCAGAGGGCCCACGGCCCCGATTACATGGCGGCCAACGGATGCGTTGCGCGGTCGAGACATGCGAAGAGGGTGGACGCCGCCTTACACAAGGCGATTCGGGGGGCGGGTCAATGGGTCTGGGGCGACGTCGGCACGCTGAAATCGAGGTCGAAGGGGGTGCGCCGGTCATCCATTTCCCCCCAACGCAACACCCCATGCAGGCGATAGGTCCCGGGTTGCAGGTGCTGGATCGCCTCAGAGACGATGTGCAGCGTGCGCCGCCCCTCGGCGATCACCGTCTGCGCAGGGCTACTGCCTGCGTCGATCTCGGTGTCGGCGTGCTCCAAGGTCCAGTCGATACGTGGACGCACCGTGGCCCTGCCGTCGTTCTGCACCTGAAGGTCCACACGCTGCGCGCGGTATTCCGCCAGTCGTACCTGCGGGTCGGCCTCCAACTCACCGAGCGAGACATAGACCGCGGCACCGATACGCGGGATCACACCGACCCGCACCCCCTCCTGGCCCGCCAGAGGGGCGCCCTGCGCAAAGATCATGCAGCGATACTCACCACTGGGCGTGCTCGGCAAGAAGCGCGCATTCCAACGCACACGCCGCGACTGACCAGGGGGGATCTTGAGTTCCTTAGGTGAAAAGATAATGTAGGGAGAGAGGTCTTGAGGGCTCGATGCCAGCTCGCGATACCCATCCTCTGCATAGGTAAACGCCCCCGTGCCAAGCGTGATCTGTTCGACCTCGCTGCCCTCATTCGTCAACTGAATAAAACCACCCGCCATCCCGCGCTCGGCCACGGTCTGATAGGTCATCGGCGAAAGGGAGAACTGCGCAAGCGCCGGGATTGGCAGCAGACCGATGAGCAGGACGACACAGAACAAGCGGGATAAGCAGGTCGGCATGGGAAGGAGAGATCCATCAACAGTAAAGAGAAAATGGCCCGCATGCGGTCACCCGTGCGGGCCATCTCGATCGAGCGAGGGCGCGATGGCTCAGCACACCCAGTGCATCACCACCAAGCGCGCAGGCCGTACTCAATCGGCGGTCAAGGTAGCGGTGACCGTGTAGGTGTAGGTACCCACAGGGACCTGAGCGACATCGGTATCGAGCAGCCACATGTGCACGGAGACCTGCTTGGCAGCACCGGCAAAGTTGACGGAGGTATTGCCGCTCGGGGTGCCGCTGGCATTGAGCGCGACCGCACTACCACCATCTTCGATGGCCGACCCATAGGCGTTGGCCGCGGCCAAGAACGCCGTCGCGTCAGCCGAGGTGGGGGTCGGGGCGCCCACAGAGAAGGTCCCTGAGGTGAGGCAATTGCCCTCGATAACACCCTTGACGCCCACGCTCGACTCGTTCGGTGCAGAGGTCAGAAGGTTGTTGTCGCCACTGATGTCGCCCACACCGAGGGTACCGTTAGAGACGGCGGATAACGTACAGGTGTTCACGACGGAACCACTAAAGTTGACGGAAAGGTCAGCTGCCTGGGCCATGCCAGCGGAAAAGAGGGCGACGGCGGCAAACAGGGGTGAGAATTTCATGCTCATGCGATCTCCATTCAATGGTTGCATTATCAAATCATACGAGAACGGCGGATTTATTCAGAAATCCGCGCGCATGATACCGGAGCAACGCACGCTCGATCATCGCAAAACCACTACGTTAACGTTAACAATGCCTTTTCTCACAGCGAGCGAATTTCAACACAAGAGTGTTCTTATACATGCATCCTGACCCATCACGATCAGCCACTGCATAGAGGCGGTTGTTGGCCTCCCCCC
>QKED01000068.1 GCA_003252455.1 Gammaproteobacteria bacterium
CATCCACCAGGCGACGGTGCTGGCGATCCAGCTCATCGATGCCCGTGGCATAGCGTTCAGACCAAAGCAGCATAACGCCCGCCCACTAAAACTTGATGTTGTTCACATTTTATGGGAAGTCCCGAGGGAAGAAAATCCACCCGTAGGCCACAACGTATGGGCGTTACCACTCGTAACATACGCACCAGGAGAGACCTCAAATGTCGAACAACCCCGGCAGATCAAGGCCAGACAACCCCATCTACCTAGCGCTTTTACTCATCCTGCTACTCTGTATGACGCGGCTAGAGGCCGAGGAGCGGCTCGATGGGGGCGTAAACCCGGGCTATCACGAGCCACCGAGCTGGTTCAAACAGAGCTTTCTCGACCTACCCGACGACCTGGCCGAGGCCCGGGCCAACGACAGGCGTGTGCTGCTCTATTTCTATCAAGATGGCTGCCCCTATTGTGGGAAGCTGCTCACAGAGGGGTTCGGTGACCCGAGCATCGCGGCCTACACCCAGGCCCACTTCGACACCCTGGCCCTCAATCTGTGGGGCGACCGCGAGGTAACCGACCTCCAGGGTGAAACGACCACCGAGAAGCCATTCGCCGCCACTCTACGTGTTCAATACACCCCGACCTTGGTGGTGTTGGATAGCCGAGGCCAAGTCACACTACGCCTCAACGGCTACTACCCACCCGAGCGCCTGCACCTCGCCCTCGCCTTTGCTGCTGGTGATGGTGTTACACCCGATGAGACGCTCGCCGCCTACATCGACCGGCACCAAGCGGCTCAGGCCACGACAACACCACTCGAAGACCCACGCCTGCTCACCCCACCCTATCTGCTCGACCGTACCCAGGTCGCCGCCCAACACCCCCTACTCGTGCTCTTCGAGACCGACCACTGCCCGCAGTGCACCGAGTTCCAGCGCGACGTCTGGCCGCGTGAGGAGCTACAACCCCTGCTCGACCGCTTCGACCTAGTGCGCCTCGGGCGTGACGCCGAGACCCGCCTCATCACCCCCGACGGGCAGAAGCTCACCGCCAAGGCGTGGGCAGCACAGCTCGGCATCGACTACACCCCGGCGGTGGTGATGTTCGATGAGCAGGGGCAGGAGGCGTTTCGCATCAGCGCCTATCTGAGGCCGTTCCACTACGCCGCAGCGCTGAGGTATGTGGTAGACGGGGCGTGGCGCGAGCAGCCCAATTTTCAGCGCTATATCGAGGGGTTGGCGGATGCGATGCGGGAGCGGGGGGAGGTAGTGGATTTGTGGCGGTGAGCCCGCACCATCCATAACGTCCGCTGGGTTGATGCTATTTATTCATACCGCCCTGGCACGATTTCTAATGTAAACCTTGAGACAATCTCTTCTGAGGAAGTAAGTAGCGTTCTTCTCGATCGACCCTCTGTCACCTGCCACTCCGCCGCATAGGTATTTGCCCCGTCGGCAAATAACCCGCGCAACGTACAGCTCTTCGCATCAGAGCAGTCCGCCGAAAGATTGTGAACACTAGGGCGCAAGCGCCACGCGTCATACATATTGCTGGTATCGAGCTTGTAGCGACTCCCACCCACAATTAGCGTCAGATTTTTCAGATAGGTTTGTGGAAGGTAAAACTGCGCTCCGTACGGTATCTCACCATCGATAAGGCAGAGTAGTTCGCTATCAGGGCAGAGAGAAATCAGATGCTCATTAGGATGAAACGGTGCTTCAACGATCTGCACCTGAATTGAATCGCTGATTGCAACGGTATAGACCTCGTCGGCCCAAGTAATCCATGTAATACCGCCGCTCAGCAGGAATATAGTGGTAGTGAACCAACCTCTGCTGACTTGCCATAACGCCGACATCGTCTCGCACCCTGACGCATTATCCTCAGCGATACTCCAACCGCACACACTCCTCCCCAAACATCCCCCTGACCCTACCCAAAAAGGTCTCAGTCGGGATCACGCTAAACTGCTCCCCAAACCTCAGGGTCGCCGCCGCCTGCTCGGTGCTGTACTCGATCTGGATCGGCGTCTTGCCGTTGGCGAAGGTGCTGATCGCCTCACCGAGCTGCTTGAGCTGATGAGTGCCTAGCTGCTCAGGCCCCGCCTTGATCACCACCGCCTTGGCGTAGAGATTGCGCGCCTCATCCAAATTCATGAAGTTGCTCGGGCGCAGCTTCATGCCGCCGCTGTAGTCGTCCTTGGCCAAGTCGCCGACCACCACCAGCACGGCGTCCTTGATCAGCAGGTGGCCGAAGCGCTCGAAGTTGTCGGAGAAGAGCGGGATCTCGAAGCGCCCGCTCTTGTCGTCGAGGGTGACGAAGGCCATCTTGCCGCGCTGGCCGACGCGGGTGCGCACGCCGAGCACCATGCCGGACAGCACCAACCCGCCGCGCGGGTCGGCGGGTAGGTCGGCGAGGCGGCAGGAGGTGAAGTGGCTCAGCTCCTCACGGAAGGGGTCGATGGGGTGGCCGGTGAGGTAGAGGCCGAGGGTCTCCTTCTCGCCCTGTAGCCGCTCCTCCAAAGACCACATCGGCATCTCGACGTAGCTCGCCGCCGGTTCGTCGGCACCGGAGCTACCGTCCTCGGCACCGAACAGGTCGAACTGCCCTGCGGCCTCGTCGCGGGCGTGCTGCTCGGCGAGCTTCAGCGCCGCCTCCAGGGTGGCGATGATGGCGTTGCGGTTCTTCTCGGGGTGCAGGGCGTCCAGCGCACCGGCGCGGATCAACGCCTCCAGCGCACGGCGGTTGAGCTTTTTGGTGTCGACACGGCGGCAGAACTCGAACAGATCGCTGAATGGGCCGTCGGCCTTGCGGCTCTCGACGATCCCCTCGATGGCCCCCTCGCCCACCCCCTTCACCGCGCCGAGGCCGTAGATGACGGTGTGCATGTCGCTGACGGTGAACTTGTAGTCGCAGCAGTTCACATCTGGCGGCTCCACCTTGAGCCCCATGCGCTCGCACTCGTCGATGAAGGTGACCACCTTGTCGGTGTTGTCCATGTCCGAGGAGAGCACGGCGGCCATGAAGGGGGCCGGGTAGTGCTGCTTGAGCCAGGCGGTCTGGTAGGAGACCAGCGCATAGGCGGCGGAGTGGGATTTGTTGAAGCCGTACCCGGCGAACTTCTCCACCAGGTCGAAGATCTTCATCGCCAGATCGCCGTCGACGCCGAGCTTCTCCGCCCCCTCCTGGAACACGGCGCGCTGCTTGGCCATCTCCTCGGGCTTCTTCTTGCCCATGGCGCGGCGTAAGAGGTCGGCGCCACCGAGGGAGTAGCCCGCCAGCACCTGGGCGATCTGCATCACCTGCTCCTGGTAGAGGATGATGCCGTAGGTGGGCTCCAGGATGGTCTTCAGCCACTCGTGCTGGTACTGGGCGTCGGGGTAGGAGATCTCCTCGCGCCCGTGTTTGCGGTTAATGAAGTTGTCGACCATGCCCGACTGCAACGGGCCGGGGCGGAACAGCGCCACCAAAGCGACGATGTCCTCGAAGTTGTCCGGCAGCAGGCGCGAGATGATCTCCTTCATACCGCGTGATTCGAGCTGGAAGACGGCGGTGGTCTCGCAGCGCTTCAGGAGGTCGAAGGTGGGCTTGTCGTCTAGGGGGATGCGCTCGATCACCGGGCGCTCGACCTTGATCGACTCGATGTTGTCGAGCGCCCAGTCGATGATGGTGAGGGTGCGAAGGCCCAGGAAGTCGAACTTGACCAGCCCCACCTCCTCGACGTCGTTCTTGTCGAACTGGCTGACCACGCCGCCGCCCGCCTCGTCGCAGTAGAGCGGGGTGAAGTCGGTGAGCTTGGAGGGGCCGATGACCACACCACCGGCGTGCTTGCCGACGCCACGGGTGAGCCCTTCGAGTTGCAGCGCCATGTCGATGAGGGCGCCCACCTCCTCGTCGTTCTCGTAGCGCTCGCGTAGCGCCTCCTCGGCCTCCAGCGCCTTGGTCAGGGTCATGCCGAGGTCGAAGGGGATGAGCTTGGCGATGGCGTCGACAAAGCCGTAGCCGTGGCCGAGCACGCGGCCTACGTCACGCACCACCGCCTTGGCCGCCATGGAGCCGTAGGTGATGATCTGGCTCACCTTCTCGCGCCCGTACTTCTGCGCCACATAGTCGATGACACGGTCGCGCCCCTCCATGCAGAAGTCGACGTCGAAGTCGGGCATGGAGACGCGCTCGGGGTTCAAGAAGCGCTCGAACAGCAGCTCGTACTTGATCGGGTCGAGGTCGGTGATGGTCAGCGCATAGGCGACCAGCGAGCCCGCACCGGAGCCGCGCCCCGGCCCCACCGGCACGCCGTTGTTCTTACCCCACTGGATGAAGTCGGCGACGATGAGGAAGTAGCCGGGGAAGCCCATAGAGATGATCACGTCCAGCTCGATCTCCAGGCGCTCCCAGTAGGGTTTGCTGATCTCGGCAAAGTCGGCGGCGTGTTCGTCGAAGAGGAATTTGAGGCGTTTGTCGAGACCCTCCCGCGACAGGTGGCGGAAGTAGTCGTCCATGGTCATGCCGTCGGGGATGGGAAAGTCCGGCAGGTAGTAGGTGCCGAACGTGAACTCCACGGTGCAGCGCTTGGCGATCTCCACCGAGTTCTCCAGCGCCTCGGGGATGTCTGCGAACAGCTCGCCCATCTCCTCTGCCGTGCGCAGGTACTGCTCGGGGCTGTAGTTCTTCGGGCGGCGCGGGTCGTCGAGGGTGTAGCCCTGGTTGATGCAGACGCGCACCTCGTGGGCGTCGAACTCCTCCGCCTTCAAAAAACGCACATCGTTGGTCGCCACCACCGGCGTGTCGCTCTCGGCGGCCAGCTCGATGGCCGCGTGCAGATAGCGCTCCTCGTCGAGGCGCCCGGTGCGGGTCAGCTCCAGATAGAAGGCGTCGGGGAAGAGCGCGCGCCAGCGGTTGAGCCGCGCCTCCGCCAGCGGACGCTTCTCTGCCAACAGCGCCTGACCCACGTCACCCAGCCGCCCCCCAGAGAGGGCAATGAGGCCGTCGCTGCGCCCCTCCAACCAGGCCGGGTCGATGTGCGCCCGGCCCTCGCGCTGCCCCTCGGCGTAGCCCTGCGAGATCAGCTCGGCGAGGTTGCGGTAGCCCTGCTGCGTGCGGCAGAGCAGCGTCATGGGGAAGGCCTCATCGCCCTTCGCCCCGATCCACACATCGCAACCGATGATCGGCTTGATCCCCGCCCCCTGCGCCGCCTTGTAGAACTTCACCATGGCGAAGAGATTGGTATGGTCGGTGAGAGCGAGCGCCGGCATCCCCGCCTCGGCAGCGGCCTTCATCAAGGGCTTGATGCGGACCAGACTGTCGACCAGGGAGTATTCGGTGTGTAGGCGCAGGTGGACGAAGGCGGGATTCATGGTGGTGAAGTTTCCGGCCTGCACGGGGCGGATGCAAGACTTGACAGGGGGTCAGGGGCGCGGCGGGGGATTTGCCACGGGGGCGCGGAGGACACAGAGAAAATGCAGGAGGTAGCTAGTCGCCCTTGCTTGATGCCTCGACACCTGGAGCCACAAGCCAACGGCTTGTGATGGGAGGCTCTTTTCTGGAATGGGCTATTCAAGCCGTTGGCTTGAAGCTCCGCTGCCGCCGTCACTCGGAGCCACAAGCCAACGGCTTGTGATGGGAGGCACTGTTCCAGCATAGGCCATTCAAGCCGTTGGCTTGAATCTCCGTCACCCTCGCCGCCACCTCAAGCGCCTCCCCGACGGGGCTGCCGCACCCGCCGGTCGGCCCTTGCGCTGGCGGCTTCCTGCCTGCCTGAGGGTCCTAACCTCCGGCCAGCCGCAAGCCGATGAAGTCGTAGCGGCTGTCCGGCGTGCTGGCGAGGCGCAGGGCCGAGCGCAGGGCCGAGCGCAGGTCGCGCCCGTAGTCGTTCCAGCTGCCGCCGCGCAGGACGCGCAACTGGCCTTCTTCCGGCCCTTTCGGGTCTTGCACTGGTCCTGACGGGTACTCGCCTTGCCAGTCGGCACACCACTCCAAGACATTGCCGTGCATCTGGTAGAGGCCCCAAGGGTTTGGGGTAAAGGTGAGCACATCCACTGTGCGTTGCCTGTACTCGTCCTTCTGATTGCTGTTGTAGGGGTAATTCCCGTTATAGTTGGCCTGCCCGGAGCTGAGCGTATCGCCCCAACTGAACTGGCCCTGTGTCCCCGCCCGACAGGCGTATTCCCACTGCGCCTCTGTTGGCAGGCGCAGTACCAGCCCCTCCAACGAGGCATTGGCCATCTGGAGAAAAAGCTGACAGTCATCCCAGCTCACCTGTTCGACCGAGTCTTGAAAGCGGGCGGGGTTCTCCCCCATCACCGCCTGCCACAGCCCTTGGGTACATGCGGTATCGGCCAGCCAGTATCCCTGCGTCAGGGTCACCTGGTGCCGGGGCTCGTCATCTGTCCCCTCGCCTTCGGTCGGTAACACGCCCCCGGCTGAGTCAACACTATCTGCTTCATCTTCTTCATCTGTTCCATTGCCGTCACAGAGGTGCTCAAGGTGTATGTCAAGCTCCCAGAGGCCCTTGGCCATCCAGGCACCGAGTATCCCGGCCTTCCAGCGCATCAAACTACAGCTCGCATTGGGCTCAACGCACTCAAACAGATAGAGATCGGGTAGCCACTCCTTGATGTAGTCGAACACACCGTCCGGGATACGCTCGGTGACACGGGCCAGGAGGTACTCATCATCACTGTTTCGTGCGCCCAGGGCATCGTTGAGGTCACTACAGTAGCGCTCAAAGCGCGCCGCGCGATTGGGGGCTGTGTAGGCGGGAAACTCACCAAGCCCCCCAAGCAACTCACCGACCTGCTTGACGAAGTTGCTCGCCCACTCCTCTGCGTCCTCGTCATCGGCACCGCTGTCGGTCAGGTCAGCGCAGAGGGTGGCGTTGGGTGACTCATCCAGGTGGTTTTTATTCGCGGGCTTTAGTCTGTTGTAACCCTGACTGCCAAGGGTTGCGTCGATGGCGAATATGAGTGTGTGGACGTGCTTTGCGCCCTTTACCTTGTAAGGGTCTCGTTCACCCACCTCATTCAAGGCCGGGAGAGGACGGGCTGAAGCCAACAAGATGGCGGAGTAGAACCCCTTGAGAGCTTTGACACTCTCCAGTTCATCGCAGATCGAGGTCTTGAGGTACTCACTGATGGCGCGATTTAGGCCGCGCAAAAGAGTGGCGTGCTGTTCAGTCTCGATGTATTCGGCAATGGCCGAGACCAACTCATCGTGAGATGTGGGGGGGCTAGCGAGTGGCACCGATTGGAATCCGTCCAGCAAACAGCGCTCAAAACGCGCTGATGCGATAGACCTTAGCGCCATTACGATGGGAGTAATATCGACTAGGGCGGACGAAGGCGAGTGAGTCTTCTCCTTCGGCTGATCCGCACGGTGGGCGGTATAGGCCGCGCGCAGTTCCGACTCTGAAACGCCAAGTTCTATCGCTATACGCGCAAAGTCGGGTTCGCCTCCCTCGGGTTCATAGCGTTCCCAGCGCTGGAGCTTCTTGGCGCTCATCCTCAATGCGGCGGCCAGCGCCTCCTGGGTATATCCCGCCTCCTTTCTGATCTTGCTCAGCCAGTTCATGCACACCTCCGTTTTTCCACAAGCTATCAGGGGAAAAACGGTTAATCAAAAGGTTATGCTGGACAGGAGGTGGACAGAACTGGACAGGGAACGGAGAGTGGCTGTACCGAGAGCCACAAACAACAACGGGGCCGACGGCCCCGTTGCTCTATCACCCCTTGGGTGTCCAGATGCCGAAGGCATCCTGCGGCGGTGACTCGGGTGGGGCGACGTCGTCGAACACATGCAGCGAGAACTCGCCGAGCTGTTTGAGGAATTCGATGCGCTCTGCGCGCGGGGCGTCGACGCCGGCGAGGAGCAGGGCGACGCTGGCGCTGAGGTACTGGGCGGCGACTTCCGGGTGGCGGGCGTGCTCATCCTGGCTGATGAGCAGGGCTTGGAGTTTTTGCAGGAGTTCTGGGCTGAGGGCGAGTTGGCTCATGGGGTCATCCGTCGTTCTGGTGGGTGTTTGCGCTATATGGGGTCGTGGGCCGGTACGTTCATCCCAAGGTTTCAGCGACATACGCCGATGGAGCCGACGGCACAGCGGTGTCCATCGAGCCATAGGGTGCGGTCGAGGATAACGCCTTCTAGCACGACGCGGGTGAAGGTGGCACCACGCAGGTCGCAATCCGCCAAGTCACTCCCACTGAGGTCGGTATCGACCAGGGTTGCGCCGCGTAGATCGCAGCCGCTGAGGTCGGAGGCGAGCAGATTCACCCGTTGCCAAGACCCTTGTGGGGCGATGACCCGCGTCATGCTGACGGAGGTCAGAGAGACAGCGGTGAAGTGGGCGCCGCTCAGGTCAATGTCAGACAGGTCGATGTAGTAGTCGGCGGACTGAGGGTCTTGCTCTTGTAGATCAGCGATGAAGATGTCGGGGAAGCGTGGGGCGACGTGGCCCAGGAGGTCCGCGAGGGGTTGGCCTGGCGAGCTCTGTTGGATGGCCGCACGTAGAAGTGGCGTGAGGGTGGGTTCGTGACGCCAGGGGTCTTCGAGGAGTGGGTCGAGGATGGCATAGTGGGTGGGATCGGCGCGGGCGACACTGAAGAGCAGTGCGAGTGACAGGCTGAGAAATTGAAGATGAGGGGCCATGGCCACCTCCTTGTGATTACTGGCGGGGCCCCCTGCCCCGCACGTTCCCCTAGTCTCATGCGCTATGTGTGTTTGAACAGCCTGTTTGGCTGTATCCGTAGGTCGGCAGTTGACTCTACCGTCTGTGGTCAGCCGCTCACGCCTTGGCCAACAAGCGCTTGACTGGCCCGAAGCTGCGTCGATGGATCGGGGTCACCCCGAGGCTCTCCAGTGCGGCGATGTGCGCCTTGGTCGGGTAGCCTTTGTGGCCGGCCAGACCGTAGCCGGGGTACTGCGCGTCCAACTCGACCATCTCACGGTCGCGCACCACCTTGGCGAGGATGGAGGCGGCGCTGATCGCCTCGACGCGGCTGTCGCCCTTGACCACCGCCAGCGCCGGACAGGCGAGCCGGGGCAGCTTGTTGCCGTCCACCAGCGCCGCCTCGGCGGCGGGGTCGAGCTGTTCCACGGCGCGGCGCATGGCCAACAGGCTCGCCTGGAGGATATTGATGGCGTCGATCTCCTCCACCTCGGCGCGTCCGATGGCCCAGGCGAGGGCTTGTGCTTTAATCGGCTCGAACAGGGCGTCGCGTCGCTTTTCACTGAGGGCCTTGGAGTCGGCAAGCCCGGGCACGGGCCGTGTGGGGTCGAGGATCACCGCTGCCGCCACGACAGGACCAGCCAGCGGCCCGCGCCCCACCTCGTCGACGCCAGCAACATAAAGCAGGTGAGAAAAGGGGTTGTGGAACGGCTCCATGGGGGGCTACCTCGACGAGTAAAGCTGGCATAATAGCAGTTTCGTCTCGGCCTCCGGGCCAGGCCATATAGGTAGATTTCAAGAGGAAGCCCATGGATAAAGTGCGTTGTGGCGTCATCGGAACCGGCTACCTGGGCCGCTTCCACGCGCAGAAGTATGCGGCCCTGCCCCAGGCCGAGCTGGTGGGTGTCTGCGATGCGAATGGCGAGCAGGCCCAACGGGTGGCGAACGAGGTCGGCACCGCCGCCTACACCGACTACACCGAGCTGTTCGGCAAGGTCGATGCGGTGAGTATCGTGGTGCCGACCCAGATGCACTATGCGGTGGCCAAGGCGTGCCTCGAACAGGGCATCCATGTGCTGCTCGAAAAGCCGATGACGGTCACTGTGGCCGAGGCCGATGAGCTGATCGCCATTGCCGCCGCCAAGGGGCTCAAGCTGCAGATCGGTCACCTGGAGCGCTTCAACTCCGCCGTGCTGGCGCTGCGCAACGTGCTGGAGACCCCGCGCTTTATCGAGTCCCACCGTCTGGCCGCCTTCAATCCGCGTGGCGCCGATGTGAACGTGGTGCTCGACCTGATGATCCACGACATCGACATCATCCAGAACCTGGTCGGCAAGCCCATCGTCGACATCCAGGCCAACGGCGTCTCGGTACTCACCAAAGAGCACGACATCGCCAACGCGCGTATCACCTTCGAGGGGGGCTGCGTGGCCAACGTCACCGCCAGCCGCGTGAGCATGAAGGGCCAGCGCAAGATGCGCATCTTCCAGCACGACGCCTACATCTCTGTGGACTTCACCGACAAGGTGCTGAGTGTCCACCGCAAGGGGAGCAAGGTGACCCCCTCCGGCGTGCCGGAGATCATCTCCGAAGAGAGCATCTTCGATAACTCCGACGCCATCAAGGCCGAGGCGGATGCCTTCACGCGTGCCATCCTCGGTGAGTGCGAGATCCCGGTCAGCGGCGAGGCGGGGCGCGATGCCCTAGCCACGGCCATCCGTATCAGCGAACTTCTCAATCAGCCGGCCTAAGGGCCATCCACCGCGGCCACGCCGCAATCGGAGTGCAGATATGATCCCCATGGTTGACCTCAAAGGGCAGTATCAGACCCTCAAGGCCGAGATCGAGGCCGGTATGGCCGAGGCGATGGAGAACACCGCCTTCATCCTCGGCCCCAACGTGCGCGCCTTCGAGCAAGAGGCCGCTGCCTATCTGGGCGTGAAACACGCCGTGGGTTGCGCCTCCGGCACCGACGCCCTGCACCTGGCCCTGGTGGCCGCCGGCATCGGCCCGGGTGATGAGGTGATCACCACCCCCTTCACCTTCATCGCCACCGCAGAGGCGATCAAGTACGTGGGCGCGACTCCGGTCTTTGTCGACATCGACCCGGCCACCTACAACATCGACCTGACCCTGGCCGCCGCCGCCATCACCGACAAGACCCGCGCCATCATCCCGGTGCATATCTTCGGTCAGCCGGTGGACATGCCCAACCTGATGACCCTGGCCAACGAGCACGACCTCATCGTGGTCGAGGATTGCGCCCAATCCTTCGGCGCCAGTGTCGGTGGGCGCATGACCAGCAGCTACGGCTTCGCCGGTGCCCACAGCTTCTTCCCGAGCAAGAACCTCGGCTGCTACGGCGATGGCGGCATGATCACCACCAACGACGACCAGGTGGCCAAGCACCTGCAGGTGCTGCGCAACCACGGTAGCTGGGAGCGCTATTACCACTCCGAGATCGGCTTCAACAGCCGCCTCGATGAGCTGCAGGCGATCATCCTGCGCGCCAAGCTCAAACATATCGAGGAGTACAACGCAGGCCGTCGCCGCGTCGCCCACCGCTACTCCACCGCCCTGGCCGAGCTGCCCGGCTGCATCCCCCCGGCCGAGGATGGCGTCGGCGTGCACGTCTACCACCAGTACTGCTTCCGCACCGACAAGCGCGACGCCATCATGGCGGCGCTACAGGCCGAGAAGATCGGCTGCGCCATCTACTACCCTGTGCCGCTGCACCAGCAGGAGGTGTTCAAGGCCGAGTGTGCTGGCCTCAGCCTGCCCCACACCGAGGCGGTGGCCGCCGATATCATGGCCCTGCCCATCTTCCCGGAGATGACGGACGCACAGGTCGACGAGGTGCTGGCCGTCATCCGCAAGGCTGTACTGGGCTAAGGGGCTCTATGCGCGTCGCCATCGTCGCGGGCGAGCCCTCGGGCGACGCCCACGCCGCCGCCCTGGTCAAAGGGGTGCTGGCGCAGCGGCCCGGGGTCCAGTTCAAGGGCATCGCCGGACCGCAGATGCGCGCGGCCGGTGTCGAGGCCGTGGTCAACGCCGAGGTGATGGCGGTGGTCGGCCTGGTCGAGGTGCTGGCCCACTACCCTACCCTGCACCGCGCACTGGAGCGTATGCGCCAACTGCTCCGAGAGGAGAGGCCCGACCTGCTGGTGCTGGTGGACTACCCCGACTTCAACCTCCGCCTGGCCAAGACCGCCAAAGAGGTGGGGGTGAAGGTGCTCTACTACATCAGCCCGCAGATCTGGGCCTGGCGCCAGGAGCGCGTCTGGACCATCAAGGAGCGGGTCGACATGATGGCGGTGGTCTTCCCCTTCGAGGTGCCCTTCTACGAGCGTGCCGGGGTGCCGGTACGCTACGTTGGCCACCCCTTGAGTGAAGAGGTCAACAGCGCACTGGATAAGGCCTCCGCACGAGATAGGTACAATGTACCGCTTGAGTCCCCTGTGCTCGGACTACTACCCGGAAGTCGGCGCAGCGAGCTGAAGCGGCTGCTGCCCCTGATGGTCGAAAGCGCACGCCTCCTGCACGCCAAACACCCTGAGCTGCACTTCCTTTTGCCCCTCTCACCGAGCCTCGACCCGGTACTGCTCACCCCTCACCTCGACCCCACGCTGCCCATCACCGTGGTCCCCGGTGAGTTCTACGAGACGGTAACCGCCTGCGACGCGGTGCTCACCGCCTCGGGTACCGCCACTCTGGAGGTGGCGCTGCTCGGTGTGCCGTTGGCGGTGGTCTACCGCATCAAGCCCCTCAGCTACGCCATCATGTCGCGCATGATCAAGGTGGACCACATCGCCCTGTGCAACATCGTTGCACAGCGGCGCATCGCCCGAGAGCTGATCCAGCATGACGCGACACCCACCAAGTTGGTGGCCGAGGCCGAGCGCCTGCTCTTCGATTGCGACTATGCCGCGGCGATACGCGACCAACTACAACGGGTGCGCGAGAAGCTCGCGGTGAGTGCGCAGAGCGATGTCTCTGGGTTGGTCGTAGAGCTGCTCGGCGACTGACCGTTTCTCGATGGGGGTCGACGCCAAACGGCCCCCGGTCGTCGGTGTACATGGCCATCACCGACCCGACGCATCGGCCATCGAGGCCTGAGAACGCGCAGTCCGCGAGCACTCCCAAGGGTCCTCGTCCCCCTGACCCAGACGCCCCTGCCACGACCCTTTCACGCTCACTCACCCCTGTTACCCCACGACCCTTTACCCGGGTAACAGTAGGGTTACACGTTACGCTCCGTAACACTTCCCCGTTCCCATCCGTAACACGTTACCCGGCACACCTCCGCGATACGCGTCTATCTATCTGTTTTTACATGCTTTAATGGATTGGCACAAATCCTGTTATATAGCTGTCACGTTTCGCACTGACAGAGCCAAAGGATTATGGAGAGCAGCTCACTTACCAGCACCATCGACTTCCTGCGTCGTCACGCCCCGTTCGATCGCATGGATGAGACGCATATCGAGTACCTGGCCAAACGCCTGGAGGTGCGCTTCTACGCCCGTGGCGAGGTGGTCATGGAGCCCACCGATGGTGTCGCCGGGCGCTTTCACATCATCCGTCAGGGGCGTGTGCGCGGTGGCGAGGGCTCCGGCGAGATGGCCGAGAGCGAGGCGTGGGAGCTGGTCTCCGGCGAGTGCTTCCCCATCGGCGCGCTGCTCACCCGCCGCCCGGTGCGCTTCACCACCCGTGCGGTGGAGGACAGCCTCTGCTTCGAGCTGAGCCGCGAGGAGTTCCACAAACTCCTGCAGATGAGTGACGAGTTCCACGACTTCTGCACCCGCCGCATGGCCAGCCTGCTGGACAACGCCTATAAGGACATCCAGGCCCGCTCCGTCAGCCGCGTGTCGAGCAACCAGTCGCTCGATACGCCGATCCGCTCGATGGTGCCGCGCTCACCCATCAGCGTACAGGCCGATACCAGCCTGGAGAGCGTACTCACCACCATGAACCGGGAGAAGATCGGCTCCATGGTGGTGTGTGACGCCGACAACCGCCCCACCGGGCTCTTCACCCTGCACGATGTGGTCGGGCGTGTGGTACTGCCACGCCTCGACCTGGCCACACCGATCGCCGAGGTGGCGAACGCGGAGTTCGTCAAACTCACCCCCGAGTCCCCCGCCTTCGACGCGGTGGTGGCACTGGCCCGTCACGGCGCCGACCACCTCTGCGTGGTCGATGCCCAGGGCAAACTGGTGGGGGTGCTCTCAGAGCGCGACCTCTTCTCCCTGCAGCGCATCGGCCTGGTGAGCCTCAACCGCTCCAT
>QKED01000040.1 GCA_003252455.1 Gammaproteobacteria bacterium
TTTCTGCTCTTCGCCGGGGCGCTGCACGTCAACCTCGAAGACCTGGCGAAGCAGAAGTGGGTGATCGGCATCCTCGCCTCGGTGGGGGTGTTGGTCTCGACCTTCCTCATCGGGGGGGCCACCTACGCCCTCAGCGGCGCGCTCGGGCTCGGGCTACCACTCATCTATTGCCTGCTGTTCGGCGCCCTCATCTCCCCCACCGACCCCATCGCCGTGCTCGGTATCCTCAAGAGCAGCGGCGCGCCCAAGACCCTGGCGACCAAGATCGCCGGCGAGTCGCTGTTCAACGACGGCGTCGGTGTGGTGGTCTTCATCGCCCTGCTCGGGGTGTTGCAACAGGGCGAGGTGAGCCTCGGCCATGTGGGGCTGCTGTTCCTCGAAGAGGCGGTGGGCGGCGTGCTCTTCGGCCTGCTGCTCGGCTGGGTCGGCTTCAGCCTGCTGCGCAGTATGGACAACTATCAAGTGGAGGTGCTCATCACCCTGGCGCTGGTGATGGGGGGGTACGCCCTGGCGCAGAAGATCCACGTCTCCGGGCCCATCGCCGTGGTGGTGGCGGGGCTCTGGATCGGCAACCACGGGCGCCTGCTGGCCATGTCCGACACCACCCGCCGCCATCTGGACACCTTCTGGGAGCTGATCGACGAGGTGCTCAACGCGGTGCTCTTCGTGCTCCTCGGTCTGGAGGTGTTGATCCTCAGTTTCCAGGGCAACTACCTCATCGCCGGGGTGCTGATCATCCCGCTCGCGCTGCTCGCGCGTCTCATCGCCGTGGGGGTGCCGGTGGGGCTGATGCGTGCCCGGCGTCCCTTCACCCCACACGCGGTGAAGGTGATGACCTGGGGCGGCCTGCGTGGTGGTATCTCGGTGGCCTTGGCCCTCTCGCTGCCGCCGGGGCCCGAGCGTGAGGCGATCCTCGCCATCACCTATGTGGTGGTGATCTTCTCCATTGCCGTGCAGGGGCTCACCATCGGGCCGCTGCTGGCGCGGTTGGGTCTGAGTGGCCCGGTCCACAACGACGGGGGGCATTGAGATGGCCGGTCAAGGGAGTGTTGGGAATGTGATCGCCGCGCTGGCGAGCTTCTTTATTCCAGGGCTCGGTCAGTTGCTGCAGGGACGCCTGCTCTTCGCGCTGTTTCTGTTCGTCGCTACCACCCTGCTCTGGTTCTTCTGGCTCGGCTGGATCACCCACCTCTGGGCCATCATCGACGCCGCCCTGTTCAAAGGGGAGGGGTAGGGTGCGGCGCTGGCTCTGCCGTCTGGCAGGGCTATGCTACGTCGGGCTCGCCGCCCTGGGGTCGTGTGGCCCGGCCTGCCTACCACACCGGGTACTGCTCGGGCTGAGTGTCCCGCTGCTCACCCTCTGGGGTCGGTCGCGGCTCGGTGCGGTCAGTGCGACGCCTTGAGTGAGGCCTGCAATAGGGGTAGTAACTCCGGGTGCTGGCTCTGTTCGGCCCAATCCAGGGCGTTGCGCCCGCTCTTGTCGCGACGGCCGGGGTCGGCACCGTGGGCCAGTAGGCGCTGAGTGCTACCAAGATGCCCCTCTTTGACCGCCCAGATGAGGGCGTCCCAGCCATCGGCCGGGTCATGCCCGTCGATCGGTGCACCGCGCTCCAGGAGCAGTGTCAGGGTCGCCTGGTGGTCGTCCATGCTCGCCACCATCACCGTCGTGTAGCCTGACTTGTCGCGCACGCCGATATCGGCGCCAGCGTCGAGCAGGCGTGCCGCCACCTCGGTGTGACCACGTTGTGCGGCGTAGAGTAGGGCGCTCCAGCGGCAGTGATCGCGTGCGTTGACCTGGGCGCCAGCAGCGATGAGCGCCTCTACCTGGGGCAGGTCCCCCTGTTCGGCGGCGCGCATCAGCTGGCTACGGCCACGCTCGTCGAGCTGCTCCAGGTCGCGGTGCAGCAAACTCGCGAGCCCAACACCCACCAGCAGCAGGAGGAGAATCGAGCGGTAGGGGTGGTCATAGGCCTGATGGCGCAGTTGTTCGAGCAGGGTCATGGGCGTCTCCGGTGGGCCGCACGATCATAGTCTCTCGACACACCCGGGCCTAGTCGGGGGGGCATGCAGAGGCGGTTTGACGTGTGCCTCGCCCCGTACGAGGTCGAAGGCACGGTACCCTCTCGTCGGGTTTGCCCGCGGTCGGTCGATCCCATCGCCCCCCAGTTTGGGCTGTGAGCCCCGGTGTCTATCACGTAAACTGGGGTGTGAATGATGTTCATGGGCCCCGCCCAACCGTTCAGGGGAGCCGCCGTGGCGATTGACTGGAGCCAGCAAGAGGACGACGAGGTCGAGCGTGTGCGCGACGCCAACGCGCGCCCATGCCCCTTCTTCGGCCTGCGCGCCAAACTCATCCTGCCCTATCTGCTGACCCTGCTCATGTTCGGCACACTGCTGCACTTCTATGCCGAGCAGCAGTACCTCAACTACCAGAAGCAGCGCTTCATCGACGAGCAGTACTACAGCCTGGAGGCGCTGGCGGTGGTGCTGCGCGAGGGGTTGGAGCGCGGCGATCGTGAACAGATCCGCCGTCACCTGCGCCACTTCCACCAGCAGTATCAGTCGCGTTGGCACTACCTCTCGATGTACGGCGACGACGGTGAACTCTTCTATCCGGTGGGGAACGACCCGGGCGAGCCGGTGGGTGAGCACTATATCAATCTGTTGCAGCGTATCCACATCAACGGTGGCGTGCGCGCGGTGTTGCGTCTGACGGTGGACTGGAGCGAACGGCGGCGCAGTGAGGTCGCCCGCATGCGCCAGCTGGAGTGGGGTGGCCTCTTCATCTTTATCGTCATCATGCTGGCCGGACTCTTCTGGCAGGACCGTATCATGGTCAGCCCCCTGCGCGCCCTCAGCGACGCCGCCCAGCGCCTGGGTGAGGGGGATTTCAGCATCGGTCGCCTGCCACGCCAGGGGACACGCGACGAGATCGGCTATCTGAGCGAACGCTTCGCGGTGATGCGCGACCACCTGCGCCAGGCGCGCGACGATCTGGCGGTGAGCGAAGGGCGCTACCGCGGCGTCACCGAGTTGACCACCGACTTCGCCTACATCCTCAGTGTCGAGCGCAACGAGCGGCTGACGCTGGAGTGGGGGAGCGGCACCCTCGACGAGCCCGGCTCCTGCTGCCACCAGCCCTACGGCGAGAGTTGGATGCGCTGCATCGTGCTCTCCGATCGCGACCGCTTTGTGCGCCGCAATCGCGCCCTGCTCGACGGTCATCAGCAGGTGCTGGTCTACCGTGTGCACTGCCGTGGGCAGATCCGCTGGCTGCGCGACGTGGCCAAGCCGATCCTCTCCGAGCGTGGGCGGGTGCTGCGTATCACCGGCGCGATCCAGGATGTCACCGAACAGAAGCGTATCGAGCTGGAGTTGCAGGAGGCGAAGGAGACCGCCGAGGCGGCCAACGAGTCCAAGAGCACCTTCCTCGCCACCATGAGCCACGAGCTGCGCACCCCGCTCACCGCCATCATCGGTTACGCGCAACTTCTCCAGCACCTGCCGCCGGAGAAACTCGACTACAAGGAGGGTCTGCAGGTGGTGCACCGCAACGGCCAACACCTGCTGGCACTGATCAACGACATCCTCGACATCTCCAAGATCGAGGCACACCGCATCGAGCTCTATCCCGCCACCACCCAGATCGAACAGCTGATCGAGGGGGTCGCCGATACCATCCGTCTCAAGGCGCAGGAGAAGGGGCTCACTTACAACCATCGTACCGATGGCCTCACCCTGCACAGCGTGGAGGTGGATGAACAGCGCCTCAGCCAGGTGTTGATCAATCTCCTGAGTAACGCGGTGAAGTTCACCGACCACGGCAAGGTGACTCTGAGCGTACGTCAGCTGCCAGCCGCGGACGAGGAGATGGACCACGTGCGCCTGCGCTTCGAGGTGCGCGATACCGGTATCGGTATCCCCTTCGAGGAGCTGGAGCGTATCTTCATGCCCTTCGAGCAGGTGAGCGACGCCAAGCGCGCGCGCATCGGCACGGGCCTGGGTCTGGCCATCTGCCGCAAGTTGGTGGAGTTGATGGGGGGAGAGCTGCTGGTGGAGAGCCGTATCGGCTTCGGCACGCGCTTCTGGTTCGACCTGCTGCTTCCCCCCGGTGAGGGGGCGACGCTGCTCGACCAGCAGGAGAGCAACGAACAGGTGCTGGAGGGGGCGCTCCCCGAGTTGGGGGCACTACACGAGGTGGCGCACCTGGCCGGTCTCGGGCATATGGCCAGAGTCCTGCACTGGGCCACCCATCAGGAGCAGATCGACCCGACCCTGCACCCCTTTCTGGAGCGGGTCAGGTCGCTGGCACGGGAAGAAGAGACCAGTGACCTGCGTGCCCTGATCAGTGCCGCACGCCGCCGGCAGGCGAAACACGAGAGAAAGAAACTAGAGGTATGAGCGGGATGAGTGAACATGCGACCGTGATGGTGGTGGACGACGACGAGGCGATGCGCATGATGTTGGTCTCCTTGCTGCGGGTGCACGGGTTCCAACCCGAGGCCTACGCCAATGCCGGTGACCTGCTCGCCGCCTACGACCCCAACCGCCCCTGCTGCGTGCTCACCGATGTGCGTATGCCGGGGATGACGGGCGTCGAGCTGCTAGGGACGCTGATGGGGCGCCGCCCGCAGCCGGTGGTGATCCTGCTTACCGGCCACAGCGACCTGCCCCTGGCGGTGAAGGCGATGCGTGACGGCGCCTTCGACTTCATCGAGAAGCCGCCGGAGCCACAACACTTGGTCACACGGGTGGAGAAGGGGTTGGCGGTCAACCGCGAGCGCCTCGGCGCCTATCGGCGCAGCAACGAGCTGCGTCAGCGTTATTTGGGACTGACACGCCGTGAACGGGATGTGCTGGTGCCCGTGGTGCAGGGTGAGACCAACAAGGCCATCGCCGAGTTGCTCGGCCTCAGCCCCCGCACCGTGGAGATCCACCGCGCCAACGTGATGCAGAAGATGGAGGCCGACTCCCTCGCCGTACTGGTGCGCATGGTCATCGAGATCGAGGCGGAGTTCGGCGAGTTGGGGCGGCTCGCCCCCTGAGGCTCAGCTCGCCTCGGCGAGCTGCTCTTCGAGCTGCTCGCGCCGCTTCTGCAGGATGCGCAGGTACATGCGCCGTGCCTGCTCCGCCTCCGGCCCCTCCTCGGCGTAGCTCTCCTCGATGAGCTGTTCCAACTCGACGATATCCTGCTGTAATTTCTGGTTGGACATGGCTGGTCCCCGAAATTGTTACATATTGGACACATCACCAGTATGGCAAGGGTTCGGCAGATTGCCAGTCAAAGGTCGTCATCTATCCCCTATGCGCGCCCTATTGCGGGGAAAGCGCGAGCTATCTCACGCTTCGTCCCTGCCCAGGGGGCGGATATGCGCCACATGGGTGACCAGCTCCGGTGCGGGGCGACCGATGTGGTAACCCTGCGCCAAGTGGATGCCACAGGCGTGGACCTGCTCCAGCACCTCCTGATTCTCCACATACTCCGCCAACGAGCGGATCCCCAACTGCTCGCAGAGTTGGGCGATGGCCACGACGAAGGCACGGTCGCGTGGGTCGGTGGCCATGTTGACGATGAAGTCACCCTCGATCTTCACGTAGTCGGTGGGGAAGTGCTTGAGGTAGTGGAACGAGGAGAACCCGGAGCCGAAGTCGTCGATGGCGAGACCGAAGCCCAGCTCCTTGAGCTGATGTACGAAGCGCTCCAGTTGCTCGAAGTTCTTTACCGTGTCGCGCTCGGTGATCTCGAAGACCACCTGGTGGGTGGCGATGCCAAAGCGCTGGGTGGTGCCCACGGCGAAGCGTAGGAAGTCGTGCAGCACCAGGGCACGGGGCGAGATGTTGAGGAACAGCTTGCCCCGGTAGCCCTGTTCGGCGGCGACCTGTAGCGCCTTCTCCATCACCACCTGATCGAGCTGGTGGATCAGCCCCGCCTTCTCGGCGATCTCGATGAACTCATGGGCCCCCATCAGGCTGCCGTCCTCGCGGCGGATGCGGCTCAGCACCTCCACCGCCTCCACCTCGCCGCTGCGGGTGTCGAGGATCGGCTGGAAGAAGGGCTCCACCATGCGCTTTTCGATCGCAGAGGCGATCACCAGGGTGCGCTCGCCGATGGAGCGGAACACCTCGACCATCTCGTGCTGGTCGGGGAAGCCGATACGGTTCTTACCCTCGGTCTTCGCCTTGTACATCATGTTGTCGGCGAATAGGAACAGGTCCTTGGCGTCGGTGGCGTGGTCGGGGTAGAGGGCGACGCCGATGGAGATGGTGGCGTGCACCTCACTGCCGTCGGGGGCGGTGAGGCCGAGCGCCTGACTCTGTTGCAGCAGGCGCCGACACACCGTCTCGGCCTGGTTGGCGTCGGACTCCGGCAGGATCGCGACGAACTCGTCACCACCGTAGCGCGCCAGCACGTCACCGGTGCCGAGTGCCTGCTGGATGAGGCTGGAGAAGTGGCGCAGGAAGCTGTCACCAAAGCCGTGGCCGTGGCTATCGTTGATGGTCTTGAAGTTGTCCATGTCGATGACCAGCAGCGAGAAGCTGTAGTCGTGGCGCCCGGCGCGGTTTACCTCGTAGTTGAGCAGCTCCCAGAAGATGCGCTGGTTGTAGAGGTTGGTCAGCGGGTCGCGTGTGGCGTAGTACTCCAGGTCTTTGGTGTATTTGTAGATCGCCTTCACCGAACCGACCACGTTGAGCAGGGTGGAGAGGATCGAGTCGACCACCAGCGCCCGGGTCTGGTCGCGCGCCGCGCCGGCATTGACGCCGATGCCGACGATGCCACCAATCTTCGGGGTGTCGACCAGCAGTGACTTGGTCTGCAGGTCGATGTGGCTGAGGGTCAGGTCCAGCGGCATGGCGTCGTGTAACGCCACCTGGTGGTTGATCTGCACCGTGCCGAAGGCGGCAAAGTGGCTGTCACGCTCCAGGGTGCGGCGCACCTCCTGCTCCACCAGCTCGCGGGTCTTCGCCGTCGGCGGGTGGTGCCAGAAGATCTCCAGGTCGAACAGCTCCTCGTCCACCTTGAAGATGGAGAAGAGGGTGTGCGCCTCGATCACCTGGTTGATGTCGATGAGCAGGTTGCAGATGTAGTCGCGCCAGTCACGCACCACCTCGGAGGTGATGACGAACTTCTCCAGTAGGCGGATCTCGAACTCCAGCAGCTCCTTGTCCACCGCCACCGAGCGCATCTTGCGCCCCAGCTCGCCCACCTGACCGAGGATCTCGTCCAGTTCAGAGAAGCCCATGCCGTCGCGCGGCAGCTCCACATGGGTCAGGTCGGAGACCCGACTCACCTGGCCGATGGCACCACGCAGTCGCTCCATGGCGCGGGTCACGCGCTTGTTCAACAGGTAGACCACGACCAGGGCGATGAGCAGCGGCAGTGGGGCGAGCAGCAGCAGCGGCGGCAGCAGGTTGCGCTTGGCCTCCTCGACGAAGGGGGCGAGGCGCTGCTCCACCGCGATCACCCCCAGCACATCCCCCTCGTGGGCGTTTTCATGGCAGCGCAGGCACTCGTGGCGTGCCACCAGCGGATAGGTGTAACCGAGCATCTCCTCGTCCTCCGTGGTGAGGACCACGCCATGGGCGAAGCTCTCCTGTACCGCGCCGACGATCGGCTTCTGCCTGATGCTGCCGAACAGCTGCTCCACCTTCGCCCCGCGATAGATGTCGATGGTATAGGGCGAGTCGGCGTCGTGGCGCTGCACGGCGGCGATGAACTCCTCCAGCTGATCGCGCGTCCAGCCCTTACGCATGATCTGGAACATGGCGTTGAAGGTACCCTCGGCCAGGGTCGAGGAGGCCGCGTGGGCACTCTGTCGGGCCGCCGAGGTGTAGAGGCCGGTGATGGTGAAGTAGAGGCCGAGGGAGATGATCAGCGAGACGATGAGCGCGGCACCGAGGATGAAACCGCGAAGCGAGGGGCTGGAAGTCGACATGGCAAATATGTGATGTGGGTATCGTTCTTATTGTGGCGCAGCCGTGGGCCCGCTGTCCCCTACAGACGACAGGCGGTGCCTACAGGAGCGGTCGCAACAGGTGCGCCGTGAGTAGGATGCAGAAGCTCGCGTGGGTGGCCAAGGTGAGCGGGATGGCGGGGATCAGCTGCCCCTGCAACAGCGCCTTGGTGGCGAGTGCGGCAGGCACGCAGGCGAGCAGCGGCAGGTAGGGGAAGGTCGCGAGTGGCGCCCCCAGCAGCAGCGCGAAGCCGAGGAGGAAGATCAGCGGCAGCCCGTAGGCCGCGCGCCGTGCGCCGAGGCGTGCCGGCAGGGTCCGTTTGCCGGCCGCCAGGTCCGCGTCGATGTCGGGGATGGAGTTGACCCAGAGGATGTTGGCGGCGAGGGCACCCACCGCACCCCCGAGCCAGAGCAGCGCCGTCGGCACCTCGCCGAGCAGGATGAGGCCGGTACCCGCCAGGGGCAGGAGGCCGAAACAGATGGCGATCACCAGGTCGCCCAGGCCGCGGCAGACCAGGCAGGGCGGCCCCGAATAGATCACCGCCAGGAGCGCGCCGAGCAGGCCGATATAGAGCAGTGCCGCGCCGCTGCTGAGCAGCAGGACGAGCCCGCAGAGGGCCCCGAGGGCGAGCAGTCCCCCCCCCAGGCGTGCGGTCTGCTGTAACGAGAGCACCCCGTTCTGGATGAAGCGACTGCCCCCGGTGAAGGGGAAGAGGCGTGCCCGATTGAGGGCATCGGTGCCGTTCTGCGCGTCGAAGTAGTCGTTGAGCACGTTCGCCCCGGCGTGGAACAGCACCATGCCGAGCAGGATCAGCAGCGCCTTGCCCCAGGCCAACGACCCCTCTATCCCCCAGGCGTAGGCCTCGCCCACCAGCACCACCAGTACCGAGGCGGTGAGAAAGGCCGGGCGGGTGGCGGCAAAGAGCGTACCGAAACGGTTGGCGTGGGTGCGACCGTGGAAGCGTTCGAGGCTGGGTTCGGGCATGTGCGGGTCCTGGTGACTGGGGGCATTAAAGCACGCCGTACGGCCACTATTCCATGTGAGTGCTTTACTTTACCAGGGGTATTGGTTATCAAAGAGGCAATTTGCCTAGCAGGAATGACCTATGGCCCTGGACGCCGAAGAGGCGCGTCTCATCCGCGAAACCTTGGACGACTTCAAGGTGGGCATGCGCCTGCGTGGCGAGATCAACCTACGCGTGGCGCGACGCGTCACGTTGATCTTGCGCCTGGGCATGGTCAGTGTGGCGCTCTTCTCGCTGGTGATGCTCTTCATGCTCTCGGCCTTCTCCGGGCAGGTGAAGGAGATGCGCGGGGCACTCATGACCATGAACAATCAGTTCAGCTCCATCTCCCAGGATATGGCGCGTATCCGCAACATCCTCGTGGTGATGGAGGGGCGGGTCGCGGAGATCGACACCCTCGCCAGCCACACCTCGGCGATCGCCGGATCTATGCTCAGCGTCGACCGCAGCATGGGGCTGATCACCGACGATGTGGCGGCGCTGCGCCAGGAGGTGGACGGCATCACGGCCCAGGTGCAGCAGATGCAGGGTGAGTTCCGTGGCCTGGAGCCCACCGTGCACGGTATCGGGCGCGACGTACACCGCATGGGCGGCCCGATGCGCCTGTTCAACGACCTCAACCCCTTCAGGTAATCCATGCCCACACCGCCCACACCGCAACCGGAAGAGTTCACCGCCCTGCTCAACGAGATCAACGAGGTGATGAACAGCTTTCGCGTGGAGATGGAGGGGATCGCCCACCACGGTAAGAAGGTGGCCGCTGGCACCCAGCGCGTGGTGCGTCTGACCCTGGTCACCGTGGTGCTCACGGTGCTCATGAGCATCTACCTGATCATCGTCATGGCCGCCGATATGGGCAACATGACCACCGACCTGCGCACCATGTACGCCAACTTCGGCAACATGGCCAACAACATGCACATCATCACCGAGAAGGTGGGGGCGATGGGTGAGAGCGTCAGCGCCATGCAGCAGATGAGCTATGGCATGGCGAGCATGGACCGCGACCTCGGGCGTGTGGTCGGCAACATGCTGTCAATGCGCCAAGAGGTGGCGCTGCTGCGCACCGACCTGGTGACCATCCATCAAAGCGTGGGGGAGATGGCCGCGCGCCTCGGCGGGGTCAACCGTGCGGTGCAGGGGATGGGGTATAACGTGCACGAGATGGCCGCCCCACCGAACATGGGCCCCCTCAAGCGGATGTGGCCCGATTGAGTCCCCTCGATAGGGTGAGTACGCACGGTCTATTCGGACGGCGTCGGGCCGATGAGGTCTTTGCACAGGCCGGTGATCAGCGTCTTCGGCGTGCCGACGCAGCTCCAGATGTAGCCCTGTCCCATCTTCACCGGGGTGAGGGTCAGGTGTAGGCCATCGCGCGTGTTGTACAGCTCCACGACCCCCTCTTCGTCCACCGAGAGGCTGGAGACGAGTTCGGGACAGTGACCGTCGAAGGCGACTCCCTCGGGTGACTCATCGGCCAGCAGACGCTGGCTTACGGCCTGGCGAAACGCTTGGGTGCACATCAGCATCGAACCGCTGGCGATCTTCTTCAGCGAGGCGTCGTCACGCTTGGGCAGTGACAGTAGCAGGATACCGAAGAGCAGGATGGTGCCGATGAGCATACGTCCGATCATGAGCGGGCCCCTGGGTTGGGTAGATGGTGCACCCGGAACGACCCCTCGGGGAGCTGCGCCTTCGCCAGCTGCTCCAGATGGTCGTGATGGGTGAAGTAGAGTACCTGGGTACGCCTGGAGAGCGCTGCCAACTGGGTCAAAGCGGCGTTGGCGCGCGCGTCGTCGAACTGCACCAGGATGTCATCGAGCACCAGCGGCACGGCGGGGTGGGCGTCGAGGTGGCGCTCGATGGCGGCCAGACGCAGGGCGAGGTAGAGCTGGTCCAGCGTGCCGGTGCTCATCCCCTCGACCCCCAGGCGCTCGCCACTGCGACGCTGGGCGAGGAGGCGTGCCTCTGCCCCTTCCTGTTCGGGATAGAGGCGGGTGAAGCCGCCGAGGGTGAGCTGGGCGAAGTGCGCCGAGGCGCGGCTCAGCAGCGGGTCCTGATTCTCCTCGCGATAGCGGGCGATGGTGCGCTTGAGGAGCTGCTCCGCCAGCACCAGGTGGACGTAGCGTTCACTGAGTTGGCGCACCTCGGCCAGGGCCATGGCCGCCTCGGCGGCGTGGTCTGCTGCGGTGGCGCGGCCATCGGCGGCGTCATACTCGGCCTGGTGACGACCAGACTGCTCGCGCGCCTTGGCCAGTGCGCTGTCGTTCGCGGCGATGGCCGCCGTCAGCTGCTCGATGCGAAGTGTCAGGCTCGCCTCGTCCGGCCCCGCTGCACACTCCTCAGCCAGCACTTGCGCCGGGCGTCCCTCGCTCGCCGCGTCGATAAACTGTTGCACCGCCTGCTGACGCGCGCTGAGCTGCGCGTGTTGCTCGCGCCGCTGCTCGATCTCGGGCAGCGCCTCGACCCTGTCGACCCCGGCGATACGGCAGAGCCCATCGAGGGTGGCCTGGTCGTGGGCGATCTGCTCATCGAGCTGCTCGCGCCGTTGGCGGATCTCACTGGCCTTGCCCTCCAGGGCCGCGCGCGCCTGTTGTGTCCCACGCGCCTGCTCCAGCGCCTCGCGTAGGCGCTGTATCCCGAGCGTCGGCTCGCCGCCGTCGAGGTCGAGTTGCGCACAGAGCTGTTGCAGCGCCGTGGCGAACTCCGCCATCTGCCGCGCCACACCGAGGTGTCGCCCCTCGGCGATGGCGAGCGTGTCGTTGGCGTGGGCCAGTTGTCGCCACAGGTCGAGCCTGTGTTCGATCTGGGCGGTGGTCGATGCGTGGGGGAGGCCGAGGGCGGCGAGTGGCTCGCGCCACTGCGTCACCAACGCCGCGAGCGCGTGGTCGAGTCGCGTCAGCGTCGCCTGCGCCTGCTCCTGCCCCTGAAGGCGTGCGCGCTCCTCGCTGCGCCAACTGCGTTCGGCATCGCGTGCCTGCTCGCTCTGGGCGATACGCTGCTGGGCCAGCGCCAGGGTGGCGGCCAGGCCCTGCGTCGGCGGGATGGCCAGCTCGGTGGCGAGGCCATCGCGCAGTCGATCGATCTGTGCCTCTGCCTGGGTCAGTTCGAGCTGCCCCGCGGCGAGCGCATCTGCCTCGTCGAGCAGTTGAGCGCGGCGCTCCAGCCACTGCGACAAGTCGCCCGGCCTGTGTAGCGTAAAGCTGGCGAGGAGCGCCCCGCGTGCCGGGGCGAGCGCGGCGTGGAGCGCCTGCATGATCGTCGCCTGTTCCGCCTCGTGACGCGCGATGAGTGCCCCCTGTGCCGCCTGCTGTTGCCGCAGCTCACGCTCCTCGTGGAGTAGCTGGCTGTAGCGGGCGGCCTCTTCGGCGCTGTCGAGCAGCTGTTCGGCCAGTTGGTCGCTCGACTGGACCAGGCCAAGGGCCTCGGCCAACGCGCTGGGCGCAGGTGGAGTGCCCGTCTGCCACTGGGTAAAGAGTGCGGTGAATGCGTCGTCGCGCTCTTGGCGTCGCGCGGCCCAACGCTCGCGGGTGGGGGGCTCGCCACGGCGGCGTAGCTGCTGGAGGGCGTCGTTGAGCCTGGTGAGTTGCGCGTCGATCTCCTCTTGGCGGCGGCGCGCATCGCGCAGCGCCTCGTCGAGCGGTTGCCAGCGCCCTTGCCACGCCTCTACCTGTTCACGCTCTGGCAGGGGGATTTGGCGCAGGGCGTCGCTATCGGCGCACCAGTGTAGCGTGCGGCTGAGGCGCTCTTGGAGCTGTTGCGCACGCCGCAGCAGCCCCACGCGGCGGGCGTCGAGCTGCGTCTCCAGCGGGCCGAGGGCACTGATACGGGCGACTTCGCTCTGTAGCGACTCACTAGTGAGGGGGGCGTCGCTCTCGGGTTTGGGGCGTGGCTGTGCCGAGCGGCGTAGCTGCTCTTCGGTCGTCTCGCGCTGCGCCATCAGGGCGGCGTGGCGACGCAGTGACTCGCGCAGCTGCTCGGTCGCGTCAAGCGCGGGCAGCAGGGCGCGGATGGCCTGCGCCTCGGCGCTGGCGGTGAGCCCTAGGCGGTCGAGCAGCCCCTGGCAGGTCGCGACCTGGGCCGCATGCTCCAAACGCAGTTTGGGCAGGTCGTGGGCATCTTTCTGGTAGCTGCCGTAGCGCTCACGGAGTAGCTCGATCGGCTCAGCCAGGCCCAGGGCACGCAGGTCGCCGGTGGGCGCTTCGAGCTGTGCCTTGAGGGCCTGCTCCTGCTCGCACAGCGGCGTGCGTTGCGCGCGGTGAGTGGCGAGGCGTGCCTGGGCCTCGGTGCGCTGTTGGGTGGCGTCGGCAGGAAGGGGCGGGAGGCTGCCGAGGGCATCGAGCGCTGCCTGCAATCGCGCCAGCTCCTCCAGCCTTGGCCGTATGCGCTGGATGCGGCCAAGGCGCTGCGACTCCTCCAGTAGGGTGCGCCGGGCCGCCTCCAGCTCCGTGACCTGTTGCCGACTGGCCTGGAGGTTGGCCTCCAACTGCCTCCAGGCGGCGCCCTTGAGCAGCGCCTTGTCGGCGGCCTTGTGGCTCTCGGTGTAGCGCCGGATGGCGTCGTTGATGCGCGGTTTGCTGCCGGTTTTTTTGAACAGTTCGAGGTAGTCGGCGTGCAGCTGGCGTTGGATCGGGTGCAGCCCCTGCAAGCCGCTGCCCGCCTCGTAGAGCGCCCGCCCCAGCTCGCCGCCCCCCTGGGCCAGCGCCTCACCGCCCCGTTGCAGGCGCTCCAGGTCGAGGCCGAAGAGCTGCTCGAACAGCGTACGCTCGATGCCGAGGAGGCGCTGTAGCTGACCCTCGTCGAGCGGGTCATCGTTGCGGTCGCGTAGGGTCTGCTTGTTACCACGGCGGCGTTGGAGGGTGAGGCGTTCACCCTGCGCACCCTCGACCTCGGCGCCGATGCGGAGTTTGGTCTTGGGGTGGAGGAAATCGTCTGTTTCGAGGTGTTGAAAGCCGAACAGCAGGTTGGAGAGGGCGCGCAGCAGGGTGCTCTTGCCCGCCTCGTTGGGGCCGACGATGAGGTGCAGGTCGCTAGTACCACTCACCGGTCGGGGCAGCGGCAGTTGCAGTTCGGTGAAGTGCCCGAAGGCGGTGAGGTCGAGGCGGTTAAGGCGCATCCTCACCCTCCGTGGCGCTGTCGAGGCGGGTCAGTAGCTCCTGTTCGACGGCGTCGAGCTGTTGTGCGAGCCAGGCGGGGTCGGTGAGCAGTTGGCTAAATGCCTGCCCTGCGCCCTCCGCGGCGCCATCCATGCCGGATTCGGCGTGCTTTTGCAGGATCGGTGGCAGTTTCTGCGCAAGCTCGTGCAAGAGCGTGCCGCACTCACCGTCGAGAAGCCTTGCGGGCTGCGTCTTGAGGTGGTCGAGCGCCTGTAGCAGGGTGGCGGTGGGGTCGTCGCCCTCGCGTTGGGGTTGCTCGGCCCTGGGTGGCGTGGTCTCCATGCGCAGCTGTTCGAGCCAGACCTGCTCGCCGTAGTAGGCGGCGAGGTCGAGCTGGATCTGGCTCTCGGCCTGCTGCTGCTCGCGGTGCAGTTCGCGGTGCAGCGGGGTGCGACCGTGGAGGGTTAGGCGCAGGGCGAGGGGCCGACCATCGGCCTCGGCGAGCGCCTGGTCGAGGGCTGTGCGCAGGGCGCGGTCGAACGCATCGCGCCGCTCGCAGTGGCTCAGGTCGAGGTGCAGGTGGTGCCAACGCACCACGTCCAGCGGGTGGAAGTCGAGGCGGCTGACGCCATCCAGATCCACCTCGACCAGCAGCGCCCCCTTGGCCCCGCACTCGCGCGCGTGGCGCCCCTGGAGGTTGCCGCTGTAGACGATGGGCGGTCGCTGCTGCACCACCTTGTGTTGATGCACATGCCCCAGCGCCCAGTAGTGGTAGCCCTTGGCGTTGAGGCTCTCGGGGTGGCTCGGGGCGTAGGCGGCGTGTTGGCCGCTGTCGTTCAGGTTGGTGTGCAGGAGGCCGAGGTTGATGAGGCCCGGCTCGGCCTGGGGGTAGCCGCTGGTGAGGTTGTCGAGCACCTCGCGCTGCGCGTAGCTCTGTCCGTGCACGACAACGCCGAGGGCGGCATGGCGCACCGATTCGCAGCGTTTGTGGCTGTGTTGATGCACGCCTTCGGGCCAGCGCAGCCCGCGGCTCAGCGCGGAGTCGGCGTCATGGTTGCCGAGCACCAGGTGCACCTGGATCCCGGCGTCGAGCAGGCGCGCGAGTTGGCGATTGAGGAACAGGGCGGTCTGCACATCGCGCCACTCGCCATCGTAGAGGTCCCCGGCGATCAGCAGCAGATCGACCTCTTCGTCGAGGCAGAGCTGCACGAGGTTCTCCAGTGCGCGGCGGGTGGCGCCGCGCAGCTGCTCCAGCGGGGCGTCGGAGTAGCGGGAGAGGCCGTGCAGGGGCGAGTCGAGGTGGATGTCGGCGGCGTGGACGAACTTCACTGGCGCAGGGGGCAGTTCCGTGTGGGGTATGGGAGCTCCCTCTCCCGTCGGCGGTCGAGGTCAGTAGCCCCAGAGGGCCTTGAGCAGACGATGTTGGCCAGCATACACCTCGGGCGAGGCCTCCTCCAACTTGTCCACATTCATGGCGCGCAGGGCGGCCTGACCGAGCGGGTCGGTGTGGGCGTTGAGTAGGGCGTTAGTGACGGTCTGGCGCATGGGCACGCTCACCTTGTCGGAGGCGCTGATACCGGGGGAGGGGACCTGGGGGGTGGTCACCACCGTGGTCAGGGTGGGGTAGCGTCCGACCAGGGGGGTGGGGATCATCGCGCCGTCGGCCTCGCCGGAGACCGCCTTCTCCGCCGCCTCGACCGAGTCACGGGTCTCGATGAGGTAGGGCTGGCGCAGCGGATTGGGGTAGATCTCCGCCAGCACCAGGGCACCGTAGGCGGGGTTGGCGGTGGTGGCGACGCGGCGACCGATCATGTCCTTGGGGTCGAGGGCGAAGACCCCCTCGTTGGCCACCAGTGAGTAGCTCACCACGCTCGGCATCTTGGCGAGGAGGTGGTAGCCCATCTTCTGGAGCCGGTAGTCGGTGAAGTGCGGGCCGTCGAGGACGAAGTCGAACTCCTTCTTCTTCATCATCTGCCAGTAGACGAGGAAGTTGCTGGTGGTGATCAGCTGGAACTCCTGCCCGCTCACCTTCTTCAGGTAGGTGATCAGGGGGGTGTAGACGGCGAGACTCTCCTCGGGCGAGAGGACGGGGTGGACCGCCAGGGTGTAGGTCTGGGCACGCGCGCCGCCACACGCCAAGAGCAGTAGCAGCAGCACGCCGCGCATGAGGCGGGCGCAAAGGGATGGACGGGTCATGTCGGACTCCTCAATTTCCACTCGGTGGGCGGACCAGGGTGTGGTCCGAGCGACCTGCTGTCTCGCAGGTTTGTCCGCCTTGGTCAAAGCCCGGCGGTGAGTGAGTCTATTGTGAAGTCTTTCACAGATGCAAGATATTGTTACGGATACGGAACGTTTCGCAAAAATGCCCGCCTGATCACTCCAGATCGAGCTTTTTCAGCCGATAGCGCAGGGCGCGGAAGGTGAGTCCAAGGAGCTTGGCGGCGGCGGTCTTGTTGTGCCGGGTCTTCTCCAGGGTGTTGAGGAGTACCTCCTTTTCCAGGTTCTCCAGATAGCTCTCCAGGCCGATCTGTTCCGGGTCGAGCCCGTTGGCGGTGTAGATCGGTTGTGCGTTGTTCGGTTCGGGTGGGGCCTCGTGCAGCTCGCAATAGCGCTCGGGCAGGCGCAGGTCCTCGACGCGAATATGGTTGGCGTCGCACAGGGTGGTGGCGCGCTCAAGGATGTTTTCCAGCTCACGTACATTCCCCGGGAAGGGGTAGTGCTGCAGCGCCTCCAGCGCCTCGGGTTCGAGGTGCGGGGTGGTCACCCCGAGCTGTGCGGCGAGGCGGTTGAGCAGGCTTTCGACCAGCTCGGGGATATCCTCGGGGCGCGAGCGTAGACAGGGCACCTGGAGCTCGATCACGTTGATACGGTAGTAGAGGTCCTCGCGGAATAGCCCGTCGGCCACTAGATCGGCGAGGCTTTTGTGTGTGGCGCTGAGGATGCGCACATCCACGTGCAACTCCTTCTGCGCCCCCACCGGGCGCACCGACTTCTCCTGGATCGCGCGCAGCAGCTTCACCTGCATGTGCAGCGGCAGGTCGGCCACCTCGTCGAGGAACAGGGTGCCGCCGTGGGCGCTCTGGAACAGACCGAGCTTGTCGGCGTGGGCGCCGGTGAAGGCCCCCTTCTTGTGGCCGAACAGCTCGCTCTCCATCAGTTCGCTGGGGATGGCGCCGCAGTTGACCGGGACGAAGGGCGCTTCTGCACGCGGCCCCTGGGCGTGGATCAGGCGTGCCACCAGCTCCTTACCGGTGCCCGATTCGCCGCTGATATAGACCGGCGCCTGGGAGCGGGCGAGCTTGCCGATGAGGGTGCGGATCTCGCCCATCTTGGTGGAGCGGCCGAGCAGTCTTAGCCTCTCGCCCCCGTCGGGGGGTTGGGTGGCGTGGGGTTTGTCATCCGGCCCCTCATCGCTCAGACGCAGGGCACTGGTGACCAGTTCGCGCAACACCTGTAGCTCGACGGGCTTGGTGACGAAGTCGAAGGCGCCCGCCTTGAGCGCCTCGATGGCCGAGTGCATGTTGCCGTGGGCGGTGATCATCGCCACCGGCAGTTGGGGGTAGTGCTGCTGGATGTGGTGCACCAGCTCGATGCCATTGCCGTCGGGCAGGCGCATGTCGGTGAGGCAGAGGTCGAACGGCTGCTGACTCAGCCGTGTGCGGGCCTGGGCGAGGTTCTCCGCACAGCGGCAGTCGAGCTGCATGCGGCGCAGGGTCATCTCCAGCAGTTCTCGGATGTCGGGCTCGTCGTCCACCACCAGGACGCAGGGTTGCTTATCGCTCATAAGGATCCTTGTCGTGCTAGCTCACCTGGTGCTTATGTTCCGGGAAGAGCAGTCGGAAGCTCGCCCCGGGCGCCGCCTCACTCAGGTAGGTGAGGTGGCTGCGGTTGCACTCGGCCATCTCGCGGGCGATGTAGAGGCCGAGGCCGGTGCCGCTGGCGTCGTTGGTGAAGAAGGGCTCGAAGATGTGCCCCTGGTCAGCACTGGAGATGCCGGGTCCGTCGTCGCTCACCTCCAGGTAGCCGCGACCGTTCTTCAGGTGGCCGCAGCGCAGGATAACCAGGCCCCGTTCGATGTCGATATGGCGCAGTGCGTTGTCGCACAGATTGCCCAGGATCTGCTGTAGATGGGTCGGGTCGAACATCACCTGCAGCGGCTCATCGCACACCACGCTAAACCGCGCAGTGAGGTGGGGCCTGCCTATACAGTACTCGGCGACGAAGTGTTCGAGCCAGGTGTGCAGATCGAGTAGGGCCGGTTGTGAGCGGTCGCGGCGCCCCAGTTGCAGTACGTTCTCGATGATCGCGTTCATGCGCTGCGACTGGTTGGCGATGATCTGGGTCAGGCGCTGGTCCTGTGCGTCGCTGTTCGGCGATTCGGCGAGCAGCTCGGAGGCGTGGCTGATGGCGCCGAGGGGGTTGCGGATCTCGTGGGCGATGCTGGCGGTCAGACGCCCGAGCGAGGCGAGCTTGAGCTGCTGTGCCTGGAAGTTGCTGGTGGTCACGTCCTCTAGGAAGATGAGTGTGCCGCTGTCGCTGCCGATGCGCATGAAGCGCGGGATGAAGTCGTGGCTGCTGCCGACGAAGCGCATCGGCGAACTGGCACGCTCTTGACCTTGATACCACGCCTCGTAGCGCTGGCTCAGCTCCGCCGAGAGGTGCGGCAGGTAGTGCTCGTCCACCTCGCTGCGGTCGAACAGGTCGTTCACCGCGGCGTTGCGCAGGTGGATACGCTGGTGGCGGTCCACCACCAGCACGCCGGTACGCATGTGCTGGATGATGTACTCGGTGAGCTGCGACATGTTGGCCAGGTCCACCCCGCGCTGCGCGGCCAACGCCTCGCTCTCGCGCGCCCTGCGTGCCAACACGTGGGCGAGCATGGCGGTGGTGAAGAGGGTGATACCGAGGAACCCCGCGTGGGGGTAGCTGAAGTTGGTCTGGTCGAGCTCCAACAGGGAGTAGGTCTGTTCGATGAGTACCGCGATGGTGGCGATGGCGGCGAACAGCCCCGCCGTGCGCCCGGCGGTGATCATGGCGCCGTTGGCCACGCTCACCACCATGAGGATGCCGAGGCCGCTGGTGACGCCACCGCTGGCGTGCATCAGCAGGGTGAGGACCACCACATCCATCAACATGTGGCTGGTGAGTTGGAGGTCGAAGTGGGGGCGCCGCAGCGATAGCAGCAGCTCGGCGAATAGCGCCAGGCCGAGGTAGGCGAAGCTGGTATAAAAGAAGAGCGTGTGGTCACTGCTACCGAGCGGCGGCGGGGCCGGGGCGCGGTAGGTGAGCAGGCAGAAGGCGGCGGAGAGGGCCAAGCGGTAGAAGTTGAAGACCCGCAGGGCCCCCCACGCCTGTTGCTGGTGCAGTTGGGTTTGGGGGGCGGGGCCGAAGGTGACGCGCATATTAACCCCTGGGCCCGAGGTGCTGGTGCTCGGCACAGCAGTAGTAGTGGTCGGCCTCACCCGCCCCCTCTCCACCGAGCGCCTCGCCGCGCGGTAGGTGGACTCCGCACTGGGCGCAGCGCACCATCTCCTGCGCCTGGCGCTCGACCTGGGGGGGCGTGCCCGAGGCCCCGTGCCGGCCGCCCCGCCGGGCACTGCGCCAGAGCTGCAGTAGCAGCCAGACGACGGCGACGATGATGAGCAGGCGGAGCAGATTCATAGGTGGCCCTGTGTCGATGAATGGCCATTCTAGGTCCAGTGGGGTGGTGGGGCCAAGCGCGTAGGGGGGCGAGCGGTGTTGCCCCATTTTGGGGCTAGGCGGGTGGTGGGGTGCGTGCCGGGGTGCGACTCTGGCTGTGTTGCCCTCCCAGGGTGCAGGCCCTTTGCCAAGCTGCCCCGCATGTAACAAAATAGCGGTTTTACCCGTCAGCAAAGGGTGCAGTGGCAGATGAATTTGCACGAATACCAGGCCAAACGGCTGTTCAACGACTACGGTATCCCGGTTCCCGATGGGCGGGTCGCCTCCAGTGTGCATGAGGTAGAGGCGGCGGCCCAGGCCCTGGGTGGCGGGCGCTGGGTGATCAAGGCCCAGGTGCACGCCGGTGGTCGTGGCAAGGCCGGGGGCGTGGCCCTCGCCGACTCCATGGAGGCCCTGCGCGGCCACGCGGACCGACTGCTCGGCACCCATCTGGTGACCCATCAGAGCGGCCCCGAGGGGCAACCGGTCAACCAGGTGCTGGTCGAGAAAGTGAGCGCTATTGCCCGCGAACTCTATCTGGGCGTGGTGGTGGATCGCGCCTCACGGCGCATCGTCTTCATGGCCTCCAGCGCCGGTGGCATGGATATCGAGGAGGTGGCCGCCGCCACCCCGGAGAAGATCATCCGCGTCGCCGTCGACCCCATCGCCGCGCTCCAACCCTATCAGGCGCGGCGTGTCGCCTTTGCCCTCGGTCTGCAGGGTGATGCGGTGCGCCAACTGACCCGCATCATGCAGGGGCTCGGGCGCCTGTTCGTGGATAAGGACGCCAGCCTGGTGGAGGTCAACCCCTTGGTGCTGACCGACGAGGGCAATCTTCTCGCCCTCGACGCCAAGCTCAACATCGATGGCAACGCCCTCTACCGCCAGCCCGAGATCCTCGCCCTGCGCGACCCCTCACAGGAGGATGAGCGCGAGTACCGCGCCCAGCAGCACGACCTCAACTACGTGCGCCTCGACGGCGATATCGGTTGCATGGTCAACGGCGCCGGTCTGGCCATGGCCACCATGGACCTGATCAAGCTGCACGGCGGCCAGCCGGCCAACTTCCTCGACGTGGGTGGCGGCACCACCGCCCACAAGGTGGCCGAGGCGTTCAAACTCATCAGCTCCGACGAGAAGGTGCGTGCCATCCTGGTCAACATCTTCGGTGGCATCGTGCGCTGCGACCTCATCGCCGAGGGCATCATCGCCGCGGTGAAAGAGGTGGGTCTCTCCCTCCCCGTGGTGGTACGCCTGGAGGGGACCAACGTGGAGCAGGGCAAGCAGATGCTGGCCGAGAGCGGCCTCGACATCATCACCGCCGATGGACTCACCGACGCCGCCCAAAGGGCGGTGGCCGCCGCAGGAGACGCCCAATGAGTATTCTGGTCGACAAGCACACCAAGGTGATCTGCCAGGGCTTCACCGGCAAGCAGGGCACCTTCCACTCCGAGCAGGCGCTCGCCTACGGTACGCGCATGGTCGGTGGCGTCACCCCCGGCAAGGGGGGACAGAGGCACCTCGACCTGCCGGTGTTCGACACCGTGCACGACGCAGTGGCCGAGACCGGCGCCGAGGCGACGATGATCTACGTGCCTGCGGCGTTCGCCGCCGATGCCATCCTGGAGGCGGCGGATGCGGGCATCGAGACCATCGTCTGCATCACCGAGGGGATCCCGGTGCAGGAGATGCTGCGGGTCAAGGCGAGCCTCGCCGCCTACCACCCCGACGTGCACCTCATCGGTCCCAACTGCCCCGGCATCATCACCCCCGGCCAGTGCAAGATCGGCATCATGCCCGGTCACATCCACCTGCCCGGGCGCATCGGTATCGTCTCGCGCTCCGGCACCCTCACCTACGAGGCGGTCAAGCAGACCACCGACACCGGCCTCGGCCAGAGTACCTGCGTGGGCATCGGTGGTGACCCGATCCACGGCATGAACTTCATCGAGTGCCTGTGTCGCTTCGAGCAGGACCTGAAGACCGACGGCATCATCATGGTCGGCGAGATCGGCGGTACCGCCGAGGAGGAGGCCGCCGAGTTCATCAAGCAGCACGTGAGCAAGCCGGTGGTGGCCTACATCGCTGGGGTCACCGCCCCTCCCGGCAAGCGTATGGGCCATGCGGGCGCCATCATCGCCGGGGGCAAGGGCACTGCGGCGGAGAAGTTCGCCGCACTCAAGGCCGCCGGGGTGCACGTGGTCGACTCCCCCGCGTTGATGGGCGCAAAGATGGTGGAAGCCCTTGGCTGAGGCCCGCCCGCTGCTGCGCGTCGCCCTCGCCCAGCTCAATCTGCTGGTCGGGGCCATCGACGCCAACACCGATCAGGTGGTCACCGCCGCCCGGCGTGCGCGTGACCAACTGGGGGCCGATATCATCCTCTTCCCCGAGCTGACCCTCACCGGCTATCCGCCCGAGGACCTGCTGCTGCGTCAGGGGCTCGGGGGGCGGGTCGATCAGGCCGTGGCGCGGCTCAAGGCCGAGGTGCATGGAATCACCTTGGTAGTGGGGCTCCCCTGGCGTACCGAGGAGGGGCTCTACAACTCCGCGCTGGTGCTGCGGGACGGTGAACAGCTGGCGCTCTATCACAAGCAGCGCCTGCCCAACTACAGCGTGTTCGACGAGGTGCGCTACTTTATCTCCGGCAGTGAGCCGGCGTTGTTCACCTGCAACGGCGTCAAGCTCGGCCTCACCATCTGCGAGGATGTGTGGCGCCCAGAGAGCGTCCAGCTCGCCGCCCTCGCCGGTGCCGAACTGATCCTCAACCTCAACGCCTCACCCTACCATCAGGCCAAGGGGGTGGAGCGCGAGCGGGTGGTGGCCCAGCGCATCGTCGAGAGTGGTGTGCCGCTGGTCTATGTCAATCTGGTGGGTGGGCAGGACGAGCTGGTGTTTGATGGCGGCTCCTTCGTCATGAATCATCGTGGCGAGCTGTGCCAACGCGCCCCTGCGTTCGAAGAGGGGTTGTTCTCTGTGGACTGCAACCGCCTCGCTGGGCGGGTCGAGGTGGAGGCGGGGGTGGTCGAACCCGAACTGACGCCTCTCGCCAGCGTCTACCGCGCCCTGGTCATGGGTACCCGCGACTATGTGGAGAAGAACGGCTTCCCCGGCGTGGTGCTCGGCCTCTCCGGTGGCATCGACTCGGCGCTGACCCTGGCCATTGCCGTGGATGCCCTCGGCGCCGACCGGGTCGAGGCCGTGATGATGCCCTCGCGCTACACCGCCGACATCTCCGAGAGCGATGCCGAGGCGCAGGCCAATCTGCTCGGCGTGCGCTACACGACGCTCTCGATCGAGCCGCTGTTTCAGGCCTTCCTCGCCTCTCTGGCCGGGGAGTTCGCCGGTACCGAGCCGGATATCACGGAGGAGAACCTCCAGGCGCGTTGCCGTGGCGTGCTGCTCATGGCCATCTCCAACAAGCAGGGCTGGATGGTGCTCACCACCGGTAACAAGAGTGAGATGGCGGTGGGTTACTCCACCCTCTACGGCGATATGGCCGGCGGCTTCGATGTGCTCAAGGATGTGCCCAAGACCCTGGTCTTCCGCCTCGCCGAGTACCGCAACAGCCTCGGGGCGGCGATCCCGCAGCGGGTCATCGACCGCCCCCCCAGTGCCGAGCTGGCACCGGACCAGAAGGATGAGGACAGTCTGCCACCCTACGCGGTGCTCGACGCCATCCTCGAACGCTACGTCGAGCAGGACCAGTGCGCCGAGGAGATCATCGCCGCCGGTTTTGCCCCGGCCGAGGTGGAGCGGGTGATCCGCCTGGTGATCCGCAACGAATACAAGCGCCGCCAGGCACCCCCCGGGGTACGCATCACCCGGCGTGCCTTCGGCCGTGATCGGCGCTACCCCATCACCTCGGGGTATCGCGCTTGATCTCTGTCGGGCTGGGCTCGACAATCCTTACTACAGCGGTATGTGCCAAACCACCTACCTACATCCACTAGGGGAGACACCATGAAAAAGATCGAAGCCATCATCAAACCCTTCAAGCTCGATGACGTGCGCGAGGCCCTCGCCGAGATCGGCGTGGCCGGCATGACCGCCACCGAGGTGAAGGGTTTCGGGCGCCAGAAGGGCCATACCGAGCTCTATCGTGGTGCCGAGTATGTGGTCGACTTCCTGCCCAAGATCCGCATCGAGCTGGTGGTCGCCGCCGAGCAGGTCGAGGAGTGCATCGAGGCGATCATCAAGGCTGCCCGCACCGGCAAGATTGGTGATGGCAAGATCTTCGTCACCGATGTGCAGCGCGTGATCCGCATCCGTACCGGTGAGGAGGGTCGCGAGGCGATCTAAGCCCCTCTGGGTGGCCCTCTACCGGCCACCCAATCCCCCCTTGGGCCATGGCGCCTGCTGCTTCTGTGATGATTTTTCTCACCATTAGGGGTGATAGCCTAGGCCAGATTGCCGATATGTGACCAAATAGATGGATCTCGCTCACGCTAAACGGTGATCCTACAGATTGCCTCTAAGGGTCACCCTGAGTTCCTGGTCTAATCGCCAGACAGCGCCTAGGGTTATCTGACCACCTATCCCTTTGCAGGTCCGCCCATCCGGTCGGTACCGTGACAGCAGTGACAGGCATCAGCATCGTGCACAGCCACCCCAACCCCGTACCGCGCCGTTCCCCCTTGGGACGCCTCGATCTGGCGGTTGGTCCTATGCTGCACGTGGCGCGAGGAGGCCGATGTTGAACCATCCCGGCCAACTCTCCGACCCGCTCGAATTCCGTGATTACCCGGGGAGCAAGCTCTCCGACCTGCTGCCTATGGACCAGCCCCTGCTGGTCAAGGTCGAGGTGGTGCGTATCCTGGAGAGCATGGTACCCGGCATCAATGTGGATGGCCTAGAGCGCACCTTCGACCTGGTCTGGCGCCTCTACAGCGGCCACTACCCCGGTTATCGCGCCTGCAATACCGGTTTTCACGACTTCTTCCACACCACCGATGTGCTCTTGGCCCACGCCCGTCTGATCCACGGGGCGGTGATCGACGGCTTCGAGGTGACTGCGCGGCAGATGGAGTTGGCGCTCATCTCGGCCCTGCTGCACGACGTGGGCTATATTCAGACCCTCGATGACCGTGTGGGGCGTGGGGGCAAATACACCCTTACCCACGTCACCCGGGGCTGCCTCTTCGCCGCCGACCACGCGCACGAGTTGGGGCTGCGTGGGGAGGAGGTGCTGCACATTCAGGCGATGCTACGCTACACCGACCTCGGCATTCCCAGGGATGAACTCGGTGCCCCCGACGCCCCCACCGAGCGTCTCGGGCGTATGCTCGGGGCCGCCGACCTCATCGGTCAGATGGCCGATCGCACCTATCTAGAGAAGCTTCCCTACCTCTACGAGGAGTTTCGCGAGGGTAACCTCGATGGCTACGCCTCGGTGGAGGAGTTGATGCACCGCACCATCGACTTCTATGCGGTGATCTTCCCTCGCCTCGACTGGCTGGAGCACAACGCCAGCCGTTACTACCGCCTGCACTTCAACGCCATCTGGGGCGTCGACCAAGACCTCTATCGGCTGGCCATCGAGCGGCACAAGAACTACCTGAGCGAGTCCCTGGTGCAGCATGGCCAACCGCGCCTCTTTTTGCGCCGCCAGGTCAACCTCCCCCCCGGCCTGGTCGATAGTTCCGTCCAGACCTATCCCATCGACCTGCCCCCAATCCCCGAGTAGGCGGCGCCTCATCCCTTGCCGGGGAGCGACTCCAGTTGCAAGGGGTGGTCGAGCCAGAGATGGGCGTGCTGGCCGGGCACCAACTCACCACGTACCGCCACCGGCTGCCCGGACCACTTGCGTGGGTCGAGCCCCTCGGCCTCGAAGCGTTTGAGTCCGGCATAGTTCATGCGCAGCTCCAGACCCCCTTGCAGCTTGAGGCTCAGGCCACTGCCGGTGCTCTGCACCGACTCCACCACCCCGTAGACCCGGCGAAAGGCACGCTTGCGTGCGCTCACCTCGCTGTCCGGCTGTAGCTTGTGGTCACTCTGCCGCCATACCCCCAGCCCCTGCTCGCGCGCCACGCCCTCCCACTGCAACTGCTCGCGGCTGCGCTGGGTGTTGGGCGGGAAGATCAGTACCCGTGCATGACCGTTGGTGAGCAGGTCGTGGGCCGGGTCGGCCCCATCCACCGCCTCCAGGTGGGCCAGGGTGCGGTGGTAGCGGTCGTGCTGCTCCTCTTCGAGGTGGAGGCGCACCCGGTAGCCATGGGTGTCGAACCAGTGGACGAGATAATCCCGCGCCTCCTTCGCCCCCGGTTCATCGGGTTGGTAATCGCGGCCCATCTCGGGGGTGTCGATGCCGATAAGGCGCACCCGGCGTCCATCCTCCAGCTTGACCGTGTCGCCGTCGAAGATGTGCACCACGCGCTGCCACTCCTCGGCATATCCGAGCAGCGGGAGTGAGAGGAGGGCGGAGAGGAAGAGACACTGTAGGAGATGTCGCATGTGTAGACTCCAGTCGCCGTACGGGGTAGGAACTAGGAGCCTAGGCAGTAGTGGGTGGGACGCACAGCCGAGAGTGACCCGCCACCCTGTAGGAAAAATCAGAACGTATCAGGGTCGATATGGGGCGAGGAGGGTGTGCTAGGCCAGCGTGGGTCTCGGCCGGTTGTCGTGCCCCTGCTGAGCCCACGTGTGCCCGCCGTGTAACCGACCGCGTGGGCCGTTATCCTAGCGGATCATCATGGGGGACACCCCGTTGGCCTGAAAACCGATGTGTAACTGCTTGTCGATGCACTCCTGGCGATGGTGAGGTGCCATATGGGCTGCACCTCCAGACCGGTCTCGCTATCGCTGTGGCTGGTGCTGCAGTCCGCCTCTGGCCAAGTGTCATTGAGTCAGGGCGAGGCGCAGCCGTAGTCGGCACGGCGGCGGGCGTGGGGTTGTCGTAGGTCCCTCGCTGCTGGTTGTTGAGCTGGTGGTGGTCGAGCACGCGGTCCATGACTACTCAACCGACGGGTCATGCTCCGTTCAGCGCAGCTCTCGCCTCTGTGCCCACCGTGTCTGCGTGGCGACTATTTATGGGGTGCGATTAGTCGTCGCTGCGCGTGACCTGCTCGATGCGCTCGATCATCTTCCAGTCCAGCTCGTTGATGAAGATCCCCTCCTTGCCGACGCCGCTCTCCAGGTCAATCGCGTAGTGCGCGGTGGTCTGCGGCTTGACGCTGGCCAGCACCGGCATAAAGCCGAGGCTCTGACTGGCATCGATCAGCGCCGCCTGGTTGCGCTCGTCCACGTCCGCCGCCTCGTCGAGGTAGAAGGGCCAGCGGTAGCGGTCCGCCTCGCGGTCGTCGAGCATGTGGCGGATCAGGTACATGTTGGTCAGCGCCTTGATGGTGATGGTGGTGCCGTTGGAGGCGACCCCGTCGATCTCGGTGTGGCGCGTGGTGTGGCCGTTCTTGCTGATCTCGAAGGCCAGCTCGAAGAGGTCCTTGAGGCCGAGCTGGTTGCCGCGCTGCTGCACCATCTGCCCGAGGTACTCCTTGGCCGCGTCGGTCTTCTCGTCCGTCTGCGTCGAGTCGGTGTCCTGTAGGTCGAAGACCGAGAGGTTCTCGCCCGGCGCGTAGCTGTCGGCGCTGCGGATGATCTGGTCGATGTGGCCGAGGGCGAGTTGGTTGGGTACCAGGGTGATGCTGAACCCCTCCAGATTGGAGACGCGGCGGCGGTTGATGGTGCGGTTGAACTGCTCCAGCTCCACCTGCAGGCGGTCGAAGTCGTCGCGCAGGTTGCGCAGGGTGCGGGCGATGTCGGTCACCGCCGCGCGCTTGGCCTTGCGGATCGCCAGCTCCTCGGCGTCGAGGTTGTCGAAGGCGTTGAGCAGGGCGTGGATGCGCTCCTCCTCGCGCTCCAGCGACTCGAACTTGCTCACCCCACGGCTGCGGATGTTGGCGTAGAGCAGGTGCTGGGTCTGACCCAGGGCCATGAGGCGATTGTGCGCCTCGTTGAACTGGGCGAGGAGGGCGGCGCAGTTGTCCAGGCTCAGGTCGACCGGTGCCTCGTAGGGGTTACCGGGGGGCAGGTCGGCGGCCAGCGGGCGGCGCCTCTGTACCTCGTTCTGCACCTGTTGATGGCGTGCGGCGAGCTGCTGCAGCTGGCGCTGGCGCTGCTGGAGCTGCTCGGCGATGGCGTTCATGCGCGGGCCGAGGGACTCGATGCGCTCGCTCAAGATGGCGTCCTGCTCACTCACCTGCGCCAGGCGCTGCTCGCGCTCCTCCACCTCCTCGCGCTGGGCGTGGAAGCGGCGGTAGTCGCGCAGTGACTGCTCGGCCCCGCGCAACTGCTCGGCGATCTGCTCCGCCTCGATGCGCTTGGCGCCAATATCAGAGCCGATCTGGTAGGCCATCTCCACCCGCTCCAGGTCGCGGCGCTTGCGCGCGATGCGCTCGGTGAGCGAGACGCGGTCCTGGATGTGGCTGTGCTCGGCCAGGTGCAGCGCGGCCAGCTCCACGCGGTAGCCGTCGCCGTGGAATACGCCCTTCTTGATGCGTTTGATCAGCGCGCCCACCTGGGCCACCAGCGCCTTCTCGTCGTCGATCACCAGCTCCTTCTGCCCGCTGGCGATGGAGAGGGAGAAGAGGCTGGAGTTGAGCAGGCGACGGAGATTGGTCAGGTCGTCCTCGCTGAACTCCTCGCGCAGGCGTGAGTAGAGGTTGTTGTCGAGGCGTTCGAGCTGGCGCTCCAGCGCCCCGAGGCCGCTGCGCTCCTCCTTCATGCGCTGCTCCAGCTCGCGCAGGTCGCTCTCCTCGGCAGCGTTGATCATGCCCATCAGGCGACCGTAGTTCTGCTTCAAGTGGGCGACGTTCTCCTCCAGCACGGCGGTGTCGTCGACCAGGGCGAAGTTGCGCTCCAGAGCACGATAACCGCTGAGCCACTGCTCTAGGTCGCGCCGCTGGTTGGCCAGGGTGCGTGCCTGCTCGATGGTGTCGCGGCTCTCGCGCGAGAGCGTCTCGCGCTGCGCCTCCAGCTCCTCGCTCTGCCCCTTGAGCTGCGCTGCCTGTTCGGCGTGGTGGTCGTGCCACTGCTCCACCAGGCCGTCGATGAGTGGGTCGAGGCGGCGCAGCATCCCGGCCAGTTGGTGGCGTTCGAGGTTAACCAGGCGTAGCTGCTCGATCTCGGTCGCGGCCCCCTTGAGTGCGTGGTACTCCTGCTCCATGCGGCGTACCTGGCGGAAGGCGTCGTCGCAGGCGGCGATGTAGTCGATGCTCGACGAGCGCAGCGAGTAGTCGAACACATCCAGCAGCAGCTCCTTGAGCCGCCCGCTGGTGATGTCCTTCATGTGCAGCAGGTTGACGAACAGCGCGCGGAAGGTGCGCAGGTGGTGCTCGTTGGCGTTGCGCAGCGGGATCAGCGTGAGGTCCAGGTTGTGCTGGGTGTTGCCGCCGGTGAGCAGGCGGCGCAGCTCCTCGGCGCGCAGCTCGATGGGGGTGAGCCCCGCCTGCTCCAGGCGCGGAAACAGCTCCTTCATGCGCAGGCAGGCAGTGGCCCCTCCGCGCGACTCGCTGCGGTAGTGGTCCAGCTCCAGCTCGCCCGCGTAGGCGAAGAAGGTGTGGCCATAGGCCCCCGCCGGGCCCTTGCCGACCACGCCGATCACGTGCGGGCCGTGGGGCAGCTCCACCTCCACCAGGATGTAGCTGGTGTCGGAGCCGAAGTAGAAGGGCAGCGACTTCTCCACCGTGTACTTGCCAAAGCGCATGTCCGGCAGGCGGGTGAGAAAGGGGAACTGTAGGGCGTTGATCGCCGCGCTCTTGCCGATGTTGTTGGAGGCGTAGATGCTCAGCGGCGCGTCCAGCGGGAAGAGGCCGAGGGCGTAGCCTGCCGTGTTCAGCAGGGCGAAGCGGGTGATGCCGTAGCGCTTGCTCATACCTCTTCCTCCGCATCCAGATCATCCGTGTCGTCATCGTCCAGCGACGCCTCGTCGTCGACGATGGGCGGCAGCTCGGCGAACAGCCCCTCTTCACCCTCGCGCTGCTGCGCCTGGGCCTCCTCGTGCAGCTGTAGGCAGAGGTCGAGGAAGCGGTGGATCGGCGGCAACATGCGGTAGCCGCGCCCCTCGGCGGTGGAGGCGATGCCGTAGCTCACCATCTTGCGCAGCACCTTCTCCTCCAGCTCCTCCACCGTGAGGATCTCCGCCTGGGCGAAGAGGTCGCGGTACTTCTCCAACAGCTCCGGGAGGATGGCGGGGGAGATGGGCTCACTGTCGAAGATGTACTGCGGGTCGCGCCCCTGGTCGGCGTAGAACTCCACCAGGGCGAAGGTGATGAGCGAGAAGCGCTGGGCCGACTTGTTCAGCTGCTGCGCCCCGCCCCCCTCGGGCAGGAAGTAGTAGAACCCCTTGGGGTCGGCGATCAGGTGGTAGCCGAGCAGGGCGAAGAGCTGCCGATAGCTCTGCTCCTGCTCGCTCAGCTCGGGGAAGAGGGCGTGGTCCTGGGTGCTGATGTGGTAGCCCGAGAGCAGCTTGCGGTGGATCTCGGTGATGTGCAGCAGCTTTTCCGTGTCGATGAGCATGGGCGGTGGCAGGTCCTGAACGGGGAACCGCCTATTGTACCGGCTCGCCGCTGGGGAGGTAACCAAGGTTGTGACGTGGGGTGGTGTTCCTGTGTGCCCCTTGCCGTTGGCACGCCCATTTGCGCGAGGATGAAGAGGAGGCGCCAAGGCCATCGCGCCCATGGGGCGCCCCTATGGGTTTTCGGGGAGGGGGCGCCGACACCTACGGGTTAGGTCTGTTGAGTGGCCGTACGCGAGGTGACGGCGTCGCCCGCCAACGCCTCGTCCACCCACTGTGCCACTGCCACCACCAGGGCGGTCAAGATATAGATGGGCCAGGTAAAGCCCTGGGTGAGAAAGGTGCCGGAGACGATGGTACCGAGGAGCCCGGCGAGGGCGGCCTGGCTGGCGGCGTAGACCGGCGCGGGGATCGCCTCGGGGTTGGCGCGGATGCGTGCATGGGTGCGCCAGGCGACGCGCAGCAGCATGACGATGAGGGTCACGAAGAGGGCGAAACCGAGGAAGCCGGTCTCGGCCAGCACGCCGAACCAGGTGCTGTGCACCGCGTGGTTCTTGCCATCCCAGTGGGGTGAATAGAAAAAGTAGTTGACGAAGAAGTTGTCGAGCCCGACCCCGGTGAAGGGGTGGGTGGTGGCCATCTTGAACGCCGCCTCCCAGGCGTAGAGTCGGCCCATGGCGGAGGCGTCGATGCCCTCTTCACCGGCCCCGCCAGAGGCGCGGTCGGAGATCCCCGCCGCGAGGGGCAGGATGATCGCCAGCACCCCCCCGGCGCCGAAAAAGAGTGCCTTGTTCTGCACCCGTTGATAGCCGTAGATGCCCGACACGGCCAGGATGCCGAGCAGGCCGCCACGGCTCTGGGTAGCGATGACCGCCGCGATGAGCAACGGCACACCAGCAAAGCCCAGGGCACGTGCGCTGACGCCGACCCCCTTGGTGAGCATCAGGCTGACGGCGAAGGCGAGGGGGAACATCAGTACCAGGCTCAGGTCGTTGGGGTCACCGAGCATGGAGCGGATGTCACGACCGATGGTCACACGCGTCCCCTCGACCAGGCCGATACCGTGGATCTTGTTGTTCAGCGCGACGATGGCGATGGCGATCCCGGCGGCGACGATGGACTTGGAGGCGAGGGCGAAGTCACCCGGGCGGCGCGTGAGCCAGACGATGGCCAGGGTCATGATGCCGATCTTCACATAGGTGCCGGTGTAGTAGGCCAGCGCCGTCGGCCTGTTACTGGCGAAGAGCACCCCGAGGGTGACCAGGCCGAAAAAGAGTGCAAAGAGCGTCAGCTCGCGGCGCCAGTAGGGCTTCATGTAGCCGGTGACCACGCTATGCCAGCCGATGGCCCCCAGCGCCGAGAGCGCCAACAGCTGCGGGATGTGCAGCGGGTAGAGCTGCGGAAACGCCTCGTGGATGCGAAAAAAGGAGAAGATGACGAACAGCAGCACCATGAGAAAGGGGGCCCAGAGTACAAAGACCACCGCGAGGGGGGCGAGCCCGAGGGCCACTACCAGCGCCGGGTGAGGCATGAGGCGCCAGGCCGCGGCGAACAGCAGGCAGAGGGCCAGGGCCAGGCCGACCTGTGCGCCGCGCCCCATCATGGGCGACTCGCCTCCCAGCGGGTCTGCGCTGCCAGACCAAGGCGTGGGCCCGGCAGCAGGCGCAACCAGACCCCGACCCAACCGAGCGAGAGCATGGCGACGAGCAGTAGCCCCGCACGTGCCACAGCGGCCTCCACCTGCGCGCCGAGTAGCAGGGCGCCGAGGGCGCACAGGGCGTAGAGGGCCAGCGCCCGGGCGGGGTACGGCAGGGGTAGACGGCGCTGACTCACGGCGATGAAGCACCACAGGCGCAGCCCCTGGGCGAGAAATAGTGCCAGGAGCAGCCCGGCGACCCCGTGGCCCGGCAGCAGGAGCCACATGCCCAGCAGGCCGACTGCACTCCCGAGCAGGTTGATGTAGAGCTGGTCGCGGGTCGAGTCGCCACTATAGCAGCCGAGATTGAGGTAGGCGGCGGCCTCCTTCAGCGCCATCAGCAGCACCAGCCAAGGGGCATAGTGTGCGGCAGGGGCATAGTCGGTGGGGAAGAGCCCGGCGACCACCAGCGGCGCACCGAGCCCCACCACCACGGCGATGAGCAGGGCGAGGGCACTACCCATGGCGGCGAAGCGGGCCGCCTGCGCCTGCCCATCGGGTCCACGCAAGACGTTAAAGCGCTTGGGGAACCACCACAGGCCGAACGGCTGCAGCAGCAGCGCGGCGATCAGGGCGAACTTGGCGGCGAGTGCGTAGTGGGCCAGGGCGACGGGGCCGATGGCATCCGCCAGCAGCCAGCGGTCGAGCCCGGTGAGGGCGAAGGCGATCACGCCACTGGCCACCAGCGGTGCGCCGTAGCGCAGCAGCGGTAGCGTGCGCCGCCAGGCGAGGTGGATCCCGCTCTGGCGCCACTGCAGATGGAGCAGGACCAGCGCCTGCAGCAGGGCGGCCACGAACCCGGCCCAGAGCACACCGTCGAGGCCGTGTCCCAGATGGAGTAGCCACACCACCAGCGCCGCCTGTAGCAGGGCCTTACCGGTGTTGATGAGGAAAAACTGTCCGGCCCGCGCCTCCAGGCGCAGCCAACCCAGGGGGATGGCGATGGCACCCTCCAGTGCCAGGGTGAGCAGTATCAGGCGCACCTGCGTGGTGTGCAGTTGCGCCGGGAGGAGCTGTGTCAGCGCCTGCGCGCAGAGCAGGGCAAAGACCAACGCCATCAGGGCGAGTACGAGGCCGAGGCCCAGGGTCTGTGCGGCGAGGCGCTGGCGACCCACGGCGTCGGCCGCGTCGGCGCTGAAGCGATAGAGGGCGTCCACCAGGCCGAAGCCGACCACCAGACTACCGAGGGCGGCGAGGCTGGTGAGCACCTCCAGGCGCCCGAACGCCTCGGGGCTCAGGTGGTGGGCGACGTAGGGGAGCATGAACAGCGAGACCCCCTTCATGATGAGGATGCCCAGCGCATAGAGCAGGGTCTGGCGCAGGGCGGGGTGGCGGGTGAGGCGCATCAGAGCCCCTCCACCAGGCGCGAGAGGTGTGCGGCCTGGGCGTCGGCGGTGAAGAGCTTGAGCACACGGCGATGGCCCGCCTCACCCATGCGCCGCCGCTCACGACTATCCAGTTGCCCGAGGGTGAGGATCGCCGTGGCCAGGGCGGGCACATCCCCCACCGGCACGCGCAGCCCGCAACTGGTGTCGACCATCTCTTTGCAGCCCATGAAGTCGCTGGTGATCACCGGCAGCCCCATGGCCATCGCCTCTTTGACGACCACCGGGCCGGTGTCGCGGGTGCCGTTGCGACCCGGCTTGAACGGGCCGACCAGGGCGCGGTAGGCGGGGCCGTGGCGCGCGATCCAGGTCGAGGGTCGACGCCCGAGGAAGGTCACGTCAGCCGTGAGGCCGAGGGCGCGGGTGAGCATCAGCAGCTCGGGCAGTTGCTGACCCTCGCCCACCAGGTCGAGCCCCGGGCGCTGCGCCGCGGGGATGAGCGCCAGGGCGTGGAGCAGGTCGCTCACCCCCTTGGAGTCGGTGAGGCGGCCGATGAACAGCAGCCGACCGTTGTCCGCGTCGTGCCGTGGGCGGCCGAAGCGCTCGGGCTCGATACCGCAGTAGACCAGCTCCACGCGGCAGTCGGCGGCCTGGGCGCTGAAGTCCAGCTGCATATCGCGACACACGGCCACGGCGAAATCCGCCTCGCTGAGTTTGAGTGGGAGGTCATAGGGGTGGGCGTAGACATCGAAGCCGTGGCCGACGAAGGAGACGCCGATGCCGAGCAGACGCGCGGCGACAATGGCGCTCGCCGCCGTGCCCTGGGCGAAGTGGGCGTGGATGTGCTCGACCCCCTCGCGTGCCAACAGGCCGGCGATACGCGCGGCGCTGTAGAGCAGTGAGAGGCGCCCCAGCCCCTGCTGGCGCCAGACGAAGGCGAGGGCCCGCAGCAGACTCGGGCGCAGATGCGGCAGGGTGGTGAGCGCCGCAGCGAGCCCCAGCTCGCCCACATATCGGGTGCGCCGCGCGAGCGGCTCGTCCTGGGGTTGGACCGGACCCTCGGGGCGTGCGAAGGCCACCGGCAGCACGCTGTGGCCACGCCGCTCCATGGCGCGGATCTCGGTGCCGACGAAGGTCTCGGAGAAGACTGGAAAGGCGGGGATAAGGTAGGCAATGCGTTTCATGCTCGGGTCGCTCCTGGCACGGCTTTCGCTCTGGGAACACTCTGTCAGTTGGGTGAGCCCGGTCGGTCTCTTGCGTGTTTCGCCCCGGCCGCGCTGCAGTGGTCACTGCACACACCCACATAGAGCAACCGCGATGCCAACTAGGAGCACACCCCATGAACCCACGCCCCGCACCCCGTCAGATTACCCTCACCGTGGTGATCCCCACTCACAACTGCCTGGCCTATCTGCCCCAGGCGCTGGCCAGTATCGACGCGCAAGGTCGAGATGACCTGGAGGTCATCGTCCTCGACGACAACTCCAACGACGGAACTTGGGTGTGGCTGCAGGCGCGGGCGCAGCACGACCCGCGCATCGTGCCGATACGTCTGGATGGCGTCGGCCCCGCCGTCGCGCGGAACCTGGCGATCGCCAGTGCCCAGGGCGAATACATCGCCTTTCTCGACGCCGACGACCGCTGGCGTGCGGGCAAGCTCGACGCCCAAATCGCCTTTCACCGACGCCACCCCGAGGTGGTGTTCAGCTTCACCGACTACCGCCACTGGTCGCTGCAGGGCGAAGAGCTGGGGACCTGCTTCGCCTTCTGGCCACACTTTCGCGCCGAGAGTCGCGCCGCGACGGGCTACCGTCTGCTCGGCTCGGCCGCGGCGCTGCTCTTCGCCGAGAACGTGGTGGGCACCAGTTGCGTGGTGGCGAGGCGAGATGCGTTGCAAATTGCGAAGGGGTTCGACGAGTCGATGCAATCCGCATCGGACTGGGACCTCTGGCTGCGCCTCGCACGCCAGGGCTCGGTCGGCTACAGCACCCAAGAGGGCATGGACTATCTGGTGCGCCCGGACTCCATCACCGCCAAGTCGGCCCGGCGCATCGAGGCGCTGCGTACCATCTATCAACGCCACAGCCCTGCGGCCGAGGCGCTCGGCCCCTGGTCGCTCTACGCCGCGCGCGCACGCATCGCCGTGGCCGAGGCGGAGCATCTGCGCAAGCAGCACCACTATCACCTGGCGCTCAGGTACCACCTGAAGGCGTGGCTGCTCTCCCCCTCATGGCGTGTGGCGCGTGCCGCGCTGGCAGACCTCTGGCATGCGCTGGCGGGGCCCAGGCGCGAGGTGGCCGTCTGAATCCCTCCTGGCGGTGCCAGGGCCTGTCGCCCTCGCCCGGGGCCGTGGCACAGCCCCCTCGCAATCTGCGAATCAAACTGCGCGAGTCGCAGAACGAGACCCCGGTGTGGCGCAGGTGAACGCCTGTAATGCTCTGTATTCAATAGATAAATTAGGTTGGCCCGGCTCCTGCACTGACAGGGTACAGCAACCCCAACACGCCACCCGATGAGAAGGAGAGCGGACATGTGCGGAATCGTCGCAGCCATCCACAGCAACTCAGTTACCCAGAACCTCGTCTCAGGCCTCGATGCCCTGGCCTACCGGGGCTACGACTCGGCGGGGGTCGCCATCCTCGGCCCCAACGGCCTGCAGCGGCGGCGTGCCAAGGGCAAGATCGACCAGCTCCGTGGGCTATTGCGCCTGGAGCCGCTGGAGGGGAGCCTCGGGATTGCCCACACCCGCTGGGCGACCCACGGTCTGCCGGACCAGCGCAACGCCCATCCGCACCTGGGTCAGGGGGTCGCCGTGGTACACAACGGCATCATCGAAAACCACGCCCGCCTGCGCAGAGAGCTGGAGCGCCAGGGGGTGGTGTTCGAGAGCGAGACCGACAGCGAGGTGATCCCCCACCTCATCGCCCGCTATCACCACGCCGGGCTCGACCACCTGGAGGCGCTGCGTGCCACCCTGCAGCAGCTCGACGGCAGCTATGCGGTGGCGGTGCTCTACGCCGACGACCCGGACCACCTCTACGCCGCGCGCCAGGGTAGCCCCCTGGCCCTGGGCGACGGCAACCAGGGCTTCTATCTGGCCTCCGACATCAACGCCTTCGGCGGCCTGGTCAACCGCTTCTGCTATCTGGAGAACGGCGACGTGGCGTGCATCGGGCGCGACGCCTACACCCTCTACGGGCGGAACGGCGAACCAGTGAGCCGCCGGGTGCAGGAGGCGGGCTCACAACTGGCGCGTGCCGACAAGGGCGGCTACCGCCACTACATGCTCAAGGAGATCCACGAGCAGCCCGCCGCCATCCAGCGCACCCTCGATGGGCTGCGCCAGCGTGGTCTTGGCAAGTTCAACGGCCTCGCGACCCTCGACTTCAAGGCGCTCCGCCGCCTGCACATCATCGCCTGCGGTACCTCGTACTACGCCGGCCTGGTCGGGCAGCAGTGGATCGAGGCACTCGCCGCGCTGCCGGTGGATGTGAGCCTCGCCTCCGAATACCGCTACAGCCACCGTCCCCTGGCCGCGGATGAGGCGGCGGTGTTCATCTCCCAATCCGGTGAGACCGCCGACACCCTGGCCGCCATGGAGCGGGCCAAGGCCGCCGGACAGCGCTGCCTGGCCATCGTCAACGTGGCCACCAGCACGCTCGCGCGCGAGGCCGACGGGGTGCTCATGAGCCAGGCGGGGGCGGAGATCGGCGTCGCCTCCACCAAGGGCTACACGGTACAGCTCACCCTGCTCGCCACCCTCGCCCTGCACGCCGCGCGTGAGCGCCGCAGTCACCCCGCGCGCAACCTCGACAGCCTGGAGGCGGACCTGCTGCGCCTGCCGCTGGAGATGCAGCGCTTCATCGGCCACGAGCCCCTCATCGCCGGGGTCGCTGGCTGGCTGGCGCGGGCCGAGAACGCCATCTTCATCGGCCGTGGCATCGGCCACGCGCTCGCCTGCGAGGGGGCGCTCAAGCTCAAGGAGGTCTCCTACATCCACGCCGAGGCCTACGCCGCCGGGGAGCTCAAGCATGGACCCATCGCCCTGCTCGACCCGCAGATGCCGGTGGTGGTGGTCGCACCGCCCGACCAGGTGCTGAGCAAGACCCTCTCCAATCTGCGTGAGGTGGCCGCGCGCGGCGCCCCCATCCTACTCATCAGCGATGAACGCACCCTGGAGGAGATGACCGACATCGTCGATGTGGGCATCGCCGTGCCGCGCCTCTCCAGCCTGCTCGCCACCCCGCTCTACGCCATGGTGCTACAGCTCATCGCCTACCACACCGCGCTGCTGCGCGGTACCGACGTGGACCAGCCGCGCAACCTGGCCAAGTCGGTCACGGTGGAGTAGGGCCATGCTCAGCACCACACTGCAACAGGGTAAACAGTGGCTCAAGCAGAGCGAACACCCCTTGGCGCGGCGTACGCTGCGCCTGGCCAAGGGGCTGCGGTCCCTAGCGTTGCCCGCCCCGCGCCTGCTGACGGTGCCGCTCTACCACGGCTGGGTGCTCACCACGGGCGTGTTGCGCAACCTGCTGCGCATCCTCTGGTGGACGCCGCTGTTCAAGGGGCGTCTCGACGCCGGTGGCGCCGGGCTCTACCTCTACGGCGGTCTGCCCTATGTCTGTGGCCCCTTGCACATCACCCTGGGCGAGGGGTGCCGTGTGAGTGGAGTGACCACCTTCACCGGGCGCAGCGCAGGTGGCCCGCACGGCGAGCGCCCCGCGCTGGTGGTAGGAAGCAACGTCGACATCGGTTGGCAGACCACCATCGCCGTGGGCGGACGGGTGGTGCTGGGTGACAACGTGCGGATCGCCGGTCGCGCCCTGCTCGCCGGCTACCCGGGCCACCCGCTGGAGGCCGACGCGCGTGCCGCGGGACGCGCGGACTACGCGCACCAGGTGGGCGACATCGTGCTGGAGCGCGACGTCTGGCTCGCCACCGGCGTCAGTGTCATGGCCGGGGTGTGCATCGGGGCCGGCACCGTGGTCGCCGCTGGTAGCGTGGTGACCCGTGACCTGCCCCCCGGGGTGCTCGCCGGCGGCGTGCCGGCACGGGTGATCCGCCCCATCGGGGTGGGGGAGGGGGCGAATGGCCACTGATCTGATCGTCTTCGGTGAGGATTGGGGGGGGCTGCCGAGCAGCACCCAGCACCTGGTGCGCGCACTGGCGACCGAGCGGCGGGTGCTGTGGGTCGACTCCATCGGTCTACGCCAGCCGCGCCTGCGCCTGGCCGACCTGGGGCGCCTCTGGCGCAAGCTGACCGCCAGCGCCCGACCCACGGCGCCCCAGGTCGGCCCGTCGGATAAGGATGGGGCGAGTTTTCGTGTGCTCCATCCCCTCACCATCCCGGCGCCACGGAGCCGTCTGGCACGCGCCCTCGCCGCGCGTCTGTTGCAGCGTCAGGTCGGGCGTGCGGCGCGCGCCATGGGGCTGTCGCGCCCCCTGCTCTGGCTCTCGCTGCCCACGGCGGTCGACCTCATCGGGCGTCTGGGCGAGGGGCAGGTGCTCTACTATTGCGGCGACGACTTCGGCGCCCTCGCTGGGGTCGACCACGCCCTGGTGCGTGCGCGCGAGCTGGAGCTGGTCGCGCGCGCCGACCACATCATTACCGCCAGTGTGGCACTGGCCCGGCGCTTCCCCACCCCGCGTACGCACTACCTGCCGCACGGGGTCGACCATGCCCTGTTCAGTACCACGACCGCCCCCGCCCCGGAGCTGGCCCTGCACCACGGGCCGGTGGCCGGCTTCTACGGCAGCCTCTCCGAGTGGGTCGACTGGCCGATGCTCAAGGCGGTGGCGCAGCGCCTGCCACACTGGCGCTTCCAACTCATCGGGCGCTGCGAGGCCGACCTGCACGGCATCGAGCAGTTGCCCAACGTGGAGCTGCTCGGTCCGCGCCCGCACACGCAACTGCCGAGCTACAGCCAGCACTGGAACGCGGCGCTACTGCCGTTTCGCGACAATGCCCAGATCCGTGCCTGCAACCCGCTCAAGCTGCGTGAGTACCTCGCCGCCGGCACGCCGGTGGTGACCACCGACTTCCCCGCCCTCGCCCCCTATCGCGATCTGGTGCAGGTGGCCGAGGGGGCGACGGCCTACGCCATCGCCCTGGAGCAGGTGCGCTACACCTCCGAGGCGGCGCGCGAGGCGCGGCGCGCACGCGTGGCCGGGGAGTCCTGGGCGGCGCGTGCCCACGAGATCGCCGCGCTCATCGACTGACACCATGCCACCTCGACCAAGGCGCGGCGCACATGGGTCACCGTAGCGTCCTGCAGCGCGCCGCAGGCAGATTTGCAATCTGCAATGCGTTGCGCAAATCGCCCCCACCCTCTAGAGACCCAAACCCCGCACAGCGGGGCGGCACACCACTGCGCTGGCACGTGTAACAGATTGAAACAACGACGCTATCGCCCCCCGGACCCGCGATGCCACCGGTCGCGCCGGATCTGGCACTCCCCTTGCGATGTCCTAGGTCACCAGGCCCCCAATCGGAGACCCCCCGTGGCCGAGATCAGCTACCGCCTCTACAACATGCTCGCCGGAGGGTGGCGTCGGCGCTACGCCATCGCCACGCCGATCCTGCTCCTGCCACTGTTCGGCCTGGCGGTGGGGATGATGGCCCCGGACAAGTACCGCGCCCACACCAGCCTGTTGATCCAGGAGCCAGCGAAGATGAATCCCTTCCTCGAAGACCTGGCGGTCTCCTACCAGCTCAATGAGCGCCTCTCGGCGCTGCAGACCCTGCTCCACAGTCGCCACATCCTCGGTGCCGTGGCCGAGGAGCGCGGCCTGGTGGGGGAGGGGACCAGCGCGCGTGACTACGACCGCGTCATTGGCCAGATCTCCGCCAAGCTCTCTATGAGCATGGTGGGCAAGGAGCTGGTGCGTATCCAGTACGAAGACACCACGCCGGTCGGGATGGAGGCGATGCTCACCACGGTGAGCGAGCACTTCGTCGAGCAGTTGCTCGCCCCGGCACGCTCCTCGGTCAACGACTCCGCCTCCTTTCTCGCCGAGCTGTTGGAGCAGCGGCGAGCCGACCTGGACAGTGCCGAGACACGCCTAGCCGCATTCAAGGACGCCAACCCCGGCGCCCTGCCGGAGCAGCACAACAGCAACCTCACCCGCCTTGCCGCGCTGCGCCGCTCGCTGGCCGAGCGCGAGGCGGAGCTGGCCGGGGCCGAGCAGGCGCTCGGGAGCCTCGACCAGCAGTTGTCCCAGACCAACCCGGTGATCGGACGCATCGAGGGGCAGATCGTCACCCTGCGCGGTGAGCTGGCCACCCTGCGTAGCCGCTACACCGACTCACACAGCCAGGTGCTGGCGGTGCTGCGCCAACTGGCACGCCTGGAGCAGGAGCGCGAGCGTCAACTGCACCACGCCCCTGAGGGCGCGGAGCTGGGTGAGTCGGCCGCTTGGGTCGGCGCCGATGCGGCGGATAACGGCGGCGAACACACCCTGCTGGTGTCGCAACGGGTGGCACTGCAGGAGACGCGCAGCCGCGTGGTCGGCATGCGTGAAGAGGTGCAGCGCCTACAGCAGTTGATCGCCGAGCTGCAGGCCCAGACCCGTGGCTACGGTGAACAGGAGCAGCGTCTGAGCGCCCTGGAGCGCGACCTCAAGGTGAGCCGTCAGCTCTACGAAGAGCTGCTGCAGCGCTACGAGATGGCGCGCGTGACGGGCTCGCTCGGCAGTTTCGAGCAATCCAAGCGCGTCAAGCTCATCGACCGCCCCTACACCCCGAGTGCCCCGATCAACCCACCGCCGCTGCTGTTCGTCATCGGTGGCCTGTTCGGTGGTATCGCCCTCGGTATCGGCCTGGCCGTGGTGCTGGAGCTGACCGACAGTACCCTGCGCACCAAGCGCCAACTCATGAATCTGGCGGGCGTGCCGGTGATCAGCCGCATCCCACCCCTACCACATCTCAACTAGGAGAGTCCCGATGCAGACCCACATCCATATCGTTCAACACCTGCGCCCCGGTGGCATCGAGTCTCTGGTCCTGGAGCTGGTCAAGCAGGCGCCCGCCGACGAGCGCCACCTCATCGTCAGTCTGGAGGGTGAGATGGAGAGTGCTGTCGACGCCTGGCCGCGTCTGCAGGGGCTGCGCCGACAGATGATCTTCCTCGGCAAGCGTGCGGGCAACTCGCCGCGCCTGCTGTGGCGCCTGGCCTTACGCCTGCGTCGCCTCGCCCCCACCAGCGTGCATACCCACCACGTGGGTCCACTGCTCTATGGCGGTCTCGCCGCGCGCCTTGCGGGGGTGCCGCATATCATCCACACCGAGCACGACGCCTGGCACCTGGAGGTGCCACGCCGGCGCCGCCTGCAGTGCCTGTTGCTGGCCCTGGTGCGCCCGCGCCTGGTGGCCGACGCCGAGGGTGTGGCCGCGGCGACCCGCTGCGCCATTCGCGGTGTCGAGCCCCTGGTGATCCGTAACGGCATCGATTGCCAGCGCTTCACCCCGGGCGATGCTGCGACGGCGCGCACCGCGCTCGGGCTGCCGCAAGGCGTGCTGCTGATCGGTAGTGCCGGGCGCCAGGTCTGGATCAAGGGACACGACCTGCTGCTGCAGGCCGTGGCGCAGCTCCCCGGGGTGCACCTGGCGCTGGCCGGGGACGGGAGCGAGGCGCAGAGCCTGCGCGAGTTGGCGCGGCGCCTCGGCATCGAGGCGCGGGTGCACTTCATCGGCCACTACGATGAGATGCCGACCTTCTACCGTGCCCTCGACCTCTTCTGTCTCCCCTCGCGCGCCGAGGGAATGCCGCTCTCGACCCTGGAGGCGCAGGCGTGCGGGGTGCGCTGTGTGGTCACCGAGGTGGGCTCTGTGGTCGAGACCCTCTGCCCGGAGACCGCCATCCGCGTGCCGCCGGAGGACCCCGTCCGCCTCGCCGCCGCGCTCGACCTCGGGCTGAGGCCGAATCCACACTCGCCACGGGATTTCGTGCTGCGCAATGCCGACCTGCGCGAGACTCGCCGCGCCTATGCCGCCCTGCGTCGCGACGCCGACCCACTGCTCGCTGCGGCCCGGGTCGTGCCGTCATGAGCGGCCTACTCACCCTCGCTACCCTCTCTGCCATGGGGGCCGTGGTCTACCACCACGTCGGTTATCCGCTGCTGCTCGGACGCCTGAGCCGGGGTGTGCCGGGGGCGCGCGAGCAGGCGCCGCGCGGATATCGCCGTGGCGCGGCCGATGCCGCGCTGCCGCACGTGACCTTGATCATGCCCGCCTACAACGAGGCGAAGTACATCGCCGAGAAGCTGCGCAATCTGGCCGCACTCGACTACCCGGAGGAGAAGTTCACGGTGTGGCTCGCCTGCGACGGCTGCCGCGACCGCACCGTGGCCATCGCCCGCGCGGTGAGTGAGGAGCCCGCCTGTCGCCACCTGTCGCTGCGCATCTTCGACTTCGCCCACAACCGCGGCAAGGTGGCCATTCTCAACGCATTGGTACCCCAGGCCGAAGGTGAGCTGGTGGCCCTCTCCGACGTCTCCGCCCTGCTCTCGGTGGATGCGTTGTGGCAGGCGGCCCACCACCTCGCCGCAAGTGGCGCTGCAGCGTGCGACGCAGGGCGCGACCCGGTGGGGCTACTCACGGGCCACTACCGCCTGCTGCGCCCCGGTTCCGAGGGCGAGGCGCGCTACTGGCGCTACCAGGGGACGATCAAGGCACGCGAGGCGGCGCTGCACTCCACCCTCGGTAGCCACGGTGCCTTCTACCTCTTTCGCCGCGAACTCTTCTCGCCGTTGGAGGCCGACACCATCAACGACGACTTCGTCCTGCCCATGCGCATGGTGGCCAAGGGCTATCGCGCCGACTACCACGCGAGTATCACCGCCTTAGAGCTGGAGCAGAGTGACGAGGGGCTCGAACAGCGTCGGCGCCGACGTATCGCCGCCGGCAATCTGCAGCAGTTGTTACGCCTCTCCGCTCTGCTCCTCCCGCGCCACGGCTACCTGGCATTCACCTTCGCCAGTGGCAAGGCGCTGCGTGTGTTGATGCCATGGCTGATGCTCCTCGCCCTTTGCGGGAGCCTGCTGCTCTCTACCGAGAGCCACCTCTTTCTCGCCGCCGCCAGTGCCCAGACGCTGCTCTATCTGCTCGCCCTGGCGGGGCCCGCGCTGCTCAGTTCGCCCCCCGACTGGATGCGTGCCCTCAACTACCTGGTAGAGGGGCATCTGGCCGGGCTCGTGGGCTCGGCACGCTACTTGCTCAAACGTGATCGAGGGTCGTGGCGCTAACGGCCAAACCCCGCAACCAAAGCCTGTGAGGAGAACGACGATGCACAGCGAGACCCACGCCATCAACCCCACCACCGCCCTCGCCAAGCGCGCCTTCGACCTGCTGGGCGCCAGCAGCGCACTGCTACTGCTCGCCCCGCTGCTGCCCTGCATCGCCCTGGCGATCAAGCTGGAGTCGCCCGGGCCGGTGCTGTTTCGCCAGACGCGCATCGGCCGCTCACTGCCCGACCGTATCGAGATGTTCGAGATGATCAAGTTTCGCACCATGCGCAGTGACGCCGAGGCGGCCACTGGTGCGGTGTGGGCCCAGGCGCAGGACCCACGCATCACGCGTGTGGGGCAGTTCCTACGTAAGACGCGCCTCGATGAGTTGCCACAACTGGTCAACGTGTTGCGTGGCGAGATGTCGCTCATCGGCCCACGCCCGGAGCGCCCGGAGTTCTACCGTCGGTTGGAGAACGCCATCCCCTTCTTCGCCGAGCGTACCTACGGGCTCAAGCCCGGCATCACGGGGTTGGCGCAGGTGCATCAGGGGTACGACACCTGCATCGAGGATGTGCGCAGCAAGGTGGGCTTCGACCACAGCTACGCCCTCGCCCTGAGTACCCCGCGCCACTGGATCGCCATGGACCTGATGATCGTCTTGCGCACCCTCGCCGTGATGGTGCTGGGGCGCGGGCGCTGAGCGCGCCGCTCCGCCACTGCGGTGCGTGGATGGGCAGGCAGTGGAGCGGCAACTGCGCGTACTCGCCGTGCGCACGTAAGGTGGCAGGCGCACGGCGCTGCGGGGCCTCGATACCGTCTCCCCACCCCTGACCTACCTCAACGCCCACCTCGATCGGGCCCTGTGCCAAGAGGTCGTCGTCGCGGACTGGCCACTGCCGTGGCGCTGCTCCGCGGGTGTCGCGACGCCGCTCTCTCCAGCGCTATCTGACACCTATTCGCCCTGGTGCCGCGACGAGGCGTACCCACACACCTCACCACCCGGCTGCACGATAGTGTTCGAGCAGCCGGGGTATCTGCGTCTGGCTGGAGTATCTCGCGGCGATGCGTGCACGGGCCGCCGCCGCGAGGGCGCGCCGCCCCTCTACCCCCAGCCCCAGCCAGCTCGACAGCGCCGCCGCCAAGGCGTCCAGGTCGCCCACTGGCGTCAACCAACCGTTCTCCCCCGAAGTGATGAGCGTGGGTAGCGCGCCCACCTGGCTGGCGATCACCGGGGTGCCCTGGGCCATCGCCTCCAGTGCCGCCATCGGCAGCCCCTCTTGGCGTGAGGGCATGAGCAGCAGGCCGATGCGCGGCCACACCTCGGCCATCTCGGCCTGGGCACCGTGAAAATGCAGGTTGCACGGGGCGCGTGCGCTGAGCGCCGCGCGCTCGGGTCCGTCGCCATAGAGGTGGAAGGTCTGGACCGGGAAGCGTGTGGCCAACTCGATGAGGAGGTCGGCCCCCTTCTCGTGGCTCAGTCGCCCGACAAAGGCGATCTCACCGCCGCTACCGACCTGCGCGGGTAGGGTGACGAAGTTGTCCATCACTGGGCAGGGGCCGAGCACGCCGTGGGCGATGCGTGGGCTCACCGCCAGGGCGCGCCCGGCGAGGGGGGCGCTGTAGCGGTCGAGGGCGGTGTAGAGGGCCAGGCGCCCGCGACTGGTCTCGCCAGCGTGGTAGGTGCTGACGCAGGGGATACCCAGGAGACGCGCCGCGCACCGCCCGAGGATCCCGGCCTTGTAGCCATGCGTGTGGAGCAGGCCGGGCGGGGCCTGGCGCAGCGCGCGCCACACCCCCCCGGCTCCT
>QKED01000116.1 GCA_003252455.1 Gammaproteobacteria bacterium
CACCGGCCGACCGGTTTGCCTGACGGCCATAGCGAGTCGGAACCACCCGATCCCTTCCCGAACTCGGAAGTGAAACGGCTCAGCGCCGATGGTAGTGTGGGGTTTCCCCATGTGAGAGTAGGTCACTGTCAGGCTCTTATTCCTAAAAACCCCCATGGAATCCATGGGGGTTTTTTGCTTTGGTAGTGTCTGTGAACCCGAACTCAATTGCCGAGATACTACAAAGTAGCCTTAGGGCGCTGGTCGAAATCGAGTACATTGAGGAGATCGATTCGACTAATTCTGAACTCAAGCGTCGTTTGAAGCACGACCCCGAGCTGCGTCCGGTGCTGCTGATTGCCGGCCATCAAACGTCAGGACGTGGCCGCTCTGGCAAGGATTGGCTATCAATTCCCAATTCCTCCCTTCTCATGTCATTGTACTGGCCTAGTGGGTTACCCGTGGCCGCCTTTCTTGGTTTACCTCTGGTTGTTGGAATCCTGGTTGTAGAGACCTTATCGAGACTCTGTGGTTTGAGGTTTAGCCTCAAGTGGCCAAACGATATCATCTTGCTTGATGGTAAGTTAGGCGGGATTCTTGTAGAGGCGATTCCACGCAGGATGAGCACATCACTCGTCATTGGAATGGGTCTGAATTTGAGCAGGCCGACCATTTCGACAGCATTACTCGATCAGCCCATCTCTGCGCTCTATGAGACTGACTGTGTCGTCGAGCGTGAAAGCGTAGTCGCCGCGTTACTTGATTCTTTAGCAGGAGGGTTGAGTGAGTTTGAGGAATCGGGCTTTGAACACTTTGCTAAGCGCTTTCAACAGTATGATTATTTGTTTGGAAAACTTATCGAGGTTCGTCTTTACTCTGGTGACTCAGTGTACGGTCGAGCCAAGGGAATTGATTCGAGTGGGCGGTTAATAGTCGACATCAATGGAGATTTAGAAGGGTTTGATGTGGGTGAAGTGAGCGTTCGGTCGCAGTGAACTATATCTTGTTCGATTTTGGTAATACCGCACTCAAGGTTCGATTGTGTGTAGATAGCGTGCTCTGTGGTGCGTTATCTCGCTATGTGTACAACCTGGAGGAGGCGAGAAGGTTGCACCAATACCTGACTGAGCTTGTGGCAACACGACCTGGGTTAGTTTGTGTTGTTTGCAGTGTTGTGACAGATTCAACCATCAAACTGATGCTTGGAGATGTGATCGCGAGGTTGGGTTTTTATTGTGTTCAGCTGCGATCACATGCGATGGCCGGTAAGGTTACCAATGGCTACGCTCAGGCAGAACAACTTGGTGTGGATCGCTGGGCTGCTATAGTTGGAGCTGCAGGTCGCTATCCAGGACCCGTTGCTGTAATCGACTGTGGTACAGCGATTAATGTGGAGTACATCGACCAAGAGGCTCGATACCTTGGGGGCATGATCTTGCTGGGCTTGCCAATGTGGGAACGTGCACTGGGCTCGGCTCAGGGTCTCGCTGGTCTCAAATTGGATGACGTCAGCACATACGACCATGTAGGTACGACGACAAGAGCTTGCGTCGAGGCGGGGATAAGTGCCCTGTACAATGGGGTGCTGTTGTATGTACTGCAAACTGCTGTAAAAGTACTCGGTGACGATGTAGTGGTTGTGCTGACGGGTGGGGATGCGGGCCTAATCACCCACACTGACGCACGACTAGTCTACGATCCTGATCTTCTCTTTTACGGAATGATGGAGCTAGCGCGTGATGAGATCGCTCGGAAGTAGTGTGAATCCCTGGCAATTGCTCATTGGCTTAATTCTCATCAATATCGCGCTATTTATCGCAGTGCCGAATGCCGACCGTCTAGCCCAGCGAGCGGAATTACTGAATAGGGGCAACGCCCTGTATGACGTGCAAATCTTGCTGTTGGAGGAGGGGGGGGAATACATAGGTCAGCCAATCAGCGAACCTATATCCGCGCACGATGAACAACAAGGTGTGTGCTGGCGCCTCACAGGGTTTGCTTCACATGCAGAGGTCGAGCGAGTGGTCGATACTCTCAAAAGCTTGGAGTATGCAGAGAATCGACAATGGTTGGAGAGTGTTAGTCAAGAGTACTACTGGCTATGGGAGGCACAAGACAGGCATGTCTCGAGCGGGCCAGTAAATGGCAATGAAATGGTTGAGATCCCGGGCAAGGGATACTCCTTTGGGGTGTTTCTAAGCCAGATAGAGGCTGACGAGCACAGGGCAAAGATGATTCTGTCGGGCGTATCTGCAGCCACGCTGCGAATTGAGCACTACACATTGAGCTTACCGAGAAGCGGCCTGATGCTACGCTTTCCCGCTGCGCACCGAGCTGAGGTTGCCTCACGGCTTAACAGTCTTGGGGCGGCGGTTGCAAACTTTCGCATCCACGTGGTCAGTGACGTAGGAAAATGCTTTGAAAGTGGAATGGAGTAGGTTTAGAGGGAGTATTGTAATAGTCTGTAACCCGTGATAGGATCGCGCACCTTTAAATCAGCTGGCGTAGCTCAGTAGGTAGAGCTGCTGATTTGTAATCAGTAGGTCGGGGGTTCGATTCCTCTCGTCAGCTCCAAGCGGCATAGAGAGTTAGAAAATTAAGTTGACAAAGAGGTGCAGACCAACTAAACTGCAGCTCTTTTCCGGAGGGGTTCCCGAGTGGCCAAAGGGATCAGACTGTAAATCTGCTGGCTCTGCCTTCGGAGGTTCGAATCCTCCCCCCTCCACCAAATTAGAAGCATGTATTGGCAGCCATAGGCGCCGAGTTGAGGTTCGCGGGTGTAGTTCAATGGTAGAACCTCAGCCTTCCAAGCTGATGGTGTGGGTTCGATTCCCATCACCCGCTCCAAAACAGACAGATTCCACGCCCATATAGCTCAGTGGTAGAGCACTCCCTTGGTAAGGGAGAGGTCTCCAGTTCAAGTCTGGATATGGGCTCCATTTTCCCCTGTGCATCTCTGCTGTCAAGTGCAGATTTGTATCACCCAGCGATAGCCACACGTCTCCTGCCGAGTCACGAAGTGTAGGGTCGAGTACGTGTGGAGCGTGGGTGAGATTTTAGGCCAGTAGCTCAATTGGCAGAGCAGCGGTCTCCAAAACCGCAGGTTGGGGGTTCGATTCCCTCCTGGCCTGCCATCTTTCGTGACGCGCCGGTAACGGCTAAGGTTGTTGTCATCCATGGCAGATAAAATCAAGCTTTCCCTGGCGTTGATCATCGTAATCAGTGCCATGGTTGCGTTTTACTCATTTCCGGACCAGTCACTTCTGTTGCGTGTAATCGGCCTGCTTGCTGCTGCGTCGGTTGCCAGTGCTGTGGCTCTGCAGACCGCACTTGGCCAGAACACCTGGGGTTTTGGTCGCGGTGCAGTGATCGAGGTGCGTAAGGTCGTTTGGCCGACCGGGAAGGAGACCCGTCAGACCACCCTCGTCGTCATGGCGATGGTATTGGTGATGGGGCTTATCCTCTGGGTCTTCGACCTGTTCCTTGGCTGGGCCGTCAATTTTCTGACTGGTCTCGGGGGCTAAGGGATGTCCAAACGTTGGTATGTGGTGCACGCGTTCTCTGGCTATGAGAACCAAGTGAAGCGCTCCCTTGAGGAGCGTATCGCGCGTTATGGCATGGAAGAGTACTTCGGCCAGGTGCTGGTTCCCACCGAAGAGGTGGTGGAGATGCGCGAAGGCCAGAAGCGTAAGAGCGAGCGTAAGTTCTTCCCCGGTTATGTGCTGGTCGAGATGGAGCTGAACGACGAGTCGTGGCACTTGGTCAAAGATGTTCCGCGTGTCATGGGGTTTATTGGTGGCACCAGTGACCGTCCCGCGCCAATCAGTGAGCGCGAGGCACAGGCTATCATCGACCGCGTTCAGGATGGTGCAGAGAAGCCGCGTCCGAAGATTCTCTTTGAGCCCGGTGAGGTGGTGCGTATCATCGATGGCCCGTTCAACGACTTCAATGGCGTCGTCGAACACGTCGATTACGAAAAGAATCGCCTGCGTGTTGCGGTGCTGATCTTCGGTCGCTCTACTCCGGTGGATCTCGAATTCGGCCAAGTAGAAAAAGGTTGATCGTTATGAGAAGACGCTAGGGGCCGATAGGCCCTTAGCGTCTTTCTATTGTGTGTCGTAAATGGGGAGCCGCAAGGCGCTCGAACCCACAGGAGTCAAATAATGGCTAAAAAAATTGCGGCCTATATCAAGCTGCAGGTGAAGGCAGGTCAGGCCAATCCCAGTCCGCCGGTTGGTCCTGCACTCGGTCAGCGTGGCGTCAATATCATGGAGTTCTGTAAGGCGTTTAACGCCCAGACCCAGAGTCTTGAGCCGGGTCTGCCGATCCCAGTGGTGATTACTGTCTACAGCGACAAGAGCTTCACCTTCATCACCAAGACCCCGCCCGCGTCTATCCTGCTGAAGAAAGCTGCAGGTGTTAAGTCTGGTAGCGCCGTACCGAACCGCGACAAGGTTGGTAAGGTCACCCGTGCACAGCTCGAAGAGATCGCCAATACCAAGATGCCCGACCTGACTGCGTCCGATCTGGATGCCGCAGTGCGCACCATCGCTGGTAGTGCCCGTAGTATGGGTCTTGAGGTGGAGGGAGTTGAGTAATGGCTAAGCTGAGCAAACGCGCCAAGGCGATCGCTGAGAAGATCGAGCATGGCAAGGTCTATGCGATCGACGAGGCCCTGAACCTCCTCAAGGATCTGCCCCGTGCCAAGTTCCTGGAGTCTGTTGACGTGAGCGTCAACCTCGGTGTTGACCCCCGTAAGTCCGATCAGGTCGTGCGTGGTTCCACTGTGCTTCCCAATGGTACCGGCAAGAGTGTTCGCGTCGCCGTGTTCACTCAGGGCGCCAACGCCGAAGCCGCCAAAGAGGCCGGTGCCGACATCGTTGGTATGGACGATCTGGCTGCGGAAGTAAAGGCTGGCAACATGAACTTCGATGTGGTCATCGCCAGCCCAGACGCCATGCGCGTAGTGGGCCAGTTGGGCCAGATCCTCGGCCCACGTGGCCTGATGCCCAACCCTAAAGTCGGCACCGTAACCCCTGATGTCGTCACCGCTGTACGCAACGCTAAGGCTGGCCAGGTGCGCTACCGCACCGACCGCGCTGGCATCATCCACTGCGCCATCGGTAACGTCGACTTCAACTCAAGCGCCCTGGAGGAGAACCTCCGCGCCCTGCTGGCTGACCTGAACAAGCTTAAGCCGTCCAGCGCCAAGGGTGTCTATGTGCGCAAGATCACCGTTTCTACCACCATGGGTGGCGGTGTTCCCGTTCTGACCACCTCCCTGCTCTAAAAGCTGGGGAGGGTGCCGGGAAGCCCCGGCACAAGGTGACGGCCACCCCTCGGGGTGACGTCGAAGACCGTGGGTGAGCGATGTGCTCTCAATTCCCTCCGGGGGCCCACGCAGACGGTGTCGTCCCAACAGCCATGTCTGGAGGGCCACCGTTAAGGTGGAGCGGCTTTCGAGCCGCTCTGGTACGCAGAGTCGGTGCGTGTTGAGCGCATCGCGATACCTACCTCAAGAGGTGATTTCAATGGCTCTTAATATCGATCAGAAGAAGGCCATTGTCGAAGAAGTCGCTCAGGTGGCTGGTACTGCCTACTCCGCCGTTGCAGCAGAGTACCTCGGCATCTCCGCCGGTAAGATGACTGCCCTGCGTGCCGCTGCACGCAAGGAGAATGTCTACCTGCGTGTGATCAAGAACACCCTGGCTCGCCGCGCATTCGAAGGCACTGACTTCGAGTGCATGGGCGACCAGTTGGTGGGGCCGCTGGTGCTCGCATTCTCTATCGAGGATCCGGGCGCTGCTGCACGCGTGATCAAAGATTTCGCTAAGACCGAAGACAAGCTGGTCGTGAAGATGGTCTCCATCGGCGGGAAGGTATTCCCGGCGAGCGACATCGAGCGCCTGGCCAAGATGCCGACGAAGGAACAGGCGATCAGCCTGCTCATGGCCGTCATGAAGGCACCTGTCGAGAAGTTCGTGCGTACTCTGGCAGCACCTCACACCAAGCTGGTACGTACCATCGCCGCGGTTCGCGACGCCAAAGAGGCGGCCTGAGACCGCGGGCCGCTGGCCCGTATCTGTGTGACGAATTCAGACAATTAACCCTAAATCCCAAATTCCAATCTGGAGCTTATTACCATGGCTGTTACCAAAGAAGATATCCTCGACGCAATCTCCAACATGACCGTGATGGAAGTCGTTGAGCTGATCGAGGCAATGGAAGAGAAGTTCGGCGTGACCGCTGCTGTCGCCGTTGCCGCTGCCGCTGCACCTGCCGCTGCTGCAGAAGCTGCCGAAGAGAAGACCGAGTTCGACGTCGTCATGACCAGCTTCGGTGAGAACAAGGTCGGCGTCATCAAGGCCGTCCGCGCTATCACCGGTCTGGGCCTGAAGGAAGCCAAGGACATGGTCGAGGGCGTGCCCTCCACCGTGAAGGAAGCCGCCTCTAAGGATGAAGCCGAGAAGATCAAGAAGGATCTGGAAGAGGCTGGCGCCAAGGTCGAGCTCAAGTAAGCAGTGCCTCGCGTGGCCGAGTGTCGGGGTTCGCGCCCCGACCCGGTCCCGGGAAGGGACCGCAAAGCATACTAGGGATAGTAAGCGAATCCGGCTGGTGGCTGACGCCACCGGCCTTTTTACGCTGTATCGGCGAGAATTCCACCCGCGAGGGGCGAGTGCCCAGTCACCCTACGGCACGCCCTTCGGGGTCATAGTGACAGACCAGCTGAGGAACAGAGATGGCCTACTCATATACTGAGAAGAAACGCATCCGTAAAGATTTTGGCAAGCGTCCCAGCATACTGGATGTTCCCTACCTACTCTCTATTCAGCTCGACTCATACCAGAAATTCCTGCAAGCCGAGAAAAAGCCGGCTTCGCGCGATGACCTTGGTCTGCATGCGGCCTTCAAATCCGTCTTCCCCATTATTAGCTATTCGGGGAATGCCGCTCTCGAGTATGTGAGTTATCGTCTGGGCACACCCACCTTCGATGTCAAAGAGTGTCAGCTGCGCGGTATGACCTTCGCAGCACCCTTGCGCGTCAAGTTGCGCCTGGTGATCTACGATAAAGATGCACCGGCCGGCAGCAAGAGCGTCAAGGACGTGCGCGAGCAAGAGGTCTACATGGGCGAACTGCCTCTGATGACCGAGAACGGCACCTTCATCATCAACGGTACCGAACGCGTCATCGTCTCCCAGCTGCACCGCTCACCGGGCGTCTTCTTCGAGCACGACAAGGGCAAGACCCACTCCTCGGGCAAGCTGCTCTTCAGCGCCCGCGTGATCCCCTACCGTGGTTCCTGGCTCGACTTCGAGTTCGACCCTAAGGACTGCCTCTACGTGCGCATCGACCGTCGCCGCAAACTGCCGGCGACCATCTTATTGCGCGCGCTGGGTTACGACACCCAGCAGATCCTCGGGATTTTCTTCGATAACGACCACTTCAACCTCACCGCTCAGGGCGTGCACATGACCCTGGTGCCTGAGCGCCTGCGCGGAGAGACCGCCGTCACCGACATCATGAATGGTGATGAGGTGCTGGTGGAGAAAGGGCGTCGTGTCACCGCGCGCCACATCCGCGAGATGGAGAAGAACGGCATCACCCAACTGGAGGTCCCGCTCGACTATCTGGTCGGCAAGACCCTGGCGCACGACGTCATCGACACAGAGACCGGTGAGGTGATCGGCGCCGCCAATGAGGAGATCACCCTCGACCTGATGGTCAAGATGCAGGCCGCGGGTATCAGTGAGATCGAGACGCTCTTTACCAACGACCTCGACCACGGTCCGTATATCTCCGAGACTTTGCGTATCGACCCCACCTCCAGCCCTATCGAGGCACTGGTCGAGATCTATCGCATGATGCGCCCCGGTGAGCCGCCGACCAAGGAGGCCGCCGAGAACCTGTTCCACAACCTCTTCTTCACTGCCGACCGTTATGACCTCTCCGCCGTAGGGCGCATGAAGTTCAACCGTCGTGTGGGGCGTAAAGAGGTGACTGGCATCGGCATCCTCTACGACGCCGCCTACTTCGGTGGGCGTGGTGACGACGAGAGCAAGAAGCTGTTTGCTGAGCTTGGCGACAGCTCCGACATCATTGAGGTGATGAAGACCCTGGTCGACATCCGCAACGGCAATGGCACAGTGGACGACATCGACCACCTCGGCAACCGTCGTATCCGTAGCGTCGGCGAGATGGCCGAAAACCAGTTCCGCGTCGGTCTGGTGCGCGTCGAGCGCGCCGTGAAGGAGCGCCTCTCCCTGGCCGAGGCCGAGAACCTGGTGCCCCAAGAGCTGATCAACGCCAAGCCGGTCTCCGCCGCGATCAAGGAGTTCTTCGGCTCTAGCCAGCTCTCCCAGTTCATGGACCAGAACAACCCGCTCTCCGAGGTGACCCACAAGCGTCGTGTCTCCGCTCTCGGCCCGGGTGGTCTGACCCGTGAGCGCGCCGGCTTCGAGGTGCGCGACGTGCACCCAACCCACTACGGTCGTGTCTGCCCGATCGAGACCCCTGAAGGTCCCAACATCGGTCTGATCAACTCGCTGGCCGTCTATGCACGCACCAATGAGTACGGCTTCCTGGAGACCCCCTACCGCAAGGTGGTGGATGCACGCATCACCGACGAGATCGTCTACCTCTCGGCCATCGACGAGAGCGAGTACGTGATCGGCCAGGCCAACGTGCTGGTCGACGAGCAGGGCAACCTGCTCGACGACCTGGTCTCTTGCCGCCACCTCAACGAGTTCACGCTCATGCCGCGCGAGAAGGTCGACTTCGTCGACGTCTCCGCCAAGCAGATCGTCTCCGTGGCCGCCTCGCTCATCCCGTTCCTTGAGCACGACGACGCCAACCGCGCCCTCATGGGCTCCAACATGCAGCGTCAGGCCGTGCCGACCCTGCGTGCCGATAAGCCCTTGGTGGGCACTGGCATGGAGCGCTACGTGGCCATCGACTCCGGCACCGCCGTGATCGCCCGTCGTGGCGGCATGGTCGACTCGGTCGACGCCGGCCGTGTGGTGGTGCGCGTCAACGATGACGAGACCGAGGCCGGTGAGTCCGGTGTCGACATCTACAACCTGACCAAGTACACCCGTTCCAACCAGAACACCTGCATCAACCAGCGCCCGCTGGTGATGCCCGGCGACATGATCGCCCGTGGCGATGTGCTGGCCGACGGCTCTTCCACCGACATGGGCGAGTTGGCCCTCGGTCAGAACATGCTCGTCGCCTTCATGCCCTGGAACGGCTACAACTTCGAGGACTCCATCCTCATCTCCGAGCGCGTGGTACAGGAAGATCGCTACACCACCATCCACATCGAGGAGCTCACCTGCGTCGCCCGTGACACCAAGCTCGGGCCGGAGGAGATCACCGCCGACATCCCCAACGTGGGTGAGGGCGCGCTCTCCAAGCTCGACGAGTCCGGCATCGTCTACATCGGTGCCGAGGTGAAGACCGGCGACATCCTGGTCGGCAAGGTCACCCCGAAGGGCGAGACCCAGCTGACCCCCGAGGAGAAGCTGCTGCGTGCCATCTTCGGCGAGAAGGCCTCCGACGTGAAGGACACCTCTCTGCGCGTGCCCTCCGGCATGAACGGTACCGTCATTGATGTGCAGGTCTTCACCCGTGACGGCCTGGAGAAGGACGCCCGCGCCAAGTCCATCGAGGAGGAGGAGCTGGAGAAGGTGCGCAAGGACCTGCGTGACCAGTCCCGTATCGTCGAGGATGACGCCTACAGCCGTATGCAGCGTATGCTGGCCGGTCAGGAGGTGCTCGGTGGCCCCAACAAGCTGAAGTCCGGCGATAAGCTGACCGACGCCTACCTGGAGGCACTGCCGCGTGATAAGTGGTTCGAGATCCGCCTCAAGGACGAAGAGGTGGGTGCCCAGATGGAGGCGATCAGTGAGCAGCTCAAACAGGTGCGTCGCGACTTCGACGCCAAGCTCGAAGAGAAGCGTGGCAAGCTGACCCAGGGCGATGACCTCGCCCCCGGCGTGCTGAAGATGGTCAAGGTCTACCTGGCCGTGAAGCGTCGTATCCAGCCCGGTGACAAGATGGCCGGCCGCCACGGTAATAAGGGTGTGATCTCGATGATCGTCCCGGTGGAGGATATGCCCTACTCCGAGGATGGCACCCCGGTTGACATCGTCCTCAACCCGCTCGGCGTACCTTCACGTATGAACGTCGGTCAGGTGTTGGAGACCCACCTCGGCTGGGCCGCGCGGGGTCTGGGCAAGAAGATCAACCGCATGATCCAGGCCAAGGCTGCCACCGACGAGATCCGCAAGTTCCTCGACGAGATCTACAACAGCAGCGGTAAGCCCGAGCAGTTGGAGACCTTGAGCGATGGCGAGGTGTTGGAGCTGGCGAAGAACCTGAGCAAGGGTGTGCCGATGGCCACCCCGGTGTTCGACGGCGTCCACGAGGAGGAGCTGCGCGCTATGTTGCGCCTGGCCGACCTGCCCGAGACCGGTCAGACCACCCTCTACGATGGCCGCACCGGCGACTCCTTCGAGCGCCCGGTGACCGTCGGTTACATGTACATGCTCAAGCTCAACCACCTGGTCGACGACAAGATGCACGCCCGCTCCACCGGTCCCTACAGTCTGGTCACCCAGCAGCCGCTCGGTGGTAAGGCGCAGTTCGGTGGTCAGCGCTTCGGTGAGATGGAGGTGTGGGCCCTGGAGGCGTACGGCGCCGCCTACACCCTGCAGGAGATGCTCACCGTCAAGTCCGACGACGTGAATGGTCGTACCAAGATGTACAAGAACATCGTCGACGGAAACCACAAGATGGATGCCGGTATGCCCGAGTCCTTCAACGTACTGTTGAAGGAGATTCGCGCGCTGGGTATCGATGTCGAACTGGAGCACGAGTAGTCCGTTTGCCGTCACCGACAGCAAACCTGGGCAGACGTCAACGGACTCTATAGGAGAGGCGAATGAAAGACCTACTCAATCTTCTTAAGCAGCAGGGCCCCATCGAGGACTTCGATTCCATCCGTATCGGCCTGGCCTCACCGGACAAGATCCGCTCTTGGTCCTTTGGTGAGGTGAAGAAGCCCGAGACCATCAACTACCGCACCTTCAAGCCGGAGCGTGATGGTCTCTTTTGCGCCAAGATCTTCGGCCCTGTGAAGGACTACGAGTGCCTGTGCGGCAAGTACAAGCGCCTCAAACACCGGGGTGTGATCTGCGAGAAGTGCGGCGTCGAGGTGACCCTGACCAAGGTGCGTCGTGAGCGTATGGGCCACATCGAGCTGGCCTCTCCCACTGCGCACATCTGGTTCCTCAAGAGCCTGCCTTCTCGCATGGGCCTGCTCCTGGACATGACCTTGCGCGACATCGAACGCGTGCTCTACTTCGAGGCCTTCGTGGTGACCGATCCGGGCATGACCGCCCTCGAGGCCGGTCAGCTGCTCTCCGACGAGGCCTATCTCGACGCCATCGAGGAGTACGGTGACGATTTCACCGCGAAGATGGGTGCCGAGGCGATCCTCGCCATGCTGCAGTCGCTCAACCTGCAGGGTGAGGCAGAGAAGATCCGCGAGGAGATCCCCACCACTAACTCCGACACCAAGCTGAAGAAGCTGACCAAGCGTCTGAAGCTGATCGAGGCCTTCCTCGACTCCGGCAACAAGCCCGAGTGGATGGTGATGACCGTGCTGCCGGTGCTGCCGCCCGAGCTGCGTCCGCTGGTCCCGCTGGAGGGCGGCCGTTTCGCCACCTCCGACCTCAACGACCTCTACCGTCGCGTGATCAACCGCAACAACCGTCTGAAGCGTCTGCTTGACCTCAATGCGCCCGATATCATCGTGCGCAACGAGAAGCGCATGCTCCAGGAGGCGGTCGACGCACTGATGGACAACGGCCGTCGTGGCCGCGCTATTACCGGTTCGAACAAGCGCCCGCTGAAGTCCCTGGCCGACATGATCAAAGGCAAGCAGGGCCGCTTCCGCCAGAACCTGCTCGGTAAGCGCGTCGACTACTCCGGTCGTTCCGTGATCGTGGTGGGCCCGACCCTGCGCCTGCACCAGTGCGGTCTGCCGAAGAAGATGGCCCTGGAGCTGTTCAAGCCGTTCATCTTCTCCAAACTGGAGCTGCGCGGACTGGCCACCACCATCAAGGCGGCCAAGAAGATGGTCGAGCGCGAAGGGCCGGAGGTGTGGGACATCCTCGAAGAGGTGATCCGCGAACACCCGATCATGCTCAATCGTGCACCGACCCTGCACCGTCTCGGCATCCAGGCCTTCGAACCTGTGCTGATCGAGGGTAAGGCCATTCAGCTGCACCCGCTGGTCTGCGCCGCGTTCAACGCCGACTTCGACGGTGACCAGATGGCCGTGCACGTGCCCCTCTCGCTGGAGGCCCAGCTGGAGGCGCGTGCGCTGATGATGTCTACCAACAACATCCTCTCGCCCGCCAACGGCGAGCCGATCATCGTCCCCTCTCAGGACGTGGTGCTCGGTCTCTATTACATGACCCGCACCCGCGTGAACGCCAAGGGCGAGGGCATGGCCCTGGCCGACGTCCGCGAGGTAGAGCGCGCCTATCTGACCGGTAACCTCGACCTGCAGGCCAAGGTGAAGGTGCGTATCACCGAGCATGTGCTCAATGACGAGGGTGAGATCATCACCTCCACCAGCGTCAAGGAGACCACCGCTGGGCGTGCGATCCTCTCCAACATCATCCCGCGCGGCCTACCGTTCGAGATCATCGACAAGCCGCTGGCGAAGAAGGCGATCTCCAACCTGATCAACACCTGCTATCGCCGCCTCGGGCTGAAGGACACCGTGGTCTTTGCCGATCAGTTGATGTACACCGGTTATCGCTACGCCACCCGCGCGGCGGTCTCTTTCTGCTCCGCCGACATGGTGATCCCCGAGGAGAAGAACGACATCTTGGCCCGTGCCGAGGCCGAGGTGAAGGAGATCGAGAACCAGTACATCTCTGGTCTCGTTACCAACGGCGAGCGCTACAACAAGGTGGTGGATATCTGGTCCCGTACCAATGACCAGGTCGCCAAGGCGATGATGGACAAGTTGGGTAAGGACGAGGTGGTCGACCGTGACGGTAAGACCGTCAAGCAGGACTCGTTCAACAGCATCTACATGATGGCCGACTCGGGCGCACGTGGCTCCGCGGCACAGATTCGTCAGCTCGCCGGTATGCGTGGCCTGATGGCCAAGCCGGACGGCTCCATCATCGAGACTCCCATCACCGCGAACTTCCGCGAGGGCCTCTCGGTCCTGCAGTACTTCATCTCTACGCACGGTGCGCGCAAGGGTCTTGCCGACACCGCACTCAAGACCGCCAACTCCGGTTACCTCACCCGTCGTTTGGTGGATGTGGCCCAGGACGTGGTGGTGGTCGACGAGGATTGCGGTACCAATCACGGTCTCATCATGCACTCCCTTATCGAGGGTGGTGACGTGGTCGAGCCGCTGCGTGAGCGCGTCCTCGGGCGTGTCACTGCAGAGGAGACCATCGACCCTGAGACCGGCGAGGTGCTGATCCCCGCCGGTACCCTGATGGACGAGGCACTGGTCGCCCAGCTCGAAGAGATGCGTATCGATCACCTGCTGGTGCGCTCACCGATCACCTGCGAGAGTCGCTACGGTGTCTGCGCCTCGTGCTACGGTCGTGACCTCGCCCGTGGCCACCAGGTGAACGTCGGTGAGTCTGTGGGCGTTATTGCCGCGCAGTCCATCGGTGAGCCCGGTACCCAGTTGACCATGCGTACCTTCCACATCGGTGGTGCCGCCTCCCGTTCCGCGGCCATCAACAACATCGAAGTGAAGAGCAACGGCACCATTCGCCTGCACAACATCAAGACCGTGACGCACAAGGACGGCCACATCGTCGCGGTCTCCCGCTCCGGTGAACTGACTGTGATCGACCGTGGTGGCATGGAGCGTGAGCGCTACAAGGTCCCGTACGGCGCCAAGATCAACCTGGCGGACGGTGCAGAGGTGAATGCCGGTCAGGTGGTGGCGGAGTGGGACCCCCACACCCATCCGGTGATCACCGAGTTGGCTGGTACGGTGAAGTTCATCGACTTCATCGAGGGCGCCACGGTACAGAAGCACACCGACGAGGTGACTGGCCTGACCGCCATGGTGGTGAGCGACGCCAAGCAGCGTAGCTCCTCGGCCAAGGACATGCGTCCGATGGTCAAGCTGGTCGATAGCGCCGGTAACGACCTCAACTTCGCTGGGACTGATATCCCCGCCCACTACTTCCTCCCGGGTGGCGCAGTGGTCAACATGACCGACGGCGACGAGGTGCTCATCGGTGACGTGCTCGCACGTATCCCACAAGAGTCCTCCAAGACCCGTGACATCACCGGTGGTCTGCCTCGTGTGGCCGACCTGTTCGAGGCACGTAAGCCGAAAGAGCCGGCGATCCTCGCCGAGGTCTCAGGTACCATCAGCTTCGGTAAGGAGACAAAGGGTAAGCAGCGTGTGATCATCACCCCGCAGGAGGGCGAGGCACACGAGGAGCTGATCCCCAAGTGGCGTCACGTCACTGTGTTCGAGGGTGAGACGGTCGAGCGTGGAGAGGTGATCGTCGAGGGCGCGCCGAACCCGCACGATATCCTGCGCCTGCAGGGTGTCGAGGAGCTGACCCGCTACATCGTCAACGAGGTGCAGGAGGTCTACCGCCTCCAGGGTGTGAAGATCAACGATAAGCACATCGAGACCATCGTGCGTCAGATGCTGCGTAAGGTCGAGATCAAGTCGCCTGGCGATACCCGCTACCTTGCTGGTGAGCAACTGGAGTATGGTCGCATCGCCGAGGAGAACGCCGCGCTGATCGCCGAGGGCAAGCAGCCAGCACTGTTCGAGCGCCTGCTCCTCGGTATCACCAAGTCCTCCTTGGCCACCGAGTCGTTCATCTCAGCCGCCTCGTTCCAGGAGACCACCCGTGTCCTTACCGATGCGGCGGTCACTGGTAAGGTCGATGAGCTGCGTGGCCTGAAGGAGAATGTCATCGTCGGTCGACTGATCCCCGCCGGTACCGGTTTGGCGTATCACACCTCACGTCATGCGAAGCGGCGTGTGAGTGATGAGCCGCTGATGATCGACATGGCCGAAATGGTCGCTGCGGTCGAGAACGACCTGGAGATGACCCCGCCCAACGACGCCGTGTCCGAGGGTTGACGAAACTGAGAAATGGGCGTACCGCCGTTGACAGCAGCGGTACGATCTCATTACAATTCCGCTTCTTTATGTGACTGACGTGCCGGTGTTGCTGGGACGTCACTCTTTTTTTGCGCTGGAGATATCTGAACAACATGGCAACGATCAATCAGCTGGTAAGAAAGCCACGCGTACGCCAGGTCGCCAAGAGCAAGGTGCCTGCGCTCGAGGCTTGCCCGCAGCGTCGCGGCGTTTGCACCCGCGTCTACACCACCACCCCCAAGAAGCCTAACTCCGCTCTGCGTAAGGTTGCCCGTGTGCGCCTGACCAACGGCTTCGAGGTCACCTCCTACATCGGCGGTGAAGGTCACAACCTGCAGGAGCACTCCGTGGTGCTCATCCGCGGTGGTCGTGTGAAGGACCTTCCCGGTGTGCGTTACCACACCGTGCGTGGCACCCTCGACACCTCCGGTGTGAATGATCGTCGCCAGGCCCGTTCCAAGTACGGCGCTAAGCGCCCGAAGAAGTAATTCTTCGCTCACTGCATCGCTAGATTTAGGTAAAGCAAGATGGCAAGAAGAAGAGAGAGCGCCAAGCGTGACGTACTGCCGGACCCGAAGTTCGGTGACAAGGTCGTCTCCAAGTTCATCAACATCCTGATGATGGACGGCAAGAAGTCTGTGGCCGAAAAGATCATGTACGGCGCCCTGGACATCGTCATTGAGAAGGGCAAAGGTGACCCGCTGGACGTGTTCCAGAAGGCACTGGACAACATCCGACCCATGGTCGAGGTGAAGTCTCGCCGCGTCGGTGGTGCCAACTACCAGGTGCCGGTCGAGGTGCGTGGCGAGCGTCGTACGGCTCTGGCTATGCGCTGGTTGGTCGACTCCGCACGCAAGCGTGGTGAGAAGTCCATGCGTCAGCGTCTCGCGAATGAGATCATGGATGCCGTGGAGAACAAGGGCTCCGCCGTGAAGAAGCGTGAAGACACGCACCGCATGGCCGAGGCCAACAAGGCGTTCGCCCACTACCGCTGGTAAGCGAGGGTCGCAGGCGTGCCACGCAAAACACCGATCGAACGCTACCGCAATGTGGGCATCATGGCCCACATCGATGCGGGTAAGACGACCACGACTGAACGTGTGCTCTTCTATACCGGTGTTTCGCACAAGATCGGTGAGGTCCATGATGGCGCAGCCACCATGGACTGGATGGAGCAGGAGCAGGAGCGGGGTATCACTATCACCTCTGCTGCTACTACGTGCTTCTGGCGTGGTATGGGCCAGCAGTTTGACGAGCACCGCATTAACATCATCGACACCCCCGGGCATGTCGACTTTACCATTGAGGTAGAGCGCTCCCTGCGTGTACTCGATGGTGCCTGTGCGGTGTTCTGTGCCGTCGGTGGTGTCGAGCCACAGTCGGAGACGGTCTGGCGACAGGCCAATAAATACCATGTGCCACGCCTGGCGTTCATCAATAAGATGGATCGCCAGGGCGCCAATTTTCTGCGTGTGGTGAAGCAGATCCGCGACCGTCTCGGTGCCCTTGCGGTGCCGGTGCAGTTGCCCATCGGTGCCGAGGAGACCTTCCGGGGCGTCGTCGATCTCATCACCATGCAGGCGATCTACTGGAACGAGGCGGATAAAGGGATGACCTTCGAGTCCTCCATGATCCCCGCTGAAATGCAGGAGCTGGCCGAAGAGTGGCGTGAGCAGATGGTCGAGGCCGCTGCTGAAGCGAACGAGGAGCTGATGGACAAGTACCTGGAGGGGGGCAGCCTCAGCCAGGACGAAATCCGTTACGGGCTGCGACAGAGGGCGCTGGCCAATGAGCTGATCCCGACCCTCTGCGGCTCTGCGTTCAAGAACAAGGGTGTACAGGCGATGCTTGATGCCATCGTCTACTATATGCCCTCACCAGTGGATGTACCGGCAATCAGGGGCGAGTTGGACGACGACGAGCGTACTCCAGCCGAGCGTCACTCGACCGATGATGAGCCCTTTGCCGCCCTGGCATTCAAGATTGCCACCGACCCGTTCGTCGGCAGTCTGACCTTTGTACGTGTCTACTCCGGGGTACTCAACTCCGGTGAGGCCGTCTATAACCCGATCAAGGGTAAACGCGAGCGCATTGGCCGCATCCTGCAGATGCATGCCAATAGCCGCGAAGAGATTAAAGAGCTGCGCGCGGGTGACATCGGTGCCTGCGTGGGGCTCAAAGAGGTCACTACCGGTGACTCCCTGTGCGCCATGAATAGTCCGATTATTCTAGAGCGCATGGAGTTCCCCGAGCCGGTGATCTCTGTGGCCATCGAGCCGCGTACGACTGGGGATCAGGAGAAGATGTCACTGGCGCTGAGTAAGCTCGCGCAAGAGGATCCCTCCTTCCGTGTGCACACCGACCCAGAGAGCGGGCAGTGCATCATCTCGGGTATGGGCGAGCTGCACCTGGAGATCATCGTCGACCGCATGAAGCGTGAATTCAAGGTCGAGGCCAACGTGGGTAACCCCCAGGTCTCCTACCGTGAAGGCATCCGTGACGTGGTCGAGAGCGAAGGTAAGTTTATTCGCCAATCGGGCGGGCGTGGTCAGTACGGCCATGTATTGCTGAGGGTTGAACCGACGGAGATCGGTTCAGGTTATCAGTTTGTCAACGGTATCGTCGGTGGGACTGTGCCCAAGGAGTTCATCCCCGCCGTCGATCAAGGAATCAAAGAGCAGATGCGTAGCGGTGTGCTCGGTGGTTACCCCATCGAGGATGTCAAAGTGACGCTCTACGATGGTTCCTACCATGACGTTGACTCGAACGAAATGGCGTTTAAAATTGCCGGTTCGATGGGGTTCCGCGCGGGCTGTGAAAGGGCCCGTCCCTACCTCCTCGAACCTGTCATGAAGGTCGAAGTGGTGACACCCGAAGAGTACATGGGTGATGTCATGGGTGACCTCAACAGGCGTCGAGGATTGGTGCAGGGGATGGATGATGCACCCGCAGGGAAGATCATCCGGGCCGAGGTGCCTCTCGCCGAGATGTTCGGTTATGCGACCGACCTACGGTCAGCGACCCAGGGTCGCGCGACCTACTCAATGGAGTTCACCAAGTATGCCGAGGCACCAGCCAACGTCGCCGCGGCGGTGATCAATAAACATTCGTAACTCATCTGTCTTAATAATCACGAGGTAATATACCGTGGCAAAGGAAAAGTTCGAGCGTAAGAAGCCGCACGTCAACGTTGGCACCATCGGTCACGTTGACCACGGCAAGACCACCCTGACCGCAGCCATCACCAAGTGCATGGCCGCGCTGCACGGTGGCGAGTTCAAGGCCTACGACCAGATCGACGGCGCCCCCGAAGAGCGCGCGCGTGGTATCACCATCGCCACCGCCCACGTGGAGTACGAGTCCGACATCCGTCACTACGCCCACGTTGACTGCCCCGGCCACGCCGACTACGTGAAGAACATGATCACCGGTGCCGCTCAGATGGACGGTGCCATTCTGGTGGTCTCTGCCGCTGACGGCCCCATGCCCCAGACCCGCGAGCACATCCTCCTGTCCCGTCAGGTCGGCGTGCCCTACATCGTGGTCTTCATGAACAAGGCCGACATGGTCGACGACGCCGAGCTGCTTGAGCTGGTCGAGATGGAAGTGCGCGAGCTGCTCGACAGCTACGACTTCCCCGGTGACGACACCCCTGTGGTGGTCGGTTCCGCGCTGAAGGCCCTTGAGGGTGACCAGAGCGACATCGGCGTGCCCGCTATCGTCAAGCTCGTCGCCGAGATGGACCGTTACATCCCCGAGCCCGAGCGTGCCATCGACGGTGCCTTCCTGCTGCCGATCGAGGACGTGTTCTCCATCTCCGGTCGTGGTACCGTGGTGACCGGTCGTGTTGAGCGCGGCATCATCAAGGTTGGTGAGGAAGTCGAGATCGTCGGTATCCGCGACACCACCAAGACCACCGTTACCGGTGTCGAGATGTTCCGTAAGCTTCTCGACCAGGGTCAGGCCGGTGACAACGTCGGCGTCCTGCTGCGTGGCACCAAGCGTGATGACGTCGAGCGCGGTCAGGTTCTGGCCAAGCCCGGTACCATCAAGCCCCACACCAAGTTCGAGGCTGAGGTCTACGTCCTGAGCAAGGAAGAGGGTGGTCGTCATACCCCGTTCTTCAACGGCTACCGCCCCCAGTTCTATTTCCGTACCACCGACGTCACTGGCAGCTGTGACCTGCCCGAAGGTGTCGAGATGGTCATGCCCGGCGACAACGTCCAGATGACCGTCACCCTGATCAACCCCATCGCAATGGATGAGGGCCTGCGCTTCGCTATCCGTGAGGGTGGTCGTACCGTCGGCGCTGGCGTCGTCTCCAAGATCCACGAGTAATTATTGATGGCTAACCAGAAGATCCGTATCCGTCTCAAGGCCTTCGACCACCGCCTGATCGATCAGTCGGCCCGCGAGATCGTCGAAACCGCCAAGCGTACTGGTGCTCAGGTCAAGGGTCCCGTGCCCCTGCCCACTAAGAAGGAGCGCTTCACCGTGCTGATCTCACCGCACGTCAACAAGGACGCGCGCGATCAGTACGAGATCCGTACGCACAAGCGTTTGATGGATATCGTCGATCCGACGGACAAGACCGTCGATGCGTTGATGAAGCTCGACCTGGCCGCCGGTGTAGACGTCCAGATTAAGTTGAGCTAATATATCGCGCTCACTTGGCCATCCCGCACCTGCGAAGGTTCGGGATGGTTTTTGTTTCTATGCGGCATTGGTCAATCGAAATCAATGCAGTTTCGGAGTAACAATAATGGCACTAGGCTTGATTGGTAAGAAGCGCGGCATGACCCGCATCTTCACTGATGACGGCGTGTCCACGCCGGTAACAGTGATTCAGGTAGAAAACAATCGGGTGTCTCAGGTTAAGAGCGTCGAATCTGACGGCTATCAGGCCGTTCAGGTGACCGCTGGTAGCCGGCGCCCGAACCGTGTTACCAAACCCATGGCTGGCCACTTCGCGAAGGCGGGGATCGAGGCCGGTTCTGAGGTTATGGAATTCCGTATTGAGGGTGACCTCTCAGACCTTACTCCCGGTAAGGAGCTTAGCGTTGAGCTTTTCTCCGCAGGGCAGATGGTCGATGTCACTGGCACTACCATCGGTAAGGGCTTTGCGGGTGTGATTAAGCGTCACAACTTTAGCACCCAAGATGCCTCCCACGGTAACTCGCTCTCGCACCGTGCACCTGGTTCAATCGGTCAGAACCAGAGCCCCGGTCGCGTCTTCAAGGGCAAGAAGATGGCAGGTCACATGGGTAACAAACAGCGTACCCAGCAGAACCTGACCGTTGCACGCGTGGATGTCGAGCGCGGCCTGATCCTGGTCAAGGGTGCTGTCCCTGGCCATGAAGGTGGCAGCGTTGTGATCCGTCCTGCTGTCAAGGCAAAGAGCTGAGGGGTAACCGATGGAACTGAAAACGATTTCACCCAGTGGTGAGACCTTGGCTGCCGTCGAGGTCTCCGATGCCACCTTCGGGCAGGAGTTCAACGAGAGCCTGGTGCATCAGGTCGTGGTGGCCTACATGGCTGCCGCTCGCGCTGGCACCAAGGCCCAGAAGACCCGCTCTCAGGTGAGTGGTGGCGGCGCCAAGCCTTGGCGTCAAAAGGGTTCCGGGCGTGCGCGTGCCGGTACCATCCGTAGCCCGCTGTGGCGTGGGGGTGGCAAGACCTTTGCCGCGACTCCGCGTGACTACGAGCAGAAGGTCAACCGCAAGATGTATCGCGGTGCCATGCGCTCCATCCTCTCTGAGCTGGTGCGTCAGGAGCGTTTGGTAGTGGTCGATAGCTTTGCTGTCGACGCCCCCAAGACCAAGCAACTGGTGGGCAAGCTCAAGGATATGGGCCTGGACAACGTCCTGATTGTCGATAGTGAGATCAGCGATAACCTGTTCTTGGCCTCTCGTAACCTTATCAACGTCGAGGTGTGTGCCGGCAACCGTATCAACCCGGTTTCCTTGGTGCGCTTCGACAAGGTGCTTATCACCACTGCTGCGCTCAAGCAGGTCGAGGAGGGTCTGTCATGAATCAGGAACGTCTGCTGAAGGTCATTATGGCCCCGCACATCTCTGAGAAGAGTGCCACCATCGCTGAGAGCGCTGGTCAGTATGTGTTCAAGGTCAGCCCCGAAGCCACCAAGCCCGAGATCAAGGCCGCCATCGAGTCCCTCTTTGAGGTGAAAGTCGACAGCGTGCGTGTGGTCAACATCAAGGGTAAGGTTAAGCGCCACGGTCAGCGCTTTGGTCGTCGCAACGGCGTCCGTAAGGCCTATGTCAAGCTCGCCGAGGGTCAAAACCTCGAGCTGATGGGCGCTGGCGAGTAAGAGAGGGGATAAGTAAAAATGGCAATCGTCAAACTGAAACCGACCTCTCCTGGCCGCCGCTTCGTCGTCAAGGTGGTCAATAAGGACCTGCATAAGGGTGCCCCCTATGCGCCCCTGCTTGAGAAGCAGAGCAAGTCCGGTGGTCGTAACAATGTTGGTCGTATCACTACCCGTCACCGTGGTGGTGGTCACCGCCAGCACTATCGCATGATCGACTTTAAGCGTAACAAGGATGGCATCCCGGCCGTCGTAGAGCGCCTGGAGTACGACCCGAACCGTACAGCACACATCGCCCTGCTCAAGTATGCGGACGGTGAGCGCCGTTACATCATTGCCCCGCGTGGCGCCCAGGCAGGCGACCAGTTGATGAGTGGTGTGGAAGCACCGATCAAGGCTGGCAACTGCCTCTCCCTGAGCGACATCCCTGTGGGCTCCACTGTGCACTGCATCGAACTGAAGCCCGGTAAGGGTGCTCAGCTCGCCCGCAGCGCCGGTGCCTCTGCACAGTTCGTTGCACGCGACGGCCGTCATGCCACCCTGCGTTTACGCTCCGGTGAGATGCGCAAGGTGCTGGTCGAGTGCCGCGCAACCATCGGTGAGGTGAGCAACCAAGAGCACTCTCTGGAGAAGCTCGGTAAGGCCGGCGCCAAGCGCTGGCGTGGTGTCCGCCCGACCGTTCGCGGTGTGGCCATGAACCCTGTTGACCACCCGCACGGTGGTGGTGAAGGACGTACCTCTGGTGGCCGTCACCCGGTCTCCCCCTGGGGTATGCCCACCAAGGGCTACAAGACCCGCAGCAACAAGCGTACCGATGGCATGATCGTCCGCCGTCGCAACAAGAAGTGATAGAGGGTACTAACGATGCCACGTTCTATTAAAAAGGGACCCTTCGTCGATCACCACCTCGCCAAGAAGGTTGCTGACGCGCTCGATACCAATAATCGTCGCCCGATCAAGACCTGGTCCCGCCGCTCCATGATCCTGCCCGACATGATCGGTCTGACCATCGCGGTCCATAACGGTCGTCAACACGTTCCGGTTCTGGTGACTGAGAACATGATCGGCCATAAGCTCGGTGAGTTCGCCCCGACCCGTACCTACAGGGGTCACATGGCGGACAAGAAGGCTAAGAAGAGGTAAGGGTTCATGGAAACGTCTGCAATTCTGCGTTATGCGCGCGTCTCCCCGCAAAAGGCACGCCTGGTCGCTGATCAGGTGCGTGGGCTGCCGGTCGAGCGTGCTCTTCAGATCCTTGCCTTCAGCAACAAAAAGAGCGCCGGGATCGTCAAGAAGGTCCTTGAGTCCGCTATCGCCAACGCCGAGAACAACGACGGCGCCGATATCGACGAGCTCAAGGTTTCGACCATCTGTGTCGATGAAGGCCCGGTCATGAAGCGTGTGCATGCCCGTGCTAAGGGGCGTGCCAACCGCATCACCAAGCGCACCAGTCACATTCGCGTGACTGTGGCGGAAAAGTAACGAGAGGAAGTCATGGGTCAGAAAGTACATCCGACTGGGATCCGCCTTGGCATCACCAAGGATTGGACCTCCAAGTGGTTCGCCGCCAGCAAAGACTTCGGTGACTTCCTCCACGGTGACCTGAAGGTGCGCGAGTTCCTTGAGAAGAAACTCGCTGCGGCCTCTGTCAGCCGTATCCAGATCGAGCGTCCCGCCCGCAATGCCCGCATCACCATACATACCGCCCGCCCGGGCGTCGTGATTGGTAAAAAGGGTGAAGACATTGAGCGCCTGCGTAGCGAGGTCTCTGCGATGATGAATGCCCCGGTGCATATCAACATCGAAGAGATTCGCAAGCCAGAGCTTGATGCCACTCTGGTAGCCCAGGGCGTCGCTCAGCAGCTCGAGCGCCGTATCATGTTCCGTCGTGCCATGAAGCGTGCTGTGACCAACGCCATGCGTCTCGGTGCACTTGGCGTCAAGATCCAGGTCAGTGGTCGTCTGAATGGCAACGAGATCGCCCGTACCGAGTGGTATCGTGAGGGGCGTGTGCCGCTTCACACCCTGCGTGCCGATATCGACTACGGATTCGCCGAGGCCAATACCACCTACGGTGTCATTGGCATCAAGGTGTGGATCTTCAAGGGCGAGGTGATCGACATGGCCGAGGCCGTTGGCGGTGACGCCGACAAGGCCAAGGCGAACTGAGGAGGGCGCCTAGATGCTTCAACCCAAACGCACTAAATTCCGCAAGCAGCACAAGGGCCGCAACCGTGGTCTGGCGCAGTCCGGTAACAAAGTGAGCTTCGGCGAGTATGGCCTCAAGGCCGTCGATCGTGGCCAGCTTACTGCCCGCCAAATCGAAGCCGCACGTCGTGCCATGACCCGTCACATCAAACGTGGCGGTAAGATCTGGATTCGTGTCTTCCCCGACAAGCCTATTACCGAGAAGCCTCTCGAGGTTCGTCAGGGTAAGGGTAAGGGTAACGTTGAATACTGGGTGGCACTGATCCAACCGGGTCGCATGCTCTATGAAATGGAGGGTGTGAACGAGGAGATCGCCCGCGAGGCGTTCAAACTCGCCGCCGCTAAGTTGCCCATCCGTACCACCTTCGTAACCCGCACGGTGCTGTGATGAACGCGAAAGATCTGAGAGAGAAGAGCGTAGAAGAGCTCAACAACGAGATGCTGAGCCTGCTGCGTGAGCAGTTTAACCTGCGTATGCAGGAGGGCACCGGTCAGCTGGCACAACCGCATCGCATGAAGGCGGTTCGTCGTGACATCGCCCGTGTGAAGACCATCCTGAACGAAAAGGCTGCATCATGAGCGAGCAAGAGAAGGTCACCGGCACCCAGACCGGTCGCGTGGTCAGCGACAAGATGGACAAGACCATCACCGTGCTCGTCGAGCGTCAGGTTAAGCACCCGATCTACGGCAAGTACATCAAGCGTTCCACTAAGCTGCACGCGCATGATGAGAACAACGAGTGCCAAGAGGGTGACATTGTCACCATCGCCTCTTGCCGCCCGCTCTCCAAGAGCAAGTCATGGCGTCTCGTTAAGATCGTCGAACGCCCCAACTAAGCTACAACAACCACTGTTGCCTGACCCCGGCCCAAGATAAAAAAGATCTTGGGCCTAGGGTCATATTCTGGTATGATTTCGCGCCCTTGAGATGAGGGTTTGGCGGATTCGCCGGGGCAACATGATGCGGAGAGATTGCCATGATTCAAATGCAGACGAAGCTGGATGTCGCCGACAACAGTGGCGCGCGTACCGTCCAGTGCATCAAGGTGCTCGGTGGCTCCCACCGTCGCTATGCAAACATCGGTGACATCATCAAGGTCAGCGTTAAGGAAGCCAATCCGCGCGGTAAGGTGAAGAAGGGCGATGTTTATAACGCTGTTGTCGTGCGTACGGCAAAGGGCGTACGTCGCTCCGACGGTTCACTCATCCGTTTTGATGGTAACGCTGCGGTACTGCTCAACAACAAGCTGGAGCCCATCGGCACCCGTATCTTCGGGCCCGTGACTCGTGAGCTGCGCAGTGAGCGGTTCATGAAGATCATTTCCCTTGCCCCGGAAGTGCTCTAAGGCTCTTAAAAGAGAAGAGTAGTAGACAATGCGTAAATTGAAAAAAGGTGACGAAGTCATCGTAATCGCTGGCAAGAACAAGGGTCAGCGCGGTTCGATCGTGAAGATGGTCGGCGACGACAAGGTCGTGGTCGAGAATATCAACATGGTCAAAAAGCACCAGCGCCCCGTTCCTCAGCTCGGCGTACCCGGTGGCATTATTGAGAGAGAGGCCGCACTGCACATTTCCAATGTGGCTATCTTCAACCCCGCGTCCGGCAAGGCCGACCGCGTCGGGATCCGGATACTGGAGGACGGTCGTAAGGCCCGCTTCTTCAAGTCCAATAACGAATCAATCGACTGAGAGCGACGGTAATCAGGTATGGCAAGGCTGAAAGATTTTTACCGTGACACGGTGGTCAAAGAGCTGACGGAAAGCATGGGCTACAAAAACCCCATGCAGGTCCCGAAGATCACCAAGATCACCGTGAACATGGGCGTCGGTGAGGCACTGAACGACAAGAAGCTGCTTGAGAGCGCTGTCGCGGACCTCATCAAACTGACTGGTCAGAAACCCGTCGTTACCAAGGCACGTAAGTCCGTGGCAGGCTTCAAGGTTCGTGAAGGCTGGCCGATCGGCTGTAAGGTGACCCTGCGTAACGAGATGATGTACGAGTTTCTTGATCGACTCATCGCCATTGCCATCCCACGTATTCGCGATTTCCGTGGTCTAAACCCCAAGTCCTTCGACGGTCGTGGTAACTACAGCATGGGTGTCAAAGAGCAGATCATCTTCCCCGAGATCGAGTACGACAAGGTCGACCGTCTACGTGGTCTGGACATCACCATCACCACCACTGCTACCAGTGATGATGAAGGCCGTGCTTTGCTCAAGGCATTCAACTTCCCGTTCAAGTCATAAGGGTCAGGACCATGGCAAAAATTTCCATGATGAATCGCGAGAAGAAGCGCGCCGCTCTGGTGGAGAAGTATCGCGAGAAGCGTGCTGCGCTCAAGAAAGCAGTAATCAATCCCGAGCTGAGTGAGGAAGATCGTGAGTCCGCGCGCGTTGCCCTGAGCAAACTGCCGCGCGACTCCAGTGCTTCCCGCCGTCGTAACCGCTGCAACCTCACCGGCCGTCCGCACGGCTATTACCGCAAGTTCGGCCTTGGCCGTAACAAGCTGCGTGAGGCCGCGATGCGTGGCGATATCCCCGGCCTGCGCAAGGCGAGCTGGTAAGAGTTACAGGAGAGATTACGATGAGTATGTCTGATCCGATTGCCGATATGCTGACCCGTATCCGCAATGCGCTGGGCGCCGAGAAGGCCGCTGTCAGCATGCCCGCGTCCAAGCTGAAGGTTGCCATCGCGCAACTCATGAAGGACGAAGGCTACATCACTGACTTCAAAGTCGAGGGCGAGAAGAAGCCTGAGCTGAACATTACCCTCAAGTATCATCAGGGCCGCCCTGTTATCGAGTATTTGAAGCGCGTCAGCCGTCCAGGCCTGCGCAGCTACAAGGGTAAGGATGAACTGCCGAAGGTCTATGGTGGCCTCGGTGTTGCCGTCATCTCGACCTCACAAGGTCTCGTCACCGACCGTACCGCTCGCAAGAACGGCCATGGTGGTGAAGTGATCTGCTACATCGCCTAATTAAGGAGGGCAGTATGGCACGTACGATTAAGCCTATCGCTCTCCCCAAGGGCGTGAAGTGTGAGATCACCGGTAGTTTGGTGAAGGTCACTGGTGGGAAGGGCAGCATTGAGATGACCTTCAATCCTATGATCAATCTCACTGATGATGACGGTGCAGTGAACATTGCCTCCACTAGCCCTGAAGACAAGGCTAGTGACGCACTGCTCGGTACCACCAATGCGCTGCTGCGCAATATGGTGACGGGTGTGAGCGAGGGCTTCAGCCGTAAACTGGAGTTGGTTGGCGTCGGTTACCGTGCACAGGCACAGGGTAAGAGCCTCAACCTCTCTCTGGGTTTCTCTCACCCGGTGGTCTATGAAATGCCCTCCGGTGTCGAGGTTGCAACGCCCACTCAGACCGAGATCGTCATCAGTGGTGTCGACAAACAGGTTCTGGGTCAGGTTGCCGCAGAGATTCGCGCTTTCCGCCCGCCTGAGCCCTACAAGGGTAAAGGTGTGCGTTACTCCGGCGAGCGTATCATCCGCAAAGAAGCCAAGAAGAAGTAAGGTTTACGTCATGAGCGAAAAGAAAGTTTCCCGTCTGCGCCGCGCGATGCGCGCACGTGCGAAGATCCGTGAGCTGGGCGTTCACCGTCTCTGCGTGAACCGTACTCCGCGCCACATCTACGCACAGATCATCGCCCCCAACGGCTCTGAGATCGTCTGCGCCGTCTCTACTGTCGAGAAGGCTGTGGCAGGCGAGTGCAAGGCCACTGGTAACGTCGAGGCTGCTGTGCTGGTCGGTAAGGCCATCGCTGAGAAGGCCAAGGCTGCCGGTATCACCAAGGTCGCCTTCGACCGCTCCGGCTTCAAGTATCACGGTCGTGTGAAGGCTCTTGCCGACGCTGCTCGTGAAAACGGTCTCGAATTCTAAGGGTTAGTACTATGGCAGGCTTTGAACAGACTCAGAACAGCGACGGTTTGCAGGAAAAGCTCATTACCGTTAACCGTGTTGCCAAAGTGGTTAAAGGTGGCCGTGTGTTCGGCTTCTCCGCCCTGGCAGTGGTCGGCGACGGTAAAGGCAGTGTCGGCTTTGGTACCGGCAAGGCACGTGAGGTCCCTGTGGCCATCTCTAAGGCGATGGAGAATGCACGCAAGAACATGCGTAAGGTCGACATCACCGACAACGGCACCCTGCAGTATCCCATGAGCGCTGAGCACGGTGCTGCAAAGGTCTACATGCAGCCCGCCTCCGAAGGTACTGGCGTTATCGCCGGTGGCGCAATGCGCGCCGTTTTCGAGGTGGTTGGCGTACACAACGTTCTCGCCAAGTGCATCGGTAGCAGCAACCCGATCAACGTGGTGCGTGCCACCATCAACGGTCTGACCGACATGCGCAGTCCCCAAGGGATGGCCAGCAAGCGCGGTAAGAGCGTTGCCGATATCCTGGAGTAAATCATGTCTGACAAGATGGTTAAGCTGACCCTCGTGCGCAGCATGCACGGCCGTATCCCGGGTCATAAAGAGTGTGTGCGTGGCCTCGGCATTCGCCGTATGCACCACACCGTCGAGGTAATCGACACCCCTGAGAACCGTGGGATGATCAATAAGGTCTCCTACATGCTCAAGGTCGAGGAGGCCTGAGATGCGTCTGAATACCCTCAGCCCTAGTGCTGGCTCTAAGCCCAGCAAAAAGCGCCTCGGTCGCGGCATCGGTTCCGGCCTTGGTAAGACCAGCGGTCGTGGTCACAAGGGCCAAAAGGCCCGTGCCGGTGGCTACCACAAAGTTGGTTTCGAAGGCGGTCAGATGCCCATTCAGCGTCGTCTGCCTAAGATTGGCTTCACCTCGCGTATGGCCCGTGACATTGAAGAGGTCCGCCTGAGCGAGCTCGCCACGATTGATGCCGACGTAATCGATATGCTGGTCCTGAAGAACGCTAATGTCATCAAGCAGAACACCAAGCGCGTCAAGGTGATCCTCTCGGGTGCCATCGACCGTTCAGTGACCCTGCGTGGTGTTGCCGTGACCAAGGGTGCACGAGAAGCGATCGAAAATGCCGGCGGTAAAGTAGAGGCCTAACGTGAGCACAAACCGTTCTGCAGTTGCCGATGCATTGAACGCAGGTAAGTTCACTGAACTCAAACAGCGCTTGCTGTTTGTGCTTGGTGCACTGCTTGTATTCCGCATTGGTACCCACATCCCGGTACCCGGTATCGACCCAATTGCGTTGGCCAAACTCTTTGAGGCGCAACGTGGGACGATCCTGGACATGTTCAACATGTTCTCGGGCGGTGCACTGCAGCGCTTCTCTGTGTTTGCACTGGGCATCATGCCCTACATCTCTGCCTCTATTATTGTTCAGTTGCTCACTAAGGTTTCGCCGAAGCTCGAGCAACTGAACAAAGAGGGCGCATCGGGTCGTCGCAAGATTACTCAGTACACCCGTCTAGGTACATTGGTACTTGCCACATTCCAATCCTTTGGTGTGGCTGTGATGCTTGAATCGCAGCAGGCCGGTGGGCTGCCCGTCGTTATCGACCCAGGTATTCTCTTCCGTGTTGTTACGGCGGCAACCCTTGTCACTGGCACGATGTTCCTCATGTGGCTGGGTGAGCAGGTCACCGAGCGTGGCATCGGGAATGGTATCTCGATGATCATCTTCGCTGGTATCGTCGCTGGCCTGCCTACTGCCATTGGCGGTACGTTGCAGTTGGTGAGTACCGGTGAGATGAACGCAGGCATGATCATCTTACTTTTCGCCCTGGCCCTCGGTGTAACAGCCTTCGTTGTTTATGTCGAGCGCGGACAGCGTCGCATTACAGTTAACTATGCCAAACGTCAGCAGGGTCGCAAGGTTTTCGCAGCGCAGTCATCGCATCTGCCGCTCAAGTTGAATATGTCCGGCGTTATTCCGCCGATCTTTGCATCAAGCATCATCCTCTTCCCCGCGACCCTGGGTGGTTGGCTGGGCAATATCGAAGGTATGGGCTGGCTGCAGGACATCGCTTCCACGCTCTCTCCGGGTCAGCCACTTTACGTGTTGGCCTATGCCGTGGCGATTGTCTTCTTCTGTTTCTTCTATACCGCGCTGATGTTCAATCCGCGCGAAACAGCGGACCAGCTCAAGCGGTCGGGTGCGTTCGTACCCGGTATCCGGCCTGGCGAGCAGACCGCAAAGTACATTGATTCGATCCTCGGCAAGCTGACCCTCGCAGGTGCTGTCTATATCACCCTGGTCTGTCTGCTACCTGAGTTCCTCATCCTCTGGTGGAATGTACCTTTCTACTTCGGTGGGACCTCACTGCTGATTATCGTCGTCGTGGTGATGGACTTCATGGCGCAGATGCAGAGCCACTTGATGTCACACCAGTATGAGGGCCTGCTGAAGAAGGCCAATCTCAAAGGCCAGGGTCGCCCAGGTCTGTAACAGTAACCCCTTGTAGTTTGGAGTTGAGTCATGAAGGTTCGTGCTTCTGTGAAAAAGATCTGCCGTAATTGCAAGATCATCAAGCGCAACGGCACCGTGCGTGTGATCTGTTCTACCGACCAGCGTCACAAGCAGCGCCAAGGCTAAGCGCACAACGGCTGGCGGTACTTGCCTGCAGCCGAGTGAATCGTTACAATAGCGTGTTTCACGGCAAGGTTTACCCCGCCGTCAGTTAAAGAGTTAATGGAGAGTTTCTTCAATGGCCCGTATTGCAGGCATTAACGTCCCCGACCACAAACATACTGTGATCGCCCTGACCGCCATCTACGGCATCGGTCGTACTAGCGCGAAGAAAATTTGCGCCGACACCGGCATCGCCGAAGATGCAAAGATCCGTGATCTGAGCGAAGACCAGATCGAGATTCTGCGCAGTGCGGTTGCCAAGTACACCGTCGAGGGTGACCTGCGCCGTGAAGTCTCCATGAATATCAAGCGCCTGATGGACCTGGGTTGCTACCGTGGCCTGCGTCACCGTCGTGGGCTCCCGGTTCGTGGTCAGCGCACCAAGACCAACGCGCGCACCCGTAAGGGCCCGCGCCGTCCGATCAAAAAGTAATCCAGCAAAAAGCTAACCCGCGGGGCCTAGCCGCTTGCTAGGCCCCGCGCACTATTCTTCAGGGCAGTGAATCATGGCTAAACCGACTCCTCGGAATCGCAAGAAGGTCAAGAAGAATGTGGCTGATGGCATCGCCCACGTCCACGCTTCTTTTAACAACACCATCATTACCATCACCGACCGTCAGGGTAACGCCCTGTGCTGGGCCACCTCAGGTGGCTCCGGTTTCCGCGGTTCGCGTAAGAGCACCCCGTTCGCAGCGCAGGTTGCTGCCGAGCGCGCGGGTACCACTGCGAAAGAGTTCGGTATGAAGAACCTCGAGGTGTGGGTCAAGGGCCCGGGCCCGGGTCGTGATTCAGCAGTCCGCGCCCTGAACAACATCGGTTTCAAGATCACCAATATCGCCGACGTGACGCCTATCCCGCACAACGGGTGCCGTCCGCCGAAGAAGCGTCGCGTTTAAGCCTGGAGGGTATAGAGAGTGGCTAGATATATCGGTTCCAAGTGCCGCCTGTGCCGTCGCGAGAGCGAGAAGCTCTTCCTCAAGGGTGCCAAGTGCTTCTCCAGCAAGTGCCCTATCGAGAGCCGTCCGTTCCCTCCTGGTCAGCATGGTCAGAAGCGTCAGCGTGTCTCTGAATACGCTCGTCAGTTGCGTGAAAAGCAGAAGCTGCGTCGTATCTACGGTGTACTCGAGAAGCAGTTCCGCCTCTACTATGCCGAGGCTGATCGTCAGCGCGGTTCCACCGGTGAGAATCTCCTGCGTCTGCTCGAGTCACGTCTCGACAACGTCGTCTACCGTATGGGTTTTGGTGCCTCGCGTACCGAGGCTCGTCAGCTGGTGCGCCACAATGGTATCAGTGTGAATGGTAAGAAGGTGAACATCCCCTCTTACCAGGTCTCTCCCTCCGATGTCATCTCTGTCAGCGCCCGTGCAAATGAGCAACTGCGTGTCAAGGGTGCCCTCGAGATGGCCGCCCAGCGTGACTTCCCCGAGTGGATGGATGTCGACGTCAACAAGATGCAGGGCGTCTACAAGGCCTACCCCGATCGCAGTGACCTGCCCGCCGAGATCCAGGAACAGCTCGTCGTCGAGCTCTACTCCAAGTAAGGTCTCAGGCTGCATAAGGCTCGGCCTTAGCAGGGTGCTGATTCAGGGCGTTCGCCTAGTTTGGATACAAATAGTGGGGGCTGTAGATGACGGGCTCGGTAGGAGATTTGCTTAAACCTCGCCTCGTGGGCGTGCAGAAGGTTGCAGACAACTGCGCCAAGGTGACGTTGGAGCCGCTTGAGCGCGGTTTCGGTCATACTCTGGGTAGCGCACTGCGTCGCATTCTGCTCTCATCCATGACCGGCGCCGCCATTGTCGAGGCGGAGATCGAGGGTGTACTCCATGAGTACACCACCGTTGAGGGCGTGCAGGAGGATGTCATCGAGATCCTCCTCAACCTCAAGGGTGTGGCGATGAAGATGAACGCCCGCGAAGAGGCCCTGCTCACCCTGAGTAAAAAGGGGCCCGGTATCATCACCGCTGGCGACATCCAGCTCGATCACGATATCGAGCTGATCAACCCTGAGCACGTCATTGCCCACCTGACCAAGTCCGGTGAGCTGAACATGACCCTCAAGGTTACTAAGGGCCGTGGTTATCAGCCGTCCAACACCCGCGCCGAGGCCGACGACGAGAGTCGTCCGATCGGTCGCCTGTTGTTGGATGCCTCCTTCAGCCCTGTGCTGCGCGTCGCTTACACCGTCGAGCGTGCCCGTGTCGAGCAGCGCACAGACCTGGACAAGCTGGTCATCGAGATCGAGACCAACGGTACCATCGAGGCCGAAGAGGCGATCCGCAAGGCTGCTACGATCCTTCAGGATCAGCTCTCAGCCTTCGTCGATCTCGAGGGTCGTGACGATGCTAAGCCGAAGCAGGAAGAGCCCGAGGTCGACCCGCTGCTACTGCGTCCGGTAGATGACCTGGAGCTGACCGTCCGCTCTGCTAACTGCCTCAAGGCAGAGAACATCTACTACATCGGTGACCTGATTCAGCGCACCGAGGTAGAGCTGCTCAAGACCCCGAACCTGGGCAAGAAGTCGCTGACCGAGATCAAGGATGTACTGGCTAACCGTGGCCTCTCCCTCGGCATGCGCCTGGAGAACTGGCCGCCGCCCGGTTTGAAGAAACAGGACGAAGAGAAGGCCAAGTAAGCCCTCTTCGCAGTAAGAATACAGATTTCACGAGAGTTTAAGGAATTTAGCCATGCGTCACCGCCAATCCGGTCGTCAGCTGAACCGCAACAGCAGCCATCGTAAGGCCATGTTCAAGAACATGGCTGCATCTCTGATCGGACACGAGATGATCAAGACCACTGTGCCCAAGGCGAAGGAGCTGCGCCGTGTGGCCGAGCCGCTGATCACCCTGGCCAAGGTCGACTCCGTTGCCAACCGCCGTCTGGCCTTTGCCCGTCTGCGCGACCGTGACGCAGTGACCAAGCTCTTCGAGGAGCTGGGCCCCCGCTACTCTGAGCGTCCCGGCGGTTACCTGCGTATCCTCAAGTGCGGCTTCCGCCCTGGTGACAAGGCCCCTATGGCCTATGTCGAGCTGGTGGACCGCCCGATGCCCGCTGAAGCCTCTGGCGAGGCGGGTGCCGAGGCCTCCGCAGAGTAACTGCTGCGTGGTCTGGAGACCACGTGGTTGCTAGTAAAAAGGCCGGGTCAGCGACCCGGCCTTTTTGCGTCTGTGGGGTCTCCATCCTGAGGCTGGTCTGTATTCACATGGATGGCGTAACGTTCTAAGCGATGAGTATCGTCTACACCTATACCGACTTTGGCGCGCACGGCCCCTATCTGGCCCAGATGCACACCGCCCTACTGCTGGGGGGTGTGGATAGCCCGGTGCTGCATCTGCTCAACGATGCCCCCGCATGCAACCCGTACGCCTCTGCCTATCTGCTGGCGGCGCTGTTCACTCACATACCTCAGGGTTCGGTTTTACTCGGCGTGGTAGACCCGGGTGTCGGCTCTCCGTACAGGCGTCCTCTCTGTATGCAGGTCGGTGGTCGCTGGTTAGTCGGGCCCGACAACGGTCTCTTTTCCCGTGTTGCCGCCTCAACTCCAGACGTACGGGCCTTCGAGATCCTCTGGCGCCCCGAACGACTGAGCCGGAGTTTTCATGGTCGTGACCTCTTCGCCCCGGTTGTGGCGATGCTGGCCAAGGGTGTGATACCAAACGTGAGGGAGATCGATGAATGGGTCGGTAGAGAGTGGTCCGATGAGGTAGCCGAGGTGATCTATCTCGACCACTATGGAAACGCCTTCACCGGGCTTAAGGCAGCGGCGCACCCGAAACAAGGTTTGGCCATCGCTGGTCAGTGCATCATGCGTGCAGAGACCTTCAGCGACACCCCTGTCGGTACTCCTCTCTGCTATGGCAACGCCTGTGGACTACTAGAGATCGCCGTCAACCAGGGCCGAGCCGATACGCAGCTAGGTGTGTCGATCGGGACCTCGGTCACCCTGCTCGATTGAGTAGTGGGCGCAGGAAGCGGCCTGTGTGCGAGTCGGCAAAGTCGCACAGTGCCTCGGGTGTACCACTGAAGATGAGTTGACCACCACGCTCGCCGCCCTCTGGGCCCATGTCGAGCAGCCAATCGGCGGTCTTGATCACATCGAGATTGTGTTCGATCACGACCAGGGTATTACCGGCGTCGCGCAGCCGATGCAGTACGCCGAGGAGCTGTTCGATGTCGTAGAAGTGCAGACCGGTAGTGGGCTCGTCGAGGATATAGAGGGTGTTGCCGGTGTCGCGCTTGGAGAGTTCACGCGCCAACTTCACCCGCTGCGCCTCGCCACCTGAGAGCGTGGTCGCGCTCTGACCCAGGCGGATGTAGGTGAGACCCACGTCGATCAACGTCTGCAGCTTACGCGCGACCGGTGGCACGGGGTCGAAGAAATCGCGTGCCTCCTCTACTGTCATCTCCAGCACCTCGTAGATGTTGCGACCTTTGTACTGCACCTCTAGGGTTTCGCGGTTGTAGCGCTTACCCTTGCAGATGTCGCAGGGCACGTAGATGTCTGGCAGGAAGTGCATCTCCACCTTGATCAGCCCATCGCCTTGACACGCCTCGCAGCGACCACCCTTGACGTTGAAGCTGAAGCGGCCCGGACCGTAGCCACGTGCACGGGCCTCCTGGGTCCCCGCGAAGAGTTCGCGGATGGGGGTGAAGAGCCCAGTGTAGGTGGCCGGATTGGAGCGCGGTGTGCGGCCGATGGGGGACTGGTCGATATCGACCACCTTGTCGAACTGCTCCAAACCGACGATCTCGGCGCAGGGGGCCGGGTCTTCACCGCCGCCGTTAATGGTCAGGGCGGCGTGGCGGTAGAGGGTGTCATTGATCAAGGTCGATTTGCCGGAGCCTGAGACGCCGGTGACGCAGGTGAACAGCCCTACGGGGATGTCCGCATTGACCCCCTTGAGATTGTTTCCACTTGCCCCGCGAATCGACAGTTGCCGTGCCGGGTCGGGCTGATAGCGCTCCTCGGGCACCTCAATGGCGCGTTGGCCACTGAGATAGGCGCCGGTGAGCGAGGTCGGGTGGGCGATGATCTCCGCTGGTGTCCCGGCGGCGACGATCTCGCCACCGTGGCTGCCGGCACCTGGGCCGATGTCGACCACATGGTCGGCCGCGCGGATGGCATCCTCGTCGTGCTCGACGACGATCACTGTGTTGCCCAGGTCACGCAGGTGAAACAGCGTCTGCAGCAGGCGTTCGTTGTCGCGCTGGTGCAGACCGATGCTCGGTTCATCGAGGATATACATCACCCCGACCAGACCTGCACCGATCTGACTCGCCAGGCGGATACGCTGGGCCTCGCCACCCGAGAGGGTGTCGGCGCTACGGTCGAGGGTGAGGTAGTCGAGGCCGACGTTGACTAGGAACGAGAGGCGCTGGGCGATCTCTTTACGGATCTTTTCGGCGATCTCTCCACGCCATCCGGGCAGGGTGAGGTTGGTGAAGAAGGCCATGGCACGACCGACGGGGAGGGCGCTGAGCTGGCTCAGGTCCTGGTCGGCCACATAGACGTGGCGTGCTGCCTGGTTGAGACGGCTACCACCACACTCTGGGCAGCGCTGGAAGGAGAGGAACTTGGCCAGCTCCTCGCGTACCGCGCTCGACTCGGTCTCGCGGTAGCGCCGTTCTAGGTTGGTGATCACCCCCTCGAAGGGGTGGGTGCGCGTGTAGCGGTTGCCCTTGGCACCGATATAGGTCATCTCGATCTCGGCCTTACCACTCCCGTGCAGGATCACCTTGCGGTGCTTAGGGTCGAGCTGCTCGAAGGGGAGGTCGATGTCGAAGCCGTAGTGGTCCGCCAGACTGGTGAGCATCTGGAAGTAGTAGGCGTTACGCCGGTCCCAGCCACGGATGGCCCCGCTGGCGAGGCTCATCTCCGGGTGACTGACCACGCGCGATTCGTCGAAGAACTGCCGGGTGCCGAGGCCATCACAGCTCGGGCAGGCCCCTGCCGGGTTGTTGAAGGAGAAGAGCCGTGGTTCGAGCTCGTTTAGCGCGTAGCCGCACTCGGGGCAGGCATAGCGCGCGGAGAACATCAGCTCGGCGCCAGCGCCCTCCATCGGCACCACCAGGGCGATGCCGTCGGCCAGCTCCAGGCAGGTCTCGATACTGTCGGCCAGGCGCCCCTCGATCCCTGCACGCACCTTGAAGCGGTCGATCACCACCTCGATAGTGTGCTTCTTGCGCAGCTCCAGTTCGGGGGCCATGTCCAGCTCCACCACGCTGCCGTTGATGCGTGCACGCACATAACCCTTGGCGCGCAACTCATCGAGCAGCTGCAGGTGCTCACCCTTGCGCTCGCGCACCACCGGGGCGAGCAGCATCAGCTTGCTCTCCTCGGGCAGGGCCATGATCTGGTCGACCATCTGGCTCACCGTCTGCGCCTCCAGCACGTGACCGTGCTCGGGGCAGCGCGGCTCACCGGCGCGGGCGAAGAGCAGACGCAGGTAGTCGTAGATCTCGGTCACCGTGCCGACGGTGGAGCGCGGGTTGTGCGAGGTGGACTTCTGCTCGATGGAGATGGCCGGGGAGAGCCCCTCGATGTGGTCGATGTCGGGCTTCTCCATCATCGACAGGAACTGCCGCGCGTAGGCGCTCAGCGACTCGACGTAGCGCCGCTGCCCCTCGGCGTAGATGGTGTCGAAGGCGAGCGACGACTTACCGGAGCCGGAGAGGCCGGTGAAGACGATCAGCTTGTCGCGCGGCAGGTCGAGGTCGACCCCCTTGAGGTTGTGGGTGCGTGCCCCACGGATGAGTATCCTGTCCATGCCGTTTTCCGCTCGGATCCGAACCTGCTAATATACGCCGCGTCCCACACCTCGCGCAAAGTGCCGCGCCGCCAGCCTACCGCCGGACGTGGCCCATCGGAACGCCCCCATGAACGACCCTCAGATGACCCCGGCGGAGCGTCGCGCCGCCCTCTCTCTCGCCGCCATCTTCGCCCTGCGCATGCTCGGGCTGTTCATGATCCTGCCGGTCTTCGCCCTCTACGCCGAAGAGCTGCCAGGGGTCACACCGACCCTGGTCGGCCTCGCCATCGGCATCTATGGCCTTACCCAGGCGGCGCTGCAGATCCCGTTCGGCATGCTCTCCGACCGTATCGGGCGTAAGCCGGTGATCATCGGTGGTCTGCTGGTGTTCGCCTGCGGCAGTGTGGTGGCCGCCACGGCGGGGGATATCCACCTGATCATCCTCGGTCGTGCCATTCAAGGCGCCGGGGCCATCGCCGCCGCCATCATGGCCCTCGCCGCCGACCTCACCCGCGAGGAGCACCGCGTCAAGGCGATGGGGCTCATCGGCGTCAGTATCGGCATGGCCTTTCTCGCCGCCATGGTGCTCGGCCCGATCCTCGGTGGTCTCATCGGTGTGCCGGGCATCTTTTGGTTCACCGCCGTGCTCGCGTTGATCGGTATCGGCGTGGTCGCCCTAGTGGTGCCCGACCCAGCCCACAGCAGCGTGCACCGCGACGCCGAGGCGGTCCCCGCACTGTTCAAAGACGTGTTGCGTGACCCGCAGCTGCTGCGTCTCGACTTCGGCATCCTGGTGCTGCACATGAGTCTCACCGCCGCCTTCGTCGCCATGCCCACCGCCCTACGCGACGCGGGGCTCGATGTCGGTCACCACTGGCTGGTGTACCTGCCGGTGATGGTGTTGGCGATGGGCGCCATGGTCCCCTTCATCATCATCGCCGAGAAGCGACGCAGGCTGAAGCCGGTGGTCATCGGTGCCATCGCCCTGCTCGGGCTCACCCAGCTGGCGCTTGCCCTCTGGCACCAGTATCTGTGGGTCATCGCCGTGTTGCTGTTTCTCTACTTCACCGCGTTCAACCTGCTGGAGGCGTCGCTCCCCTCGTTGGTGGCGAAGTTCGCCCCCACCCAGGCCAAGGGCACGGCCATGGGGGTCTACTCCAGTTCCCAGTTCATCGGCGCCTTCATCGGCGGGGTGATCGGTGGCTGGGCCTTCGGCACCTACCACTACGCCGGACTCTACACCCTCACCGGGCTGCTCATCCTGCTCTGGCTCGCCGCTGCGGTGAGCATGGCCAGGCCGCAACACCTCGCCACCCACATGCTGCTCGTCGGCGAGCTGAGCGAGGCCGAGCGCGACGCCATCACCGCCCGCCTGCTCGGTATGGAGGGCGTGGCCGAGGCGGCCATCAATCCCGAGGACGGCATCGCCTACCTGCGCGTCGACAGTCGCACTGTCGACTATGCCGCCCTCGACGCCCTGGCCCTGCCGGAACCCACCTAGGGTGGACGTGGTGAAGGGTGCGCGTCTGAGCGCGCCCCTGTTACAATCGCCGCTCGGGTCAGGACTACCCGCCACCCTATATCGAATAACCCAAGACCCAAGGGAGAGCCCATGGCACGCGGTATCAACAAAGTCATCCTGGTCGGCAACCTCGGCAAAGACCCCGAGGTGCGCTACTCCGCCAACGGCAGCGCCATCGCCAACGTCACCCTGGCCACCAGCGACACCTGGAAAGACAAGCAGAGCGGCCAGATGCAGGAGCGCACCGAGTGGCACCGGGTGGTCTTCTTCAACCGCCTCGCCGAGATCGCCGGTGAGTACCTGCGTAAGGGCTCCAAGATCTACGTCGAGGGCAAGCTGCAGACCCGCAAGTGGCAGGCCCAAGACGGGCAGGACCGCTACACCACCGAGATCGTCGCCAACGAGATGCAGATGCTCGACTCCCGCCAGGGCGGCGGTGACTTTGGCGGCGGCGGCGGCGGCGGCGGCGGCGGCGGCGGCTACAGCGGCGGCGGCCAACAGGGTGGTGGCGGTGGCGGCTCCGCCCCGCCCCCCAGCGGTGGTTTCGACGACTTCGACGACGACATCCCGTTCTGAGCCGACACGGCGACGCGCAAACAAGGGCGACCCTCGGGTCGCCCTTGTGCGTTTATGAGCCTTGTCGCGGTACACGCAGGTGATGCGGCTGCAGATCCCCGGCCTCGACACGAGCCGTGCCCTGAGCGCAAGCGGCACCATCGGCGCAGTGACGAGAGGCACGAACAGATTCCAGCCTTGTGCGCGAGGTGCTGGTGGCGTCGCTGGTCGGGCACGGAGGCGCTGAGCGGCGCCCGGTTCGGTGCGCCATGGCACCATTCCGGCGGCCTGGGCCGAGGGCTTGCTCGGTTGGGGTGTGCCCATGGGGGCGCCCGATGCGGGTTTGTCGGACGGGGAGGGCGGATTCTCCACTCCGTGATCTACGTCCATGATCCGGCTAGGGGCTCTGGGGTGTGTGGAGTATGATCCCGGTGCCGTTTTGGCTCAGGGAGTCGGCGCTGTGAGCGCCGCCAGGCGTACCGGGAGTGCCCTATGCAGTCTGTGTTGTCGCGTGTGAACCGCTTTTTCGAGCTGGCGCCGGGGGTGCTGCTGCCGTTGCGCTGGCCGGTGTTGCTGCTCTTTTTCGCCCTCACCGGGGTGATGCTCTATGGCATGTTGAGCCAGTTCAGCCTGGATATGTCGCTGGAGTCCTGGTTCGAGGAGGGGGCACCGGCCAAGCGCAACTTGGATCGCTTCCGCGCCCAGTTCGGTAGTGACGACGGGGTCTATCTGGTCTACGCGCCGAAGGATGGCGACGTCTTCTCGGCGGATTCGCTCCAGCGCCTCGCCGCGTTACACGAGGCGCTGGAGTCAATCAGACTGGGCCTCGCCGGGGCCGAGTATCAGCAGAGCCCGCTACGGCGTATCGAGCGCATCGACAGCCTCTACAACGCCCGCTACCTCATTGCCGAGGGTGACACCCTCATCTCACGCAAGCTGATCGCCGGGGCCATGCCGCAGGCTGCGCCGGAGCGCGAGGCGCGTCGCGCCATCGCCAAGGGCCAAGAGACCTTCGAGCTGGCCTACTACTCGCGCGACTTCCGCTACGGCGGCATACGCCTGAAGACCGACTTCGGCATGGTCCCCGCAGGTGGTGTGCAGGAGGCCGATACCGCCGCCGCCCCCGACCTGCTCGCCGGTGACGACCTCCTGCTCGGCAGCGACCCGTTGCAGGTGACGCAGGGTGCCGAGGTGAGCGAGGTGCAGTACGCCAACATGCAGATGGACGAGTACCTCGACTTCATGCTCGCGCTGCGCGCAGTGACCGAGCGGCCGGAGTTCAGCGACCACTTCCACTTCTACTTCACCGGCAACGCGCCGATGATGGAGTTCGCCATGCACACCATGGCCCAGGCCAGTGGTCTGCTCGGGCTGATGGTGCTCATCGTCGTCGGCCTGCTCTGGCTGCTGTTCCACTCCCTCAGCGCGGTGATCTGGCCGCTGACACTGATCCTCGGTTCGGCCATCTGGGCCATCGGTGCGGCGAGCTGGCTCGGCGTCACCTTCTCCAACATGGTCTCGCTCACCTTCATGCTGATCCTCGCCGTGGGCATCGCCGACTGCGTGCATGTGTTGAGCGGCTACAACCACTTCCGCCGCGAGGGCCACGACCACCGCCGCGCCATGGCCCTCGCGTATCGCAAGACTGGTCTGCCGATCCTGCTCACCACAGTCACTACGATGGCCGGTATGTTCGCCCTCACCGTCAGCGACATCCCGCAGATCGGTGTCTTCGGTGTCACCTCCGCACTGGGCGTACTGGGCGCCTTCGTCCTCACCCTCTTCGTACTGCCGGTGATGCTCGACATCTGGCACCCCTACCGCGAGCGCAACCGGGAGAAGCCGCGCCACTACTGGCTGCAGCCGCTGCTCGACCCCATCCCCGAGCTGGTGGGGCGTGCGCCGCGCACCATCGTTGTCGTCTACCTCCTGCTCTTCGGCTTGTTGTTGGCGGGGCTGACGCAGATCCGCGTCGACTCCAACTTCGTCGAGCTGACCCGCGAGGGGAGTGATATGCGCACCACCTACGCCCTGGTCGACAAGGTGATGATGGGTGGGCAGAACATGGAGCTGATGATCGACCTGGGTCGGCCCGACGCCTTCAAGGACCCGCGCGTGCTCGCCACCCTGGCGGCGCTCCAGGCCCATGTCGAGGCGCGCTACCCGGCGTACGTGGCCAAGAGCTTCTCCCTGGCCGACTATGTGGCCGACACCAATCAGGTGATGCACCAGGACAACCCCGACTACCGTCGCATACCGGATGATGCGCGTCTCACCGCCCAACTCCTCTACCTGTTCGACAACGCCAATCCCGAAGACCGGCGCCAACTGGTGAGCGACGACTACAGCCGTAGCCATATCAGCCTGCAGATGCGCAACGCCGGCTCCTACGAGTACACACGGATCTTTACCGAGGTGGAGGCCGAGATGGATCGCCGCTTCGCCCCGCTGCGCGCCGACTACCCGGAGATGCAGTTGCAGCCCACCGGCTCCCTGGCACTGATGATGGAGCTGCTCGACCACATCAGTTGGACCCAGGTGAAGAGCTTCAGCCTCGCCCTGCTGACCATCACCATCCTCCTCGTGCTGAGCCTCGGCAGCGTGCAGGCCGGACTCATCTCCATGGTGCCCAACCTGCTCCCCGCCTTCTTCAGCTTCGGCCTGATGGGGCTGCTCGGCGTGCCGCTCGACACCGACACCCTGGTCATCGCCCCGCTGATCATCGGCATCGCGGTGGACGACACCATCCACTTCGTCGCCCACTACCGGGATGCCTGGTACGAACATGGCGACATCGGGCGGGCCCTGCACGCCACCATCCACGAGGTGGGTCAGGCGGTCACCTACACCAGCCTGATCCTCGGCGTCGGCTTCACCGTGCTGATCTTCTCCGACTACCTCGGCCTGGCCAAGACCGGCATCTTCGGCTCCGCCGCCATCTTCGTCGCCCTCTCGTCGGACCTGCTGCTGCTACCCGCGCTGATCGAGTGGCTCAAGCCGGACCTGGGGCGCAAGCGCTATCTACAACGCCTGGGCAAGGCCGCTCCCGCCGTGAAGGCGTAACCCCTCAAGGAGAAGACGCATGATGAAAGCCCACACCCTCTGGTCTCTGCTGCTGTTAATCCCCGCCCTGGCCTGTGCCAGTGAAGACGCCCGCACCATCATGGAGAAGGTCGACGCCCAGCAGCGCGCGGTGGCCGACGGCACTCTCACCCGCTCGCAGCTGTCGAGCTGCAAATTCGGTCTCAAGGATAAGGCGGTCGCCTGCGTCGAGGAGCCGCGCGTGAAGCGTATGGAGTCGACCTCACGCCAGCTCGGCGCCGATAAGAAAGACAGCCAGAGCATCGCCATCCTGTTAGAGCCCGCCAGCGAGCGCGGCATCGGCATGCTCACCTACACCTATGCCGACGAGAGCAAGGAGACTGAGTCCTGGCTCTACCTCTCCGCCCTCGGTCGCGTCAAACGCATGGTCAGTGGTGCGGCGGAGGACCAAGAGCCGGTCTCGCTGTTCGGCTCCGAGTTCTCCACCGAGGATATGGAGAACGGCAAGACCGATGAGTACCGCTACCAGATCCTCCAGGAGGGCGACTACGACGGCACCCAGGTGTGGGTCATCGAGGGGCTGCCCAACGAGGCGCGCCTGCGCAAGAGCCGCTACAGCAAGATCTACTTCTGGATCGACAAGGCGCGTTACGTGCCGCTTAAAGTGCAGGCCTACGACAAGCGCGGCCAGCTCTTCAAGCGCATCCTGTTCCGCGACATCCAACAGCTCGACGGCCTCTGGCTCGCCCGCGACCTTACCCTGCTCAACGTGCAGACCAGCCGCCTCTCCACTATGCGCACCGAGGCGATCGCCCTGCACGTAACCCTCGACGACGACTTCCTCACCCAGCGGACCCTTACCGACTTCGCCTACCGCGAGCGCGAGCTGGAGCGGCTGCGCGCGCAGTTCCAGTGAGTCGCGCCATGCCGCGTCGCGGCCTGTGGCTCTGGCCGCTCGGTGCTTGCTGTCTGGTCACACAGGTCCTCGCTGAGGATCTGCTTGGCGCAGACAGCCTCGACCTATTGGCAGAAGAGCCCCTCACCCTGGCGGCGCCCGCCGAGGCGCACGAGGCACACTGGAGCGACGGCCTCAAACTCACCTTCGAACAGAGCCAAGGGCAGAACCAAGACGCTACCTACCTCAAGCGCAGCCGCCTGCGCCTGGAGTACGAACAGGGCTGGGGCGACGGCTGGTTCGTGCGTCTCGACGGGCGCTACACCCACTACTGGGCCGACGACCTCCAGGCCACCCTGCGCGGCGAGGCCTACGACCACAGCGAGGTGCAGGAACTCTGGGCCCAATACAGCGCCGGGGCCTGCGCCTACAAGGTCGGCAAACAGCGCCTGGTCTGGGGTGTGGTCGACGGCACCTTCGTGGTCGACGTCATCACCCCCCTCGACTACACCGAGCCGTTACTCACCGACTACGCCAACCTGCGCCTCGGCCAAGAGATGCTCCTCGCCGACTGCTTCGCCGGGGCCTGGCAGGGTCAGCTCTTCTACCTCCCCGAGGCGCGCCTCGACCGCGTCAGCCACAGCGGCTACGGCCTGCCCCTCGACACCGGCGCCGAATACGGCGCGCGCCTCAAAGTGAGCGACTCCCTCGGCGAACTGAGCCTCTACGCCGCCCACCTCTACGCCAACACCCCAACGCCCGTCACCACCGCCCCCGGCCTCGCCGTGGCCGAATACGACCTGCTCGGCCTCAGCACCACCCTGGTGCACGAGAGCCTCATCGGCCAGATCGACCTCGCCCTCAAGCCCGATCAGTGGTACCCGCTGAGCAACCAGCGCCGCGACCGCCTCGATGTCGCCATCGGCCTCGAATACGTCACCGCGAGCAACCACAACCTCAACGCCGGTGTGATGTGGAACCAGTGGGACAACCCACCCCCCAGCAGCGACGACAGCTCCCCCCTCTACACCCTCGGCTGGCGCCAGAGCTACCTGCACGACACCCTCGCCATGAGCCTGCTCGCCTACCGCGCCGACCAGCCACGCTTCTGGGCCGTCAACCTCCTCGCCGACTATCAGTGGGATGACCATTGGAGTGTGGCCGGTGCGTTGGGTGTGGCTGACTTTGCTACAGGAGTTACCACGCCGTTCGGAACGAATGAACGGTCGGTGAGTGTGACGGTGACGGCGACTTATTAAGATTGCCTCGCCTTGGATGATATGAGCAAGGGCGCTTTCGCCACCAGACCACACATATATGTATAGCCGACGTCATTATTTGCAAATGCTTAACTACGCTAGTTCTATTTGAATGATGCTATGTGGAAACTTATAGGAGGATGATGAGGTGGGGCAGTGGATTTATCCTTTTAAGGGAAGAAACAGATCAAGTGCCACCACACAAAACTTCCTTTGGCGTAGTGGGTCAGTTTATGTGATGGACAATCATCGTGCTGCGTTGTGGTGTTGGGTTAAAGAGTTAGAAAATCAGACTCGATATGATCTAATTCATATAGATAGGCATCATGATTGCGCTAGTGTTGCTGGTAATCTCAGGCATCCCCTCATATTTTCAAATAATGCCAAAAATTTGCTTATAGACGGTCTGGGCTGAGATAAGCTCTGAGAATTTCTCCATCAGAGGCCGTAACCACTCCTCCGGCATTCTCGGGATCTTGTCGTACAGCATGCA
>QKED01000003.1 GCA_003252455.1 Gammaproteobacteria bacterium
CGAGTGCTTGGGTGAACAGTGCGGTTGTGGGGTCGCTCATGGGATCGTCCAGATGGGGGATTGACTACGTGTTCAACACAAGATGTGGTGGTCGTGGTAAGCCGTTGATCTTAGCGTCTACCCACACTGATCGCGAAAGAGCCGGAACCCTCCGATGCAGCCCACCCAGCTCATGCGCACCGCCCTCTATCCTTATTGTCAATCCATCCACTTCACGCGCTTCAACGCACTTTCGGATGTCGTTGCGGTCGCGGCACAAGCGAGGGCGATGACCGTCACCGCGCTAGGTAGGGCCCTGGGGACCCTGCTCCGCGAGAAGTACGCCATCAAGCGTGTAGACCGGTTGATTGGTAATACGCATTTAGCTCAGGAGCGCGTGCTGCTCTACAGTGCTGTCGCCAAGTGGTTCCCCGGTCTCGATCAGTCACCGATGATCCTCGTCAACTGGTCGACCCTGACCGATGACGAGTCTTATCACCTGCTGAGAGCCTCTGTTCCGCTGGGAGGGCGATCGATGACGCTCTACGAAGAGGTTCACCCGCAGAAGGACTACGGCTCTCCTCGGGGTCATGAGGCTTTTCTGGACCAGCTCAAGGCGCTACTGCCTGAGCGATCGCGCCCGATTCTGGTGACCGATGCCGGGTTCAAGAATCCTTGGTTCAGGGCCGTCGAGGCGCTGGGTTGGGATTAGGTAGGCCGCGTCAGGGGGACTGTCCAGCTCAGTCGCGAAGGGGAGCTATGGCACACTTGTCGGTCTATCTCATTGATTGCAAGTGAGTATTCGAAAGAGCTGGCGCTTTGTATGGGGCGCTTCATGCTCGTCAAAACCAACCCGATGCCCGTGCAGCTCTATGGTTATCAGCAGAAGTCGAAGGTCCGGGTAAGCAAAACAGTCAAGGGGCACAGGCGCAGCGATTCGGCCTACGCTGTCGGTGGGCGCGAGGCGGGGCTACTGGTCTCGAATCTACAGGGTGACGAGGCACTCGCCCGTCGTGTCGTCGGGATCTACAAGCAACGGATGCCGATCGAGGAGAGCTTTCGTGACACCAAGAGCATGGTCTACGGCTTGGGGCTCTCAGAGAGTCGCTCTCGGGGCACCGAGCGGCTAGCCAATTTGGTCATGATTTCTGGATTGGTGCAGTTCATCGCCTGGCTGTTGGGAAAGATCACGAAAATGCGAGGCGAAGACCGACTGCTTCAAGCAAACACGATTAGGAAGCGCAGAGTTTTATCGCTCAGCAATATCGGCCTGCATGTGCCTCGCAAGGGCGTCACTATCACACCACTTTCGAGAGAGGAGTTACGTAGCCTGAGAGCGGATATGGAGATCGCGATGGTGTTTGCGTGATGGGTGATTTTCGTGGGGATCCTTCAGCCTCGACGCCCAGGGCGTGATGGAGGGCTTCGCCTTGCACAAGGGTCATCGCTACGCCACCGTGGTGATGCATGCACAGAACTATCGTGTGCTCTGAGCCGGGGAAGGCAAGCGGCGCGTGGGCCCGCGCCACTTTTTCGCACGGCTCTGAGCCGGGTGCACCGACATCAAGGCTGTGGCGATGGACATGACACCCAACTTAAGGAGCTGTGGTTTGCCCCACGGTATGGTAGGCCATTCGCCACTGGCGGGAGTGGTTTCATCTGTGTCTTGAGGGTGGGATCGGCGTCCTGCTCCGATTCGCCAAACGCCTTCGGCCTTATCTGAGAGGGATTCTGACCAGCGCAAGGCTTCACCTGCATTCCAGTGGCCTGGAGGGTATCAATAACCGAATCAAGGTTATCATGCGCATAGCCTATGGTTTCAGGGACACGGAATTCCTTCCTGAAGATCAAGGCCGCCTTCCCGGGGAAGGCGCGATGAACCATAAAAAAGCGGTCATCACCGCCATTTTTTATTCATTTACAAAATAGCTATCGACATTATTGAAGGGGTTTCGGCAAAGAAAACACCACCTGCTCGCGCCGCGAGGGGTCGTCATCCACCCCGACCAGACCCAGCGACTCCAGACGTGCAATCACCTCCTCCACCAACACCTCGGGGGCCGAGGCACCGGCGGTCACCCCCACTCGCGTACACCCCTTGAACCACGCCGGGTCGATCTCGTTGGCGTTATCGATGAGATAGGCGTGCTCGGCACCGGCACGCTCGGCTACCTCGCGCAGGCGGTTGGAGTTGGAGGAGTTGGGTGAGCCGACCACGAGGATGCAGTTGGCCTGCTCGGCCAGGTGCTTCACGGCATCCTGGCGGCTCTGGGTGGCATAGCAGATGTCGTCCTTACGTGGCCCTTGGATGGCTGGGAAGCGCATGCGCAGCGCCTCGATCATCACCGAGGCGTCATCCATGGAGAGGGTGGTCTGAGTGACGAAGGCGAGGCGCGCTGGGTCACGCACCTGTAACCTGGCCACATCCTCGGGGCGCTCGACCAGGTGGATGGTGCCTCCGGCCTCGGTGGGGAATTGGCCCATGGTCCCCTCTACCTCGGGGTGACCCGCGTGGCCGATGAGCACCACATCGATGCCGTCGCGGGCGTGGCGTGCCACCTGCAGGTGCACCTTGGTCACCAGTGGACAGGTGGCGTCGAAGACACGAAAACCGCGCGCCAGGGCACGCTCCTGCACCGACTTGGGCACGCCGTGGGCGCTGAAGATGAGGGTCGCCCCATCGGGCACCTCGTCCAGCCGCTCGATGAACACGGCCCCCTTGGCGCGCAGGTTGTCCACCACAAAACGATTGTGCACCACTTCGTGACGTACGTAGATGGGGGCTCCGAACAGCTCCAGGGCCCGCTCGACGATGGCGATGGCACGGTCGACCCCGGCGCAGAAGCCGCGCGGGTTAGCCATGAGGATCTGCGGCCGTTCAGCCATGGTGCTACCTCCGAATGGGTGAGGGCGTTAGTGGGGCGCTTGCACCGAGATCACCTCCACCTCCAGTTTGAGGTGGTGACCGGCCAGCGGGTGGTTGAAGTCGACCTCGACATGCTCACCGCCCACATGCCGCACGGTGCCCGGCACCTCGTCACCGTTGGGCAGGGTGAAACCGATGATCACCCCCTCCTCGACGGTCAGCTCGGGACCGAAATCGGCCAGCGGGATGCGCTGCGTATTGCTCGGGTCGGGCTGACCGAAGGCCTGCTCGGGGGTCACTTCCAGGGTGTGGCTATCGCCCGCACTGAGACCGTAGAGCAGCTGTTCCAGCCCCTCGACCAGGGTACCATCACCGACAGTGAACGCCAGCGGCTCGTCGTCGCGGGTGGTATCGGCGATAGTACCGTCGGCCAGGGTGATGGAGTATTCGAGCACCACACGGCTACCGGGGCCGATGGCAGATGATTCGCACATGGTCATTTCCGAGTTGTTTGCTAGGTCGCTATTCTGCCACAGGCCAGCCTCGCACGGGAGGGCGACCCCGCGTGCCTACTACTCCTTTGCCGCCTCCTTGCGTGCCAGGAGCAGTGCGTCGACCAGCAACAGGCCGACCCCCAGCGTGATGGCGGAGTCGGCGATATTGAAGGCGGGCCAGTGCCACTGCTGGTAGTAGACATCGATGAAGTCCACCACATAACCGTAGGCGACGCGATCGTAGAGGTTACCCAGGGCACCACCGAGGATCAGCGCCAATCCCGCCGCCTCGATGCCTTTGCCCACGCGCACGCGCAGCAGCCAGACCAGCAGCACGACACTCACCAACAGGGCCACACCGGCAAAGAACCAGCGCTGCCACCCCCCTGCCTGGGCCAGGAAGCTGAACGCCGCGCCGGTGTTGTGCAGTAGGGTGAGGTTAAACATCGGCATCACTGCCAGCGGCTGGGCGTACTCCAGCGCACCGCTGGCCCACGCCTTGGTGAGCTGATCGAGCACCAGTGCCAACAGGGTGAGGCCCAGCCAGCGGGCCATCCCCCAGTTCCAGCCCTGCTTAAGGTCCATCAGGCGTGCTCACGCGGCTCGCCGTCACCGGCCACGTTGTCGACGCAGCGGCCGCACAGCTCCGGGTGCTCTGCGTTGGCGCCCACATCCTCGCGGTGGTGCCAGCAGCGCACGCACTTGGCGTGGTCGCTGGGGGCGGCCACCACCCACAGCTCGTCACCGCCGTCGAGGGTGACGTGGGCGCCGTTGTCCGGCGGGGTCTCGACCTTGTGGATGCGCGCGTAGGAGGTGATGAGCACAAAGCGCAGCTCGTCGCCGAGGCGGGCGAGGTCCGCATGCAGCTCGCTGCCGCAGTAGAGGTCGACCTCGGCGTCGAGACCGGAGCCGATGCCCCCGGCCACGCGCAGCCGCTCCAGCTCCTTGCTCACCGCCTGACGCACCTCCAGCACCTTGGCCCAGTAGCTGAGGCCCATGCCGTTATCGGCGGCCAGTTCCGGCAGCTCGTACCAGGTCTCGAAGAAGACCGAACCACCCTTGTCGCCCGGCAGCGCCTGCCAGATCTCGTCGGCGGTGAAGGTGAGGATGGGGGCGAGCCAGCGCACCATCGCCTGCATGATGTGGTAGAGCGCGGTCTGCGCCGAGCGGCGTGCGCGGCTGTCACGCTGGGTGGTGTACTGGCGGTCCTTGATGATGTCGAGGTAGAAGCTGCCGAGGTCCACCGAGCAGAAGTTGTGCACCTTCTGGTAGACCAGGTGGTACTCGTAGCTCTCGTAGGCGGCGAGCAGCTCGTCCTGCAACTGACCGGTGCGCTCCACCGCCCAGCGGTCGAGGGCGAGCAGCTCGGTGGCGGGCACCAGGTCGCGACTCGGCTCGAAGCCGTTCAAGTTGGCCAGCAGGAAGCGCGCGGTGTTACGGATGCGCCGGTAGGCATCGGCGGTGCGCTTCAAGATCTCGTCGGAGACGCTCATCTCGCCGCGATAGTCGGTGGAGGCGACCCACAGGCGCAGGATGTCGGCGCCGAGGTTGTTGACCACCTTCTGCGGCGCGACCACGTTGCCCTTGGACTTGGACATCTTCTGCCCCTTGGCGTCCACCGTGAAGCCGTGGGTCAGCACCGCCTTGTAGGGGGCCTCGCCACGGGTGGCGACCGAGGTGAGCAGGGAGGACTGGAACCAGCCGCGGTGCTGGTCGGAGCCCTCCAGGTAGAGGTCTGCGGGCCAGGTGAGGTAGTCACGCTGCTCCAGCACGCAGGCGTGGGTGACGCCCGAGTCGAACCAGACGTCGAGGGTGTCGACCACCTTGTCGTAGTCACCGGCGGCGTCGCCGAGCAGCTCGGCGGGCTCCAGGTCGAACCAGGCGTCGATGCCCTTCTCTTCGACACGCTTAGCCACCTCCTCGATGAGGCGGTTGGTCTCCGGGTGTAGCTCGCCGCTGACCTTGTCGACGAACAGGGCGATGGGCACGCCCCAGGTGCGCTGACGCGAGATGCACCAGTCGGGGCGGTTGCCCACCATCCCCTCGATGCGCGCCTTGCCCCAGCCGGGGATCCACTCGGTCTTGTCGATGGCGACATTGGCCTGATCGCGCAGCCCAGCCTGGGTCATGCTGACGAACCACTGCGGCGTGGCGCGGAAGATGATCGGCGTCTTGTGGCGCCAGCAGTGCGGGTAGGAGTGGCGGATCGCCTGGGCGTGCACCAGCCTGCCGCGCGCCTTGAGTACCTCCAGCACCGAGTCGTTGGCCTTGAACACATGCTGCCCCGCGAACAGCTCGGTGCCAGGGAGGAAGACACCGTCGCCGCCCACCGGGTTGTCGATCTTGAGGTGATAGCGCGCGCCGACCACATAGTCCTCCTGACCGTGGCCGGGGGCGGTGTGCACCGCGCCGGTACCCGCATCGGTGGTGACATGGTCACCGAGGATCACCGGCACCTCACGGCTGTAGAAGGGGTGCGCCAGCTTGAGCCCTTCGAGATCCGCGCCCTTGCAGTAGGCGACCACGCGGTAATCCTGCACGTCCCAGCGCACCATGGCGTCCTTGAGCAGCGCCTCGGCGATGAGCAGCCGCTCGGGGCCGTGCTCGCCCACGCCGGGGCTCTGCACCAGGGCGTACTCCAGCTCCGGGTTGAGCGCCACCGCCTGGTTGGCGGGCAGGGTCCAGGGGGTGGTGGTCCAGATCACCACGGAGATGGGACCCTCGCCAGTACCGTTCTCGGTGTGGCGACAACGCGCCATCAGCGCCAGGTCGTCGAGCACCTCGAAACGCACGTCGATGGCCGGGGAGCTCTTGTCCTCGTACTCCACCTCCGCCTCGGCCAGGGCCGAGCCGCAGTCGGTGCACCAGTGCACCGGCTTGGAGCCCTTGTGCAGGTGGCCGTTGTCGATGATGCGGCCGAGGGCGCGGATGATGTTGGCCTCGAACTTGAAGTCCATGGTCAGGTAGGGGTTGTCCCACTCGCCGAAGACACCGAGTCGCTTGAAGTCCTCGCGCTGGCCGTTCACCTGCTGGGTGGCGTATTCGCGGCACGCCTGGCGGAACTGCGCCGGGGTCACCTTCACGCCCGCCTTGCCCACCTTCTTTTCGACCTGCAACTCGATGGGCAGGCCGTGGCAGTCCCAGCCCGGCACGTAGGGGGCGTCGTAACCGCTGAGGGTGGCCGCCTTGACGATGATGTCCTTGAGGATCTTGTTCACCGCATGGCCGATGTGGATGTCACCATTGGCGTAGGGTGGGCCGTCGTGCAGCACGAACTTGGGGCGCCCGGCGCAGGCCGCGCGGATGGCGCCGTAGAGGTCGCCCTCGGCCCACGCCTTGAGCATCTCGGGTTCGCGCTGGGCGAGGTTGCCGCGCATGGGGAAATCGGTCTCGGGAAGATTCAGTGTCGGTTTGTAGTCAGCCACGTCTGTCACCAATCGTGGGGCCTCGGGCCCGCTGAGAAAATGAGGATGTTCGGTTCAGGCGCCACCCATCGGGCGACCCGGATGCTTGCTGGAGGCACCGACGCGGACCGGGGCGCTACGCGCCGCCAACGGCCCCCGTCGGCTAACTAATTCGTATCTGCGCGTCCCCTTCTACGCCGCTGTGGTGATAGCGCCGGGCGAAGAAATCACGCGCGGTAGCCGCGTCATGCTCGATCTGTGCCTTGAGTGCGGGGAGGGAGTCGAAACGCTGTTCTGGGCGAATTTTGTAGAGAAAATCGACCATCACATGGCGCCCGTAGAGGTCGCCGGTGAAGTCGAACAGGTGCACCTCCAGCAGCGAGCGGGTGCCGCCCACGGTGGGACGGGTGCCCACATTGGCCACCCCGGCAACGGGCTCACCGGGCAGACCGAACATCTCCACCGCAAACACGCCGTTGACCGGCGTCAATTGACGATGCAGAAAGAGGTTGGCGGTGGGAAAGTCGATGGTACGCCCAAGCTTATCGCCGTGCGCCACCCGGCCGCACATACGATAGGGACGCCCGAGCAACTGCTCCGCCTCACCCATCGCGCCCTCCGCCAATGCCGCTCGGATGCGCGTACTGCTGACCCGCTCATCGGCGATGGCAAAGGTGTGCATATTGGTCACCTCGAAGCCGTGGCGCGCCCCCGCGGCACAGAGCAGGGCGAAATCACCACACCGACCGGCACCGAAGCGAAAATCGTCGCCCACCACCAGGTAGCGCACCCCGAGCCCCTCTACCAGCACCTGGCGGATAAACTCCTCGGCACTCAGTGCGGCCAACTTGCGGCGAAATTGCAGCAACATGACCCGTTCTACAGAGAATCGTCCGAGTGCCTTGATCTTCTCGCGCAACCGCGTGAGGCGCGGCACTAAGGCCTCGGTGCTGGCGGCACCGAAAAACTCCTGTGGCTGCGGCTCGAAGGTGATCACCGTGGTGGGCAGGCCGAGCTGCAGCCCCTTCTCGGCCAATTGACCGAGCACGGCCTGGTGACCGAGGTGCACCCCATCGAAGTTTCCGATGGTGGCCACACAGCCGTGGTGTCGGGGTCGCAGATTGTGCAGGCCGCGGATCAGTTCCATGAGGGGGGTCGCATCAGCTAGGCAATATAAACGCCCGATTATATGTCACTTGACGGCCTGGTGACAGTTGAGCCCGGTCAGGCGATCTCGCCCCCACCGGGCGCCGAAGAGGGGCCGTTCAGCCCCCCTTTCGCAAAGACCCTCCGCGCCCCCCGCCCTTGATAGACAAGAAGCCCTGGAAGGGGCGCACATGTGCCGCAGACGGGATGCCGCTCCTCCTCGACCCCGCGCTTCGTTGCATCGGCGTCGAGCCATAACGCAGAATAGGATTTGACAACGCCGACGCGGGTCAATAGAATGCGCCGTTTCACAAACCCTGTGACCTGTTTCTTTAGGGAGATCAGACTTGGCCAACTCAGCACAAGCCCGCAAGCGCGCCAAACAGGCGGACAAGCGCCGCGACCACAACGCCTCTATGCGCTCCTCCATGCGCACCGCCGTGAAGAAGGTTATCAATGCCATCGCCGCCGGTGACAAAGAGGGCGCCGCCGCCGCTTACAAGAGTGCCGTTCCGGCCCTCGACTCCATGGCTGGCAAGGGTCTGATCCACGCCAACAAGGCGGCCCGCCACAAGAGCCGTCTGAACGCCCGCATCCGCGCCATGTAATCCCCTGGCCCTCGGGCCAGGTGTAGTGCACGTCGGATCGACGCAGAAAAGGTCACCCACCGGGTGGCCTTTTTGTGTTTCTTCCGCCAAGATAGGGCGCGCCCAGCCGGATGGAGAAACACGCATGGATATCCCACCCCGCCTCTCCATCATCGTCGTCAGCTACAACACCCGTGAGCTGACCCTGGAGGCGTTGCGTAGCGCCATCCGCGAGACCCGTAACACCCCCTTCGAGCTACTGGTGGTGGACAACCACTCCAGCGACGGCTCCGCCGAGGCGATCGCGCAGGCCTTTCCCCAGGCACGCCTCTTCGCCCTACAGGAGAACCTCGGCTTTGCCGCGGCCAATAACCTGGCTGCCGCCTCGGCCCGGGGTGAACGTCTACTCCTGCTCAACCCCGACACCGTCACCCTAGACGCGGCCATCGACCGACTCATGGCCTTTGCCGACGCCCACCCCGAGGCGCAGATCTGGGGCGGGCGCACCCTGTTCGGCGACCGCCGCCTCAACCCCACCAGCAGTTGGCGCCACATGAACCTCTGGTCGCTCTTCTCCTACGCCCTCCTGCTCACCGCCCTGTTCAAGCGCAGCGAGCTGTTCGACTACGAGGGCTATGGCGGGTGGCAACACGACCGGGAGCGGCAGGTCGACATCGTCAGTGGCTGCTTCTTCCTCCTCCCACGCACCCTTTGGGAGCGACTCGGAGGCTTCGACCCCACCTTCTATATGTATGCCGAGGAGGCGGATCTCTGCCTACGAGCACTCCCCCTCGGGGCACGTCCCATGGAGACGCCGACGGCGACCATCATCCACTACGGTGGTCAGTCGGAGGCGCACCTGCACGGCATGTTCATCAAGCTGTTCGCGGCCAAGGTGACGCTGATGCGCCACCACTGGTCCCCGCCTGCCCAACGCCTCGGCGTGGCGCTGCTCAAGCTGGCTACCCTGCTGCGCAGTCAGTTCGCCTTTCCTCTGGCGGCACGACTCCGACGCAGCGACTCGCTGCGCCACAAGGCACAGGAGTGGCGCAAGGTGTGGGAGCGACGTGCGGAGTGGGAACGGGGCTTTCCGGAGCGCCTCAGGGGCGGGTGATGACCAGGTTGTCGCGGTGGATCAGCTCGGGCTCATCCACATAGCCGAGGATCGCCTCGATCTGACTGCTCGGCTTACCGAGCAGGCGACGGGTCTCGTCACCGGAGTAGTTGGCCAGGCCACGCCCCACCTCTGTCCCCGACTCGTCCACACAGACCACCATCTCGCCGCGGGCGAAATTACCGCGCGCCTCGCGCACCCCCACCGGCAGCAGACTACGCCCCTGCTCGCGTACCACGCGCGCGGCGCCCGCGTCGAGCACCAGGGTGCCGCGCGTCTGAAGGTGGGCGGCGAGCCAGTGTTTGCGTGCGGCCTGGGGTGCCTCGGCAGGCTGGAACAGGGTGCCGAGCAGCTCTCCCTCGACCAGGCGTTCGAGCACCCTCTCCTCACGTCCATAGGCGATCAGCGTGGTGGCACCGGAGCGTGCGGCCATGCGCGCGGCGCGCACCTTGGTGAGCATGCCACCACGCCCCAGGCTGCCGGCGCTGCCACCGGCCATGGCATCGAGGCGGGCGTCGTTGGCCTGTACCTCGTGCAGCAGTTGGGCGTCGGGGTTGCTACGCGGGTCCTTATCGAACATGCCGTGTTGATCGGTGAGGATGATCAGCACGTCGGCCTCGATCAGATTGGCTACCAAGGCGCCGAGGGTATCGTTGTCGCCGAAGCGGATCTCGTCGGTGACCACGGTGTCGTTTTCGTTGACCACCGGCACCACACCGTAGCCGAGCAGGGTGCGTAGGGTACTGCGCGCGTTGAGGTAGCGCACGCGGTTGGAGAGGTCGTCGTGGGTAAGGAGGATCTGCGCGGTCTGTAGACCATGCTCGGAGAAGCGCGACTCGTAGGCCTGAACCAGACCCATCTGCCCGATGGCGGCGGTGGCCTGGAGTTCATGCAAGGCGTGAGGGCGCGCCTTCAGGCCGAGGCGACTCATCCCCTCGGCCACCGCGCCGGAGGAGACCAGCACCAACTCGATGCCACGCGAGCGCAGGTTGGCCATCTGGTTGACCCAGTCGCGGATCCCTTCGTGGTTGAGGCCGCGACCGTCGTTGGTCAGCAGGGCGCTACCGATCTTGATCACCCAACGGGCACTACGCCCGAGCTCGTCGCGTCGCATGGTCTGCGCTACTCCTCGTGATGAACCCCATGTGCAGCCTCGGACTTGGCCAGTTCGGCCAGCTCCTCCAGACGACTCATGATGCGCCCGGTCAGTTCGGAGGTGCCCTCGGCACCGATGGCGCTGATGCGGAAGACCGGCCCGTGCCAGTCGAGCCGCGCGATGATATCGCGCATCCGCTCCTCGCGGGACTCCTCCGGCAGCAGGTCCAGCTTGTTCAACACCAGCCAGCGCTCGCGGCGCACCAGCTCGTCACTGAATTTGGCCAACTCGTGCTCGATGGTGCGCACGCTCTCCACCGGGTCGGTCTCGTCGAACGGCGCGACATCCACCAGGTGCAGGAGCAGGCGGGTACGCGAGATGTGGCGCAAGAACTGGATACCGAGCCCGGCCCCCTCGGCCGCCCCCTCGATGAGGCCGGGGATGTCGGCCACCACAAAGCTGCGGTGTGCCTCCAGGCGCACTACACCGAGGTTGGGGTAGAGGGTGGTGAAAGGGTAGTCGGCCACCTTGGGACGCGCGGCGGAGACCGCACGGATAAAGGTCGATTTACCCGCATTGGGCAACCCCACCAACCCCACATCGGCCAGCACCTTGAGCTCCAACCGTAGGTTGCGCGCCTCACCGGGGGTCCCCCGGGTAAACTGGCGCGGGGCGCGATTGGTACTCGACTTGTAGCGGGTGTTGCCGAGGCCGTGGAACCCCCCCTGGGCCACCAGGATACGCTGCTCGTCGGCGACGATGTCACCGAGTAGCTCGTCGGTATCGGTGTCGAAGATCTGCGTACCGACGGGGACACGGACGACCAGCTCGTCGCCCTTCTTGCCGGTCATGTTACGCCCCATCCCCTGCTGGCCGTTCTCCGCCTTGAAGCGGCGGGTAAAGCGCAGATCGACCAGGGTGTTGAGGTTACTGTCGCCGAGCAGGTAGACGCTGCCGCCGTCGCCACCGTCACCACCGTCCGGGCCCCCCATGGGGATGTACTTTTCGCGGCGGAAGCTGACGCAGCCATCACCGCCCTTACCGGCCTCGACCCGGATCTCGGTCTCATCGACAAATTTCATCTCTTCACCCACCTAATCGGGAGATCGGAAAACCGCTCGCCCAACGAAAAAACCCCGTCATGGACGGGGTTTCATCGCAGAAGGCGTGCACCGAAGGCTTATTCGGTGACGATATCCACGAACTTGCGCCCCTCGGGGCCACGGGTCGTGAAGGAGACGACACCGTCGGCCTTGGCGAACAGGGTGTGGTCCTTGCCACAGCCGACGTTGAGACCGGCGTGGAAACGGGTGCCGCGCTGACGCACGATGATGGAACCGGCGCTCACTTCCTGACCACCAAAGCACTTCACGCCGAGGCGCTTGGAGATGGAATCGCGACCGTTGCGGGTACTACCGCCAGCTTTTTTATGAGCCATTGTTCGTTACTCTCTGACTAGGCGCCCTCGGCGAGGGCTGTCTATGGAGGAGGAGCGGGATCAGGCAGAGATGCCGGTGATCTCGATCTCGGTGTAGGCCTGACGGTGGCCCTGACGCTTCAGGTGGTGCTTGCGGCGGCGGAACTTGACGATACGCACCTTCTCACCACGACCGTGACCCTTGATCACCGCCGTCACCTTGCCACTCTCGACCTTGGGGGTACCGATCATGATGTTGTCGCCATCGGCAACCATCAGCACCTCATCCAGATCAATGGAAGCGCCCACTTCGCTCTCGAGCTTCTCGACTCGCAGGGTCTGGCCCTGGGCCACTCGATATTGCTTGCCACCCGTCTTAATTACCGCGTACATTGCAGCTTGATCTCCAGATTCATTAGCGGCGCGTGTGGCGCCTCCCACAAAAGACCAGCGATTCTATCCCCACTCCCCCGATAGATCAATGCCCACATCGGGCAAATTACACTTCCCCGCCCCTTACCCGAGCAAAACAGGGTGATTTTCTTGTTGCGGTGTATCTGAAAGGGAGTCGCCTTTGCTAGAATCGCCCTCTCTTTTGTCTGCGGGGAGCAGAGCGGCACGCCCGAGCACCGCCCATGAACATACAAGACCTCTACGCCCTGGTCGCCGATGAGCGCCGCGCCGTCGATGCGCTGATCGAGCGCCGCCTCCACTCTGAGGTGGAACTGGTCAACCTGATTGGCCACTACATCGTCAACAGCGGCGGCAAGCGCCTGCGCCCGGTACTCCTGCTCCTCTCATCAGGCGCCTGCAACTACCAAGGCCGCGCCCACATCGACCTGGCCGCCGTGGTCGAATTCATCCATACCGCCACCCTGCTGCACGACGACGTAGTCGACGCCTCTATGCTGCGCCGTGGACGCGAGACTGCCAACGCCGTCTGGGGTGACCAGGCCAGCGTGCTGGTCGGTGACTTCCTCTACTCACGCTCGTTCCAGATTATGGTCGAGGTGGGCAATATGCGGGTGATGGAGATCCTCGCCGGGGCCACCAACACCATCGCCGAAGGTGAGGTCAAGCAGCTGCTCAATGTACGAGACATCACCACCGACGAGGCACGCTACCTCGACGTGATCCGCAGCAAGACCGCCAAGTTGTTCGAGTCCGCGAGCCAGATCGGTGCGATCCTGAGCGGCGTCCCCGCCGAGCAGGAGCAGGCGATGGCCGCCTACGGCATGCACCTGGGCACTGCCTACCAACTCATCGACGATGTCCTCGACTACAGCGCCGACAGCGAGACCCTGGGCAAGAATATCGGTGACGACCTGGCCGAGGGGAAGCCCACGCTGCCCCTCATCTATGTCATCCGCTACGGCAGCGAGGCGCAGGCCGCCGTCGTGCGTCAGGCGATCGAGAGTGGCGGTAAAGAGTCTATCGAAAGCGTCACTTTGGCCATTGAATCCACCGGGGCCATCGAGTACACTGCGCGGGCTGCGCAACGAGAGGCCGAGATGGCCATCGACGCCCTCCAGGTGATTCCCGACTCGCCCTACAAACAGGCGATGATCGACCTGGCCCGCTTCGCAGTAGCGCGCAGCTACTGATAAGCCAGAGCGGCACAGCAATCAGCTACGGGGTGTAGCTCAGCCTGGTAGAGCACTGTCTTCGGGAGGCAGGGGCCGGAGGTTCGAATCCTCTCACCCCGACCAATACCGCAAAGCCCTCCTTCGTGAGGGCTTTTGCATTTCTGGGCCACGCCGAGAGTGTGTCGCGCCAGCCCCCCGCATCGTCCGCCAAATCGTCCTCAATCCGTCCCCGTTCGTCAGTCATTTTTCTGGAACATTTTGGCAACCCTCTGATTTAAAACGAAGATGTTCTCAATTGAAAAATTGTTGTGAACTGAATCCCACATTAGTCTTGACTTATATTCCCTGCCGCTTATATTGTGTGGAGCATTGACGCTGAGGGCGCGCATTGCACGTTGCCCCATGTCTCGCTACCTGCATTGCCCTACATAACCAAAAACCAAGGAGTTTGTCCCATGAAACTGCGCACTCTGATCGCTACCGCCGTGCTGGCCGCCACCTCCACCTCCACCCTGGCATGGTGGGGTAACGATGGCTGGGGTAACGGCAACGGTTACAACGATGGTTACTACAACGGTGACGGCTACGGCGACGGCGATGTCGACGGCAGCATGAACTTCAGCATGCGCGGTCGCAGCAGCGCCCGTGGCTATGGCAACAACAACTACCGTGGTTACAACGGCTACCGTGGTTACAACGGCTATGGCCCCTACGGCTACGCCCCTTACGGTTACGCCCCCGCCTACGGCGCCCCGGTGAACGCCGAGCAGGCCGAGGCCGCCCGCAAGGCCTTCGAAGAGCAGCAGAAGGCGGCCTTCGAGGCCCGCCAGAAGGCCTTCGAAGCGCACCAGAAGATGATGGCCGAGCGCATGGGTACCGCCCCGATGATGCAGGCCCCGATGCAGATGGAGCGCCCCAACTTCACCCCCGAGATGAGCATGGAAGAGCGCAAGGCCGCGATGGATGCCTTCGCTGCCAAGCAGCGCGAGGCCGCCGAGGCCCGTATGAAGGCCGCCCAGGAGCAGGCCGACAAGCGTAAGGCCGAGGCCGAGGCCCGCATGGCCGAGCAGAAGGCCGCTATGGACGCCCGCATGCCGGCTGCCCCTGCAGCCCCCGCCGCTGCCCAGTAAGCGACTTAGCGGTCGCGCAGCATAAGCGCCCAAGAAAAAGCCCCGCCGGGTCTCCCGGCGGGGCTTTTTTTATCTACTGACAAACGCGCACCAACGCTGACCGACGCAAGCGCCCCTACTGGGTGGGGAGAAAGAACCAGATCACCACCACGGAGAGGATGAACAGGGCCACCGCGAGACGCAGGACCCAGCGAAAGCGGCAGCTGAGGGTACCGGCACACTCTTTGGTTTTTTCCGCGAATGACATAGGCGGCTCCAGCCGGGATCGGGTCAAGGTGTCGGCTTAAGGTTAGCCCTTACAGGGGCGTGGGTCACCCTGGCACGAACACAAAAAAAAACACCATGCCTGGGCATGGTGTTTATATTGGTGGCGATGGCTGGACTTGAACCAGCGACACCCGCATTATGAATGCGGTGCTCTAACCGACTGAGCTACATCGCCTTTTTATCGCTGCTAGCAGCGAAGGCGCACATTATCGTGACCCTCGGCGCGCATGTCAACCCTTTGCGGGGGACTTTTTTCCCGCGCTAGACGTTGAAGCGGAAGTGCATGATATCGCCGTCTTGCACCACGTACTCCTTGCCCTCCAGACGCAGCTTACCCGCCTCCTTCGCGCCCTGCTCACCCTTGTAGGCGACAAAGTCGGTATAGGCGGTCACCTCCGCGCGGATGAAGCCCTTCTGAAAATCGGTGTGGATGACACCGGCCGCCTCCGGGGCGGTGGCGCCGATACGCACGGTCCAGGCGCGCACCTCCTTGACCCCGGCAGTGAAGTAGGTGTGCAGACCGAGCAGGCGGTAGCCAGCACGAATGACGCGATTGAGGCCGGGCTCTTCCAGACCCAGCTCTTCCAGGAATACGGCCTGCTCCTCGGCGTCCAGCTCCATCAGCTCCGCCTCGATGGCGGCGCACACCGGCACCACCACAGCCCCCTCCTTGAGCGCCAATGCCTCCACCTTGGCCAGGTGGGGGTTATCGTTGAAGCCGTCCTCGGCGACATTGGCGATATACATGGTGGGCTTCACGGTGAGCAGATGTACGTCGTAGAGCAGCGCCATCTCCTCCTTGTCGAGGCCCATGGAGCGCACCGGCGCGCCGGTGTCGAGGTGCGGGCGCACGCGCTCCAGCAGCGCCAGCTTGGCCTTGGCCTCTTTGTCGCCGCCCTTGGCCAGCTTCCCGACGCGCAGGATGGCACGCTCGACCGTCTCCATGTCGGCCAGGGCCAACTCGGTGTTGATCACCTCGATGTCGTCCAGCGGGCTGATCTGCCCGGCCACGTGGACCACGTTGCCATCCTCGAAGCAACGCACCACGTGGGCGATGGCGTCGGTCTCACGGATGTTGGCGAGGAACTTGTTGCCCAACCCCTCGCCGCGCGAGGCACCCGCCACCAGACCAGCGATGTCGACAAACTCCATGGTGGTCGGCAACACCCGCTGTGGATTGACGATCTCGGCCAATTTGTCGAGGCGCGGGTCGGGCACACCGACCACACCCACGTTGGGCTCGATGGTGCAGAAGGGGTAGTTTTCCGCCTGGATACCGGCCTTGGTGAGGGCGTTGAAGAGGGTCGACTTACCGACGTTGGGCAGACCGACGATACCGCACTTGAATCCCATGATGTCACTCGCTTCTGCGGCGCCGCGCGGGCGTCCGGGTTGTGTGTGTCAGCGGCGCGAGTGCAGGCGGTGCACCGCCCGCTCCCACTCCCCCTCGAGCAGCGGCTCGACCTCCTCCAACGCCTCGTCGATGGCACGGTCGATGGCCACGCGGTCATCCAACGGCGGCTTGCCGAGCACATAGCCGGTCACCGCGCGGGCGTCGCCCGGGTGACCGATACCGATGCGCAGGCGCGCATACCCGTTCCCGCCGAGGCGGGTGTGCAGGTCGCGCAGGCCGTTGTGACCACCATGACCACCACCGCGCTTGAGGCGCGCGATACCGACGCCGAGGTCGAGCTCGTCGTGGACAATGAGGATCTGTTCGGGGGGGATCTTGTAGAAGTTGGCCAGGGCGGCGACCGCCTGGCCACTGCGGTTCATGAAGGTGGTCGGTTTGATCAACCAGAGTTCATGCCCGCGAATCTGCAGGCGGGTGGCCAGGCCGTGAAACTTGCTTTCAGGGCGAAACTGGCCACCATACCTCTGCACCAGGGTGTCGAGAAACCAGAACCCGGCGTTGTGCCGGGTCTGTTCGTATTCGGGGCCGGGATTACCCAGCCCCGCGATCAGCCTGATCTCTCCACTCAAGGCACTTACTCGGCGGAGGCCTCGTCGCTGGCACCGGCGCCACGCGGCAGGTGGATACTCACCACCGGCAGGTTGTGGTCCTCGCCATGGCTCAGCTCGACCAGAGAGACGCCCTCGGGCAGCTTCAGGTCGGTGAGGTGCAGCGGGTGATCCAGCTCCAGGGCGGAGAGGTCGACCTCGATGAACTCAGGCAGGTTGGAGGCCAGGCAGGTGACGGCCACTTCGGTCATGGTGTGGGTGACGATACCGCCGGCCTTCACGCCGGGGGCCACCGCCTCGTTGACGAAGTGCAGCGGCACGTTCATGTGCAGCACGGAGTCGGCGCTGGCACGCTGGAAGTCGACGTGCATGATCAGGTCCTTGGCGGGGTGACGCTGCAGGTCCTTCAGCACCACTTTCTGGGTGCTCTCACCGAGCTTGAGGGTGAGGATGTGGGAGTAGAACGCCTCGTTCTCCAGGTCGTGGTAGAGCTCGTTGTGGTCCACACTGATGGAAACGGGGGCGCTGTCGCCACCGTAGATAACGCCGGGCACCATATTGGTACGACGCAGGCGGCGGCTCGCACCTTTCCCCAGGTCGGTACGCGGTTCGGCGGTGATGATGAAATCAACCTTGCTCATGGAATAGTCTCCTAGATGTAAAGAAAAACAGACCATCCACATGGATGGTCTGTCTCCGGTCCACCTCTCCCGCGACCAGGTTCGGTGGGTATCGCGTGTAAGGGGTCGGGGCTCAGTCCATATAGAGCGAGCTGACCGACTCCTCGTTGTGAATTCGGCTCATGGTCTCGGCCAGCATCCCGGCGATGGAGAGCTGACGCAGACGCCCACACTCACGCGCCCGCTGGGTCAGCGGGATGGTGTCGGTGACTACCATCTCGTCGAGCTGAGAGCCGGAGATATTGTCCAGCGCCGCGCCCGAGAGCACCGGGTGGGTGATGTAGGCGGAGACCTTGAGCGCACCGTGCTGCTTGAGCGCGGCGGCGGCCTGACAGAGGGTACCGGCGGTGTCGACCAGGTCGTCGATGAGGATGCAGCTGCGCCCCTCGACGTCACCGATGATATGCATCACCTGGGCCACGTTGGCCTGTGGACGGCGCTTGTCGATGATCGCGAGATCGGCGTCGTCGAGGCGCTTGGCCAGGGCCCGGGCACGCACCACGCCGCCCACGTCCGGGGAGACCACGATGGTGGTCTCGTCCTTGTTCTTCCACACATCACCGAGCAGGATCGGCGAGGCGTAGACGTTGTCCACCGGGATGTCGAAGAAGCCTTGGATCTGGTCGGCGTGCAGGTCGACGGTGAGCACGCGGTTGACGCCGACGCTGGCGATCATGTTGGCCACCACCTTGGCGGTGATGGGCACACGGGCCGAGCGCGGACGGCGGTCCTGGCGGGCGTAGCCGAAGTAGGGGATGACGGCGGTGACGCGGCGGGCGGAGGCACGACGCAAGGCATCGGCCATCACCAGCAGCTCCATCAGGTTATCGTTGGTCGGCTGACAGGTGGGCTGCACGATGAAGACGTCCTTACCACGGACATTCTCCATGATCTCGACCATCACCTCGCCGTCGCTGAAGTGGGAGACGATCGCCTTCCCCAGCGGCATATTGAGGTAACCCACGATATCGCGCGCCAGTTGCGGGTTGGCATTTCCCGCGAACACCATCATGTCGGACACAGGGGACTCCTGCTGCAGGCTATGATCGGCACTTGGGCGGCGAGCACTTCAGGCTGGCCGCGTCTCCACTCGATTTGGCTGGGGTGCCAGGATTCGAACCTGGGAATGCCGGTACCAAAAACCGGTGCCTTACCGCTTGGCGACACCCCAAAAAAACTCTCTTCTTCTCGCCGGACCCGCCCGATCGACTAGGACGACTCCACCGCCAGCCGCTGCATGAGCGGCGAACGGTTGCAGCCTTGGGCGATGAAACCGGCCCAGCCGGGCGGGCGCTGCTCGAACACCTCGCCCGCCGCCTCGCGTGTGGAGAAGGGGGCGAAGACACAGGCGCCGGTGCCGGTCATACGCGCCTCGGCGCGGGCCGAGAGCCAGTCGAGGGCCGCCTCTACGGGGGGGTGCAACTGGCGCACCACCGGCTCGCAGACGTTGCCACCTTGCCCGGCAAGAAAGTCCGCTATTGTGATGGGCGGGCAGTTTCTTGTCAATGCAGGGTGGCGGAAAACCGCCCCTGTATCCACATGGGTATTAGGGACCAAGACCAGGTACCAGGGCTCGGGCGGAGAGACCGGCACGAGCCGCTCTCCCACCCCCTCGGCCCAGGCAGCGAAGCCGCGCACGAAGACCGGCACGTCGGCCCCGAGCGTGAGGCCAAGTCCGGCCAAGCGGTCGACGCCGAGCCCCAGGCCCCAGAGGCGGTCGAGGGCCACCAGGGTGGTGGCGGCATCGGAGCTGCCTCCACCGAGCCCCCCTCCCATGGGCAGGCGCTTTTGCAGTCGGATCTCGACCCCGTGCGGCATCCCCCCCTGTGCCTGCAGCAGGCGTGCGGCGCGCACGATGAGGTCCTGCTCCGGGGGCACGCCGGGGATCGGGTCGAGCAGGGTGATCAAGCCGTCATCGGTAGGACGAAAATCGAGGCCGTCGCCATGGTCGAGAAACTGAAACAGGCTCTGCAGCTCGTGGTAGCCATCGGCACGCCGCCCGGTGATATGCAGAAAGAGATTGAGCTTGGCCGGGGCCGGCCAGTCACGCGACCACGCACCACTCATGCGCCCCCCTCCATGTCGCGGTGCCAATCGCCGATCACCAGTTTGAGCGTGTAATCACCCCGGGTCGCCTCCAGGCGCCGTGGCAGGCTGAGGCCACCGGCATCCTGATAGGCGGGGAAGTCGAGGCTCCAACCGCGCTGCTGGAAGGTGAGGGCACGCCCCTCGGCGTCCAGGCGCAGCCCCTCCAGCGGGTCGTTGGGGGCCGGCAGGCCACGGACCCAATAGCGCAGGGCGCCGACCGGGATGGCCCAACCGAACTGCTCACGCAACAGCCCCTCGACGTCGTCGCTGAGTAGCTCCCGTCCATCGCTCAAGGCCATGCGCACCGCGCCCCCCTGACCCTGGATCTGCGCCCCGCCCTGGCCCAGCGGGCCCTTGATCAGCAAGGCATAGGCGAGCCCCTGCTGCTGCCAATCGAGGGTCCCGCTCCACACCTCGACCTGATCGGTGAGCAGGTAGCGGCCGGTGAGGTGCCAGGGGTCGAGGGCCACCAGGCGCGCTTGGCGCGCGACCCAGGCACGCTCGGCCGCCGCCCCCTCCACCGGTGGGGTGAGCGGGGTGCAGGCGGCGAGCAGAAGCAGGAGGGCGAGGGGGGCCAGCAGGCGCACGGTGAACTCCGCTAGAGGCCCAGGCGCAGCAGGGTACGGCGCAGCACCGGGTGGTCGGGGAACTGCTTGCGTGCGGCGTCGAACACCTGCTGCGCCTCGGCCTTGCGCCCCATGCGGAACAGCAGTTCGCCGAGGTGGGCGGCGATCTCCCCGTCTTCGAGCATCTTGTTCGCCTTGCGCAGGTAGGTGAGCGACTCCGTGTACTGCCCCTGGCGGTAGAGCACCCAGCCCATGCTGTCGACGATGGCAGCGTCGGTAGGCATCAGCTTATAGGCCTGCTCGATATAGCGTCGCGCCTCCTCCAGGCGATCCGTGCGGTCCGCCAGGGTGAAGCCGAGGGCATTGAGGGCACGGGCGTTGTCTGGGTCCTGATGCAGGATCGCCTTGAGGTCGTGCTCGAGAATATCCAGGCGATCGATGCGCTCGGCGGTCATGGCGCGGGCGTAGAGCAGCTCCTCGTGGTCGGGGAAGAGCCGCAGACCACGCTCATAGACGGCGATGGCCTGGGCCGGTGCATCGTGCTCACTGAGCAGCTCCGCCTCGGCGAGGATCACCCGCACCTGGTCGTCGGGCTCCTCCATCTTCAGCCCCTGCAGGTAGCTGCGCCCGGCGGCCACCCCCTGCGACTTGGCCAGCAGCATGGCCACGCGAAAGCGCGCGTCGAGGTAGCGCTCACCCTGCTCCACGCGCTGGTACCAGTCGATGGCATCGCGCTGACGTCCACGCTCCTCGGCGATGGAGCCGAGAAGGAAGCGGGCCAGGTCGGCATGGCTCGGCAGCGCCAGCATCTTGGTCAGGTAGCGCTCCGCCGCCCCGAGGTCGCCGGACTGCATGGCCAACAGCGCCACCGCATGGATCACGTCGCCATTCTCCGGCAGTGCCTTGACCAGGGTGGCGTACTCGGCGCGCGCCTCGGGAAAGCGCTTCGCGGCCACCAGCAGCCGGGCGTACCCCAGGCGCAGGTTGTGGTCGTCGGGCACCAGCGCGAGGGTACGCTTGAGGGTGGCTATCGCCTCGGGCAGCTCGCCGCGACTATTGTGGATGTTGGCCCGCAACAGCAGGGCGCGCGGCCAATTGGGGCTGATCGCATCGACCCGGTCGAGGCGCTGCAGGGCGAGGTCGTAGCGCTCCTCCTCGGCGGCCAACTGGGCCACCGCGTAGTGCGCGTCACGCAGATTGGGGTAGGGGGCGGCCAGCTCCTCCAGCAGTTTGAGGGCCGGCCCGGCGCCGATGTGTGCGCTGTTCTGTTGCGACAGCAGCACCACCAGGATGGCGAAGCCACGCTCCGGCCCCTCTAGGTGGATCACCTGTTGCAGCTGTTCGCGGGCGGCCTCGGTCTGGCCGCTGCGCAGCAGCAGGGCAGCGAGCGACTGGCGGGCGTCCACATCCTTGGGGTCGAGGGAGACCCAGAGCTGGGCCGCCTCCTGCACCAGGGCGTAGTCCTGTGTGTAGACGGCGGTGCGTGTCGCCTGACGCGCCAGACGCGGCTCATGGGCCAGCTTCGCTGCCTGCATGAAGACCTGGGTGGCGGTGTGGTGGTCACCACGCTGCTCGGCGAAATCCCCCACCAGCATCATATAGATGAGCTGCCCCTCGGCGGGCCCCTCTTCGGCGGGGGCCGGGGCGAGCCGTTCAGCGACCGCCTCCTCACGACTCTGCTGGTCGCGCAACTGCTGTTGAGAGCAGGCGCTGAGCAGGAGTATGACGAGGAGAGGGGCGTAGCGACGGGACATGCGCGACTCCGATAGGGCAGCGATGTGGGCGGACGGGTGGTGACTATAACCGAGAATCGCCGCCAGCCGATACCCGCAAGCCAAATGCCGCTGCACAGAATGCCAAACGCCCCACAGCTTGTATGTGGCCCGTTATCCGTGCGCCCTTTGCGATCCGCGAGGCACGGGCATTCAAGGGTTTAGGCCGGAGGCGCAAGACTTGAAATGCCCTCTGGGGTCACGCAAAATTGTCTGTCCCATAAAAGGTTCGGATAGTCGCGCCCATGTCCATACTCGCCCTCGGCCTCAACCACAAGACCGCCCCGGTCGAGATCCGGGAGAAGGTCGCGTTCGTGCCCGAGGCGATCAGCGAGGCGCTCTCCGACCTGGTGAGCCGCCACGCGGTCAACGAGGCGGCCATCGTCTCGACCTGCAACCGCACCGAACTCTACTGCGGCGTACAGGAGGATGGCGGCGAAGAGGTGTTCGACTGGTTCAGTCGCTACCACAAGCTCGACCACGACAAGGTGCGCCCCTACGTCTATCAGCACCCCGACAGCCTCGCCGTGCGCCACATCTTGCGCGTGGCCAGCGGGCTCGACTCGCTGGTGCTCGGCGAACCGCAGATCCTCGGTCAGATCAAGCAGGCCTACACCACCGCCGACCAGGCAGGGACCATCGGCCAGACCCTCAACCGCCTGTTCCAGCACACCTTCTCGGTGGCCAAGCAGGTGCGCACCGACACCGCCATCGGTGCCAGCGCGGTCTCCGTCGCCTTCGCCGCGGTGACCCTCTCCAAGCAGATCTTCAGCGACCTCTCCAAACACACCGCGCTGCTCATCGGCGCCGGTGAGACCATCGAACTGGTCGCCCGCCACCTGCACGAGAACAAGATCGGCCGCATCATCGTCGCCAACCGCACCCTCTCGCGTGCCCATACCCTGGCGCAGAGTTTCGGCGGCTACGCCATCGAGCTGACCGAGATCCCGGCCCACCTGCAGGAGGCCGACATCGTCATCTCCTCCACCGCCAGCCAACTGCCGATCCTCGGCAAGGGGGCGGTCGAGTCGGCGCTCAAGCGGCGCAAGCACCGCCCGATGTTCATGGTCGACATCGCCGTGCCGCGCGACATCGAGCCCGAGGTGGGCAAGCTCGACGACATCTACCTCTACACCGTCGACGACCTCCAGGAGATCATCGACGAGGGGCTGCGCTCGCGCCAGGAGGCGGCCAAGCAGGCCGAGGAGATCATCGACGTGCAGGTCGACCACTTCATGGGCTGGCTGCGCTCGCTCGACTCGGTCAACACCATCCGCGCCTTTCGCTGTCAGGCGGAGGCCCTGCGTGATGCCGCCCTGGCCCGCGCCACCGCCCAACTCAACGCCGGTCGACCCGCCGACCAGGTCCTCGCCGAGCTGGCCAATCAGCTCACCAACAAGCTGATCCACGCCCCCTCCGCGCAACTGCGCCAGGCCGGTTTCGACGGCCGCAACGACCTCATCGACGCCGCCTGCGAACTCTTCAATCTCAAGACCAGCGACCCCTAACCCTTGAAACCCTCCCTGCTGCAAAAACTCGAAGCCCTCGCCGAACGTCATGAGGAGCTGAGCGCATTGCTCGGCGACCCCGGGGTGATCGGCAACCAGAACCGCTTTCGCGACTACTCCCAGGAGTACGCCCAGCTCACCCCGCTGGTGGAGACCCGCGCCGCCTACCTGCAGGCCGAGGCGGACATCGACACCGCCGAGGCGATGCTGCGCGACGACGACGACGAGATGCGCGAGATGGCCAAGGAGGAGCTGGCCGAGGCCAAGGCGCGCCACGAGCAGCTCGCCCTCGACCTGCAAAAGCTCCTGTTGCCCAAAGACCCCAACGACGAGCGCAACACCTTCCTCGAAATCCGCGCCGGGACCGGCGGCGACGAGGCGGCGATCTTCGCCGGCGACCTGCTGCGCATGTACCTGCGCTACGCCGAGCGCCAGCGCTGGAAGGTCGAGATCATGAGCGAGAGCGAGGGCGAGCACGGTGGCTACAAAGAGGTGATCGCGCGTATCGAGGGGCAGCGGGTCTACTCGCGACTCAAGTTCGAGTCCGGCGCCCACCGCGTGCAGCGCGTGCCCGAGACCGAGTCCCAGGGGCGCATCCACACCTCCGCCTGCACCGTGGCGATCATGCCCGAGGTCGATGATGTGGAGAAGGTCGACATCAACCCCGCCGACCTCAAGGTCGACACCTTCCGTGCCTCCGGTGCCGGGGGGCAGCACGTGAACAAGACCGACTCCGCCATCCGCATCACCCACCTCCCCACCGGGGTGGTGGTGGAGTGTCAGGACGAGCGCTCGCAGCACAAGAATCGCGCCAAGGCGATGGCGGTGCTGGCCGCGCGCCTCTACTCCGCCCAGCTCGAAAAGCAGCAGGCCGAACAGGCCGCGCAGCGCCGCTCGCTGGTCGGCAGTGGCGACCGCTCCGAGCGCATCCGCACCTACAACTACCCCCAGAGCCGGATCACCGACCACCGCATCAACCTCACCCTCTATAAGCTCGACGAGGTGATGGAGGGGGCGCTCGACCAGGTGATCGACCCGCTGGTGAGCGAATACCAGGCCGACCAACTCGCCGCCCTGAGCGAGGATTAACGGGCCGCCCGTGAGCGACGCGGCCCGCATCGACGCGCAGCTGGCGGCGGCCCGCGCGTGCCTCGCAGAGGTGAGCGACTCCCCACGCCTCGACGCCGAACTGCTGCTCTGCGCCGTGCTCAAACGCCCGCGCACCCACCTCTACACCTGGCCCGAGCAAGCGTTGGACGCCGACCAGCTCGCCCGCCTACACACCCTGCTCGACGCGCGCGCCGCCGGACACCCCATCGCCCACCTGCTCGGCGAGCGCGAGTTCTGGGGCCTACCGCTCCAAGTCACCCCAGACACGCTGATCCCACGCCCCGAGACCGAGCTGCTGGTGGAGCAGGCGCTGCTGCGCCTACCGCGCAATAAGCCGCTCAAGGTCGCCGACCTCGGCACCGGCAGCGGCGCCATCGCCCTGGCCATCGCCAGCGAACGGCCCGAGGCCGAGGTGCACGCGGTGGATGCCAGCCTGGAGGCGCTGAAGGTGGCCGAGGCCAACGCCGAGCGGCTCGGCCTTGGCAACGTGCACTTTCATCTCGGCAGCTGGCTCGCCCCATTGGCCGGGATGCAGTTCGACCTCATCGCCAGCAACCCGCCCTACATCCCAGAAGCAGATCCGCACCTAAGCCAGGGCGACGTGCGCTTCGAGCCACGCAGCGCCCTCGCCGCCGGGGCCGACGGCCTCGACGACATCCGCCAGATCATCCATGCGGCTCCCGCCCACCTCGCCCCCGGCGGCTGGCTGCTACTCGAACACGGCTACGACCAGCGCGAGGCGCTGCTCGCACTGCTCGATGAACAGGGGTGGGTGAATGTCGCCGACCTCGACGACCTGGCCGGACAGCCACGCCTGGCCATCGGGCGTAGAGCCCTGGTTCAGGAAAGGAAGCCTAATGGCTAACGCGCCCACTAGCTATCCACACAGCGCGAGCGAACACGTTCGTGCAGACTTTTAGCCCAGCGCCCTGCGCCTACGCCGGGTAGCGCCGAGCAGACCGCCCAGCGGCAGCAACGCGGCGACGGCGACCCCGGGTTCGGGCACAGCATAGAGGGAGAGGCCTACATTGAAACTTGACGTCTGATTATGCGTGGCTGCGGAGGTGGTGACGTAGTCACCACCGCTCACCACGCTGATGACGTAGGTCTGGCCCATCGCCAGCGTCAGTTGGCCGGTATCTGTGACACCTGAGCGAGAGAAGAGCGTATTGGCGCCACTGGTGACCGAGAATATGGAGCTGTGGCCCTGGGCAGGGTCGCCGGAGATCAGGGTCAGGTCGTAGTCGAGAAAGAGGGGGACCAGCGCGGTAACCGTCACCGACATCGAGGAGTAACCGATATGACGTATGCTCGATCCGGAAGTGACGTCGCGCGTGGTCGTACCACTGCCGCTACCCGACATGCTCAGCAGGGTCCCATCCGAGGAGATGTTCGTCGTCTGCGCCGCCGCGGCATGATAATAGATGACATATGTGGCCTGGCGACTATCGGTGAAGGTCCCCGCCGTGGTCTGCTCGACAGAGTCGCTCGCCCTAAGGGCATCGAGTACGTCCCTAACCTCTGTTCGCAACATCTGCGACGAAGAGTCCAAGACGAAGGAGGCCGCCCAGAGCGTGCCTGGGTGGGCGCAGAACAGAGCGAAGAGCAGCAAACTACGCAGGGATTGCATAACCAGTCACCTAGATATTGACGTTGAGGGCAGAAACCAAAGGGTATCGCCCCTTAGACCGCCCCACAATACGGCCTTTGTCCTAGTTTGCCTGCGCTCATGAGAGCGCCCACACCCACGCGACATCCCCCTGAACGGCGGCGAATATTACGCTTCAGGTGGCGCACGGATAGGGGCCGCTCAGCCCTGTACTTTTCGCCGCCGCCGCAACGCCACAAGCCCCCCGCCGAGCGCCAGAAACGAGGCCGCCGCGCTCCCAGGCTCTGGCACGGCATAGAGCGAGAGCGTCGCATCGAAGCTGGAGCTCTGGTTGTGTGCCGCGTTGGTCAGCGCCGTTGCGCCACCCGCCTCGACGCTGATCACATAGCTCTGGCCCGTCGCAAGATAGACCTGGCCGACATCACTCAGGCTCCCTGAGAGCGAGAAGATCGTGCTCGCACCGCTGGTCACGGTAAACAGCGCCCTCTGCCCCCAGCTGCTGGAGCCAGCGACCAGGGTCAGGTCGTAGTCGAGAAAGAGTGGCACCAGCGGGGTGATGGTGACCGACATCGACGAGAGGCCGATGTGCGTGTAACTCGCTCCAGCGGTGTAGTATCGCTGAGTCGAACCGCTGCCCGTGCCCGACATGCTCAGCAACTCACCGTCGGAGCTGATGGTCGTCGCCTGCGCCGCTGAGGTTCGAGTGAGGACGCTATAAGTGTCTGTACGACTATCGTCGAAGAGTCCCGCCGTGGTCTGCTCGGTAATCCCTCCCGCCAGCACAACCGCTGTGTCAGTAATGGTCTGTGAATTGAGTTTCTGCGACGAGGCATCCAGGGTGAACGACGCCGCCCACAGCACGCCGGTGTGGGCGAACAACGAGCAGAGCAGGCCAAAGAGAAACAAACTACGTGGGTGTTGCATGACGAGCCCCCGAGAAATCGGCGTTGAGAATAGATCGCGAATGGTAGGGGTCACGCCACTACGCCACAATACGGCCTTCGTGCTAGTCAACCTGTTCTAAGAACAGACCCAAGGCACGCGACAAGCGCCTGAAGGGGGCGGATTTTCACGTATCATAGGCGGCTTTCCGCACGCGCCAAGGAGCCGCCCCGCATGAGCCGCACACTGCTCAAGTCCACCGCCATCGTCAGCGGCTCCACCTTCCTCTCGCGCATCCTCGGCTTTCTGCGCGACATGCTCTTCGCGCAGATCTTCGGCGCTGGCCCCGGCACCGACGCCTTCTTCGTCGCCTTCAAGATCCCCAACTTCATGCGCCGCCTGTTCGCCGAGGGGGCCTTCAACCAGGCCTTCGTGCCGGTGCTCTCGGAGTACAAGACGCAGCGCAGCGCCGAGGAGACGCGCGCCCTCATCGGCGCGGTGAGCGGTGCCCTCGGCTCGGTGCTGCTGGCGCTCACCTTGGCGGCGCTGTTCGCCTCGCCGCTGCTGGTGATGCTCTTCGCCCCCGGCTTCACCGACGAGCCGGTACGCTTCGCCCTCACCAGCGAGATGCTGCGCATCACCTTCCCTTATCTTTTATTCATCTCCCTCACTGCCCTGCTCGGCAGCGTGCTCAACACCTGGGACCGCTTCGCCATCCCGGCGCTCACCCCCATCTGGCTCAACGTCTGCCTCATCGGCAGCGCACTGTGGATGAGCCAGTGGTTCGACCCGCCGATCATGGCCCTCGCCTGGGGCGTGTTCGCCGCCGGTATTGTCCAGCTGCTGTTTCAGATCCCCTTCGTCGCCCGCCTGGGGATGTTCGCCCGCCCCACCTGGGGGTGGCACGACAGCGGTGTGCGGCGCATCCTCAAGCTGATGGTGCCCGCGCTGTTCGGCTCCTCGGTGGCGCAGATCAACCTGCTGCTCGACACCATCATCGCCTCCTTCCTCGCCGCCGGGTCGGTCTCCTGGCTCTACTACTCCGACCGCCTGGTGGAGTTCCCGCTCGGCGTCTTCGGCATCGCCCTGGCCACGGTGATCCTGCCGAGCCTCTCCAAGCGCCACGCCGAGGCCGACCCCGAGGCGTTCAGCGCCACCCTCGACTGGGGCCTGCGCTGGGTGCTGCTCATCGGCCTGCCCGCCGCCATCGGCCTGATGGTGCTGGCCGGGCCGCTGCTCGCCACGCTGTTCCAGTACGGCGAATTCAAGGGTGAGGACGTGCGCATGGCCAGCCTCAGCCTGATGGCCTACGGCCTCGGCCTCATCGGCTTCATGCTGGTGAAGGTGCTCACCCCCGGCTTCTACGCCCGCCAAGACACGCGCACCCCGGTGCGCATCGGCATCATCGCCATGGGGGTCAACATGGGCGCCAACCTGCTCTTCGTCGTGCCCATGGTCTGGCTCGACCTGCCCGGCCCGCACGCCGGTCTGGCCCTGGCCACCGCCGCCTCCGCCTTCGTCAACGCCGGGCTGCTCTACCGGCGTCTGCGCGCGGAGGGCGTGTTCCACCTCCACCCCGGCTGGGGGCGCTTCCTGCTCCAGCTCGGCAGCGCCAACGGCGGCCTGCTGCTCGGCCTCTGGTGGTGGAGCGACTCGCTCGACACCTGGCTGGCCCTGGGGGCCGGGGCCCGCGCGTTGTGGCTCACGGCCTTGGTGGCCGGGGGCGGGGCAGGCTATTTCCTCCTCCTGGCGCTGGTGGGGCTCAGGCCCAAGGCGCTGCTCGGGGGCGGGCGGATCTAGGCCGCACATCGGCGCCACGTGCGCCGGGCGACAGAACCACGGCGGGGTTCACACCCCAGGCGCGGCGGATCGCCGACACTAGCGCCTCCACCTCACGCTGCACGGGCCCACTGCCCCGGCCTGCACCGCGTGCCATCCGTCCGCCAGGAGGTCACCTATGTACACCACGCTACTCGCCCTGCACCTGGTCTTCGCCGGTGTCTGGCTCGGCTGCGTCCTCACCGAGGCGCTGTTCGAGCGCGCCCTACTGGGCAAGGGGCGCGAGCAGGAGCGCATCCTCGCCCGGCTACACAAGCGCGTCGACCTCATCGTCGAGATCCCCGCCTTCACCCTGGTGCTCCTCACCGGCCTGTGGATGGCCCAGGGGCCCGCGTTCACCCCGCTACTGCACGCCAAGATCGGCTTCGGCGCTCTGGCCATCCTCACCAACCTCTACTGCGTCTGGCTGGTGTTCAAGCGCGCGGCCGCGGCCGAGCAGGACGACTGGGCGCTGTTCGCACGGCTCGACCACAAGCAGCACCTCTATGGCGCCCTGGTGCTGGTGGCGATCCTCGTCGCCCTAGGGCTGGGGATCACCCACCTCACCCCCGCCTGAGCCCTGGGCGAGGCGCCTTGCCAACGGCTCCTATTGCGTCTCGATCCGCCCCGCGCGCAGCCACACCCGACGCATCCCCAGCGCCTCGATGAGGCGTGCGTCGTGGCTCACCAGCAGCATGGCCTGGTCGAGACCGTTCAGGATCGCCACCAGGCGCGCGAACGCCGCCTCGTCGAGGCCGTTGCTCGGCTCGTCGAGCAGCAGCACCTCGGGCTCCATCGCCAGTACCGCCGCCAGCGACACCAGGCGCTTCTCACCGCCGGAGAGCTGCCAGGTGATGCGCTCGCCGTAGCCGTGCAAGCCGAGTGCGTTCAGGGTCTGCTCCACACGATAGGCCGCCTCGTCGTGGCCGAGGCCGAGGTTGAGCGGGCCGAAGGCGACATCCTCGGCCACCGTGGGGCAGAAGAGTTGGTCGTCCGGGTCCTGAAACAGGAGCCCGGCGCGGGCGCGCACGGGGCGAAAGTCGTGCTCGCTCTGGCGTGGCTGGCCGAAGGCGTGCACCGCCCCCGCCTCGGGGTGGATGAGCCCGACCAGCAGGTGCAGCAGGCTGGTCTTGCCGCTGCCGTTGGCCCCGCATAGGGCGATGCGTTCGCCTGCGTGCAGGGCGAGGTCGACGCCGTCGAGCACCGGGCGGTCGTGGAAGTAGGCGAAACGCACGCCGCGCAGTTCGAGTAGCGGTGAGGTCATACCAGCAGCTCCCAGGCGAGCAGCGCGCCGAGGGTGGCACCGAAGAGCAGGGCGAACTGCAGGTCGTGCGCCCCGGCGGGGGGGTGGCGGAAGTGGTGATAGTGGCCGTCGAAGCCGCGACAGCGCATCGCTGCCTGGATGCGCTCGGCACGCGCCAGGGCGCGCACCAGCAGCATGCCGAAGAGGTAGCCGTAGCTGCGCCAGGTATGCAGGTTGCTGCGCGGCACGAAGGCGCGGGCGCGCATCGCCAGGCGCAGGCGGGCGTACTCGCGCTGAATGAGGTCGAGGTAGCGCACGCTGAAGAGAAACAGCTGCACCAGTTTGTCCGGCAGGCGCAGGTGGTGCAGGGCGTGGCCCAGGGCCACCGTCTCCAGCGAGCCGACCAGGGCCAGGGCGGCGAGCAGCACGGCGTTGGCCTTGAGCGCGATGAGCAGGGCACGGTGCAGCCCCTCGACACTGGCGGGCAGGCCGAAGAGGGTGAAGAGCGGTGTGCCGGGCAGGGTAAAGGGGAGCAGGAGTAGGGCTGCGAGCATGAAGCCGTCGAGCACCAGCAGCGCCTTGAGCGTGGCGCGCAGCGGCAGCGCGGCGGCCAATGCCAAGGCCGAGGCGAGCAGCAGCGTGGCGAGTAGTGGCGGCCAGTGGCCGAGGCCCACCGCGACCAGGGCGAAGGCACCGAGGGCGAGGATACGCAGGCGCGCGTCGAGGGCGAGCAGCGGGGCGTCGGGGCGTACCGGCGCGAGGCCGCTCCAGAGCGCCCCCTGGCCGCGCTCGCCGCGACTCACCGGCGCCGACCGAAGTAGAACATCGCCAGACCGAAGAGGCCAGCGATATAACCGAGCCCGCCGATCACATCTTGCCAGCGGCGCTGTTGGGCCAGGGCGTCGAGCTGTTCGCGCAGCGGGCGTACCTGGGCGGCGATGGCGTGCTCCAACGCCTTGGCGTCCAAGTGGGTACTGCAGGTCGTGTCACTCACGGACGGGGTCGGCGCCGCTGGCGTCTCTCCCTCCAGGTCGAGGGAAAAGTGCGCGGCGTGGCCGTCGGCGCTCTGCGCGCTCACCAGCAGCGCGCCACCCTCGGGCGGCAGCGGGAAGCTGAATTGCCCCTCGGCATCGCTCGACTGCTCGGCGAGGGTCTGGCCGTCGCGCATCAGCACCACCGGCAGCTCGGCGGCACGCTTGCCGCCGGGAAAGTAGACATAGCCACTGATCTGCCCGCCGTCGCTCATGGCGAAGATGTTGAGCCGGTGCGCCTGGGCGCTGCCACTCACGGCCAGTAGCAGGGTGAGAAGTAGCCCGCGCATCAGTGCAGCCTCAGCACCAGGGCGCTCGGTTGCACCCGATGTAGCAACAGTACGGCGGCGGCGGTGAGCGCCCCCTCCAGCAGGATCACCGGCAGGTTGGCTACCACGGCCAGCTGCCCGGCGAGCCAGAACTCCCCCCCGGAGAGGCCGAGGCTCAGCGCCACCAGACAGGCCGCGAGCAGGATCGCCCCACCCCCGGCCAGCGCCCCGCGCACCACGGCACCACGCGGGGTGGTGGCACAGAGCGCGTCCCCCCCACACAGGCGCGCGGCGAGCAGTGCGGGCACCGCCATGTTGAGCGTGTTGACCCCGAGGGAGGTGATGCCACCAAAGCCGAACAGCAGCGCCTGGAGGGTGAGGACGATGAGCAGCACCGGGAACACCACCCAGCCGAGCAGCAGTCCCGCCAGGCCGAGCAGCATCAGGTGCGCACTGCTCGGCCCAACCGGCACGTGCACCAGGCTGGCGACGAAGAGCAGGGCGCAGAGCAGCGCCGCCTTGGGTGTCTGCTCCGCGTCCAGCGCGCGCAGCCCCTTGGCCACGCCGAGCAGGGTCAGGCCACTGCCGACCAGTAGCACGGGGGGGGAGAGGATTCCGTCGACGATGTGCACCGCTCACTCCATCTCGCGAAAATAGAGCCAGAGCAGTCCACCCAACTCCACCGCGGCCGGCTCCCCGTCGGGGCCGGGACGCGCCTCGCCGTCGACCAGCGCCGCCAGCCCCCACCAGCCGGCACGCGGGGCGCTGAAGTGGAAGGTGCCGTTGGCGTCGGCGCGCAGCTCGAAGGTGGTGTAGGGGCCACCGGGCAGGGAGAGACCGTCGCTGTTACGCCACTCCGCCTCGATGGGGGCGAAGGGCACCGGCTCCCCATCCTGCAACACCACCCCACTGAAGGTGGCGCCGCGCCAGAGGGCGAAGGGGCGAGTGAGGGGCAGGATCTCCACCGGCAGCCCGAGTGGGGCGTCCCAACCGCTGCCAGCATCGAAGGCATCCACCACCACCTGGGTGTAGTGGGTGATCCACTTGCCCTCGGCGGGCTCCCAGTAGGGGGCGGGCTCGACCAGGAAGCGGTAGGTGCCGGGGCCGGGCACGCGGTAATCGAGGTGGTAGCAGGGCTGCCCCTGGCACTTGTCGGCCACCAGCTTGTCGTCCAGCGGCTGCTCGCCCCCCTCCACCACCACGGCCATGCGCGCGGGCTTGGCCATCGCCATCACCGGACCGTTCTCCTGCGGATGGGTGAAGCGCAGGTCGAGGCGCAGCTGCGTGCCGCTGGCGGCGTCGAGCAGTGGTACGGAGGGGATCAGCTCCTGAAAGTGGGCCTGGGCGAGGCACGGGAGCAGCAGCAGTGCGGGGAGATAACAGCGGTTCATGGGCGCGTCGCGATAAGCAAAGTCCTGATGATAGCAGGCTGGCCCTGCGCTACAAGGGAACGCGCAGGTACCGGCGCAGGATTGCCCTGTGCAAGGGCTTTGACCAGAATAGGGCGCTGATACGTGGAGGGAGTCCCATAATGGAGTGGTATCACATCGTCGGCCTCGCCCTCGTGGCGCTGGTGGCGTGGCTGTGGCGTGAGATCTACGCCTTCTATCTGATCTTTACCCAAAAAAAGGTGAAGTCGCACAGCAGCATCCGCCTCATCGAAGAGCAAGCCCCAAGTTGGAAGAACAAGCACAAGGCCGAGGGTTTTCACCGCGACCTGGAGGCGGCCGGCTTCGAGCTGCTCGCCGTCTACCGCGTCCCCGAGGTGCAGAACATGCTCCTCGGTGCCTTCCGGCGGCCCAGTGACGGCTGGCTCGGCGCGATCCTGGATGTACCGGGTCACGGCTGCTTTGTCGAGGTGGCCATCCCCTACAGCGACCTGAGCGGGCTGACCGTGAGCAGCAACCCGATGGTCATCGGTCTCGACCAGATGCCGGGCCAGCACAAAGAGTCGCACCCCGACGCCGACCTCGCCACCCTCCTCGCGCGCACCGCCGAACTCATCGAAGAGAAGCCAATCCTCCCGCTCGACCGCGAGAGCTTCGCTGCCCACGTGCAGGATGAGTACCTGCGCGAGATCAAATGGCGCAACGACAAGGGCGGCGTCAGCGCGGAGGAGATGCGTCGCATCGCCGAGGCCAACGGCACCGAGGTGGACGACGAGATGATCGCCGAGGCCACCCGCACCATGCGTGAAGAGCACGCCGAGCACCTGCGCCGCGAAGCCCTCGCGCAATTCCTCGACCAGCACCACATCACCCCGGCACGCTTCGAGGATTGGTCCGAGCGCCTGCTCGTGGTACTGGCCAACGACACTCGCGCCGAACTGCTCGACACCCTCGACGAGCGCTTCGACCTCAGCCAAGAGCAGCGCGCCCGCCTCGGGCGCCTCGCCAGCAGCGCCCCCGAGGCGGCCAAGGCCTTCGACGCCGCCTTCGCCGAACTCTTCACCGATGGCAAAGCCCTCGGCAGCGTCGAGCAGCCCACCGCAGCCGCCATCTACCTGCTACCGGAAGAGAAGGGGTAAGCCATGCTCTGGGATATCCTCGCCTTCCTCGGTTGGGCCCTGCTCGCCATCGTCGCCGTGGTCGGCAGCGTGGTGATCTACCTCCTCTACCGCCTCTGGCGCGGGGTGAAAAAGGCCAGCCGCAACTTCAACCCCTTCTACTCCGCCCCGGCACATCTCACCCTGCGCATCCCCGACAACCAGCGCCTGCGCCCGCCGCGCGAGTGGAAGGCGCTGCGCGCAGCAGGCTATCGCTATCGCGGCTGCCTGCGGCTCGAAGTCGGGATGTACGGCATGGGCTACATTCGCCTCATCCTCTTCCTAGCCCCGGAAAATCGCGGGCTGCTCATCCGCGCCGAGACCGGAGCGGGCGACAACTGGTGGCAGGCGCACCTCATGGGCCGCGACAAACGCCTGCACACCTGGATCAACTGCCAGAGCGAGCGCACCGCCTTCTGGACCCCCGGCAAAGAGAAGGTGCACTGGGCCGGTGGCGACCTCGAAGCCCTCACCAGTGCCCTGCGCCGCGAGCAGGAGGGCGCTGCCCCGCTGCCGAGCGAACTGCCGCAACTGCGCCGCTGGCTCGCCGGGCACTACCTCTTTCACCGCCTCGGCCTCTACCTCACCACCCCCGACCGCACCACCCTGCGCCACATGCTCGACGACGACGAGATAGACGACGACAGCATCGAGCCGCTCATGAAACAGTACGCAGAGATCCGCGACCTCAAACTGAGCCAACTCGTCACCTGCCTCTACGTCTACCTGGCCAACAGCAGCGCCGGGGCCTGGTCACTGCACCGCGCAGAGAGCTTCGTGGTCCACGAGCGCATGACCTGGGCGCGCGCCGCCGAGGTGCTGCCAGAGGCACTGCGGCCCGGGTCTGGTGAAGAGGCGTTGAGTGGAACGGATCTGTTGCAGCGGCTGCATCAGCTCAACGAAGGGCTGCCGCAGGACCAGCGCTTGCAGGTGCTGGCGCGCTATGAGCAGCCGTTTGCCGCTACACTCTTCGCCCCGGCGAGTTAGGCCTCACGCCCCGCTGTAAGGTCCGAGAAAACGCTCGCCGTTGAAATGAATGAGGTGCGAGGGTACATCCGCGACCCACACCTCCGTCTCCCAGGCGATCTCGCCGACATAGCGGCTCATGATGACGCGATTGGGAAAGGCCGTGACATAGACCAACCCCGCACTCGACCCAGCAAACAGCTGGGCCAGCTCGGCGTGACGCTTGCCATCGACCGGGCCGTGACTGGTGACCGACTCCACCAACAGCAGCCAGTTTTTCTCGGTGTAGTGCAGCACCACATCGGGCATCTTGCCGTGCGCGTCGACCACTACACTTGGCCTTGGTCTAGAGCTTCCGCCGTAACTTTCCGATCATAAGTGGGGTTGATAGCACATAGGCAAACCCCTGACCTTCGGTATTTGAGTTGCGTGGACAAAGTGGGACCCCTTCCCTCGGGCGGGGTTGTGTTGTCCTCGGCCCTCAAACGGCAATATGCGCCCCTCCGACTTCCACAACGGTCCAGACCGACTTCGGCTTTGCCTTATACGGCCCAGTTGGCGGCTCTGACTTCACCACCCTTGTGGATCTCCCGTGCTGCACGACCTATCTTCCACCACATGCCATCCCTGCTACCCAGAGAGCCCCACACAGTGATTCCGTTATCTCGCTGTGTGACGATGGCCTTCCCCTGCGGACCAGAGGGTCGGCAACTCCAATTAAGTGACGAGGCTACATTTAGGTGCGCTTTCGCTACGGCCTGTGGCTTTGCCCTAGGGAACTCATGACCCTCGATTACTCGGGTGCCACTCCCCGGTGCTAGAAAGGCAGACGGATAACTCCTTTCTCGGGACTTTAACCCGCTAGATAGCTCGCCGATCATGGCGAACTGCCAGGTCTTGAAGTAACGTAAGATCTTGCTTGTTTTATAAGGGGTTTCACTGTTTCTAGGTAAACCACTTTATCTCTCTACGGAACGAAGGCATTCATGTAATGACAACGCATCTCGTAACTCTGCTCCGTCCATAAATACTCACACTTTCGCTTCCCTATTCCTTCACCCCTCGTTGTTTGGCAGGGTCTCCATTCAGCCACTCTACTCGATAGAGGTCGCGGCGGCGGTCGCGGCTGTTTTGTACGCTGCCATGCTTACGTAGTTCCACCAGTTTGTCGAGGTCGAGGTCGGCGACCAGGGTCATCTCGGTGTTGGGGGTTGCCTCGGCGATGATGGCATCGTGGGGGAAGTAGAAGTCCGCGGGGGTGAGGATGGCGGCCTGGGAGTATTGGATGTCCATATTTTCGACATTGGGCAGGTTGCCGACTGAGCCGGTGGCGACGACGTAGATCTCGTTCTCCACCGCGCGTGCGGCGGCGCAGGTGCGTACGCGCATGTAGGCGTTTTTGGTGTCGGTCCAGTAGGGGACGAAGAGGATATCGATGCCCTGTTCGGCGAGCAGGCGGGGTAGTTCAGGGAACTCCACGTCGTAGCAGACGAGGATGCCGATGCGCCCAGCGTCGGTATCGAAGGCACGCAGGCGATCACCCCCTTCGAGGCCCCAGTAGGCGTTTTCATCCGGGGTGATGTGTAGCTTCTCTTGTACGTCGGCAGTGCCGTCACGACGACAGAGCCAAGCGGCGTTGCGCAGGTGGCCATCGCGATAGAAGGGCATGCTGCCGGCGATAATGTTGACGTTGTAGGAGAGGGCGAGGTCGAGCAAGGCGTCGCGAAGTCCTTCAGAGTGTTCGGCGAGGGCGCGGATGGCGTCTGCGGGGGTGACGTCACGCGGTTGCATGGCCATCAACGGGGCGCTGAAGAACTCGGGGAAGAGGATGAAGTCGGCCTGATAGCTGGAGACGGCGTCGACGAAGAATTCGATCTGTTTGGTCAGCTCCTCGAAGGAGCCCGCGGAGCGCATTTGCCACTGCACGGCGCCTACACGTACGCGACGCTTTTCGGCGCCGATCAGTTTGTCGCGCTGTGCCTTGGGTTGGTAGTGGATGTTGTTCCACTCTAGCAGTGTGGCGTAGGCGCCGGATTCCTGGTCTTCAGGCATGTAGCCGGTGATGAGGCGGCGCACGTGGAAGTCGTTGGCCAACTGGAAGCTGAGGATCGGGTCGCGCAGCTCCTTGCGTTTGACCTGTTCGATGTACTGTCCAGGTGTGAGGCGTTGGGCATGTTTGTGGTAGCCGGGGATGCGGCCGCCGGCGACGATGCGGCGTAGATTGAGGCGTTCGCACAGCTCTTTACGCGCGTCGTAGAGGCGGCGGCCCAGGCGCAGGTCGCGATAGTCGGGGTGGACGAAGATGTCGACGCCGTAAAGGGTGTCGCCCTCGGTGGTGTGGGGGGTGAGGTAGCCGTTGCCGGTGATGGCGGCGTAGGTGTGCTGGTCGCCGAAGCGGTCGTAATCGACGATCAGGGCGATGGCGGCGGCGATCACCTTGCCGTTGTCTTCGATGCAGATCTGGCCCTCGGGAAAGCGGTCGATCTGCGCCTTGAACTGGTCGTAGGTCCACGCCCCGCCGAGGCGGGAGTAGACCTTGTCCATGATGTGCTGGATGTCGGCGTAGTCACCTAGGCGCGTGTTGCGCAGGAGCAGTTTATGCCCCTTGCGCCGCTTGCCGCCTTTGTCGCTCTTTTTGCTCATGCCCCTCGGCCTCTGAGTGGAGTGGAGGGGAGAGGATACCCGGGCTCAACCGGGTGGGGTAGGGGCGATTACTTGGGCTTGTGGTTGTCGCAGACGAAGTTTTCGTTCACCCGTTGACCGCTTTCCGCTGGCTGACCCAAGAGACCGGCCATGCAGTGGGCGGCCCCCTGAGCGGTGTAGGAGACGGTCGCGCAGGTGGCGCAACGCACCTCGGGGTTGTCGTGCATGCCAAAGTTGGGGCGCAGGTCGCTCATGAATCTCTCTCCTTATTAGTATTGCCTTATAAGGCTTGGGTGGATCGATACAGTGGCTTGTGGATTGGGGGGAAGGGGATAAAAACCAAGTGTAATGGTCGGAAATTGGTGTCCCAGTTAGAACTGCTTGGTCTTCAGCATGACCAGGGTGCAGCCCTGGATCACTTCGCACCCCTGGCGGCGCAACGCCTCCTCAAGTTCTGGGGACTCAGTACCTGGATTGAAGATAGCTCGTGTTGGAGTAAGGGCAAGGATCGCCTTGTGTAGTGGCGCGCTACGTTCGGGGCCTATGTACATGGTCAGGGTGTGGACCGGGGCATTGACCATCGCCAGATCGGGTACCACCTTCACCCCCTCCACCTCGGCCAGTTTGGGGTGGACGGGGACCACCTGATAGCCATGGGTCATCAGCAGGCGCTGTGCCTGATGGGCATAGCGGACCGGCTTATGGCTGGCACCCAGGATCACCACACGGTGGTCGGCAGGGTCGGTGGGAAAGCGCTGGTCGAAGGGGTTGTGGCTCATGCAGGTCTCCTTGCAGTGCAGGCTTCAGAGCCTATCATGGGGACTCTGATCAACGCATATCCCACAGGAGAGATCGATGGAGAAGCCCTTCGCCCAGTCGTGCGAGGAGAATCGCGCCCCCATCCTCGCTGAGCTGTCGCGGCTCTATCACGACCGTCATGCTGTGCTGGAGGTGGGCTCGGGTACGGGTCAGCACGCGGTCTATTTCGCCCCCGCGCTGCCGCACCTGGTGTGGCACACCTCCGACCGGGCCGAGAATCACGCGGGGATTCGACGTTGGCTGGAGGAGGCGGGGTTGCCCAATGTGCGCGCGCCGCTGCTGCTCGATGTACTCCAGCCGGTCTGGCCCGAGGCCGAGGTGGATGCGGTCTTCTCCGCCAATACTGTGCACATCATGGCTTGGCCGATGGTGGAGGCGCTGTTTGCCGGGGTCGGGGCGCGGTTACCGAGCGGCGGTCTCTTCACCCTCTACGGGCCGTTCAACTACCACGGTGGATACACCAGCGAGAGCAATGCACGGTTCGATGCCTGGCTCAAGGGGCGTGACCCGGAGAGTGGCATCCGTGACTTCGAGGCCTTGGAGCGACTCGCGGTACTGGCCGGGATGCTGTTACAGGAGGATCGGGCCATGCCCTGCAACAACCGCCTGCTGAGCTGGCGCAAGCGGTGAAGCCGGGTGATACGGGGCAAGCGGTCGGCGGGCCCCGGGGGCGCCCCGCTGGCGCCTGGTGTACTGGTCCGTGCCCGGATTACTCCCCGCTGCGGGTGGGCGGGGCAGCGGGGGTGAGACCGGCGGCGAGGTCGATGAGGCCGAGGAAGGCGCCACGCTCGCCGTTGGGGTCTTCGCCCCGGGCGCCTTGGGCGAGCCTCTTCACCTCGGGGTAGCCGAAGGCGTGGACGTATTTGCCGCCACGCAGGTTCTCGGCAAAGGCGGCCACGGCGGCGGCGAAGCGCAAGTCGTCGTCCATCTTGGCGGCGGGAAGGATGGCATCGACCGGTACCACCTGCTCCAGCAAGCGGCTCTGCTCCTCGCCGGGGCGCTTGTAGCGCAGGCGCAGGAAGGCGAGTTCGTTGCCATGGGGTTGATTGGCCTCGGGCTGGTAGCGTAGCGGGTCGGTGAAACCGCCCTTGCTGCCGACGGGGACCAGCTCGTAGAGGGCGGTGACCTGGTGCCCGGCGCCCACTTCGCCCGCATCTACCGCGTCGTTGTTGAAATCCTCCCGCGCCAGCAGGCGGTTCTCGTAGCCGATGAGGCGGTATTCACGCACCTGCCCGGGGTTGAATTCGACCTGGATCTTCACATCGCGGGCGACGGTGAAGAGGGTGGCGTCGACCTGCTGCGCGAGCAGGCGGTTGGCCTCGGCGGCGTTGTCGATGTAGGCGTACTGCCCGTCGCCCTTGTCGGCCAACTGCTCCATCATCGCCTCGTTGAGGTTGCCACGCCCAAAGCCGAGGGTGGTGAGGGCGATGCCGCGCTTGCGCTGCTGGGAGACCATATCGATGAGCGCGTCGGTGTCGGTGAGGCCGACGTTGAAGTCGCCGTCGGTGCCGAGCAGCACGCGATTGATGCCACCTTGGATGTAGTTCTGCGCGGCCACCTCGTAGGCCAGGGTGATGCCCGAGGCACCGGCGGTGGAGCCGCCCGCTTCGAGGCCATCGATGGCGGCGAGGATGTCGCCGCTGTGGTCGCCGGGGGTCGCCTTGAGCGCCAGGCCGCTGGAGCCGGCGTAGGTGACGATGGCTACGCGGTCGTCGGCGCGCAGTTGGCGGGTGAGCATGCGCAGCCCCTTCTTCAGCAGCGGCAGGCGGTCGGGGCCGTGCATGGAGCCGGAGGTGTCGAGCAGGAAGACCAGGTTGGCGGGCGGGCGCGGCGTCTCGGGGAGCACGGCGCTGACGCTGACGCGCAGCAGTAGGGTGTCGGGATTCCACGGCGTGGGGGCGACGGCGCTGCGGATATCCAGCGGGTGTTCGGCCCCCTCTTTGGGGTGCGGATAGGCGTAGTGGAAGTAGTTGATCAGCTCTTCACTGCGCACGGCGTCCTGGGGCGGTAGTTCGCCGTCGTTGAGGAAGCGGCGCACGTTGGTGTAGGCGCCGGTGTCGACGTCGATGCTGAAGGTGGAGACCGGCGCATCGCTCACCAACTGTACCGGGTTGGCCTCCAGGTCGGCATAGCGGTCACGCGACGCCTCCTGCACCGGCGCGCGCACGCTCATGGGCATCGCCCCGCCCAGGGGCTGGGGGGTGGCCAGCTTGGCGCGGACCGCGACGTTGGGGGCGGGGGCCGGGGCGACCTGCGAGGGGTCGACCTCGCGGGCGTCGTTGTAGTGGGTGCCACAGGCGCTCAGCAGGAGCGGGGCGATGAGCAGGGCGAGGCGCGGTTGAAACATGCTGGGGTCTCCCGGGTTGGCCTTGCAGGACTATGCCAACAATCTGACCGGGGCTCCAGACGTCTGGTTCACGCCACGGTGACTATTTTCCTGCGAGGTAGGTGCGGTCGTCGAAGGTGCGCAGCCACTCCGGTTTGAACAGCGCCAGGCTGGCGGCGAACATGCCGGTGAAAAAGCCCTCGGCAAAGCCCATCATGGGGGTGAAGATGAGGTAGTCGCGGCGGATGATCTCGAACGGATAGGAGCCGAAGCCGATGAGGATCACCGAGGCGACCCCCAGGGTGGCGATCATCGCTAGGCCCCCGGTGAGGTAGCCGTTGACCAGGGTGTAGACAAAAAAGGTGCGGCGTAGGTAGCGTCGGGTGAGGGCGTGGATGCCCACCGAGAGGGCGATGGGTACGCCCCCCATGATCAGCACGTTGAGCGGGTAGGCGAGCCAAGAGCCGTGTAGGCTCAGGGTGCTGCCGAGCACCAGCAGACTGCTGGCGATGAAGGCGAAGGCGGGACCGAACATGAGCACGAAGAGGGTGGCGCCGAGCAGGTGGAAGTCGAGCCCCGGGTGGATCCCCGCCTTCATGCGCCAGAGCACCAGTAGGGCCACAACGCTGCCGAACAGCAGGTTGGCCTTGCGATTGTGGTGCAGCGCCGACCAGTCCGCACGCCACAGGGCCAGCCCGAGGAGCAGGACGAAGGCGAGGGCGGCGAGCCAGTAGAGTGCCTCAGGGAGGATGCCGGGGACGATATTCATGGCATATTAGTTTTGGCTAATGTGACAGTGAAGTCTAGTCAGTTCCGCCCGTCGCCTCAATGGCCGTTGGCACTCCTCCCAGATACGGCCCCGCGTGCCGCGTGAACCTCGCTAGGTTCAATGGGTTACCCGACGTGTACCCTTGCCGCGACCGCCACTGTACGTGACCGGCTGATGGCAACGGTGCAGTGGTCTCGGGGCCGATGTTCTATGCTAGGCGTTCTGACCAGCCACACACGAGAGTGTCCTCATGCGAATCCTCCACACCATGCTGCGGGTCGGCGACCTCGACCGCTCCATTGCCTTTTACACCCAGGTGCTCGGCATGCGTCTGTTGCGGCAGCAGGCGTACCCGGATGGCGAGTTTACCCTCGCCTTTTTGGGGTATGGCGATGAGCGGGAGCAGGCGGTGATCGAGTTGACCTACAACTGGGGTGTGAGTGAGTACACCATGGGCAGCGGCTACGGTCACATCGCCCTGGAGGTGGACGATGTCTATCAGGCCGCCGCGGCGATCCGCGCCCAAGGTGGCACGATCCTGCGCGAAGCGGGGCCGATGAACGCCGGTAGCACCATCATCGCCTTCGTCGCCGATCCCGACGGCTACCCTATCGAACTGATCGGCAAGCGCTGAACGCCACGGCGTGCCGCAGGCGAGGTGCGGGAGTATACTGGCCCTCAGCGGCCCCATCCGCCGGGGCTAGGCGAGGAGTGAGAGGTCGATGTCCAACGTCCAAGAGATCAAGGTCAACGTCGCCGATCTACGTGTCGGTATGTACGTCTCGCGCCTCGATCGCCCCTGGTTGGAGACCCCCTTTCTGCTGCAGGGTTTTCGCATCAACGACCAGGGCGACCTGGAGGCGCTGCGTAGCAACTGCAACTACGTGTTCGTCGACCAGGTGGCCAGCGATGCCGACCTGGCCTCCACCCTCGGCAACCTCGGGCGGCGTATGCCGCTGCACCCTGCGCATGTCGACGCCCCCTCGCCGACCCCCAATGCCGCCACCCCTCGCTATATCGACAGCGTGCCGATGGAGGAGGAGATCGAGTCGGCCAAGCGCGTCAACAGCGATACCGAAGGGGCCGTGCGCGAGGCCTTCCAGACCCTGCGCAACGGCGGTAAGGTCGACTTCGAGCAGCTTGAAGAGAGCGTCCAGCCCATGGTCGACTCGGTGCTGCGCAACCCCGATGCCCTCATCTGGCTCTCGCTGCTGAAGAAGAAGGGCTCCTACACCTATCAACACTCGCTCAGTGTCTCGGTCTTCGCCGCGGCCTTCGGCCGCCAGTTGGGCATGGACCGCAGCGCCATCGATCAGCTCGCCCTCGGCGCCCTGCTATTCGACATCGGCAAGTCGCGTCTGCCCACCACCCTGCTCAATAAGCGCGAGCGGCTCAACGAAGACGAGATGAACCTCATCCGTCGTCACGTAGCCATCGGCGTCAAACTGCTACTCGACAGTGGACGCTTCTCCAAGCGGGTGATCGAGATGGTCGCCACCCATCATGAGCGTTACGACGGCAGCGGCTACCCCCGAGGCCTCAAGGGCAACACCATACCGCTGTTCGGGCGTATCGCCGCCATCGTCGACTGTTTCGACGCCATCACCAGCAATCGGGCCTACGCCAGCGCCATGTCCGCCGCCGAGGCGGTGCACAACCTCTACGAGTGGCGCGACAAGGACTTTCAGGGCGAGCTGGTCGAGCAGTTCATCCAGGCCATCGGCATATACCCCGCTGGCACCCTGGTGGAGCTGAACAACGGTGCCGTGGGTGTGGTGATCGCGCAAAACCGCGTGCGCCGACTGCGTCCGCGCCTGATGCTGATCCTCGACGCCCTCAAGCAGCCGCTCAAGGAGCTACCGATCCTCGATCTGATGCAGGTGACGCGTGACGCCGACGGCATGCCCCTCGACATCTCACACACACTCGCCCCGGGCAGCTACGGCATCGACCCGGTCGAGCTGTTCATATGAGTAACCCCTTCGGGCCCGTCCCCCCGCCCAGCGTCTCCTTGCCGCTGCCGCCGCCGCGTTTCGACCTGTTGCTCCCCTCGTTGGCACAGATGCTCGGCCCGCGCGACGAAGGGGGGGGACACGGCGTCGCCCTGCTGCTCATCAACATCAACCACTTCAAGCGGGTCAATACCCTCTACGGCTATGCCAACGGTGACCGCGTGCTCTCCGAGATCTACCAGCGCCTGGGGAGTGTGCGCCGCCCGCAGGACCTGCTGCTGCGTATCGACGGTAACCGCTTTGCCATGCTCCTCGATGGCCTGCGCGGTTCCGGACACGCCATCCTCGCCGCGGCCAAGGTACAGCGCACCCTGGAGACCCCTTTCCTCATGCTCGAAGGGCAGTTGCGCATCAGTAGCACCATCGGCATCGCCCTCGCCCCTGAGGATGGCAACGACAACGAGGCCCTGCTCAAGCACGCCGAACTGGCGCAGAGCGGTGCGCGTGATCGTGGTGAGAAGTACATGCTCTTCACCGAGCTGGGCAAGGAGCGCAACAGCGAGCGTAACTGGGTACTCTCCGCCGCCCTGGAGATGGCGCTGGAGCGGCGCGAGTTCATCCTCCACTTTCAGCCCCAGGTCGACCCCCACACGCGCAAGCTGCACGGCGCCGAGGTGCTGCTGCGCTGGCACCGCCCCGGTTACGAGCAGGTCTCACCCGGACAGTTCATCCCCCTGGTCGAGCGCGATCAGGAGCTGATGCGTGAGATCACCCTGTGGATCCTCAACGGTGCGCTGCAGCGCCTCGCCGAGTGGAGTGGGCGTGGTCACCACATCACCCTCTCGGTCAACCTCTCCGCCGGACTGATCCATGACATGGAGCTGGTGGAGTGGGTGCGTAGTGGTCTGCTCATCTGGAATGTGCCCGCCGAGCAGCTCACCCTGGAGGTGACCGAGAGCGCCATTCTCGAACGCCCCGAGGAGAGCATCTTGGTGATGCACCGGCTGCGCGAGCTGGGGGTGAAGATCTCCATCGACGACTTCGGCACGGGTCAGGCCTCGTTGGCCTACTTTCGTGACATCCCCGCCACCGAGCTGAAGGTGGACAAATCCTTTGTCCAGGAGATCCACTCCCACGCCGCCAGCGACCACATCGTCCACACCATCATCGACCTGGCACACCGCTTCAACATGCTGGTGGTCGCCGAGGGGGTGGAGGAGGAGGCGACCCTGGAGCGGCTCAAGGCGCTGGAGTGCGACCTGATCCAGGGCCACATCTTCGCCCCGGCCATGGGCGAAGACGAGTTCATCGACTGGGTCGAAAAGTTCACCGCTTGAGCCCTTGCCTACCCCGGGTCTTCCCCTCGCTTCCTTCGAGTCAGGTGGGGGATCTTGCGGGTGGCGGGTCAAGGCGTCGGCTCCCCTTCTGGCACGGCACGACCGTTAAGTAACCCCGAGTGTCTGTCCAGGCATAGTGCGTGAAGTTTGGCGCCCAAGGCACCGAAGAGACAATGGCGGGTGCGGCCACTGGTTCAAGCGTGCCCGGGGCGGGGCATGCACTGGGCGATGCCACTGCTGCGCGTGCGTACTCTGTGGCCCTTCGTGCCGCGCTGGCAGAGGATGCGCGGTGGCGGTCAACGGCCGCGGAGCGGCGGCTAGGCATGGGGTATTTGGGTATAATGCCGGGTTCTGTCTGCGGCGCCCGGTGGCGCCCACCCCTACACAAGCGAGCGAGATCCATGGACAAAGCCTACGACCCCCACGCCATCGAACAGCGCTGGTACCAGACCTGGGAAGAGCAGGGCTACTTCGCCCCCCAGGGTGGCGAGAAGCCCTACTGCATCATGATCCCGCCGCCCAACGTCACCGGCAGCCTGCACATGGGCCACGCCTTCCAGGACACCATCATGGATGCCCTGACCCGCTACCACCGCATGCAGGGCGACAACACCCTGTGGCAGCCGGGCACCGACCACGCCGGCATCGCCACGCAGATGGTGGTGGAGCGCCGCCTGGCCGCGCAGGGGCAGAGCCGCCACGACCTCGGTCGCGAGCAGTTCATCGACAAGGTGTGGGAGTGGAAGGCCGAGTCCGGCGGCCACATCACCCGCCAGCTGCGGCGCATGGGCGCCAGCCCAGACTGGTCGCGCGAGCGCTTCACCATGGACGACGGCCTCTCCGACGCGGTCAAGGAGGTCTTCGTGCGCCTGTTCGACGAGGGGCTCATCTATCGCGGCAAGCGCCTGGTGAACTGGGACCCGGTGCTGCACACCGCCGTCTCCGACCTGGAGGTGGTGAGCGAGGAGGAGCAGGGTTACCTCTGGCACTTCCGCTACCCACTCACCGACGGCTCCGGCCACCTCGTCGTCGCCACCACCCGTCCCGAGACCATGCTCGGCGACTCCGCCGTCGCCATCCACCCGGAAGACGAGCGCTACCAGGCGATGGTGGGTAAAACCATCACCCTGCCGCTGGTGGGCCGCGAGATCCCGATCATCGCCGACGACTACGTCGACCCCGAGTTCGGTACCGGCTGCGTCAAGATCACCCCGGCGCACGACTTCAACGACTACCAGATGGGCCTGCGCCACGGCCTGCCGATGCACAACATCTTCACCGTCGACGCCAAGATCAACGCGGAGGCGCCGGAGAAGTATCGCGGCAAGGACCGCTACGAGGCGCGCGACGAGATCGTCCACGACCTGCGCGAGCTGGAGCTGCTGGAGAAGATCGACGACCACAAGCTGATGGTCCCGCGCGGCGACCGCACCGGCACCGTCATCGAGCCCCTCCTCACCGACCAGTGGTTCGTCGACCTGACCCGAGAGACCCAGGAGGATGGTCGCCCCGGCGGCTGGGCCGAGATCACCAAGCCTGCGCTGGACGTGGTGCGCAGTGGCGAGGTCACCTTCACGCCGAAGAACTGGGAGAACACCTACTTCCAGTGGCTGGAGAACATCCAGGACTGGTGCATCAGCCGCCAGATCTGGTGGGGCCACCGCATCCCCGCCTGGTACGACGCCCACGGCAACGTCTTCGTCGGTCGCGACGAGGCCGAGGTCCGGGCAAAGCATAACCTCGGGTCCGACGTCGCCCTGCGCCAGGATGAGGACGTGCTCGACACCTGGTTCTCCTCCGCCCTCTGGCCCTTCTCCACCCTCGGCTGGCCCAACGTCGACGACGCGGCGCTGAAGACCTTCTACCCCACCAGCGTGCTGGTCACCGGCTTCGACATCATCTTCTTCTGGGTCGCGCGCATGGTGATGATGGGCAAGAAGTTCATGGGCGACGTGCCGTTCCGCGAGATCTACATCCACGGCCTGGTGCGTGACGCCCACGGCCAGAAGATGTCCAAGTCCAAGGGCAACGTGCTCGATCCGATTGATCTGATTGACGGCATCGACCTCGAGAGCCTGGTGCAGAAGCGCACCACCGGCCTGATGCAGCCGGAGATGGCCAAGAAGATCGAGAAGAACACCCGCAAGGAGTTCCCCGAGGGGATCAACCCCTACGGCACCGACGCCCTGCGCTTCACCTTCGCCGCGATGGCCTCCACCGGGCGCGACATCAACTTCGACATCGGCCGTATCGAGGGCTACCGCAACTACTGCAACAAGCTGTGGAACGCCGCGCGCTACGTGCTGATGAACACTGAAGATCAGGATTGTGGACAAAATGGTGGGGAGATGAGCTTCTCCGCCGCCGACCGCTGGATCAAGTCGCGTCTCGCCGCCACCATCGCCACGGTCAACGCCGCCGTCGGCAACTACCGCTTCGACCTCGCCGCCAGCGCCATCTACGAGTTCACCTGGGACACCTACTGCGACTGGTACCTGGAACTCTCCAAGCCGGTGCTCACCGGTGGCGATGCATCCGAGGCCGAACTACGCGGCACCCGCCACACCCTGGTGGGCGTGCTGGAGACCCTGCTGCGCCTCGCCCACCCGATCATGCCCTACATCACCGAGGAGATCTGGCAGCGCATCGCCCCCCTCGCAGGGAAAGGTGGCGGCACGATCATGCTGGAGGCCTTTCCGCAGGACGCCGACTACAGCAGCGATGCCGACGCAGAGGCCGACATGGAGTGGGTCATGGGCCTCATCATGGGCGTGCGCAAGATCCGCTCCGGCATGAACATCGCCCCGAGCAAGGCGCTGCCCGTGCTGCTGCAAGACGCCTCCGAGCAGGACCGCGCCCGCGTCGAGGCCAACCGCAACCTGCTCATCCGCCTCGCCCGCCTCGAAGCCCTCACCGTCCTCGACGCCGGAGACGAGGCCGCCGAATCCGCCACCGCCCTGGTCGGCGAGATGAAGGTGCTCATCCCCCTCGCCGGTCTCATCGACAAAGACGCCGAGCTGGCGCGCCTCGATAAGGAGATCGACAAACTGACCAAGGAGGTGGGCCGCCTCGGCGGCAAACTCTCCAACGAGAAGTTCGTCAGCGGCGCCCCCCTTGACGTGGTCGAGAAGGAGCGCGCCAAGCTGGCCGAGGCCGAGGCGGCGCTCGCCTCGCTCAAGGAGCAGAGGGAGAAGATTGCGCGGTTGTGAGGTGCAGCTTGCAGAATGGTGACAGCCCCCGTAAGGGGGCTATCACGGTGAGTTTATGAACGTTAAGGGATGGATTGTCATAATGTCAGCTGAGCAAGCGGAATCTGCACATAAAAGTCTCAGTGAAAAGCTGATTTTCGCGCTCACCGACTCAGAAAACGCATGTTTCCTCTCAGTCACTGCGGTGGTGACATCCACTTTGGTTAGTGTTTTCACTAGGACTGCCTCGGTTTTTGGAAGCGCAGGCACAGTCATCTTGCTCTTTGGTGTACTACTGACCATGAGAGAACCTCTACGAAAATCGCCTTCGCAGCGGCACAAAGAAAAATATGTCATAGATTGTGGTTTCATTACTGAAGGCGTAGGTGAGGGCCCAGAAGCTGAGCAAGTAAGGGCTGACTTCGACGCCACCCGCCAGGGCTTTTGGTATCTCGTCATTGGAACTGCGTGGAGCGGCTATGCGAGTTACGTAATGGAGTGGATGCTCGGCTAGACTGATGGCTGGAGTCCTGTCGATCGGACAAGATCACAAGGGACAGAGGGATTTGCAAATGGATGTGATGGAACAAGCCGACTGGCTCTACGACCGAGCCGAGGGCCGCAAAAAGCACCGCTGGAAGTACGATGAAGCGGGCTTTCATCCCTCACCGAAGGGCCCCGTCGGAAAGTGCCATGCCTCCATCACCGATGAGCTGGCACAATCGCTACTACGCAAAGGGGTTCCCTACTTTCTTCCCGGCTCTACCACTGCGGAGCATGTCTATGCGGTCTATCGCGGGGTCATCTATGAGGCAGCGCCGACACAACCGGGTCTCTCTTGGCACGGCTATCCATGGCGCGGAGACCTCGGCGCGGGTCCATTACCGCCTAGGATTGTTCGGCAGCTCAGAGAGATGGCCGAGCATGATGGCTACCACAAGGAGTTCGAGGCGTGGCTGAAGCAGTACGGTCGATAGGTTCCGAGCACGGGCTGAGATTCGAGATCGCCGAATCTGCGCACGAGGTGCGCTGGCCAGGCCTCGCTTGGCTGGAGCTCACCGCATGGATCGGCCCGCATAAGGTCTGGTGCCAAACGGATGGGGACCGAGAGGGGCCGGTCAGCTGGACCTGGGTCGACCTCCTGGCTGGGCTGGCGCGTGCCTGGCCGTGGTTACTGTTGGAGGAGGGTAGTCCGCTTCCACTCGAAATTACCACGCCGAATCAGTTACGCAGTGAGGCGGAGGCGCGCTGGGCACGCTATCCCCGTGCGGTTGCCGAACGCGAAGAGGAGGAGCTGTTCGGTTTCATGATGAATCATGACCTTGCGCGCTTCTTGAGAGGTATCTACCTTCCCACCCTTTGGGTCGAGCGCGTAGGCAAGGAGTATATGCTCTGGTCGCTCGAATTCGACGCGCCGGTCATGCGCCCTGCGGCCGAGGTGGTTGGCTGTTTAGAGGCGCTCGGTGACTCTCTTGCCGAGCATCTTGCTCCGTCGACTGAGGCACGTGCGGTACAAGCCGCTGCTCAGTGGCAGGGGCGAATGCAGAGGGTGAACGAAACCACTCTCACCTACGCCACCGGTCTATCCGCTAGTGAGATCGAGCAGTTGGCTGGCGATGAGTCACCAGCAGAATTCTTCTCGTGCGACACAGATGACACGGACCCTGTGACCCGGTTGGAGCAGAGCGAATTGCTCGCCGTCGCTCGTATGACCAAGGGTGTCGCTTGGCGATCGCGTGCGATTATCCTCGGGCACATCAAAGAGCTGCACAAGAGTGACACACCGCTCCTTGATGAGTGGGTTAGTCGGCTTCCTGCGCTCGATAGGTACGGAACGCTCGCCTACCAACAAGGCTATGAGTTAGCGCGACGCTTACGTACGGTCTGCGCATGCACAACGGGCCCTGTCGATATCGAAGCGCTGATGCGGGAGTTAGGCGTGACGCTCAAGGAGATCCAACTACCTGAGGCGACTGGGGTCGACGCGATCGCCGCCTGGGGACCCAATCATGGCCCGGCCATCTTGCTCAATCGCGCAGCCCGCCCTGGCACACCCTTTGGCTATCGCGCGACGCTCGCGCATGAGCTGTGCCACCTGCTCTGTGACCGTGCCACTGCGTTGCCGCTCGTCGAGGTGCTGGGCGGACAGGTGCCTAAACACCCAGAACAGAGGGCTAACGCCTTTGCCGCCGAGTTTCTTCTTCCCCAAAAGGAGGCGGCGGAGCGCGTGCGTCATGCGTCGAGTGTCGTCGAGGCCGCTGCCGAGCTGAGCCGAACCTATCAGGTCAGCCGAGAACTCACCTTCCGCCAGATCACCAATAGCTCCCTCGAATTGAATGCACAGGATCGCTTGGCGCTGGATCAGTGGAAGTCAGCGCGGGCTGAATAGCTCTCTTCGAATGAAGTGCACTCTGCGGTGGTGGATGACGTTTTATCCAGATTCACGCCATATCGAGAAGTTGTTCGATGACTCTCCTGCTTACTCTTTCAGAGACCGATCTAGAGACGAGCATCGCAGGCACCGGACTTCTGCTCGACCATAAACGCCCCATTCCCTACGAGCTGACTTTTTCCCACCTCCCCGCCCAAGACCCCGAATCCCCCATCGACGCCATCGAGTGGGGCATTCACCTCCGCGACGTTGAAGGCCGCCCCTGGAGCGCCACCGGTCGCACCCCGAGCGACTTCCTGCTCGAACGCCTCGCCGCCACCCAGTTCGACAACTGGCGCCTCTGCCTGCCCGTCGACGATGCCCCCGACGCGCTTCGCGCCCTGTTCGACGCCCCCCTCTGCGCGAATATCCGCTACAGCAGCGACGACCGTCTCTACCGCTCCCTACGCCTGCGCGGCGAGTGGGTACAGGTGATGTGCAGATCCTCCACCCTTTACTTTGACCTGGCGCTCAACAGTACCGATGAGTTGCTCTATGCGCGCCTTCAGGCTGGATACTGCTACGACCAAAACACCCCCTTGAGTACTCTCTCGCGCATGGATGAACTCCCCGCCTTACTGTTCGAGGTGGGCGAACCGGCCCTGCTCTTCAGGCGTAACACGGGTTACCTGGACGCGGATGGACAGTGGAGCGAGAGCGTATGGCCGCAGCCGCTACGCTTCTCGCCGAGCGAAACACGGTAGCTCACCTTCAACGACCGAGATGGGGGGTGTGCGCCAGCATCTCGCGGATCGCCTGACGCAGGCGTGCCACCACCTGGGCGTCGGTCTCACCGCCGGTGAGCAGCACCAGCTCCACGTCGGGCAGGGTGGGGAGGGCGTGGTCTAGGCGTTGCAGGTCGCCCTCCAGCCAGCGGGCACTGCGCACGCCGACACCGAGTCCGGCGCGCACCGCGGCGCGCAGCCCCGCCAGGCTCGGGGTGGAGAGCACCAGGCGCCAGGGCAGACCGGCGCGGTCGAGGGCGGCGAGCACCGCGTTGCGGAAGATGCACGGCGCCACCGGCAGCACCAGCGGCAGGGGCGTGCCCGGCTCCCAGGCAAAGCCCTCGGCGGCCACCCACACCCGTGGCAGGCGCTCGATGAACTCCCCCTGGGCCCCGGGCGGGAAGGCCTCGCCGGGGTCCTGAAACAGCACGGTGAGGTCCAGTTCGCCGCTGGCCACCGCCTCGCGCAGACGCAGGTTGGCGTCTACCCGCACCTCCAACTGCACGCCAGGGTGGAGCCGGGTGAAGTGCGCCAACAGGTCGGCCAGACCCCCTTCGGCGATCTCCTGTGCGGCTCCGAGACGCACGCGCCCCTGGAGCCGCGTCTGCGCCAGGGCACCGAGCGCCTCGTCGTTGAGCGCCAGCAGGCGACGGGCGTAGCCGAGCAGCAACTCGCCCCGCTCGGTGGGCGCCAGATTGCGTGTGTCGCGCAGTAGCAGTGGGCCGCCGACGCGCTCCTCCAGGCGGCGGATCTGCTGGCTGACGGTCGATTGGGTGCGGTGCAGCCGTTCCGCCGCACGGGTAAAGCCCTCGCCCTCCACCACGGTGACGAAGGTGCGTAGCAGCTCCAGGTCCAGCTCTCGGATATTCATCGCAAAATCGAATAAGTGTTATGCGATTAAATCATTTCACAAATGGGTGCGAGGGGGCCACCCTTTGCACAAAACAATCCACGCCGACCGCAAGGAGCCTCCCATGCCCTACATCGACCTGCGCCTCTCCCGTACCCCGACCACAGAACAGGCCGCGCGCCTCGCCGAGGGGATCACCGACGCCATGGCCCAGCTCATGGGCAAGCGCCGCGCCGTTACCGCCGTGCATATCGCCAGTGACGACAAGCGTGCTGACGCCAGCCTCTGGACCATCGCCGCAGTCCCCGTCACCCAGCCTACCGCCTATCTCGATGTGAAGATCACCCAAGGCACCAACACCCCCGAGGAGAAGGCCGCCCTCATCGCCAGGCTCGACCGGCTCCTACGCGACACCCTCGGCGAGCTGGCCGAGGCGAGCTACATCCTCATCCACGAGGTGAGCGCCGACGCCTGGGGTTACGCCGGGCGCACCCAGGCCGCGCGCAAGCTGGAGGCGAGCCAATGACCTTTCACCCTGGCGAGCTTGCCGCGCAACAGCGCTTCACCCCCGAGGCCGACGACGCGCGGCGCGACGCCCTCGCACGCATCATCGGCCACACGCTGAGCGACGGGCAGTGGCGCTTTATCGACCAGCGCCCCTTCTTCTTCCTCGCCACCGCCAGTGCCGACGGTGCCTGTGACTGCAGCTTTCGCGGCAGCGAGTCGGGGCAGGCGAGTGCCGCTCGCGTCATCGATGCGCAGACGCTCTGGTTCCCCGACTACCCCGGTAACGGCCTGTTCAACAGCCTTGGCAACCTCGTCAGCAATCCACAGCTCGGCCTGCTCTTCATCGACTTCGCCGCCCAGCGCCGCCTGCGCGTCAACGGCCACGCCGAACTGCTCGACACCCCGAAGGCGTGGGCCGCACACTGGCCCGACGCCCCCCGCGCCGTGCGCGTGCAGGTCGAGCAGGTCTACTGGAACTGCTCCAAGCGCATACCCATCCAGCCCTGACAGGAGTCCCCATGTCCGCCATCACCCTCTACGAACACCCCCTCTCCGGCAACTGCTACAAGGTGCGCCTGCTCCTCGCCCTGCTCGGCCTCGACTACCAGAGCGAGCAGGTCGATATCCTCAAAGGCGCGAGCCAGACCGCCGAATTCAAACAGATGAACCCGCGTGGGCAGATCCCCGTGCTGCGCGATGGCGAAGCACTGATCTGGGACTCCATGGCGATCCTCGTCTACCTCGCCCGCCGCTACGGCGGCGACGCCTGGCGGCCCAGCGACGCCCTCGGTGAGGCGCAGGTGATGCAGTGGCTCGCCCTCTCCGAGAACGAGCTGCTCTACGGCCTCGCCCGCGCCCGTGCCGTCAAGGTGCTCGGTCGCCCCTTCGATCTGGCCCAGTGCCAGGCCGAAGGCCACGCCGGGCTCGGCGTGCTGGAGGGGCGGTTGCAGGAGAGTGAGTGGTTGATCGGCGAGCGCCCCACCATCGCCGACATCGCCTGCTACCCCTACGTGCGCCTCGCGCCCATGGGTGAGGTGAGCCTGGAGGGCTACCCCGCCGTGCGTAGCTGGATGGCCCGGCTGGAGGCGCTGCCCGCCTTCGTCCCCTTCGATTAGGAGAACCCACAACCACCCGGCATGGAGAGGCGGAGTCACAAGCCCACGGCTTGTGTCGGGAGTCAGGCCAGGCCGTGGTCAAGCCGTTGGCTTGACGCTCCAAGGCGCATTGCCACGCAGCGCGAGGTGCATGAGGCCATCGCCCCGTGACCCCAGGTGGCCGGTAGCGCGGAGCCACAAGCCAACGGCTTGTATCGGGAGTCTGGCCAGGCCGTGGTCAAGCCGTTGGCTTAACGCTCCAAGGCGCATCGCCACGCAGCGCGTGGTGCCAGGGGCAGTAACTCCCCCAGGCAGGTAGCACGCCGAATCCCGCAAGGAGCACAGCGGGTCGCAGGGCTCGGCGCGTTGAATTTTGGCGGCGCAATTGGAGCATGGCCCTGGATTTCGCGCGTTTCATCCGGGCTACGGTCGCTGTTTGCGCGCAGGGGGGGAGGAACTGAGCGAAAAAGGTCTGCTGACCGACGGATGGCGACGAGTGTCGCCAGCCACAACGAGAAAGGGGGCCGAAGCCCCCTTTCTGTTGCATCTCATGTGCTCTGTATGCGTCAGGGCCTCGCGGCCCGCAACAGCTCACATCAGCTGCGGCTCAGTAGCGTCGACCGCCGCCACCGTGCTCGGCGCGCGGCTTGGCCTGATTGACCTTCACTGCGCGGCCACGGATCTGCTGATCGTTGAGGCCCTTGATGGCGGCATCCGCCTCGGAGTTATTGGGCATCTCGACGAAGCCGAAACCCTTGGACTGGCCGGTCATACGGTCGATCAGCACGGAGCAGCTATCCACGGTACCAAAGGCCTCGAAGGCCTCGCGCAGGTCGCCATCGGTCACACTATAGGCAAGGTTGCCAACATATATATTCATTAAGTGAGGTATCTAACATTGGAGTGCATTATTTAGAGAGACAGTCGGCTGTAAACGCACAAAGCAGCCGAACGGTGCGTAGCCCGAAGGTCGGGTACGTTGGCTTGTCGCCGAGTTACGACAAGTGCCGCCATGGTAACAGCTTGTCTCGACGAGGGGAGAATTATCTGTGCGGGGTGACCAGCGGTCGCTGTGAACCCCCCGGTTAGTCGGAGGCTCCAAACCTTGAAAGGGTGGCGTCATGAGCACGACGAAGCGAGGTTGCCCGCTGCACGGTCAAACGGCTAAGGCGCCAGCGGTGTCCACAAGCCGCCGTTTGTGGCCACAAACCCCTCACCACGCGCAGTGAGCCGGCACCTGAGCCGATTCAGCGCCACTCGCCCCAACCCGCTGTGGGTGGCGGATTTCACCTATGTGGCGACCCGGGCAGGGTTCGTCGATGTCGCCTTCGTGATCGATGTCGTGCGCGTGGCATCGTCGCTTGGTGGGACACGACATGTTGGGTGTGGGGGGCGGTCATCGTGGGCATGGCCCGCTCCTGCGTGCCTTTGGCGGTATGGGGCCGGGTGACGGGGAGAGAATCCGCCCCTCGCTGTAGGAGCGCCCCATGGGCGCGATGGCCTTGCGAAGCAATGGGCACAGAGCCACACGCCAACGGCTTGTGAGGGGGGGGGGGCTAGGCACGGTCAAGCCGTTGGCTTGGCGCTCCGGCTTGGCGCTCCGGCTTGGGGTGGCGATGGGGGGCGACCGTCCCCACATCCCTGGGATGCGCAGCCTAACTCTTCCCCAAATCTCCCTAACCCTCCTGGGCCTGCTGCTCGCCTTCACCACCGGAGCCACCCCCATGCACCCACCCGAACTCGCCGCCCGCCTGGCCGAGGCGCTCGCCGTCCAGGGGGCGGATTACCGCCCGCGCACGGAGCACTTCAACGCCGACGGTGCGCCCAAGTACACCAACCGGCTGATCCTGGAGCCCTCGCCCTACCTGCACCAGCACGCGCACAACCCGGTGGATTGGTACCCCTGGGGCGAGGAGGCGCTGGCCAAGGCGCGCGCGGAGAACCGGCCGATCCTGGTCTCCATCGGTTACGCCACCTGCCACTGGTGCCACGTGATGGAGCGCGAGAGCTTCGAGGACGAGTCGGTGGCGGCGCTGCTCAACGCCTACTTCGTGCCGATCAAGGTGGACCGCGAGCAGCGCCCGGACCTGGATGCCGCCTACATGGCCGCCTCGCTGTTGCAGAACGGCAGCGGCGGTTGGCCGCTCAACGTGCTGCTGACGCCCGAGGGCGAGCCCTTCTTCTCCGGCACCTACTTCCCGCGCGACAACTTCATCGCCCTCTTAAATCGCGCCCAGGAGATCTGGCGCAGCGACGAGGCGGGGCTGCGCAGTCAGGCGCACGACCTGGCGGCGGGGATCCGGCGTATGCACGCGGCGCGTCACGGCGCGGCGGCGCTGCCTAAGGAGGCGGCGCAGTCGGCGGCGGCGGCCATCATTGGGCAGTACGACGAGTTCGAGGGGGGCTTTGGTCAGGCGCCCAAGTTCCCCCACGAGGGGCATCTGTTGCTGCTGCTCGACCAGGCGGAGCGCCACGGCGACCGCATGGCGCGCGAGGCGGCGCTCGGCACCCTGCGTGCCATGGCGCGCGGCGGCATCCACGACCAGGTGGGCGGCGGCTTCGCCCGCTACAGCACCGACAACAGCTGGCTGGTGCCGCACTTCGAGAAGATGCTCTACAACCAGGCGCTGCTCGCCCGCGCCTACCTGCACGCCTACCGCCTCAGCGGCGAGGCCAGCCTCGCCCGCGTGGTGCGCCGCACCCTCGACTACACCCTGCGTGAGATGCAGGCCCCGGAGGGCGGCTTCTACTCGGCCACCGATGCGGACAGTGAGGGCCGTGAGGGGGCCTTCTTCGTCTGGCGCGAGGAGGCGTTGGACACCGTGCTCGACGAGGAGGAGATGCAGTTGGCCCGCGCCATCTTCGAGATCCGCCCGCATGGCAACTTCGAGGGCGACACCATCCTCCATCTGCCGCGTCCGCTGGCGGAGGTGGCCAAGGCGCAAGGGAGCGACGAGGCGACCCTCACCACGCGCCTCGACACCCTGCTCGACAAGCTCTACACCGAGCGCGAGCGGCGCATCCACCCGCTGCGCGACGACAAGCAGCTCACCGCCTGGAACGGCATGCTCATCACCGCCCTGGCCGAGGCGGGCTGGTGGTTGCACGAGCCGCGCTACCTCGACGCCGCGCGCCATGCCGCCGACTTTTTGTGGCGGCACAACCGCCACCGTGAAGGCCAGCTCTACCGTGCCCACCTGAACGGCGGCTCCTCGACCCCCGCCACGGCGGAGGACTACGCCTACCTCGGCGAGGGGCTGGTGGCGCTCTACGATGCCGATGGCGACCCGGCGTGGCTCGCCCGCGCCCGCGAGCTGGCCGATGCGCTCATCGCGCGCTTCGCCGACCCGGACCACGGCGGCCTCTACATGAGCGAGAACAGCGACCTGGGTGGCTTCACCCGCCTCATCGAGAGTCACGACGGCGCCATCCCCTCGGGCAACTCGGTGGGGCTGCGCCTCTTCACCCGGCTGGCGCGGCGCACGGGCGAGCCGCGCTACCGCGAGGCCGCCGAGCGGCTGCTCGGCGCCTTCGCCGCGCAGATCGCTCAGCAGCCGAGCGCTTACAGCTATATGTTGCTCGCCGCCGAGGAGCTGCGCGCCGGGGAGGTGGGGCCGCTCGCCTACAGTGCCAACGGCGCCCTGCGCCTGGAGCTGCGCCGTGCCGAGGGTGGCGCTGTGCGCATCCGCCTCAGCCTGCGCGAGGGGTGGCACTGCAACGCCGCCGAGGTGAACGACCCCGAGTTGGTGCCGACGCGCATCGAGGGGGAGGGGGGCTGGCAGCTCGATGGGGTGGGGTATCCGCCCGGCGAGAGGGTCGCCCTCGGCAGTGCCGAGCCTGTTGCGCTCTATCAGGGCGACCTCGTGTTGGTGGCGACGCCGCGCTGGGTCGGGGAGGGGCGGCGTGGGCCGCTGCACATCGTGGTGGCGGTGCAGCTCTGTGGCTCCGGGCTCTGTCTGGCCCCGGAGCGGATCACCCTGCAACTGCCCTGAGGGGATTTTTCTTCGCGTGGTGCGGCAGGGCACATTCGATACGTGGGGTTTGGGATAGTCTAGGGCGCGTGGTGCTCCGAGCCAGCACCCTGACCATCGACCGTTCACCAGGAGTCCCGACAATGATGAAACGATTTCTCCCCCTGTTGGCCCTCACCGCCCTGAGCGGCGCCCCGCTCCAGGCCGATGAGCTGCACGAACTCGCCGAGGCGGTGTGCAAGCGTGGTCTTGAGTGTGCCCGTCCGCAGATCGAGGCGATGCGCGCGCAGATGCCGCCCGAGATGGTGCAGATGATGGAGCAGACCCTCTCCGGGGCCTACTGCCAGCAGAGCAACTGGGTGACGGTCGACCGTGTCACTCACCCCAAGGAGTACGAGGCGGTGCGCCGCTGTCTGCAGGCGATGAACACCGCCAGCTGCGACCTCTATCTGGGCGAGGAGGAGATGCACCTGCCCGAGTGCGACGAGCTGCAGCGTATGGCCGAGGAGCAGGAGTCGCGTCAGTAGGCGGACCCGCGCGCCGGCAGACCCGATAGGCCCCTACGGCCTGTCGGGTCTTTTTGCGTCTGGGCGGCACGAACGGCGAACTTTCGTGACCCATAACACAATCGAGTGACCGGGAAGCGGGGAACACTTTACTATAGCGGTCATACCCGCCCTCATTTTGGTGCATGTGCCGGTGTGGGGGGGAAGAGGGAGGCGCCTCTGGGTGCTGCGCAGGCAGCCACGGGGCCACGCAGGATGGCGAGTGGCCGACTGCTCGACTGACAACAGAGAGGTTCACTCCCATGCAACGACTTACCCGCTACCTCTGTAGCCTGCTGCTTGCCCTGCCCCTGTGGGCCCACGCCGAGGGGGGCGCCCCCACGGAGGTGATGGCCCAGGACTACAGCTTTGGCGTGCTCTCCCAGCGCAGCGCCGTGCTCACCGCGCAGTACTGGAACCCGATCCTCGACTATGTCGAGAAGAGGAGTGGCGTACGCCTCACACTCAAGCTCGCGCGCACCGCCCCCGACTCCAACGCCGCCACCGAGCGCGGCGAGTACGACTTCGTCTACTCCAACACCATCTTCCAGCCGAAGATGGCCGAGGCCAACTACCAGGTGATCCTGCGCCCACGCGCCGAGGCGATCCGCGGTCAGATCGTCACCCTCGCGGACTCACCCATCCAACGCCTGGAGGAGCTGCAGGGTCACGAGGTGGGCTTCCCCTCGTTGGCCGCCTTCGTCGGCTATGCCGTACCGATGAATCAGCTACTGCACGAGGGTATCGAGGTGACCCCGGTGTTCGGTGGTAACCAGGAGGGGATCATGGGCCAACTCAAGGTCGGTCGGGTTATCGCCGCCGGGGTCAACAGCCTGGTGATGCGGGCCTTCGCCGCGCGCGAGGGGGTCGAGTATCGCGTGCTCTGGCAGTCCGACGAGTTCCTCAATCTGCCGATCAACGCGCACCCACGCGTGCCGCCGACGGTGGTCGAGAGGGTGCGTGCCGCCCTCGACGGCATGGATGCCGACCCGGAGGGGGCCGCCATCCTCGCGGCCAGCGCCCAGGTGATCGGGCAGAAGGGCGACCTCGGTTTTCGTGCCTCCTCCCAGGAGGACTACCACAGCTACATCGAGTTCTATCGCACCACGCTGGTAAAGGACATCAAATAGCCCATGCTTTCGCGTCTCTGGCACCATCTCCCCTTCGCGGGGCGCCTGCTGGTCACCGCCAGCATCGCCCTGCTCACCGCCGGATTGGTGATGGTGGGTGTGGCTGCGCGCCAGGAGGCCCGCGACAGTCAGAGCGACCTGCAGCAGACCCTCGACCAGGAGCTGGTCACCCTGCCCAACGCCCTGGCCGAGGTGGTGGCCATCGGCGACTTCTCCACCCTGCAGCAGACCCTCGACTACTATGTCGCCCGTCCGCTCATCGTCGACGCCAAGTTCGTCGACGTGAAGGGGGTGGTGCTACGCAGCGAGGAGTCGCAACGCTCCAGCCGCACACCGCACTGGTTTCTCGACCTGTTCGGTTTTCACCAACTGGAGGGGACCACCCCGGTGTTGGTGGGGGGGCGCGAGTATGGCCGCCTCAGCCTGACCCTCAGCCCGCGCATGTTCGCCGACCGGGTCTGGACCCGTCTGCTGCAGCACATGGCGATCCTGCTGTTGGCGGTGGTGATCGACTTCATCGGCATCTGGCTGGTGCTGCGCTTCGGACTGCGCCCGCTGCGGCGTCTGGAGCAGGCCACCGAGTCCATCGCCGGGGGGGAGTTCGACATCCGCCTCGACGAGGTGGGCAGCCCGGAGATGCGCCACCTTATTCGTGGCTTCAACCGCATGGCCGCCGGACTCAAGCAGGGGGCCGAGGAGCTGCGTAGCTCGGAGGAGCGCCTGCAGCTGGCGATCAACGGCGTCAACGACGGCATCTGGGACTGGAACCTGGTGAGCGACGAGGTCTACTTCTCGCCCAAGTGGAAGAACATGATCGGCTACAGTGCCACGGAGCTCGGCAACACCATCGAGACCTTTCGCGCCCTGATGCACCCGGACGATGCCGACCCGGTGTTCGAGAAGCTGGAGCGGGTGCTCGCCGACCCGCACAGCGACAGCTACCTCACCGAGTTTCGTCTGCACACCAAGGAGGGGGGGTGGCGCTGGATCCTCGGGCGCGGCACCATCCTGCGCGACGAGCACGGCGTCGCCTACCGCATGGCCGGCTCACACACCGACATCACCCAGCGCAAGCGCTACGAAGAGGCGCTGGCCGCCGAGCGCATGCGCCTCGACGCCATCCTGCGCGGTACCAACGCCGGCTCCTGGGAGTGGAACCTGCAGACCGGCGAGGCGGTGTTCAACGAGCGCTGGGCCGAGATCATCGGCTATCGCCTCATCGACCTCGCCCCCACCTCGCTGGAGACCTGGAAGCGCTTCACCCACCCCGACGACCTGGAGCGGGCACAGGAGGCGCTGGAGCGCCACCTGCGTGGCGAGAGCGACTTCTACGACTGCGAGCTGCGCATGCGCCATCGCGACGGCCACTGGGTCTGGGTGCTCGACCGGGGGCGCCTGGTGGGGCGTACCGAGAGGGGGCAGCCGCGCCTCATGTCGGGCATCCACCTCGACATCACCGAGCGCAAGCAGCTCGAAGAGCAGATCCGCCACCAGGCGCTCTACGACACCCTCACCAACCTGCCCAACCGTCGTCTACTCAACGACCGCCTGGCCCAGGCGCTGGTCGGCTGCAAGCGCACCGGCTGTCACGCCGCGCTGCTGTTCCTCGACCTGGACAACTTCAAGCCGCTCAACGACCAGTACGGCCACAAGGTCGGCGACCTGCTCCTGGTGGAGGCGGCGCGGCGTCTGAGTGGCAACCTGCGCGAGAGTGATACGGTGGCGCGCTTCGGGGGCGACGAGTTCGTCGTGCTCGTCGGGCGCCTCTGCAGCGAGGCCGGGGCGTCGCGCGCCGATGTGGAGCTGATCGCGCAGAAGCTCCTCGCACGCCTCTCCGAGCCCTATCGGCTGGAGGTCCACAGCGCCGAGCGCACCAGCCAGATCACCCACACCTGCACCGTCAGCATCGGTATCGCCCTCTTCACTGGCGATGATGGCGAGGCGGACGACATCCTGCGCTGGGCCGATCTGGCCATGTACCAGGCCAAGGCCGCCGGGCGCAACACCCTGCGTTTCTACTCCCCCTAGCCCGGCTGGCCGTCAACGCGCGGGCTCAGGTAGATGCGCCCATAGCGCCACACCCAGGGGCCGAGTGCCCCCAGCCAGAGCAGCGCGGCGGCCAGGTTGAGGCCGCTGCTCACCCCCCAGCCGAGCGGCAGTTCCGCCGCCACGCGCAGGGCCAAGACCAGCCCGAGCAGGCGCAGGGCGAGCCAGCTCAGACCATCGAGCGCCAAGGTGCGCCCCGAGTGGCCCCGGCTCACCCGTGTCGCCATGGCGATCACCATCGCCCCAGCGAAACCGATGGTCAGGGTATGCAGAGGCGCGCGCGCCAGCCACAGCTCACCACTGGTCAGCTCTACCAGCGCCTGTAGCACAAACAGCCCCATGCCGAGGGGGAAGGCGGCGAAGGCCAGGTGCAACACCCACAGCAGCTTCTCACGACGTGCCGCCCAGAACCCCCAGTGGCGTGCCAGGTAGAGCCCCCCGAGCAGCAGTGGCAGGTCCCCCGCCAGGCGTAGGAGCGGTAGCTGCCCCAGCTCGCCGCCCAGATGCAGCAGCAGTGCCGGCCACAGGCCCAGGAGTAGCCCGCGTGGCTGGACCAGGCGGTACTGCGGGATGACCACGCTGGAGAAGAACGGCAGCATGCGGTGTGCCACGAGCAGCAGCAACGGGATGAGAAAGAGCCACAGGCCGAGTTGTACGCCACGCCCGACACAGGCCCAGTTGCCGTTGAGCAGCGAGACCAGCGTCTGCAGCCCGGCGAGCAGCGCCACGCCGAGCGCGACCAGGAGTGACCACTCGTAGAAGCGGTCCGCCCCCTTGGCCCCGCGCGTCACCTGGAGCAGGTGCCACACCCCGATGGCCAGGCCGAGCAGCCAGACCCCGAAGCCGAAGGCGAACAGCCCCACACCGCCCCACACCCCGAGCCACGCCAGCCCCATGCCGAGCCCCATGAGCGCGGCCACGCGGCTGTAGTGGTGGCGGGCGATGGGCGTGGTACGCAACCAGCGCGGGAAGGTCGTCATGAGAAAACCGAAGATAAAGAAGGGGAAGAGGCCGAAGAGCAGCAGCACCGGGTGGAGCCAACTGGCGGGCAGGGCCGGGCCCGGCAACAGCGCCACACCGAAGGTGCGCCCGGCCAGCTCCAGGGCCCAGAAGAGCATCGGCAGTAGTAGCTGCACGGCACCGAGGAGAAAAAAGGGGCGGTGCGGTGCGGCGGTGAGGATGCTGAGATGTGGTTGGCGCATGCGCGGGCCCTCGTGGAGTGAGGGTGTGATCCTCGACCCTGAGCGGCCGCCTCGCCTTAATCTGCGTCAATGGCGCGCTGGGGCCGGGGCACGCGCAGACCTTGGCCCGATCGCTATGCAAGGCACTGAGAACAGCCATCTCTAGGCAGAGTGAGCCCTCACTTTGAGCCTGCCCGGGGTGCCTGCGTGGCGGGCCGTTTTCAGTCCTGCCGGTGCGGATTGCGCCAAGGGGCCGGGCGTCGCGCCACCCGCCGGGCTGTGGCACCATCCCCCCTTCGCTTGCCGCCACGAGTCATCGCTATGTCTACCCCCTGCCTCATCAGCCTACACGGCGTGCAGATCCACCCCTATCTGGACGACCTCGCCGAGCTGCGCATCCGCGTCTTTCGTGAATACCCCTACCTCTACGACGGTACCCCGGCGTACGAGGCACGCTACATCGAGACCTACGCCCGTGCCTCCGAGAGCCTCTTCGTCCTCGCCCTCGACGGCGAGCGGGTGGTGGGCTGTTCCACCGGCGTGCCCATGGGCGACGAGGAGGAGGCCTTTCGCCGCCCCTTCCTCGACCACGGTTACGACCCCGAGCGCATCTTCTACTTCGGCGAGTCGGTGCTGCTGCCCGAGTATCGCGGGCTCGGCTTAGGTGGGCGCTTCTTCGACGAGCGCGAGGCCTATGCCCGACGCCTCGGACGCTTCGACCTCACCTGCTTCTGCGCCGTGCAACGGGCGGATGATCACCCGCGTCGCCCCTCGGGTTACCGCCCCCTCGACCCCTTCTGGGAGAGGCGCGGCTATCGCAAGCACCCGGAGCTCAGCACCACCTTCAGTTGGAAGGAGCAGGACGACGCAGGGGAGAGCCCCAAGCCGATGACCTTCTGGCTGCGGGCGCTCGATTGAACCCAGTCTGCATTCCCACGCAGAGCGTGGGAACGAGCGGGGAGCGTGAGGCCCACCCGGCCCCGCGCGGCAGAGTCTCGGCACCCGCCGAGAATCCACTGCTGGGCATCTGGAGTACACGCCTCGGCGTGTATGTTCCCTGGTATCCAGGCTCCGCCTGGATACCCCGCTCTTCACGGCTCTGCCGCTAGCCCAACCGTGGAGGCCCACCCGGCCCCGCGCGGCAGAGCCGCAAGAGCAAGGTCCCGAGGCAGAGCCTCGGCACCAGTACCTCATAGGCGGCGGTCCTCACCCACCCCGACGCGCCACCCACACCGTGTGCCACGCCCCCTTCTGGCCCGCGTGCGCACGCACGCGCTGCTCGTCGACCAAGAAGCCGACATAGCGCAGCCGCTCGCTAAAGGGGGCGTCGGGCCCGGCGGACCAGACCGCCAGCACCCCACCGGGGCGTAGCGCGCGGTAGGCCGCCTCCAGCCCCGCCGTGGTGTAGATGCGGTCGTTGTCGCGCTGGGTCAGCCCCTCGGGGCCGTTGTCCACATCGAGCAGGATGGCGTCGTACTCACCGCGCGCGTGCAGCAGCAGCTCGCCCACATCGCCGAGCGCCACGCGGGTGCGCGCATCGTCGAGCGGGTACCCGGCGAAGCGCCCCAGGTGTTCGCGATTCCAGCGCTCCACGGCGGGCACCAACTCGGCCACCACCACCTCCGCCTCGGGCCCCACCGCACGCAGCGCGGCGGCCAGGGTGTAGCCCATGCCGAGGCCGCCGACCAGTACGCGCGCGTCGGCCTTGTCGGCGAGGTGGGCACAGCCCAGCTCGGCCAGGGCATCCTCCGAGCCGTGCAGGCGGCTGTTCATCAGCTCGCCGCCGCCGACGATCATGATGGAGAACTCCTCCTCGCCGCGCTGGTAGAGGCGCAGCTCACCGTTATCGGGGAGCGGGGTGGTGTCGATCAGCTGCCAGGGACGCATAAGGGGGCTCGCTCGGTAGGGATGGGGCGCGGGGGCTGCTATGATCGCGCACTTCGCTGCGGCACTGCGCCGCCGCGCCACGCTGCCAAGGGCCCCCCGTGTGAACGCTGCATTCTCCTCCCTCCCGCTCGACCCCGCCACCCTCGCCAACCTGGATTCCCTCGGCTATCAGCGCATGACGCCGATTCAGGCACAGGCGCTGCCGCCGCTGCTCGCCGGGCACGACCTCATCGCCCAGGCCAAGACCGGCAGCGGCAAGACCGTCGCCTTCGGCCTCGGCCTGCTCGCGCGCCTCGACCGCGAGCGCTTCGCCGTGCAGGGGCTGGTGCTCTGCCCCACCCGCGAGCTGGCCGACCAGGTGGCCAAGGCGCTGCGCGCGCTCTCCCGCGCCCACGCCAACACCAAGATCGTCACCTTGAGCGGCGGCGCCCCCTTCGGCCCGCAGATCGCCACCCTGGAGCACGGCGCGCACATCGTCGTCGGCACGCCGGGGCGCATCCTCAAACACCTGCAAAAGCGCACCCTCAACCTGCGCGCGGTGGAGACGGTGGTGCTCGACGAGGCGGACCGCATGCTCGACATGGGCTTTCTCGACGACATGCGCACCATCCTCGCCGCCACCCCCAAGGGGCGCCAGACGCTGCTCTTCTCCGCCACCTACCCCGACGAGATCCGCGCACTGAGCGAGCAGTTCCAGCGCGAGCCGCAACAGGTGACCATCGAGGGGGGCCACGACGCAGGCACCATCCGCCAGCGCTTCGTCGAGGTGGAGAAGGGGGCGCGGCTACGCACCCTGATGGCGCTGCTCGCCGAGTACCGCCCCGCCTCCACGCTCATCTTCACCAACATGAAGCAGGCGGCGGACGAGCTGGCCGAGGAGCTGCGCGCGCGCGGCATCCCCACCCTGGCGCTGCACGGCGACCTGGAGCAGAAGGATCGCGACCTCACCCTGGTGCGCTTCGCCAACCGCAGCGTGCCGGTGCTGGTGGCCACCGACGTGGCCGCGCGCGGCATCGACATCGAGGATCTCGAAATGGTGGTCAACTACGACCTGCCGCGCGACGCCGAGGTCTATGTGCACCGCATCGGTCGCACCGGGCGCGCCGAGGGCAAGGGGGTGGCGGTGAGCCTCTACCTGGCCAGCGAGGCGCACCGCGTGCTGGCGGTCGAGGAGTACCTCGGCGGCAAGATCACCCCCGAGCCGATCCGCACCGGCGCCCCCGAGGGCTTCACCCTCGGCGCGCCCATGGTCACCCTGTGCATCGACGGCGGGCGCAAGGAGAAGGTGCGCCCCGGCGACATCGTCGGTGCGCTCACCGCCGAGCCCTCCATCCCCGCGGCCAAGGTAGGCAAGATCGCCATCTTCGACCACGTCGCCTACGTGGCCGTGGACCGCAGCGTGCGCAAGGTGGCGCTGCGCGTGCTGGCGGAGGGGAAGATCAAGGGGCGGCGCTTCAAGGTGCGCGCGCTGCACTGAGTAACAAGGCGAGGGCGATGGCGTGCGTGTGCCGAAGCTCAAGGCATGGATGTGGGTACTGTTATCGCTCGTCGTGCTGGTCGGTCTCGGGTCTGTTGGGCTCTCATGGCTCCTTGACGATCTCTGTGAGAACCGCATCGTCGCCCACTATCCATCCCCGAGCGGACGGCTCCAGGTGGTACAGTTCGCGCGCGCTTGCGGTGCCACCACGGGCTTCAGCCAACAGCTCTCTCTACTGCCCATCGCGGCCGTGCTGGGGGGACGAAGGGGGAAACCTCTTTGTCGCCGCTGGTGACCACGGCAAGGTCCGCGACCTTGAGCATGGGCTAAAGGTGCACTGGCGCGATGAGCAGACCTTGGAGGTGCGCTATCCCCCCGGAACGCGCGTCTTTCACCAGGTGCCGCTGTTCGGCGCGACACAGGTGCTCTATCTGGAGAGTGTCTGGCCCGAGGCGGAGCAATGAGCTCGAACGACGCCATACGGGTGCCCCCTTCCCGTCTGACGCTTACCCACCCTACGTGAGCAGGCGTTGAGCGCCTGGCTCATCGATAGTTTGGCGCGGGAAATGGTGGGTGCGCTGCGCCTATCCACCCGACGCGAGGGGGGCGTTGAGCACCCATGTCCGTCGACGGCGTCTCCGTGTGGGAGCCCATGGATGAAGTCGGTATGGCCTAGGTTAAACTCTGTGCGCGCCGCTCGGCGCGTTATGGATGAGCGAGGGTGCTTAAGATGAGTGGGTGGATGATCTCGATACGCGCTGACGCTGCGGATGTGGTGGGCGGCGGAGATAGGGCATGATCGATATCGGCGTCCTCCTGCTCTTGCTCTCGGTCCTGCTGCTGCTCGCCGCCGGGGCACAGCCGCTGGCGCTCTCCCTGCGCCTGCCCCCCAGCGTATTGCTGGCGGCGGTGGGGATGGCCATCGGATCCCTCGCTTGGCTCCTGCTCGGCCAGGAGCACGCGGGCGCCAAGGCGGCCCAGGCACTGCTCTCGCTACCGCTCCACTCCACCACCTTCCTCTACGGCTTCCTGCCGCCACTGCTGTTCCAGGCGGCGCTTACCCTCGACATCCGCCGCATGCTCGACGATGCCGCGCCGATCCTGCTCTTGGCGGTGGTCGCGGTCGTGGTGGCCACCGGGGTGGTGGGTTGGTCGCTCTCGCTGCTCACCGGCACCAGCATCATCGTCTGCATGCTGCTCGGCGCGATCATCGCCACCACCGACCCGGCGGCGGTGATCGCCATCTTCCGCGACATCGGCGCCCCGGCGCGCCTGACCCGGCTGGTGGAGGGGGAGAGCCTGCTCAACGATGCCGCCGCCATCGCCCTCTTCACCGTGCTCCTCGGGCTGCTCACCGGCAGTGCCGAGGGGGGGGCGTGGGCGGTGGTGCAGACCTTCTTCGCCAGTTTCCTCGGCGGCATCCTGCTCGGGGTAGTGGTGGGCCGGGTGTTGATCGCCTGCGTGCCGCTGCTGCGCGACATCTCCGCCGCCGAGTTCACCCTCACCCTGGCCGCGCCCTGGCTCGCCTTTATCCTCGGCGAGCGCCTCTTCGGCGTCTCCGGCGTGGTGGCGGTGGTCGCCGCCGCCATCACCTTCGCCGCCCTCGGCCCTGGGCGCTTCACCCCGGCCAACTGGCTGCACCTGCAACGCATCTGGGAGCAGGTGGCGGTGATCGCTGGCTCACTCGTGTTCATGCTCGCCGCCGTGTTGGTGCCGCGTCTGGTGCTCGGCGTCACCTGGCAGGAGGTGACCTGGGTGGTGGCGGTGGTGGTCGCCGCCCTGGTGGCACGCGCCCTGGTGCTCTTCGGTCTGTTGCCGCTGCTCTCTGCCGTGGGGCTCTCGGAGCGGGTCGGCGTCAGCTTCAAGCTGGTGATCCTGTGGGGTGGGCTGCGCGGTGCGGTGACCCTGGCGCTGGCCCTGGCGGTGACCGAGAACACCCTGCTGGAGCCCGAGGTGAAGCGCTTCGTCGCGGTGCTCGCCACCGGCTTCGTGCTCTTCACCCTGTTCGTCAACGGCGTCACCCTGCGTCCCTTGATGCGCCTGCTGCACCTCGACCGCCTGAGCCCGGTCAATCAGGCACTGCGTGACGAGGTGCTGGCGCTGGCGCTGGTGGAGGTGGCCGAGGAGGTGCGCCGTGCCGGACGCGATTTCGCCATCGCCGAGGAGACCGTGGCGCAGGTGACTACGGCCTATGCCATCCGTGCCGATGTGCCCACCGAGCAGCTCGGTGACCGCGACCGGCTCAACCTGGCGCTGCTGGCCCTGGCCCACCGTGAGCGTGAACTGGTGCTCGCCCACCACGAGCGCGGGGCGATGCCGACGGCGGTGGTGGCGCAGCTGTTGCGCCACGCCGGGCGACTGTTCGACGGCGGACGCACCGCCGGGCGCCACGGTTACGCCAGCGCCGGGCGACGGGCGTTGGAGTTCACCCGCGGTTTTCGTTTTGCCTACGCCCTGCACCGCCACCTGGGGGTGCATCGACTCCTGGCCGATCGTCTGGAGGAGCGCTTCGCGCTGCTGTTGGTGAGTCGCCTGGTGCTCACCGACCTGTTGCGCTTCGCCGACCGCAAGCTCAAGCCGCTGCTCGGTGAGCGCGTGGCCCAGGTGGCGGGGGAGGTCCTGGCGGTGCGCCAGGGCGCGGTGGAGCAGGGCCTCGACGCCCTGCGGCTACAGTATCCCGACTATGCCGAGGCGCTGGAGCAGCGCCACTTGGCCCAGCTCGCCCTGGCCGAGGAGGCGCGTCACTACGACGGCCTGCGCGACGACGGTCTGATCGGCGAGGAGCTGCACGACCACCTGCGCCAGGGCATCCGGGAGCGCCGCCGCGACCATGCCCTGCCGGAGCTGGACCTCGGCCTCGACACCCTTGAGCTGATGGAGGATGTGCCGCTCTTCGCCCCGCTCGGCGACCGCGATATGGAGGAGATCGCCGGGATGCTCACCCCGCGCTTCGCCCTACCGGGGGAGCGCATCGTACGCCGTGGCGACCTGCCCGACGGCATGTATTTCATCTCCTCCGGTGCGGTGGAGGTGCGCCTGCACGGGCAGAATGTGCTCCTCGGGCGTGGTGACTTCTTCGGCGAGCTGGCGCTGTTCAACCGCAAACGACGTAGCGCCGACGTGGTCTCGCTCGGCTATTGCCACCTACTGCGCCTACCCAACGACGAATTCAGCGACTTCCTCGATACCCACCCGGCGCTGCGCGAGCAGCTGCAGCAGGTGGCCAAGAGCCGCCGCGGTAGTTGAGGGCGGGCATGTCATGCGCGAATCAGGCCGATTTCATACGACCAAAAGGGGCCTGTCAGGTGTGATTCGCCGCTAGCAGGGCGTCGATGCGCGCGCGCAGGCGCAGTCCCTGTACCGGTTTGCGCAGCACGGGGAGGTCGCCGACCAGCGTCTCGTCGATGGTGGTGTCGCCGGTGATGATCAGCGTGGGAATGCATCCCGAGGCGCTCCAGCGCCAAAAGACCCGAAGCAGTGGAATATCCATGGGTATGTGGTACTGGAGAACCATCTGCATTTTGTCGCTCAGGCACCACGCTGGAGAACAGCTCCAGCGCCTGGACTGCATGATCTTTGAGGCGCCATAACGCGATGGCGCTGGGCCATCAACAAGGCTCACGCGCAGCGCAGCCCTCGGGTGATGACGCGACCATACGCGCTAGTACCCCCACTCCTCATGCTTCAGCGGCAGCTGGTTGAGCCGCGCCTTGATCAGTCGCCACTGGGGCAGTAAGCGGTCCATATGCTGTTTGAAGTTGTCGTTGTGGCCCCGCTCCAGCAGGTGTACCAGCTCGTGCACCAGGATGTATTCGAGGCACTCGGGCGGCTTCTTCGACAGCTCCAGGTTGAGCCAGATACTACGCCGTTCTCGGTTGCAGCTGCCCCACTTGGTGCGCATCTTCTTGATGCCCCAGTGCGTGACCTCCTTGCCGACCAGCGGCTGCCACTGATCGAGCAGCTCCGCGACCCGCACGCGCAACTCGCTCCGGCGCCACTCCTCCAGCAGCTTGGCCCGGTTGGCGACGCTGGTGCCGGGGCTGACGTACATCCGCAGTCGGCCCGACTGCATCGCCTCTACCGCATGACGCCCCCGGCGCTCGATCACCTCCAGACGGAAACTCTTGCCCTGGTAGTAGTGGCACTCGCCCGAAACGTACTGCCGTTCAGATTGCCGCGCCTGCTGCCGAAACGCCTGCTGCTGCTTCTTGATCCAGCTCAGGCGCGAGACCACGGCCAGGCGCACGTTGTCGTCGGTGATGTGGTTGGGCACCGCCATGCGCACCCGGCCATCGGGCGGGTAGACGCCCAGATGCAGGTTCTTGATCGCCTTGCGCACCACCTGCACCTCGATGCCGTCGACGGTTACGGTGTCACTCGCCTTGCTCGACTCACTCATACTCGGGCTGGTTCTTGATGATCTTGAATATCGTATCGAAGTCGACCGCGTAGTCGCCCATCTCGTCGCGCACGGCGTGCTCCAGGTCGCGGGTCTTGAAGCGGTTGCCCTTCCAGTCCGCCTTCTTGGTCTGGTGGATGGCCGTGTCGATGCGCACCACCAGCTCCTCGTTGCCGTCCAGGTTGTCGTAGAGTGACTGCTTGCCCCGCGTATCCATCGACGCCGGGTAGCTGACGCTCTCCCCCGGCGCGGTCAGCTCCTGGGCCAGCTTCTTCACCTCCTGCAGGTAGGCCTGGTAGTCCAGGGCCTCCTCACGCCGCTGTTCGATGAGCGCCGCCAGCAGCTCGGACATACGCTCGTAGTACTTGGGGTTGATCGGCTGGCCGTCGAGGATCACCTTGCGGATGTTGTTCTCGATGGTCTCGGCCATCGCCTCGGGTACCGGGCCGCCGTCGCTTTTGCCCTGGTACTGCGCCGCCTTGGCGATGATCAGCTCCACCAGCCCCAGCTCCTCGAAGTCGACCACCGTCTCGCTCTCCTCGGCGCGCACGTAGCTGTCGATGAGGCGGCGCATGGCCGGTTCGTACTGTTTCAGGTCCACCTCGTCCCGCGCGGCCAGCTTGATCTCCTGGCGCATCTGGCTGAAGTGCTCCACCTCCTGCTTGACCGTGGCGGAGTCGGCGGGGGAGTAACCGGCGGCGCCCAGCTCGTTGGCGAGGTTGGCGTAGGCGCGCACCAGGGCGGCGACGTTCTTGTAGAGCGCCACCCGCTTGCCCTCGTTGAGCTTGAGCGCCTCGGGGTCGGCCACGTCGCCGCAGAAGTAGCGCAGGTAGTCGGCCAGCGCCTTCGGCTCCAGCACCGGCTCGCACAACCCCTTCACCGTCTCGCGCGCCTCTTCCAGCCGCTCGCGGCCCTTCTCCAGGCGGTTGGTCAGCAGGCCGTGTACGTCCGCCTCGTCGTAGGCGTCGAAGGCGCCGCTGGTGTAGTCGTGGATGGAGCTCTCCAGGCTGTTGAACAGGTCCTTGTAGTCGACGATGTAGCCGTACTCCTTGTCGTCGCCATCCAGGCGGTTGACCCGGCAGATCGCCTGGAACAGGCCGTGGTCCTGCATCTTCTTGTCGATATAGAGGTAGGTGGCCGAGGGGGCGTCGAAACCGGTGAGCAGCTTGTCGACCACGATCAGCAGACGCATCTGCCCCGGCTCCTCCTTGAACTGCTGCTTGACCCGCCGCTCGAACTCCTCGGCGCGGTTGATCGCCTGCTCCTTGGGCAGTTCGAAGTAGTCGGCGAGCATCTTCTGGTAGATCTCGTACTGGTGCAGCCGCTCGGTATAGCCCGCGCCGGTCTCCTCGCCCTTGATGTCGGCGGGCGAGGGGAGGTAACTGGTGACGATGGCGCACTTGCCCTTCAGCTCGGTCTGCTCGAACAGCTCGTAGACCTTGCACGCCTGATAGATGCTGGCGCAGACCAGCATGGCGTTACCGCGACCGCTCATCAGGCGCGGACGCCGTTTCATGTCCAGCCAGATGTCGTTGACGATCATCTCCAGCCGCTCTCTGCTGGAGAGCAGCTTCTGCATGGTGCCCCAGCGCTGCTTCAGCTGCACCTTGGCCATGTCGGTGAGGCCGACGGTATTGGTCTCGAACCAGGCGTCGATCTTCTCCGGGGAGCGGATGTACTGGTCGATGTCGCGCGCCTCGTATTGCAGGTCGAGCACCACCCCGTCGTTCACCGCCTCGTCGAACTTGTAGCTGTGGATGAAGGCGCCGAACACCTCGATGCTCTTCTGCTTATCCTGCTTGAGCAGCGGCGTGCCGGTAAAACCGATAAACACCGCCTCGGGCAGGATCGCCTTCATCGCGCTGTGCAGCTTGCCCGACTGGGTGCGGTGGCACTCGTCGACGAAGACAAAGAGGTTGCCCTTGGCCTGGAAGTCGCTCGGCAGCTGCGCCAGCAGCTCGGCGATGTAGTCGTCGGTGGCCTGCTGGTCGCTCACCTCGCCGCGCCGACCGAACTTGTGCACCAGGGAGCAGAGCAGCCACGGCTTGGCCTCGTTGAGCAGGGCGACCAGGTCGCTACCGCTGCGTGTGCGCTGGATCTGCTCGTCGACGCCGAGGAAGACCCCCTCGATCTGCTCGTCCAGCTCGGTGCGGTCGGTCACCACCAGCACGCGGGCGTCTTCCACATGCTCGCGGATCCACTTGGCCAGCCAGACCATGGTCAGGCTCTTGCCCGAGCCCTGGGTGTGCCAGATGATGCCGCCGTGTCGGGCGGCGATGCGCGGCTCGGCCGCCTTCACGCCGAAGTACTGATTGTGCCGGCAGAGCTTCTTGATCCCGGCATCGAAGACGATGAAGTTGTGCACCAGCTCCAGCAGGCGCTCTTTGGCGCAGAGGCAGGCGATCTCGAAGTCGAGCCGCTCGCCCCCGGTCGCGTTGTCGTCGTCCTCCAGCGAGAGGTACTTGCGGCCCCGCTCGTCCACCTCCGGGTTGTAGGCGGGGTTCTCCTCGCGCCAGTGGTAGTAGTGCTTGGCCGGGGTCTCGATGGTGCCGTAGCGCAGCCCCTGGGAGTCGTTGCCCGCCATCACCAGCTGCATGGTGGTGAAGAAGTCGCGGATGAAGGCCTTCTTTTGGTTGTCGAGGTTCTGCTGGATCCCCTGGTTCACGTCGACGCTGGCGCGCTTGAGCTCGATCACCCCCAGGGCGATGCCGTTGACGTAGAGCACCAGGTCCGGGCGCTTGGTGTTGTCGCCCTTTACCGTCACCTCCTCGGCGATGGCGAAGTCGTTGCTCAGCGGCTCGGCCCAGTCGATGAGCCACACCGTCTTGTCCGGTCTGCCGCCGCCTGGGGAGACCTTCACCCCGTAGCGCAGGTCGCTGTAGACCGCCTTGTTGGCCTGGTAGAGCTTGGTGCCGTCGCCCATGGCGGCGGAGCGCTTGAACTTGCGCAGCGCCTTGCTGGCCAGCGCCTCGTCGACGCCCCGACTTGCCAGCCAGTCGCGCAGCAGCCCCTCTTCGATGGGGGCGTTACCGGTACGGTCGTGCCAGTTGCCCAGGTAGCGGTAGCCGAGGCGCTGCTGGAACAGCGCCACCACGCGGTTTTGAGTAATTCGTTCGAGCTGGCCTACCTGGCTCATTGCCTAATCCTCCACTACCTTCCAGCGACCGCCCTTGGCCGGGCCGATGCGTTCCAGTTTGCCCTCTTCGCGCAGCTTTCTGATAGCCCGCTCGACCGCGCTTTCGGACTTGCCGACTTCACCGGCTATCGCTGGAATGGAAAGGCTGCCGTCATGTCGCAAAACGGCAAGGATTCTATCTGGTGTTTTCGGGGGTGCTTTTCCCGGCGTTTTCCCCAGCGTTTCTCCCGGCGTTTTCCCCAGCGTTTTCCCCGGCGTTTTCCCCGGCGTTTTCCCCGGCGTCTCGGTTGCTGTCCCCGTACCTGACTGCTCGACCGGAAAATTGAACGTGATCCACAAACCGCTCTGCTCATACTGAAACAGCGGTGCGGAGACACCCGCCGTCGCACAGGCCTCCAGGATGCGTTCGATACCCCGCCCCCAGGATTCGATCATCCCGGCGCGGAAAAAGGCGTTGGCCACGTCGGGATTGAACGGCTGTGAGGCGTGCTTGGCCAATAGCTTTGCGACATCCCAGTCGGGCGGCAGAATCCCCGGATTCCAGATCATCAGCTTGTCGGCATAGACGCTGATCTGAATGGGAATGCCACTGGCATAGTCCTTGTGCACCACCGCATTGAGGAGCGCCTCGCGCAGGGCGGCCTCAGGCACCGGCCAGGTCTCGATGCGCTGCAACCCCTCGTAGGAGATCCATGCCCTGAGGTATTTGGCCTTGAGGATCTCGACGGCGCGATTCACCTGCATCAACAGGCTGCCATGCACCTCGTCCTGGTAGCGCAAATCGACGTTGTTGTCGAAAAATCCCAACTTCACCCAGGCACCGACGGCAAAGCGCTCGGGATCGCCGTGGAACAGCAGCAGCGCGGCACGCTTCAAGAAACCCCCTTCGATCAGGTGGAGTTTCTCCAGCAACACCTCATCCGTCTCTTCGAGGATCTCGGTCGTGAGGCGCTGGCTCCGATCCGCCTGTTTGCGGAAGAAGGCGAGCGCGGCAGTATCCAGATCGGCAGCGCCGACCTGTGGCGTCGGCACCCCATCCCAATGCCGCCCCTGCTTGTTCAACAGAAACCGATCCAGTGCGGCCCCCTTCAGCTCCTGCTTGGTGCTGCCGCTACGATAGTGATATTGCCCTTTGTAGCTGATCGGGTAGGGATAGGGCTCGACCCGGATCTCTACCAGCTGCTTGCCGCCCTCGTGACTTAGATTCACATCGACGACGCTGCCCAGCAGGTCGCGTACCTTGTTGGGCAGGGTCTCCAGCAACTGCCGTGCATCGGCCACACCCACCGCCTCACCCGCATCGTTGCGGCCAATGACCAGCACGCCACCCTCGGCATTGGCAAAGCCGCAGATCCACTTCAGGTACTCGTCCCGCCACGAGACTTTCCATTCCACACGTTGCGATTCGTTCATGACGCTTCTGTCTTTCCGTCCCCCTCTTCCCCACGGTCCTTCGTGGGAATGCAGACCTCGCTCATACCAGCCTCGTCTTGCCGGTGAGGCGTTGTTCTGGTTCCCATGGTCCTCCGTGGGAACCCATACCTTGTGCTGGGTTGAAGCGCCGTATGCATTCCCACGCGTGAGCGTGGGAACGAGGGCTGGTGCGGTCGTGCCAGTTGCCCAGGTAGCCGTAGCCGAGGCGCTGCTGGGACAGCGCTACCACGCGGTTCTGTGTGGCACGTCCCCTCGTTCCCACGGTCCTCCGTGGGAATGCAGACCTCACTCATACCAGCCTCGTCTTTCCGGTTAGGAGTTGTTGCATCATGGCTTGTTTGATTTGTCGGGTTTTTGAAAGATGCTTTTGCGTCAGATCAATGTCTTTGTCCATATCAAACAACACACTTGCTATCGCTTGCTGTTCTACTTCGTTTCTGGGAACGATTACTTGCACAGATTCCAGTGAACTTGCACTAATGTGGACAACAGCATCGCCCTGCCCCTTGCTCGATTTTTGTTTGACAACGTAATCACTATTCAAGCAATAACCAAGGAACAAGGAGTCGCCCCAGTAAGGGCGCAGGATAACTATATCTCCTCCGGTATATGCTTCAAATTCATCAAGAAAAGCAACGCACTTGCCAATCTCCTCCTTTGTTTCTCCTGAGGCCGCAAATAGTAAATCGCCTTTGGTTATTTTGGTTGCAGTTAACGATACTGGTTTAGATATGTGCGAATCAAACTCCTTGATGTAATCATGGTGTAATGTGTAGATTTCACCATATCTAACGCACGGGATTGATCCGCTCTTGGACTCATCCTTCTTTACACCTGTCCCTTTTGAAAATACTCCAATGTCGCCCAGTCGACGAATCTCCCAATCCTCTGGAATCTCACCAAGTTCGGTCTGTTTGTAACCGGTGTGGGTTTTAGCGACCGGCTCCTCTCCATCCTTGGAGTCGCCCGATAAGTGCTTCCCTGTACAAAAAGGCGGCAGGCGCGTTTTGCCGGTAAGCAGTTGCTGCATGGCGGCGGTTTTGATGGCGCGCTTTTTGGTGATGAGTCTTTCCAGTGAGGTGATTAGGGCATCGACATCGGAGAGGGCGTTGGCGATGGCGGCTTGCTCATTTCCTGGTGGATACGGTACCGGTATCGCCCTTATTAGCTTTGTATTTAGATTCGGTTGACCATTTCCTGTAGCCACCTCATCATGTAATTCTTTGGTTTTCGTATTAATAAAGTGAACCAAGAATTCCTTATTGCCAATACGTTGATTGATAATTGCAGCTACGCCATCGTTAGCGCAACATTTAATATCGAGGATTTTGGCAACCCCTAATGTTGCCCCGCTATTCGAAATTATTAACGTCCCTTTTTCTAATGTTCTGCTACGCAAAGAACCTGACTTGGTTAGCATTGTTTCCGTGGAGGTTACGTAAATTTGACTGGAAGGAATGTTTGTTAAGGAAGCAACAGTTAACCAGGGTATATAGTTTCCATTAAAATATTTTGAGTCTCCCGCCGGTCGCGGTGAACCACCTCGTACAACATCACCACATTCACCTAATAGCTTGCACTCCCAGTCTTGAGGAATAACGCCAACCTCCGTCCTCTTATACCCCACAGGACAATCATCCCCCCGCCGAGCACTCCGATACTCGACACTCGCCTCCTTCACCTCACCCCCGCTCACCACACCAACCCCATCTTGCGCAGATGCCCGTCGACCTTGGCACTCAGCAGCTCCACCTCGTCCACCAGCTTGGGCAGCGGCAGCTCGTAGCGCTCCTCCAGCCCCTTTACCCGGTTGGCGAGCTGCTGGGTGACGCGCTCGATCTCGGCGACGATGCGCCCCTCCAGGGTGGCGAGCCATTTGTCCTGCACGATGAGGGCCTTGTTGTCGGCCTCGGTGAGTTGGGGGTATTGGCGGAACAGCTGTTTGTCCAGCGCCTCCTGCGCGGTTTTTAACTGCTTCTTGCAACGGGCCTCGGCCTCGATGAGGCGTTGCGCCTGTTTAAGCGCCGCGACCTCTTCCGGGTCATGGGTCTGTTTCAGGCGGGCGGTGACGCTGCCCTTGTTGACCTTGCAGGTGTCGCTCTGTGCCTCTTCCAGCAGGCCGCCCTCCACGGCGTGCTCCTCCAGGTAGGCCTCCAGCGTCTGGCTGGCGCTGTCGAGCGCGGTTTGCAGTGCATCGAGCGCATGCTGCTCCTGGGCGAAGAAGCGCTGCACGACAAGGGCGGGGGGGATCAGTTCGGCGCGGTATTTGGCCTTGTCGATGATGAGGTCTGGGCTCTCCTTGAGCTTTTCGCCCTTTTTCACCACCAGTTCGCGCAGGGTGTTGGCGGCGGGCCAGCCGTCTTGGGTGATGAAGTAGACGTCGTCCTGCATCGTCTCGGCCCAGTAGTCCATGATGATCTGGTACATGTCGTAGCGGTCGAGCAGGGGGGCGTCGGTGTAGGCGGCGAGCAGCGCCTCGGAGAGGGTGTGGATGATCGCCTTGGGCTGGTCGCCCTGCTGGATCTCGGCCAGGGCGGCCTGCCCCTGCCAGCGCTCGAAGCGGGCCAGGCCCTCTTTGGCGAAGGCCTGGAACTCGGGGTGGTCGAGGAGGGTGGCCTTGACCTGGTTGGCGGGCACCAGGGGGCGGCAGTAACCGGGGCGCTCAGGTTCGAACAGGGCGTGGCGCAGTTGCGGGAAGACCTGCCAGTAGCGCGCCAGGGCCTCGATGTCGGCGTCGGGGATGCCGCCGTTGAGGTGGGCGTCGAGGTCGTGCAGGTCTTCGGCGGCGCTGCTGTCGATGTAGCGGGGGAGGTTGAGGTTGTAGTCGTTGCCCGCGATCTCGGCGAAGGGGACCCGGCGGCTGTAGCCGGGCTGTTCGATCCGGTTGTTGAAGACGTCGACGATCTTGTGGATGTCTTGGCTGCGCAGGCGGTTTTTGGGGCCGTCTTTCATGTAGCCCTTGCTGGCGTCGAGCATGAAGATGCCGCCCGCCGGGTCGTTCAGACGCGCCTTGGCCCTGGCCTTGTCGATGACGATGATGCAGGCGGGGATGCCGGTGCCGTAGAAGAGATTGGCGGGCAGGCCGATGATGCCCTTGATGTAGCCCTGCTTGACAAGCGCGCGACGGATGTCGGCCTCGGCGTTGCCGCGAAACAGCACGCCGTGGGGCAGGATGACGGCGGCCTTGCCGGTGCTCTTGAGCGCCTTGAGGATGTGCAGCAGGAAGGCGTAGTCGCCGTTCTTCTCCGGCGGCTCGCCGTATTCGAAGCGGCGGAAGAGGTCGGCGCCGGTCTCGTCGCGCTTGATGCCGTTGGACCACGCCTTGTAGGAGAAGGGCGGGTTGGCCACGGCGAAGTCGAAGGTGATGAGCAGGGTGTCGCCGACCCGGTGCTCGGGCTCGGCCAGGGTGCTGTGGCCGCCGGGGGCGATGTCGGCGTCGGCGTTGTCGTGCAGGATCATGTTCATGCGGCAGAGGGCGGTGGTGGCGACGTCCTTCTCCTGGCCGTAGAGGGAGAGGCCGTTGGCCGCCTCGTCCGCGGCCTTGAGCAGCAGCGAGCCGGAGCCGCAGGTGGGGTCGTATACGGTCTTGCTGCGCGGGGTATCCGGGGTGATGCCGACCACCTTGGCGAGCACGCGCGAGACCTCCGCCGGGGTGTAGAACTGCCCCTTGCTCTTGCCCGATTCGGTGGCGAAGTTGCGCATCAGGTATTCGTAGGCGTCGCCGAGCAGGTCGTCGCCCTGGGCGGTGTTGCCGCCGAAGTCGAGCCCCTGGAAGATGCCGATGAGCTTGGAGAGGCGGTCGACCATCTCCTTGCCCTTGCCGAGGCGCTCCTCGTCGTTGAAGTCGTTGTCCTTGTTGGCCAGCCAGGGCAGCTCGTTCTCCCTGCCGATGCGCTCCAGCACCATGTTGAGCTTCTCGCCCACCTCCTTGTCGCCCTTGAGTTTGACGATGTCGGGGAAGGTGCAGCCGGTGGGGCAGACGATCATCGCCCGGCGGTCGTGCAGGAACTTGTCGGAGACGTACTTGAGAAAGAGGAAGGTGAGCACGTAGTCCTTGTACTGGGAGGCGTCCATGCCGCCGCGCAGCTCGTCGCAGCTGGCCCAGAGGGAGGAGTAGAGTTCGGTCTTTTTGATGGCCATGCGGGGTCGGTCGTGTCGGGGCGAAGGGCGGGAGGGAACTATACCGTTATCGACTTGCAGGGGGGTAGAACCCGGTTGGCCGGTGTTGGCGGCGTGGTACCTACACACGGCTGTCCAGGAGCACGCTGGATCAGCGCTCGATAGGCCCCTGGTGCGACGCCAACAGCGCGTCGATGCGCGCACGCAGGCGCAGCCCCTGCACCGGTTTGCGCAGCACCGGGAGGTCGCCGACCAGCGTCTCGTCGATGGTGGTGTCGCCGGTGATGATCAGCGTGGGGATGGCGCGGTCGAAGTGGTGGTGCAGGCGGCGTGCCTCGTCGGGGCCGCTGCGCTGCGCCTGGAGGCGCAGGTCGGCGACGATCACCGCCGGTGCCTCTGCCGGTCGCTCTGATGCGGCGAAGGCGTGGATGATCGCCTCGGCGTCGCTCCCGGCCACCGGGTGGCAGCCCCAGCGGGCGGTGAGGGTGGCGAGGGCGTCGCGTACCTCGGGGTCGTCGTCGATGATGGCGATGGTCAGGCCGCGTAGGCGGTCGCCGCTCTCGGGGATGGCGCGCTCTATCTTGGCCAGGCCTGACGCGGGGGGGACGAGAAAGCTGAAGGTGGAGCCTCGCCCCGGTGCCGAACGCACGCTGACCTCATAACCCAGCTGCCGTGTGAGGGCGGCGACGATGGCCAGCCCCAGGCCCAGCCCTTTGCGCCGGTCGCGCTCGGGATTGCCCACCTGATAGAACTCACCGAAGATCGCCTGCTGCTGCTCGGCGGCGATGCCGATGCCGCTGTCGCGCACCTCGATGTGCAGCTGCCCGCCCCGGCGACGGCAGGCGACCAGGATGGCGCCCCGCTCGGTGTAGCGCAGGGCGTTGGCCACCAGGTTGCGTAGGATGCGCTCCAGCGCGGCGGCGTCGCTGTGTACCAGTGCGCTGGTGGGCACCACGCGCAGACGCAGGCTGCGTGCGGCGGCCTGGTCGGTGAACTCCGCCTGGATGCGCTCGAAGAGCGGTTGCAGAGGCAGGTCGCGCAGGTCGAGGGGCAGGCTGCCCGCCTCGGCACGCGAGAGGTCGAGCAGTGAGTCGAGCAGCATGCCGAGGTTTTCGCTGGAGGCGGCGATCTTCTCCACCAGGGCGTGGGGGGCGGCGCGCCCCTCGGCCAGCTCCTCCTGCAACACGGTGACGAACAGCTCCAGTGCCTGGATCGGTTGGCGCAGGTCGTGGCTGGCGGCGGCGAGAAAGCGGCTCTTGGCGGCGTTGGCGTCTTCGGCCTGCTGGCGCGCCTGCACGGTGATGGCGTTCTCCTGGCGGATCTGATCGAGCAGGTCGAGGTTGTCGAAACGCAGTTGGATCAGCTCACGGATGGTCGCCTGCTGACGCAGGGCGAAGATCAGGCTGGCGACCATGGTGACGATGAGCGGAAAGGCCTGAAACAGGAACAGCGGACTCTCTTCCATCAGCGTGCGCGCAAGGAACGGCAGCAGGGTCAGCAGGTTGAAGATGAGGTGGGCGGGGAAGTAGACGCCGACGCTCGGCACCGAGAGGGCGACCAGGGTCGGCAGCACCAGGGCGATGGGGAAGAGGGCGTCGAGGGTGGGCAGGAAGAAGGCCCAGCCGATGTAGCCCCAGGTGACCCCGGAGAGCGCCGCGCCGAGCACGAAGCGCCGACGCCAGTGGGCGAGGCGGCTGTAGCGGGTGGCGTCGGCCCAGTAGCGCCGGGTGTCGAGCCAGCGCAGGCCGCTGATGCCCCAGAGCGCCGCCAGCCAGCCGAGCAGGTGCTGGTGGCCGATCTCGGTACCCCACAGCACCAGCACCAGCAGGCTGCCGGTGAGCAGTTGCCCGCCGAGCACCAGGGGCACCTGGCGATGCAGCAGGTCGGTGTGTTCGCCTTCGAGCGGCTGTGCGGTCTGCTCAGCTAGCACTAGAACCAACCGCGGCGCTTGGCCAGCAGCACTGCCTCGGTGCGCGAGCGCAGGTCGAGGCGTTTGAGCAGGGCGGTGACGTGGGCGCGCACGGTGTCTTCGCTCATCGCCAGGTAGTCGCCGATCTCGCGGTTGGTGCGCCCGGCGCAGAGTTCGGCGAGCACCTCGGCCTGGCGGGGGGTGAGGAGCGCTTCGAGGGTGTCACCGGTGTCGTGCTGCGCTGACGGCTCAGGTGTGTAGATCTCGCCATCGAGGATGCGCGCCAGGGCCTCGCGCAGCACGCCGCTGTCCGCCGATTTGGGGATGTAGCCCTGCGCGCCACACTGCATCGCCTGGCGCACCACCTGCGCCCCCTCGGTGGCGGAGATGACCACCAGGCTGGCGTCGGGTTGGGCGAGGCGGAAGGCGCGCAGAGAGTCGATGCCGCCGAGACCGGGTAGGCCCATGTCGAGGAAGATGACGTCGAACGCCTGTTCAGCCGCCGCGTCGAGTCCGCTCTCTGCGCTCGCCACCTCGATGATCTCTAGCGGTAGATCCCAGCAGCGCGCCAGCATCAGCTTGAAGCCTTCGCGGAACAGGGCGTGGTCATCGACGAACAGTATCTTCATGGCGACAGGGCGGTGGCGTTAATCAGGTTTCTCCGTTCGTTGAGTGGTGCTCCGTCACTCGCCAGAGGATGCCGAAAAACCACCCTTACATCCAGCTGAAACAGATAGATAACAGCGCCTTACCGCACTACATACGCGCACAGGGCAACGGCATACTTTGCCAATAGCGGCTGAAGATTCGCCACGGAGGCACAGAGAACACGGAGAGTGACCGGTATGCGGGGACCGGCAAGCCTGCCCGCTTAGGTGGATAGGGTTGTTTCGACATCCGACTCGCCCGAATCGCGCCTCTCCGTGTTCTCCGTGTTCTCCGTGCCTCTGTGGCAAAAACTAGGCGGACGCCCTGCATGCGCGCGGTGAACCGGCCCCGTACCCGCCACATTTGTGTAATAGACGACCCCAGGGCTGCATGCTGCAATGTGGTGCGGCGCGCTACGCCTCGTTTTGCGGGTGTGGCCCCTTGTGTGGTCTGGGTTGCTCGCCTCGCATACGCCGCTGCCACCTATAGCGACTCTGCCGCGCCATCGGCCATACGTTAGGACTCCGCCATGCCCCTGTTCGCCCTCCCGCTTCAACCCCATACCTCCTGGTGCGACCTCTGGAGGCCAACGACGAATGCGCCTGCCGGGCGTGGCTCCCGTCGGCTCTGGGCCCTGCTGGTCTGGGTCGTGGTGCTGGCGAATGGGGCCGCGCAGGCCGCCAACACCACCTATTTAACGGTGAATTTCGAGAGCGGCGCGTTCAATCAGGTGAACTGGGCCAACGGGGGCGATGCCCTCTGGGGTGTGAGCGGTAGCCAGGTGCACGGCGGACTCAATGCCGCCGAGGCACCGGAGTCCCTTACCGACAATCAAAGCGCCACCCTCTCCTGGACCATCGCTACGCAGGCCGGTGCGGTGAGCTTCTGGTATGCGGTCAGCTCGGAGGCCGATTACGACTTTCTGGAGTTCGCCATTGATGGGGTGAAGAAGGGCTCCTGGTCCGGTGAGCGGGGCTGGAGTCAGGCGAGCTTCGCGGTGACGGCCGGTACCCATACCTTCACCTGGCGCTACATCAAGGATGAGATCGAGTCGGCGGGGCAGGATCGGGCCTGGATCGACGACGTGGTGGTGCCGGTCAGCGACCTCCTGGATAGCGATTCGGACAAGGTCATCGACAGTGCAGATAACTGCCCGGCGACGAAAAACCTCGACCAGCTGGATAACGATGGCGATGGGGCGGGTGACGCCTGCGACCTGGACGACGACAACGACGGCCTGAGCGACCTCGATGAGCTGAATATTTGGGGCTCCAATCCGTTCCTCGCCGACAGCGATGGGGATGGGCTGAGTGACGCCGCCGAGGCACAGCTCGGCTCCGACCCGCTACTGGCCGACACCGATGGCGACGGCCTCGGCGATGCCTCCGACAACTGCGCGAGTGCAAGCAACATCGACCAGCTCGACAGCGATGGTGATGGGCCGGGCGATGCCTGCGATACGGACGACGACAACGACGGCCTGAGCGACCTCGACGAGCTGAACAGCTACGGTACCGACCCGCTGCGCGCAGACAGCGACGGCGATGGATTGAGCGATTTCGACGAGGTGAACAGCACAGACACCAACCCGCTCCTGGCAGACAGCGACGGCGATGGTGCCGGTGATGTAGCCGACAACTGCCGCGTCGTAGCTAACGCCGATCAGCTCGACAGCAACGCCGATGGCCTGGGCGACGCCTGTAGCCTGGTGGTCGATTTTGAGACCGCCGCGCTGGATCAGGTGCAGTGGATCGACGGGGGCGACCTCCCCTGGACGGTGACCACGACGACGGCCCACGGTGGTCTCTATGCCGCCGAGGTGCCCGAGGCGCTGGAGAACAATCAAACTTCCACCCTGACCTTAGTCACCACCACGCTGACGGGCGAGGTGAGCTTCTGGTACCGCGTCAGTTCGGAGGCCGACTTCGACACGCTCCTCTTCGCCATCGACGGGGTGGAGCAGGCGCTCTGGTCGGGTGAGGTGGCGTGGTCACAGGCCCGCTTCCCGGTGAGGGCGGGTAGCCACACCTTTACCTGGCGTTACGCCAAGGACGTAAACGGCTCGGTGAACCTGGATCGGGCCTGGATCGACGATCTGGTCATCCCCGTCGACCCCCTGGCTGACAGCGACGGCGATGGCGTCGCGGATGTCAGCGATAACTGCCAGGCCGCGAGTAATGCCGACCAGCTCGATAGCGACGGCGATGGGACCGGGGATGTCTGCGACACGGACGACGACAACGACGGCCTGAGCGACCTCGACGAGGTGAATATCTACCACTCCAACCCGCTGCTCGCCGACAGCGATGGTGATGGCCTCAGCGACCTTATCGAGGTGACCGAGCTGGGCACCGACCCGACCCAGGCCGACAGCGACGGTGACGGCGTGGCCGACGCGGTGGACAACTGCCGGATGGTGAGCAATGGCGGCCAGGTCGACAGCAACGGCGACGGCATGGGCGACTACTGTAGCGAGGTGGTCGACTTCGAGAGCGCCGCGCTGGATCAGGTCGCCTGGGTGGGTGCGGGCGACGCCGCCTGGACGGTGACCAGTGCCATGCGCCATGGCGGCGCATACGCCGCCGAGGCACCGGGGGCGCTGGCCCCCGGTCAGAGTGCCAGCCTCTCCTACACCGTTACCACGCAGACCGGTGCGGTGAGCTTCTGGCTGGCGAGCACTATACTCTCCGGCTACAAGCTGTACTTTTCCATCGACGGGGTGGAGCAGCAGTGGTGGCAGTTCGTGCCGGGAGGGTGGCAGCAGTTCAGCTACCCGGTGAGCGCGGGCACCCACACCTTCACCTGGCGCTACGCCAAGAACACCAACGCGTCCTCTACCCAGTATCAGGCCTGGATCGACGACCTGGTCTTTCCCGTCGACGTCTCCGTGGATACGGACGCCGACGGCATCGACGACAGCGTGGATAACTGCCTGACCCTGAGCAATCCCGACCAGCTCGACAGCAACGCCGACGGTCGGGGCGATGCCTGCACCCTGGCCTTCGATTTCGAAGAGGGCACGCTGGCGCAGAGCGGATGGGTGCTGGGCGGCGATCTCCCCTGGGCCGCGAGCACCAGCAACGCCTGGGGCGGTCTGCGTGCCGCCGAGGTGCCGGAGGCCCTGGCCGACAATCAGTTCGCCAGCCTCACCTATACCACGGCGACGCTCTCCGGCGAGATGAGCTTCCGGTATGCGGTCAGCTCGGAGCAGGCGTTCGACTACCTGCGCTTCTACATCGACGGGGTGGAGCGGGGCGCGTGGTCGGGTAGCGTGGACTGGACTATGGCCAGTTACACGCTGAGCGCGGGCACCCACATCTTTACCTGGAGTTACTTCAAGGACGAGATCATCTCCGCCGGGCTGGATCGGGCCTGGATCGACGATGTGGTGCTGCCCTTCGACCCTGCGGCGGACGCCGACGGCGATGGGGTCGCGAACGGCATCGACAACTGCCCCACCACCGCCAATCCCGACCAGGGGAATAACGATGGGGATGGGCAGGGCGACCTCTGCGACAACGATGACGATAACGACGGCCTGCTCGACACCTATGAGATCAAAAAGAGCGGCGGTACCGACCCGCTGAACCCCGACTCGGACGGCGACGGCCTGAGCGACGGTGAGGAGGTGAACACCCTGGGCACCAACCCGCTGGAGCCGGACTCGGACGGCGATGGCGTGGGTGACCTGGTCGACAACTGCCGCACCCTGAGCAACGCTGACCAGCTCGATAGCGACGGCGACGGCCAGGGCAACGCCTGCGATACGGACGACGACAACGACGGCCTGAGTGATAGCGCTGAGGTGAACATCTACGGCACCAATCCGCTGCTCGCGGACAGTGACGGCGACGGCCTGAGCGACCCGGAGGAGCTGAACACCACCGGCACCGACCCGCTCTCGGCGGACAGCGATGGCGACGCCGCCGGGGACCTCAGTGACAACTGCCCGCTGCTGAGCAATGCCGACCAGCTCGATAGCGACGGCGACGGTGCGGGCAACGCCTGCGATGCGGACGACGACAACGACGGCCTGAGCGACAGCGCCGAGGTGGACACCTACGGCACCGACCCGCTGATGGCCGACAGCGACGGCGACGGCCTGAGCGACCCGCAAGAGCTGAACGCCATCGGCACCGACCCGCTGCTGGCCGACAGCGATGGTGACGGCAGCGACGATGGTGTCGATAACTGCCGCACCCTGAGCAACCCCGACCAGCTCGATAGCAACGCCGACGGTCTGGGTGATGCCTGTAGCGCGCTGGTCGATTTCGAGAGTGGCGAGCTCGATCAGATCCCCTGGGCCACCAGCGGCAGCGCCGCCTGGACGGTGACCGCCACCTCCGCCGCTGACGGCCTCTATGCCGCCGAGGCGCCGGAGTCGCTCGGCGACAGCCAACGCGCCGACCTCTCCTGGAGCGGCACCACGGTGAGTGGTGAGGTGAGCTTCCGCTATGCGGTCAGCTCGCAGGCCGGGCTGGACCTGTTGACCTTCCTCATCGACGGCGTGGAGGTGTGGTCCTGGTCCGGGGTGGTCGACTGGACCCAGGTCAGCTTCCCGGTGACGCCGGGTCGGCATACCTTCACCTGGCGTTACAGCAAGGACGCCTTCGACTCGGAGAACCTCGACAGAGCCTGGATCGACGACCTGGTCATCCCGGTCGACACCACAGCGGATGGCGACGGCGATGGTGTCCAGGACTACGCCGACAACTGCCAGACCCTGCCCAACCCGCGTCAGGACGATAGCAACCGTGACGGCTTTGGCGATGCCTGTAGCGTGGCGACCGATTTCGAGGGCGCCCCGCTGGATGCGTTGGGCTGGGTGAGCGGGGGTAATGTCACCTGGTGGGTGACCTCCAATCGGGCCCACGGCGGTGCCTGGGCCGCCGAGGCGCCGGAGCTGCTGGCCGACAATCAGATCGCCACCCTCTCCAGCACCGTCACGACGATGGCGGGTGAGGTGGTCTTCTGGTACCAGATTAGCTCGCAGGTGGGGGACAACTTGCGCTTCGCCATCGACGGCGTGGTGCAGGGCGAGTGGTCGGGCCTAGACGACTGGGCGCAGGCCCGCTACCCGGTGAGCGCCGGTAGCCACACCTTCACCTGGAGCTACAGCAAGGACGCGAGTGGCTCCGCGCTCCAGGACCGCGCCTGGATCGATGACGTCGTCTTCCCGGTGGCTGACGAGACCGATAGTGACGGCGACGGCGTCTGGGATAGTGCCGACAACTGCCCGCTCGCCGCCAACGCCGCGCAGCTCGACAGCGACGGTGATGGCGCGGGCAACGTCTGCGACGCCACCCCCAACGGCGATGACGACGCCGACGGTATCGACAACCTGGTCGACAACTGCCCGGTCCTGACCAACCCCGACCAGCTCGATAGCGACGCTGACGCCCAGGGCGACGCCTGCGACAGCGACGACGACAACGACGGCGTGGCCGACAGCAGCGACCGCTTCCCCCTCGACCCCTACGAGTGGCTCGATTCTGATAGCGACGGCAGCGGCGACAACGCCGACCTCGACGACGACAACGACGGCGTGCCCGATAGCCAGGACAGCGACCCGCTCGACCCGAACGAGTCCGGCCTGCTGCTCACCCTGAGCGAGACCCCGGACACCAGCCACTACGGTTGGCTGTGGGACGTGAGCAGCCACTACAGCCTGCTCGCCGTCACCTTCGAGAGCAACGGCGTCGAGCGCCTGCTGACGCTGCGCGGCTACGCCATCGACACGCCGGAGAAGGTCGGCGTCTACCTCAACGGCGTGCTCATCGACCACCTCGCCCAGAGCGGCGACGCCACCCTCGGCGCCGTGCAGACGCTCACCCTGCCGGTTGCCGCGCAGCTCGACGGCAGCAACCGCATCGAGATCCGCCAGCAACTCACGCCCGGCCTCAGTTGGGGGGTCACCGCGTTGGCGCTGCTCAGCGACACGGACGGCGACGGCCTCAGCGATAGCCAAGAGGTGCTGCTCGGCACCAACCCCGACAGCCCGTTCAACCCCATCGACGGCGCCGCCGCCGGGGCGGTGGTGGTCGGCAGCAGCGGCGATGACCTGATCGAACTCGACCGCAGCAACCAGAGCGTCGACGGCGGGGCCGGTGACGACCTGTTCATCGCCGCCGTCGGCAACAGCTACCTCACCGGCGGTAGTGGTGGCGACATCTACTACTACAGCGCGCTCAACCAGGGGCTCGACTTCATCCTGGACTTCGACACCAGCAGCGACGCCATCAACCTGCACGCCGCCCTCGCCGACGACATCGGCTACAGCGGCAGCGACCCCATCGGCGAGGGCTACATCCGCTTCACCGACTACGGCGCCTACGGCTGCTATCTCGGCCTCGACCGCGACGGCAGCGCCAGCGCGCACGCCACGCTGCAGCTGCTCTTCACCCTCTATGTCCCCTGTAGCGCCCTTGAGGCCTCGGGGCGGATCGACTGGTAACCGTTGGACTGCTTCACCCGCGTCTCCGAGCCCTCCCACGCCCTGGCGCCGGGGCTCGCGCGGTGGATTTTGGGCGGACTCTGGCGGCGTCGGCGGCGCGGGCGCCGGGTCTCCCCCGTTTCCGCCCGAGGCGCTGTTGGATGAGCTGCACATCTGCGGCGAGCGGCGAGCGGCGAGCGGCGAGCGGCGTGAGGCCGAGGGGCTGGCCAACGCCCTCGCCGACAAGCTCGACGCGCACAACCTGAGCCTCGACCTTTTGCAGAACATGGTCGACGCGCTGCTCGATGGCATCTACATGCCGATCGATCCCGAGGTGCGGGGCGTGCCCTTCGACCTGGTGGAACGGGTCTACGCCAAGTGCCACTCGGTGGCCAGCGACATCGAGCCCCTCATCACCCTGTTCGCCCCCTCGGACCCGGGCCTCATCGCCAATACCCTGCTGCTCTTGCCCCGCGCCTAGGGCGACCGTGAGTATCACGCCCGCGTGGCGGACTACGTCGACCACCTGGATCGCTTCACCCGCGACAACGCCCGTCGGGCGCCCGCCTATCTGACCCGCTGAATGTGCATCTTGTGCACCCCGGTGCGATCTTCTGTCAATTGGCCGTGCTACGCTTTTACTCCCTAAACCTTACCTGGTGGTGAGTTCTCATGTCCCTCTCGATGAGTTTTGCCCGCAACGGCGATAAACAGAATTCCGCCTTCTTCGAGGAGTACCTCGGCAGGCTCCTGGAGGAGCGCGACCGCGTCGGCCTCACCGAGGCGATCCGCCAGGTCGAGGCGCTGATGATCACCGTCGACCCCGACTCCTCGGTGCAGTACATCGCCGAACTCTGCCTGATGACCCCCTACCACTACCTGGTCACGCTGGAGAGCGAGAGCCACTGGACGCACATCCTGCGCATCGACATGAACTCGCCGGACTTGCTGGTGCGCGAGGTGAAGGACCCCCATCAGCGTGGCATCTTCCGCAGCCTCAACGAGGTCTATCCCATCGGTTCGCGCAAGCCCAACTCGCGCTACATGGGCGAGATCCTGCGCGTCTCCAACCTGCACAGCGTGGTCAGCGAGCAGCAGGCGCGCGAGTTCCGCTTCTTCAGCGCCGACGACATCCGCCGCATGGAGCTGCCGGGCAATCTGGCCATCAGCAAGCCCTCGCCCTACACCCACAACATCGTCGGTTACCTGGAGCGCGAGGATGAGTCGATCCGCGTCTATGCCCTGGGCCTCTCCTCGATCCGCGAGGATGTGCAGGTGGTCTACGAGACGGCCAAGGAGCTGCAGAAGCGCCAGGGGTTGGAGGGGCTGATCCTGCCCATCGACCACCTGGCGACGCGCGTCTACAGCCAGAACCGTGAGGTGGCGATCCTGGAGTGGCTGTCGCTCTCCAGCTACTACTACTGGGGCTCATACGACATCCGCGACCAGAACTCCTCCACCAACGTCACCAAGTCGGTGCACTACAACGCCGAGTCCATCAGCCCGGCCAAGGTGTTTACCGCCAACAACACCCCCTACTTCGTCAACCACCTCGACCAGTTGCCCAACCCCACCGAGACCTTCGTGCGCAACTATGGCCCGCGCCTGCACCACATCGCCCTGGCGGTGGCCGATGGCGAGACCCACGGTCGGGAGAACATCGAGCACGTGGTCAAGGAGATCGCCGCGCAGGGGCGAGGCTTCCTACTCGATGTGATCGGCTCGAAGGAGGAGGGGCTCAAGCAGATCTTCTCCAGCGCCTCGGAGCACTCCTCGCTGATCATCGAGTATGTGCAGCGCTACGGCGGTTTCCAGGGCTTCTTCACCAAGGACAACGTGGCCAAGCTGACCCACGCGGCGGGGGTGGACGAGGAGCTGCTGGAGATGCAGGCGCAGCACTCCGGGCAGCGCTAGGCCGAGGTGGGGATTTGCCACGGAGGCACAGAGGGCACGGAGGTAGGATTGATTTGCCTGGGCGGGTGTTGCACACCCACCCGAGGCGTTACCCATATAGCCACGAGGAGCTTGGCCAGTGGCGGTCGGTAACGGTGCGGACGGGGCTGCAAGCCACCGTCCGGCGAGGTGATGAGTTTCAGCTGAGCGACGATGGGGCGGAGGGCGCTTCCCGCTAAAGCGTCGACCTCCTATGAGTTCTGGAGGCCGCTGGGCGGTTACTCCTCCACCAGGTCGCGGATCGCCTTGAACAGCTTGCGGTAGCTGACCGGGGGCTTGTTCTGCTCACGCTCTTTCTTGGCGTTGCGCACCAGGTTGCGCAGGGTCTGGCGGTCGGCCTGGGGGTACTCGTCGGCCAGCGCGCCGACCCCGGCGTCGCCCTCCTCGATGAGGCGGTCGCGCCACTGTTCGCAGAGGTGCTGCTGGTGGATGGCGGCGGCGTCGTTGCCCTCCAGCTTGTCGAGGGCGGCGATGATCGGCTCGGCGTCGAGGCCGCGCATCAGCTTGCCGATGTACTGGATCTGGCGTTTGCGCCCGCCGTGGGCCTTGATGCGGCGCGCCTCGGCCACGGCGTTGGCCAACGGCTCGGGCATCGGCACCTGCGCCAGTTGGCTGGAACCCAGGCCCACCAGCTTCTCGCCGAGCTTCTTCAGCGCATGCGCCTCGCGCTTGAGCTGGCTCTTGCTGATGAGTTCGATCTCGTCGTCGTCGTTCTCGACCTCGCTGTCGAACTCGCTGTCGTCCCAATCGTCGTCGTCGTGGTGCATGTCGGTCGTCGTCGTGTCAGATGAGGAACAGGCTGGCCAGGCCGAGGAAGGCGAAGAAGCCGACCACGTCGGTGACCGTGGTCAGTACCACACTACCGGCCAAGGCCGGGTCGGCACCGAGGCGGCGCAGCATGAGCGGGATGGTGGCGCCGGAGAGGGCCGCCACACAGAGGTTGATGATGATGGCGCTGGCGATCACCAGGCCGAGCTTGGCGTTGCCGAACCAGACGATCACCACCCCGGCGATCACCGTGGCCCAGATGAGGCCGTTGAGCAGCCCCACGGCCACCTCTTTTTTCATCAGCTGGCGCGCGTTCTTGTTGTTGACCTGGTCGAGGGCCAGGGCGCGGATCACCAGGGTCAGGGTCTGGCTACCGGCGATGCCGCCCATGCTGGCGACGATGGGCATGAGCACGGCGAGGGCCACCAGCTGCGAGATGGTGGCATCGAACAGGCCGATGACCCAGGAGGCGAGAAACGCGGTGAGCAGGTTGGCGCCGAGCCACACGGCGCGGCGCTTGGTGCTCGGCAGCACCGGGGCGAACAGGTCCTCCTCCTCGGAGAGACCGGAGCGGCCCATGAAGGAGTGGTCGGCCTCGTCGCGGATCACGTCGACCACGTCGTCGATGGTGATACGTCCGAGTAGCTTGCCGTTCTCGTCCACCACCGGGGCGGTGACCAGGTCGCGGCGCTCGAAGATCTTCGCCACTTCGTTGGTGGGGGTGGCGGCGCTGATCGGTTCGATGTCGTCGCTCAGCAGCTCCTCCACCGTGGTGGAGCCGGGATGGGTCACCAGGTCGGTGAGGGCGAGCATGCCGAGAAAGGTGTTGTCGCGGTCGACCACCATCAGGTGGTCGGTGGTGTTGGGCAGGGTGCCGCGTCGGCGCAGGTAGCGCAGCACCACATCGAGGGTGATGGTGGCGCGCACGGTGACTGCGTCGACGTTCATCAGGCCGCCGGCGGTGTCTTCGGGGTAGGAGAGTACCGCTTCGAGGCGCTGGCGGTTCTGCTCGTCGAGCGCGGCGAGGATCTGGGCGATCACCTCCTCCGGCATCTCCGGCAGCAGGTCGGCCAGGTCGTCGGTCTCCATCCCCTCGGCGGCGGCCACCAGCTCGGCGTGGTCCATCTCCTCGATGAGGGCGGGACGCACGTGGTCGCTGACGTAGGTGAGGACCTCGCCGTCCAGCTCGGAGGGGATGAGTTGCCACGCCTCGATACGCTCGTCGGGGGGGAGCGATTCGAGGAACAGGGCGATCTCGGCGGTGTGCAGGTCGTCGAACGCCGCGCGCAGCTCATCGTGCCGCTGCTCTTGGAGCAGCAGGTGGAGCTCAGGGCTCTCCGGCTCAAGGCTGGGGTTTTCGGGCGTTTCTGACATGCGCAGGTCCGAGATCGGCGGGGGCGGGTGGTCGCCGGTGCATCTTACCTCAGATGGATGGGGGCTGTCGGGGCGATTTCCCCGCAAAGGCCGATTTTTTCAGGTCGTGCCGCACGGCTCGGGGGGGTTACTGCTCCTCGTCGAAGCGGTCGGCGATGAGCTGTGTGAGCGCCTCCAGCGCCGTCTCGGCCTGCTCCCCTTCGCAGTGCACCTGCACCTGGGTGCCCTGGGCGGCGGCGAGCATCAGTACGCCCATGATGCTCTTGCCGTTGACCCGCCGCCCCTCGCGCTCCAGGGCGATGTTGCAGGGGAAGCTGGAGGCGAGCTTGACCAGCTTGGCGGAGGCGCGGGCGTGCAGCCCCAGCTTGTTGATGATGGTGAGTTCGCGAGAGGGCATGGGTCAGCTTTCGGATGGGCAGCGGTTCGGGCAGTGGATGACCCCGTCGCGACCACCGCTGAGGGCCTTTTCGGTCAGCTCGTCGAGGTCGAGTTGGGCGTAGTTGAAGATGCGTAGGAGCATCGGTAGGTTGACCCCGGCGACCACCGCGATGCGGTGGTCGTTGCGTAGGCAGCAGGCGATGTTGCCGGGGGTGGAGCCGTACATGTCGGTGAGCACCAGGACGCCATCGCCACTGTCGATCTCGTTCACCAGGCGCGTGGCGCGGGCGTTGAACACCTCGGGCTCCAGTTCACGGGCCACCGAGAGGGTGGCGGAGCAGAAGGGGTTGTGCCCCAGGGTGCCGACGGCGGTGTTGAGCAGCGCCTTGCCGAGTTCGTGGTGGGTGATGAGAAGCAGTCCGACGCTCATGTGAGTTCCCGGTGGCGGGTGACCACCTTGATGCCGCGTGCGTCGAGGCGCTTGGCCAGCTGATCGACCAGGAAGACCGAGCGGTGGTGCCCGCCGGTGCAGCCGATGGCGATGGTCAGGTAGCTGCGCTTGTCGGCGCGAAACGCGGGGAGCCAATTGACGATAAAGGTCTCGATGTCTGCCAGCATGCGCGCGACGTCGGCCTGCTGGGAGAGGAAACTCTGCACCGGGGCGTCCAGGCCGGTAAAGGGGCGCAGCTCCAGCTGCCAGTGCGGATTGGGCAGGCAGCGGCTGTCGAAGACGAAGTCGGCATTCACCGGTACGCCGTGCTTGAAGCCGAAGGACTGCAGCAGGATCGACATCATGCCGTCGGGGGCGATGCCGACCCAGTCGTGGATCAGGTCGCGCAGTTGGTGCACCGTGGTGCGGCTGGTGTCGAGGGTCAGGTCGGCGCGCGAGGCGATGGGCTCCAGGTAGGTGCGTTCGGCCTCGATGGCATCGGCCAGTGGCCGCCCGTCGCTGGCCAGGGGGTGGCGGCGACGGGTCTCGCTGAAGCGCTTGATCAGGGTGTGGGTGTCGGCGTCGAGGTAGATCACCGTGGGGCTCACGCCCATCGACTCCAGCTCCTTGAGCAGGGCGCCGAAGCGGTCGAGGTCGTGGCACAGGTTGCGCGCGTCGATGCCCACGGCGGCGCGACTGACGTGGCTCACCGTGGGGTCGTCACGGGTCAGCTCGGAGGCGAAGTTGGCCAGGAGACTCTGCGGCAGATTGTCGATGCAGTAATAGCCCAGGTCTTCGAGCACATTGAGCATGATGCTCTTGCCCGAGCCGGAGGTGCCGCTGACGATAAAGAGTTTCATGGGCTGCGGTTGGCGTTCAACAGGCGGTGGTGACGTTCGAGGAAGTCGGCGCTGGCGTCGTAGCCGTGATCATACAGGATCTGATTGCGCGCGGCGGCCTCGACCAGTACGGAGAGGTTGCGCCCGGCGGCCACCGGCAGGGTCACCATGGGGACCTGCACATCGAGGATGGTGCGGCTGGAGCGCAGCCCGCTCAGGGGTGTCTCGGGGTCGCGCTCGAAGCGTTCCAGGGGCTCTAAGTGGATGATCAGCTGGAGCGATTTGCTGCGCTTAATGGCGTTGTCGCCGAACATCTTGCGGATGTTGAGAAGCCCCAGGCCACGTACCTCCAGGAAGTCCTTGAGCAGCTCCGGTGCACTCCCACGCAGGGTATCGGGGGGGATGCTCATGAACTCCGGTGCATCGTCCGCCACTAGACGGTGGCCGCGATTGATCAGCTCCAGGGCCAGCTCGCTCTTGCCCACCGCGTGCTCGCCGGTGAGCAGCACGCCGATGCCGAGCACATCGAGGAACACCCCGTGTTCGGTGGCGCGCGGTGCCAGACGGGTGTGCAGATAGAAGCTGATGTGGTTGATCAGCCGCTCGTTGGAGAGCGGGGTGGAGAAGATCGCCACCTCCTGCGCCTCGGCCAGGTCGACCAGACCGGGGTGTGGGGGGGCGTCGTCGGTGAAGATGAGTAGCGGGATGGCCAGGGTGACGAAGCGCGTCAGGCTCTCTTGGTAGAGACGCTCGTCGAGCTGCGCCAACTGTTCACTCTCGCTATGGCCGATGAGCTGGATGCGGTGTGGGCAGATGGCATTGAAGCGGCCGATGTAGGAGACCTTGCCCGGCTCGGTGCCGGGGGGCAGCAGCGGGCGCGCGGCGTTGTGCTGGGTGTGGTTGAGCCAGTGCAGCTGCAGCGAGTCGGCGCAGGCACGGAACAGCTCTTCGATGGTGACGTTGGCGGGGGGCGTCACCGTGGGGGCCTCAGGCGCAGAGGATGCGCAGGATAGCGGCGCTGTCGTGCGCCGCGCGCAGGCGCCGGCGCTGCTCGGGGTCGCTGAAGATGCCGGCCAGGTGGGCCAGCGTCTTGAGGTGTTCGGTGGTGGCCTCTTCGGGCACCAGCAGGGTGAAGAGCAGGTCGACCTGCTCACCATCGGGGGCGTCGAAGTCGACCGCCTCGGCGAGGCGGATGAAGGCGGCCAGCGGACGGCTGGCATTACTCAGGCGCCCATGCGGGATGGCCACGCCGTGGCCGATGCCGGTGGAGCCCATCTTCTCACGCCCCTGCAGGCTGTCGAGCAGTTGGCGCTCGGTGAACTCTCCCTGTAGGGAGCCGAGCAGTTGGGCCAGGCTCTCCAGGGCGCGCTTCTTGCTGGTGACCGGGATGTCCAGGGCGATGCACTGTTCATCCAGAAGGGGACAGATGGGGCTGTCGTCATTGGTGGCCATGGTGGATCTCGGGATTGTTGTTCTTTTTTGCGTCGGCCTGCTCTAAGGCAATCGACCCGCCTCGGGGGCGGGTCGTTGCAGGAGCCTTACTCGATGGGCTGCTCTTTGAGCGCGCCGTTGGCGCGGTGGTGATCCGTCACCTTCTCTTTGTGCTTGGTGATCTGGCGGTCGAGCTTGTCGACCAGCTTGTCGATGGCGGCGTACATGTCCTCCTCGGTGGAGTCGGCGTAGAGGTTGTTACCGGTGATGGAGAGGGTCGCCTCGGCCTTTTGGCGCAGCTTTTCGACGGTGAGGATCACATGCACGTTGGTCACATGGTCGAAGTGGCGCTCCAGTCGCTCCAGCTTGCTGGTCACGTAGCTACGCAGCGAGTCGGTGATTTCGATGTGGTGACCGGTCAGGTTCAGCTGCATGGGTATGCTCCTTTCTACAGTGGAGACAGCGCATCACGCCAGGCGTTTGCGCTCGTTGGATGGGGGGATGGCCAGCGCTTCGCGGTATTTGGCGATAGTCCTGCGGGCCACCTGGATCCCCCGTTCGGTGAGGATTCCGGCGATCTTGTTGTCGCTTAAGGGTTTGGCCGGATTCTCCTCCATGATCAGTTGTTTGATCAATGCCCGGATGGCGGTCGAGGAGCACTCGCCACCATCCGAGGTGCCCACGTGGCTGGAGAAGAAGTACTTCAGCTCGTAGATGCCGCGTGGGGTGTGCATGTACTTGCGGTTGGTGACGCGGGAGATGGTCGATTCGTGCATCCCCAGCTCCTCGGCGATGTCGTGCAGCACCATGGGGCGCATCGCCACATCGCCCTGTTCGAGGAAGTCGAGTTGCGCGGCGATGATGCTGCGGGCCACCTTGAGCAGGGTCTCGTTGCGGCTCTGCAGGCTCTTGATGAACCAGCGCGCCTCCTGCAGGTGGCTCTTCATGTGCGCCGACTCTTCGGGGTTGCGCACCTGTTTGATGAGTCCGGCGTAGTGGGCGTTGACACGCAGGCGCGGGGCCGCCTCGGGGTTGAGCTCCACCAGCCAGCCGTGGCTGCCGCGGCGCACGAAGACATCGGGCACGATGTATTCGGCGGCACCGGAGGAGATCTGCGCACCGGGACGCGGGTTGAGCGACTGGATCAGCGTAATCACGCCAAGCAGTTGGTCGTCGTCGAGCTTCAGACGGCGCTTCAAGGTGTTGAAGTCGCGCTTGGCCAGCGCCTCGAAGTGGTGCTCCAGCAGGGCCAGCGCCTCGCTGTGCCAGGTCTCGCCGCTCGGGCGTTGGCGCAGCTGGATGAGCAGGCACTCGCGCAGGTCGCGGGCGGCGATGCCGGGTGGGTCGAACTGCTGCACCCGGTGCAGCACCGCCTCCACCTCGTCGAGCTCCAACTCGGGTAGGTCGCGCAGCAGCGCCTCGCGCAGCTCCTCGGCGGACATCTCCAACAGGCCATCGTCGTTGATGGCGTCGATGATCATCTCGGCCACCAGGCGGTCGGCGTCGCTCATGGGGGTGAGGTCGAGCTGCCAGTAGAGCTGCTCGCGCAACCCCTCGCTGGTGCTGTCGCCGTAGTCGAGGTTGGTCATCTCGTTGGCGGGGGCGCTACCGGCAGGGGTGCTGGGGTCGTAGATGTCGTCCCAGGAGACGTCCACCGCCAGGTCGTCGGGGATGGCGCTCGGCGGCTCGTCACCGCCCCCCAGCTCGCGCTCGCTCTCGGCGGCGCGGTACTCCTCGGCGTCGCCCCCATCGCCCCCATCGCCGCCCGCCTCATCGCTGTTGCCGCTGTTGTCACTGCTACGGCTGAGGGTGTCACCCTCCCCCTCGTCGCCGCCACCGGCGAGCTCCTCGCCCTCGCGGGCCTCCTCCAACATCATGTTGGAGTCGAGGGCGAGCTGGATCTCGGTCTGGAGCTCCAGAGTGGAGAGCTGCAGCATGCGGATCGCCTGCTGCAATTGGGGGGTCATGGTCAGTTGTTGACCGAGCCGAAGCTGCAGCGACTGTTTCATGCCAGGCGGCCAGCGGGTCGGTCAGAGGGGAGGGTCATGGGCAAACTTTTCTTGGGCCTGTGTGGGGGATAATTCCTACGGGGGAGGGACATTTTATCCGATTTCCTCACTGCGTGGGGAGGATATTACCGGCCCTGTCCCCTGTGATCTGAGTGTAGTCGACCGGCGCGAAAGGCAAGGGGGGTTAGAGTCGGAAGCCCTCGCCCAGGTAGACCTCGCGCACCTGTTTATCGGCCAGCAGGCGGTCCGGCTCGCCGTCGGCGATGACGTGGCCGCCGCTGATGATGTAGCCCCGATCGCAGATGCCGAGGGTCTCGCGCACGTTGTGGTCGGTGATGAGTACGCCGATGCCGCGCCCGCGCAGGTGGGTGATGATCGCCTGGATGTCGAGCACCGAGATGGGGTCGACACCGGCGAAGGGTTCATCGAGCAGGATGAAGCGCGGGTCGGTGGCCAGGGCACGGGCGATCTCCACGCGGCGCCGTTCGCCACCGGAGAGGGCCATGCCCAGGCTGGCGGCGATGTGGTTGATGCTGAGCTCTTCGAGCAGCGCCTGGAGCTGCTCCTCGCGTTGACTCTGGGTCAGGTCGGCGCGCGTCTCCAGGATCGCCATGATGTTTTCGCTCACGCTGAGCTTGCGAAAGACGGACGCCTCCTGCGGCAGGTAGCCGATACCGTGGCGCGCACGGATGTGCATGGGCATGCGCGTCAGGTCGTGATCGTCGAGGCGGATCGCCCCCTGGTCGAGCGGGATGAGGCCGACGATCATGTAGAAGCAGGTGGTCTTGCCCGCGCCGTTGGGGCCGAGTAGCCCCACCACCTCGCCGCTCTCGATGTGCATGGAGACGTCGCGCACGATGGTGCGTGGGCCATAGCTCTTGGCCAGGTGTTCGGCGCTCAGACGGCTCACGGCTTCTTCTCCTCGGCGGGCTTGGCGCCGGGCACGCCGGGGAGCGCACCGCCGGGGCGGATGATGGCGTGGATGCGCCCGTCGTCGCTGGTGCCGCGCTCGGCCTTGACCAGGCGCTTGTCGATGTCGTAACGGATCTGCTCGCCGCTGAACTCGTTGCCCCCCTGCCACAGGTGCACGCCACCGGTGAGGCGCACCTCGCCTTTCTGCAGGTCGTAGAGCAGGGCGCTGGCCTCGGCGCGGGTCTGCCCCTCGCCCTCGCCTTGGGTGAAGCGCACCGGTTTGCCGCTCGCCTCCAGGCGGGAGAGGGTCTCGCCCTGACGGAAGAAACTGATGCGTGCCGCCTGTAGGGTCACCGAGCCTTGGCGCAGCTCGACGCGCCCGAGGTAGCTGCTGACCCCCTTGGCGTCGTCGATCTCCACCCGGTCGGCGCTGATGTAGAGGGCCTGTTCGCGCTCGGCGAGGGCCGGGGCGGCGAGCAGCAGCCCGAGCAGCAGGGGCAGGAGTCTACTTGGGTTCATAGCGGCCTCGGATGTTGGCGTCCAGGGTGAGATAGCGGCGTGTGAGGTCGAGCTGTAGGCCGTCGGCGGTCAACAGGGTATCACTGCTCTCGATGCGGATGGGGGCATCGGTGGCGGCGTGGGCGCGGGCGGGCCAGAGTGCCAGGCGTTCGGTCTGGATGGTCAGTCCGTCGGCGGTGTCGTCGGTGCGGCGGATGCGTACGCCGTCGGCGAAGCGGATCTCGCTGCGGTCGGCGGGCATCCAGCCACGGCCCGCCTCGACCTGCCAGGCGGGTCCCGCGGTGGCGACCAGCTCGAAGTGCGGGGCCTGCAACTCGGTGCGCCCGTCGTCGGGGTAGTGGGTGAGGGCGGCGGCGTGCAGGCGGTATTGGGGCTGCCCATCGGCGCCCATGGCGGTGAGGGTGAGCCCCTTGATGAAGTAGTCGGGCAGCGCTGCCGCCGCCTCGGGGTTTGGCCCTGCGCCCTCCTCACTGCGCCGCGAGAGCCAGCTGCTGCCGAGGGCCAGGGTCAGCACGAGCAGTCCGATGAGCAGGGGGCCGCGATTCATGGGGGCGTGACGGTGGGTTAGAGCAGGTAGTGGTCGAAGGCCGCCTCAAGGGTGCCTTGGGCCTGCATGATCAATTCGCACACCTCGCGCGCGGCGGCGCGCCCCCCGGGCAGGTCGGTGCTCCAGTGGGCGTGTTTGTGCACCAGCGGGTGGGCGTCGGCTACGGCGATGGCCAGGCCGCAGCGCAGCATGATCGGCAGATCGACCACGTCGTCACCCACATAGGCGACCTGTTCAGGGCCCACGCCGAGCTTGGCGCAGAGCGCCTCGAAGGCGGGCAGCTTGTCGAGCTGGCCCTGGTAGACGTGCTCGATGCCGAGGCTCTCCATGCGCTTGGCCACCACGTTGGAGGTGCGCCCGGTGATGATGCCGATGGGCACGCCGCTCTGCTGCAGCATCTTCATGCCGTGGCCATCCTTGGAGTTGAACGCCTTGTACTCCTGGCCGTCGTCGCCGAGGAACAGGCTGCCGTCGGTGAGTACCCCATCCACATCGAAGACGACGAGACGTACCGCCTGGGCCCTTTGGGTCAGCTCCTTCTCCTGCATGTCGTTACCTTATCGTTTTGTTGGTGTGTGCTTATATAAAGGCCCCCGTCGTGTGCGGGTTAGGCCTGGGCGTCATACTACACCGGCGCGCAGCATGTCGTGCATGTTGAAGGCCCCCACCAGCCGACCATCGGTGTCGACCACCGGCAGAGCCCCCACGCGCCGCTCCTGCATCAGGCGCAACGCCTCGGCGGCGAGCAGCTCGGGGGCGACACGTACCGGGTCGCGGGTCATCACCTGGGTGATGGGCAGGTTGCGGATGGCGACCTCACCGTGGTCGAGCAGGCGGCGCAGGTCGCCGTCGGTGAAGATGCCGAGAAGTCGCTCCTGCCCGTCGACCACCGTGGTCATGCCCAGCCCCTTGCGCGTCATCTCCAGCAGCGCCTCGCTCAAGGGCGCCTCGGCGCCCACCATGGGGGTGCGTGCGCCGCTGTGCATGATGTCGCGCACGTGCAGCAACAGGCGCCGCCCGAGGGCACCGCCAGGGTGGGAGAGGGCGAAGTCGGTCTCGGTGAAGCCGCGTGATTCGAGCAGCGAGACGGCCAACGCATCGCCCATCACCAGCGCCGCCGTGGTGCTGGCGGTGGGGGCCAGGCCGAGCGGGCACGCCTCGCGCGCCACGCTCACGTCCAGGTGCACGTCGGCGGCCTGGGCCAAGGTCGAGCCGGGGCGCCCGGTGAGGGCGATGAGCGGGATGCCGAGGCGCTTGATGAGCGGCAGGATGGTGAGGATCTCGGCGGTCTCGCCGGAGTTGGAGAGGGCCACCACCACGTCTTGCGGGGTGATCATCCCCAGGTCGCCGTGGCTCGCCTCGCCCGGATGGACGAAGAAGGCGGGAGAGCCGGTGCTGGCCAGGGTGGCGGCGATCTTGCCGCCGATGTGGCCCGACTTGCCCATGCCGGTGACCACGATGCGCCCGACGCAGCCGAGCAGGTGCTGGCACGCCTGCGCGAAGGCGGCGTCGAGGCGCGGGGCGAGGGCGGCCACCGCCTCGCGCTCGGTCTCGATCACCGCACGACCGAGGGCGATCACCTGTTGCGGGTCGATGCGATGGGGCATGCTGGGGCTCCTCTCCTGGGGCTGGCTTGGGGGGTAGTTTACCTGTTGCGCCGGGGGGATGCAGGGCTGTGGTTACCCTGGGCTAGGGCTTATGGATGCCCGTCGCCGGACCCCTCGGCGGGGGGCGCCGAGGTCGGGGCCCAGATAGGTCATGCCTGCGTCTCGCTAGTGCTGGTCAAGCACTCTCCCTTAACGTTACATTGTCACCGCTTGCCGCGAATCAAGGTGACCCAGGGGCGGCCCGCGTAGCATTCACGCCCGCATCGTGAGGAGAGTAGACGTGCAGACCCCTTTTTCTCGATATGTATGGGCGCTCCTGTGGGCGCTGTTGCCCGGCCTCGCCGCCGCCTACGACCTGCCCGAGGTGCGCCAGAGCGGTGTGTTGCGCCACCTCGGGGTGCCCTATGCCCACTTCGTCACCGGCGGAGGCGACGGGCTCGATGTGGAGCTGATGCAGGGCTTTGCCGCCTCGCTGGGGGTGCGCTACGAGTACGTGGCCACCGACTGGAACAGCGTCTTCGGCGACCTCACCGGGCGCAACGCGCGCCTCGGCGAGCACGGTGCCGAGTGGCTCGATACGGTGCCGGTCAAGGGCGACGTGATCGCCCAGGGGCTGACGATACTGCCCTGGCGCGCCGAGCTGGTGGCCTTCTCCACCCCCACCTTCCCCACCGCCGTGTGGCTGGTGGCGCGGGCCGACTCGCCCATCACCCCTATCGTGCCCAGTGGCGCCTACGCGGAGGATATCGCCCTGGTCAAGCGCGCCATGGCGGGGCTCAGTGTGCTCGGTCTGGAGAACACCTGCCTCGACCCGGCGCTCTACGACCTCGCCGCCACCGAGGCCGAGGTGCGCCTGCCTGAGAAGCATCTGCAGCCGGGCGAGTTGGCCCCGGCGATCCTCAACTTCGATGCCGATACCACGCTCCTCGATGTGCCCGATGCCCTGCTCGCCCTCGAACAGTGGCCGGGGCGCTTCAAGGTGATCGGCCCGGTCTCCGAGCCGCAGAGCATGGCCGCGGCCTTCCGCAAGGATGCCCCCCAGCTGCTCGCGGCGTTCAACGCCTACTACGCCGCCTTGCGCCAGTCGGGGCAGTATCGGCGCCTGGTCGAGAAGTACTACCCGACCGCGTTCGTCTACTACGCCGACTTTTTCGCCGAGGAGTAGTCCCCTGAACGGGCTGAGCCGCCGCCTCGACCTGCCCCACGCGCGCACCTCGCTAAAGGTGGTGGGTGTGCTGTTGAGCCTGTATGTGTTGCTGCTGCTGGCCACCGCCTCGGTCTCGCAGCAGAACCTGCGGCGGGCCACCCTGCAGGAGCTGCGCTTCGAGTTGGAGCGCAAGGCCAGCACCCTGTCGTACTTCTTCGTCGAACGCATGGCCGACATGGAGGCGCTACACGAGGACCGTTCGCTGGAGGTGTTCTTCGCCAATCGCGCCCTGGGCATGTCCATGACCTACGGCCTGGCGGCCAACCTCTACACCGTGCGCAAGCGCTTCGAGGGGCTGGTGGCGGTCAAGCGCATGGGGGAGATCCCGGTCTATCGGCGCCTGCTGTTTCTCGACGAGCAGGGGCGCCCGCTGGTGGACGTCGGTCCCGCCGCTGGCGGTGACCTGGGCTGGATCGACGCCAGCAGAGCGCTGCCACCGCACCCGGCCCTGGCGCTCTACGAGGCCGACGGGGTGCGCTGCTTCGCCCTGATGACCCCGCACTTCTTCAAGGGCCGGGCGATCGGGCGCATCATCGCCGAGCTGAACCTGCAGGCGGTGTTGGCGCGCCTGGTGGAGCTGCCGATGGACGAACAGCACAGCGCCCCGGTGGTGGAGGTGCGCATCGACCCCTCGCCCGCCTACCCGTCGCAGGTGCTCCTGCAGATGGGCACGCCGAGTCTCGACGAGGTCCCGCCGTTCGAGCCGCTCAGCGCCCCGGTGGCCGGTACGCCGTTCATCCTGCATGTGGCCCACCCCGGTGCGGTGCTGCGCGGTTACCTCACCTCGCCCTGGCTGCTCTTCTCCTTCGGCCTGCTCGGCATGGCCCTGCTCGGGGCGATCATGCTGGCCATGCGAGCCTGGGGCCACAAGCTGGCGATGGACGCCCGCCTCTACGCCTCGCAGCGCCAGCGCGCCCTGCTGCGCGAGCAGAACGAGCGGCTGGAGGAGGAGATCCACAAGCGCCTGGCGTTCGAGCAGCAGCTCGCGCACCAGGCCCACTACGATGGCCTCACGCGCCTACCCAACCGCATGTTGGCGATGGAGCGTCTGGGTCACGCCCTGAGCGGGCTCGACCGGCAGAACGGCGCAGTGGTGGTGATGTTCATCGACCTCGACCGCTTCAAGAATATCAACGACACCCTCGGCCACGACGCCGGTGATGCCTTGCTACGCGAGGCGGCACAGCGCCTCACCCGCTCGATCCGCAGTAACGACACCGCCGCGCGTCTGGGGGGCGATGAGTTCTTCATCCTCATGACCGGGGTGGCCGACGACTCCGCCGCCGAGTTGGTGTGCGAGAAGGTGCTGGCCAACTTCGCCCACCCCTTCGACCTGCTCGGTCAGGAGGTCTACTGCTCCGCCAGCATCGGCGTGGCACTGGCCCCGCGCGATGGCCACGACGCCACCACCCTAATGAAGCATGCCGACCTGGCCCTCTACCGCGCCAAAGAGAGCGGGCGCGACGCCTTCTGCTTCTTCACCGCCTCCATGCAGCAGCACGCCCAGGCGCGTCACCTGATGGAGCAGCTGCTCAAGCTGGCGCTGGAGCGCCACGAACTCTCTCTACGCTACCAGCCACAGTTCGAGTTGGACACCCTGCAGATGACCGGGGTGGAGGTGCTGGTACGCTGGGAGAACCCCCAGCTCGGCGAGGTGGAGCCGGATGTGTTCATCCCCCTGGCCGAGGAGGCGGGGTTGATGGACGCCATCGGCGACTGGGTGTTGGGGCAGGCCTTCGCCGACATCAGCCACCTCGGCCCGCTCGGTCATCCGCTGAGCTTCAGCATCAACATCTCCGCACGCCAGCTGCGCCACGGTAAGCACCTGCTGGAGCGGCTCGACCAACTGCTGCAGGAGAGCGGTCTACCCGCCGAGCGTCTAGAGCTGGAGATCTCCGAACGCGTCCGGCTTGGCGAGATCCCCGAGGTAGGGGCGCTGATCGACGCCCTCGACCGGCGCGGCGTGCGTCTGGTGCTGGACGATTTCGGTATCAGCCTGCTGGCCCTCGCCTACATCCGCCAGTTCCCCGTGCGTGGGCTGAAGATCGACCACCTCTTCGTGCAGAACATCGCCCGCAACGAGGACGACGCGCGCCTGGCCAAGGCGATCATCGCCCTGGCCCAGACCCTCGACATCCGCGTGGTCGCCGAGGGGGTCGAGAGCCAGGCCCAGGCCGGCCTGCTCTACGACTTCGGCTGCCACCTGGCACAGGGTTACTACTTTGCCGAGCCGATGCCGATCCGCGACCTGGCGGCGTGGCTGGCCGAGGGCGACAGCGCCGTCTCCGTCGAGTTCGGCGACCTGAACGACCTGGGTGACGAGCCGCCCAAACCCTGAGGGGTTTTGCCTGGAGCCCCAAGCCAACGGCTTGTGCGGGGCGGTGCTGTTCGGGGGTGGGCGTTCAAGCCGTTGGCTTGAAGCTCCGGCGCTTGGAGCCCCAAGCCAACGGTTTGTGCGGGGCGGCGGTGTTCGAGGGTGGGCGTTCAAGCCGTTGGCTTGAAGCTCCGGCGCTTGGAGCCCCAAGCCAACGGCTTGTGCGGGGCGGCGCTGTTCGAGGGTGTAGGTCGGATAAGCGCAGCGTCATCCGACGAGCCGCTGCTGACTCTCCCACAAAAACATCTAGTCGAGACGCTTCCCCCTGAAGCTCTATTCCACCCCTGCATGGTGAATGCAACGGCATCGATGCAGCCTCCCGACCGAGAGGGGGCGTGTTAGTTGCGTTTCGGACAATGACGGGTGGCGTACCTCGGCACGCCGGATGAGAGGGACGCTAATCCGGCCCCCGTCTTGGCGATCCCGGCCAAGACGCAGACAGCTGATTATTCGACCTCCACGCGGCTCACGGGGAGCGTGACCCCGGTCAGTCGATTCTGCTCCAGCTCGCGCCAGACGTTGGCCTGGGGGCGGATGGTGGCGTCTCGCCCCTGGGTGAAACTCTGCGCCTGCACGATGCGCCAGTAGGCCTTGTCCAGGGTCAGGGCGCGTGCGCGACTGGGCACCAGGAGGCGGCTCACGTCGCGGTGCAGGGCATCGAGGGCGTCCTGGCGCAGCGCCCCCTTGGCGTCGAAGAAGCGCTCCATCACCTCCTGATTGCCACGAAACTCATCGCCAGCACCGTTGTGTTGCAGGTAGAGGCTGTATTCGTACTGGCCATCTTCGCGGCGGGGTTCGGCGCTGCCCTCTAGGCCCTTCTGCGTCCAGTGGTACCAGCCGCCCCGGTGGGCCTCTTGGCCGGTGAATTTGCGCGCGAAGGCGAAGGTGGTGTCGGTGGTGGCGCCGATGCCGCTGTGGCAGCCCATGCAGTAGAGCCCCTCCTCCTTGGTCTGCGGGCGCAGACGACCGTCGGTATCCTCGATAAAGCCCTGGTAGTGCCAGCCCTGGGTGAAGAGGCCGCGCTCCATGTCACCGGGGACCTGGCGGGTCTGGTCGGCGTTCAGGGCGCGCTCGCGCGCCTCGCGGATGGCCACCTGCTTGAGCTCGGAGTAGTTGTACCAGCTGCCCTTCTTGGCGTAGCGCAGCTCCTTCATGCGCGGGGCGAGGGCGCCGGGGGCGTCGGGGTCGAGGTAGCGCACGCTGTGCAGGAACTCGGTCCCCTCGGGGAAGAGCCCGGCGGCGAGGTGCAGGGTGCCCGCCTGTTGCAGCCGCCGCGCCTCGCCCACGTAGGACATCTCGCGTCCCTGACTCGGCTCCCAGTCGTAGGCGATGTGGTCGGCGCGGTCGAGCACGCCGTTTTTGTTCAGGTCGACCTGCCAGGTGGCCTCGGCCACCGCCGGGATGGGGACGTCGCGGCGCAGGATCAGCGCCTCGACGATGGCCAGGTTGACCTGATAGGTGAGGCGGTCGAACTGGCCGTCGTCGGCGTGTTGCAGCGCCGGGGCGAGGCGGATGAGTACGTCGTCGCTGGAGCCGTTGGTGGGCCAGAAGGTGCCGGGGAAGGGGGCGTAGGCGAAGGCGCGCCAGCCGGTGGGCTGGCCGTTGCGGTCGAGGTCGAACCCCTCGGCGTCGAAGGCGAAGTAGGCGTCGGGGGTGTAGCCGTCCCAGTGGGCGTCGCGGTCCAGGTCCCACTCCTTGGGCAGCGCGTTGAGCCGCTCGGCCAGGGTGATGCCGCCGTCAGCGGTGTGGTAGTTGTCGCCGCGCACATAGGCGAGCAGGGTCGCGTCGTCGATCGCCGCCACCTCGGCGCTGCGGTCGCTGAAGAGGTTGCTCCAGGGGTTGACCAGGGCCGGGCCGGGCAGGCTGTAGCTGAGCTGTAGGGCCCGGTCGTCGAGGTAGTTGGGCGCCTTGCCGTTGGTGTGGCAGGCGAAGCAGGGGTTGTGGCTCGCGCCCGCGGCATCCTGCGTCCGCGTGTAGCACTGCGGCGGGATGTAGGCGGTCGCGTTGGTGATCAGGGGGTTGGTGATGCGCCCGTCCACGCCCAGATAGGCGTCGGGGGCGACGACCGGGGCGGCGTCACCGGCGCCCGTGTCGAGCTGTACCTGCGTTGCGGCTGGGGCGCTCGGGTCGTTGCCGCCACAGGCGGCAAGGCCCAGGCAGAGGGTGATGAGCAGGGTGTGCTGGGTGGACATGGCGATTTCACTGGGTAAAAAGTGGTGATAACGAAAAACCGGCCCATGCACTTGGCATGGCCGGTTTTGCGTGGCTTGGCAATCGGTCGCTGCGGGGTCCGCCGTCTGGTGTGCCCGCGTGGGCGCACCAGCCGTTGCCGAAGCTGAGGCTTACTTCAGTGAGGGGAAGGGACCGATGTAGCCGACGTAGGACTCCTTGTCCGCCGCGCTGCCGGCCTTGTCGCCATCGGACTCACCGTACGGGTGCTGGGTCACCAGGGTGGCGTAGCCGTAGCCGTTGATGTCGGTGTGCCAGAAGGGCGAGGTGGTTTCGGAGCCGTAGGGGGTGGTGGCGATGCGGGTCATGGTGCCGAGCTTGACGTCGTAGGACCAGACGAAGTCGTTCTGGTGCTTGTCGGTGTCCTCACCGATGAGCAGCTGGCCGTACTTGGGCAGGTAGGAGACGTTGTCGGGGTTGGAGACACCGTTGACGCTGCAATCATTACCGGCGTAGCTGGTGCCGGTGTAGTCCATGGACTGGCCGATGAGCAGGCCGTACATGTTGAGGGCGACGTAGTCGCTGTCGATCGCCGTGCCGTTGCTGTCGTAGGCGCCGCCCTGGATGTCGAGGCCGTAGACCGCACCGCAGGAGTTCTTGGTGAGGCGGATGTGGTTGGGGCCACCCTTGTCCTGGCTGGAGCCGTTCTCCATGCCCTTGGCCACTTCGCTCATGGCGACGTAGAGGACGTTCTGGTCCGGGTTGTAGGTGATGCCCTCTTCCTTGCGGAACTCGGTGGTGGCGCCCATCACGGCGGCGTAGAGACGGGTCTCCAGACGCGAGGCCATCTGCTCCATGCCGCTCTTGACCATCACGCACTTGAAGCCGGCGTCGTAGGTGTTGGTGGCGGTGTACTTGGGATCGCTACAGGTGCCGGTGCCGCTGTCGGCGGCGGCATCCACCTCGAACATGGTGTCGAAGGTGACCGAGCTGTCGTCGAGGTAGGCCTTGATCTCGGCGTTGCTGGCGTGGCCCAGGTTGATCCACTCCAGGGAGGCGGAACCGGCGCCGGTGGCGGACTCCTGGATCCACTTGGCGGCGTAGAGGGTACCGGCGCTCAGGTCTTGCGCAGTGTCGGCGACGAACATGAACAGGCCGACGTTGGTGCCGTCGTCGGAGAGGTAGACGGTGCGCTCGTCGGGCATGACGTAGGCCAGCTCGTGGGCGAAGCGGCCCAGGGTGTAGTGCTTCTGCACCGAGCTGTCGCCGCTGGCGGAGGTGATCTGGATCTCCGGCACCCAGCCGTAGAAGTAGCCGAAGTGGGCGGCGTTGGCGGCGTCGTTGGTCAGGCCGTTGTAGCGGGCGATGGAGTCCATGTGCTCGTCGTGCCAGCCGTCAGAGGCGCTATTGCCGAACCAGTAGGGGGCGACCGTGGGGGTGGGGTTGAAGTTGGCCATCGGCGGCTCGTACTCCTCGGAGCCGAGGTGGCTGTTCCACGGGGTGGTCATGCCGGCGCAGTTGACGTAGGTGCCGAAGACGTTGGAGAAGTCCACCGGGCGGGTGGCCACGGCAGCGAGGTTGCCCATGCCGTCCTGCGACAGCTCGGTGACGTAGGCACCGCCCAGCGAGCACTCGAGCTGGGTGACGGCGAACAGCTTGCTGCCGAAGGTGAGCATGGAGGTGTGGTCGGGGCCGGAGCCGTTGGTGCAGACCCAGTCGCTGTTGTCGGCGGCCTTGAAGGCAGCACCGGTCTTGTCGGTCAGCAGGCCGAAGATGGCGGTCTCGCCCGTGGCACCGCCCAGCAGGGGCAGCACTTCGTTGGTGCGCACCAGGGTGTTGTAGCCGATGGAGTAGGTGGTCTCGTTGATGGTGACCTCGGTCGCGGCGCGGATCTGCTTCTTCTCGCTATCGACGACCGGCACGGAGACGCCCATGAACTGCATGCTGTAGGCGAGACCCGACTCCCCTTGCGGGCCCTGGCTACCCTGTACGCCTTGGACGCCCTGAGCACCATTGGTGCCGTTGGTACCATCGGCACCGTCAGAACCATCTTCGGCGCAGCCGAACAGGCCGGTGGAGAGGGCAGCGATGATCGCCAGACTGAGCAGCTTCTTTTCCATCACGTGATACACCTTTGAGGATTGGGTAGATGAGCCAAATGAGGCGCATGGTGGTGGTGTGGGATGACGTGAGGGTGACGTGAAAGTGACCGAATTTGTTCCGCCGCATGACATTGGTGTGACGGCGTGGTGATCGCTGAAATGGGGCGTTAAGGAGGTGGGGTGGCGTTGTTCGAGGGTGAGGATTCAAGCCGCTGGCTTGAGGCTCCGGTGGGGCTGGGCGGGAGTCACAAGCCAACGGCTTGTGCGGGGTGGCGTTGTTCGAGGGTGAGAATTCAAGCCGTTGGCTTGAAGCTCCGGGGGGGCTGTTCGAGGGGGCTCAAGCCGTTGGCTTGAGGCTCCGCTGGTTGTGTGTGAGGTGTTCAACCCGCCGCAGCGAGGTAGAGCAGCACCATATAGACGCTGTAGGCGAGCAGCAGCAGGATGCCGCCGATGCGCCCCACCTGGTGTTTGCCGCCGGGGCGTGCGGCCATGACGAAGAGCATCAGGGCGGTGATGACCATGGCGGGCAGGTCGCGGCTGAACACCTCCGGGGGCAGTTCGGCGGGGGTGATGGCCCCGGCCAGGCCGAGCACGGCGAGCAGGTTGAACATGTTCGAGCCGAGCACGTTGCCCACGGCGATGTCGTGCTCGCCCTTGCGCGCGCTGACCACGGAGGCGGCCAGCTCCGGCAGGCTGGTGCCGATGGCGACGATGGTCAGGCCGATGATCAGGTCGCTGACGCCGAAGGCGTGGGCGATCTCCACCGCGCCCCACACCAGCAGGCGTGAGCTGACCAGCAGCAGCAGCAGGCCGACCGCTGTCCAGCCGAGGGCCTGCCACATGGGCATGTCGGCGGGGATCTCCTCGGCGTACTCCTCGTGCAGCGGGTCGCACCCCTCCACCGGGTCGCACTCGGTGGCCTGCTGTTGCTGCCCCATGCGCACCATCCACACCACCATGGCGAGCATGCCGAGAAGCAGGACGACGCCGTCCAGGCGCGACATCACCCCGTCCCACAGCAGCAGGATGGCCAGGGCCATGATGGCGAACAGCACGGGAAACTCGCGGCGCAGGGTGGCGGAGTGGACCAGCAGCGGGGTAATGAGGGCGGTTACGCCGAGTACTAGACCGACGTTGGTGATGTTGGAGCCGATGGCGTTGCCGACACCCAGGTTGGGGTTACCGGACCAGGAGGCGACGGCGGAGACCAGCATCTCCGGCGCCGAGGTGCCGAAGCCGACGATGGTCAGGCCGATGAGCAGGGGCGAGACGCCGAGATTGCGCGCGGTGGCGGAGGCGCCGAGGACGAAGCGGTCGGCGGCCCAGACGAGCAGGATAAAGCCGGCGATGACGGCGAGTGTGGGATAGAGCATGGAGGCGGGGGTCTCTTGACGTTCGAATCAGGGGCCGAGGCCCCGGCTCAGCGGCCGGGGGGGGGCGGGGCGGTGCCCGGGTCGGCAAAGGGGTCGATGTCGCGCGCATCGAGCGGTGCGCTCGGGTCGGCGAAGGGGTCGATGGCGCCCGGGTCGAGCGGCGCACTCGGGTCGGCGAAGGGGTCGATGGCCCCCGGGTCGCCGAACGGGTCGATAGCATCCGCCGGACCACTCACCGGTGGCGGGTTACCGTCGTAGACCAGGTTGCGGCGACGCTGCAGATAGGCGCCGCGCATGAAGGCGTAGGGGTCGAGGGCGGCGCTGTCGAGCATGCGACTGCCCTGCAGCAGGCTGGCGCGCAGGTCGACGATCTCCACCGCCTTGAGCCCGTAGTAGGTGCCGTAGTCGTCGACCATCTCGGCCAACGGGTCGAAGTTCCAACTGGCGAGGGTGCCGCTGGCGTCGCGCACGCTGCTCGGGCCGAGGAAGGGGATGACGAAGTAGGGACCGGGGCCGAGGCCCCAGTAGCCCAGGGTCTGGCCGAAGTCCTCGTTGTGTTTGGGCAGGTCGAGCGGGGTGGCCACATCGAACAGGCCACCGAGGCCGACGAGGCTGTTGACCGAGACGCGCCCCAGGTCCTGCAACGCCTGCTCGCCCTTGAGCTGCAGCAGGTCGTTGACGAACACCAGCACATCACCGAGGTTGCCGAAGAAGTTGCTCACGCTGCGGCTCACCGGCTTGGGCACGTAGGCCTCGTAGGCCTCGGCGGTGGGGCGCAGCACGGCGCGGTCTACCGCGTCGTTGAAGCGATAGACGCTGCGGTTGTAAGACTCCCAGGGGTCCTCGGGGCTGGTCGCGCGCGGGGATGTGGCGCAACCGCCGAGCAGTAGGGCGGCGGCGAGGAGGGGGACGGGGTGCAGGCGCATGGGGCTCTCCGAGCGGGTGGGATCGTCTATCGCCCTTCGGTGCGCACCAGGCCACAACGGGCACAGCGCGAACGGGTCACCAGGCGCCCCAGCTTCACATCGAAGGCGGTCTCTTTTTCCACCACCCACTTGTGAAATCCGCTGCGGCAGAGCGTACGATCTGGCGGCGGCCGCTTCTTGGGCCGCTGAAAAGGGATGATTTTACCCATCTTGCCCTCCATCAGGATAGTCTAATGTGTGCGCTCTTCGCAGCCCGTCACACACCACCGACCTATACAGTAGCAGCCCACGTCCATGTCCACACTCACCCCCTGCCTGCGCCTGCCGCTGGCCCCGCAGCAGGCCGACGCCTACTACCCCGCCGACCTCCCCGAGGAGTGGCGCCTCGACTACTACGCCAATGAGTACCGTGCCCTGCTCGCCGCCGCCGAGTGGTGGCCGAGCGAGGGTTTTGCCGCGCAGCGCGCCGAGTTGGGCGACGATGTCTGGCTACTACTGGAGCGACCGGTCGGTGCGCTGCCGGTGCCGCTAACGGCGCTCGCCCCGACCGCCCTGGTCGCCTGCCTCACGCCGGGGGCGGCGCTGCCGGATGGCGGCGAGGGCTATCCGCTCTGCCTCTTCTGCGCCGCGCCACCGACCCCGACGCAGCTCGCCGGGCTGGCGACGCGCCCCGAGGCGACCCTCTGTTGGTGGGCGGGGGAGCGGCTGCAGGTGGCGGGCCAGGGTGAGCAACTGCTGGTGGTGAGCGACGCCCGTGAGCCCCGAGCCCTGCGCGGGGTGATCGAGGCGAGCATGGCGGCGGCCGGAGAGGGGCGCCACGTCTGGTTGCTGCTGCGTGACGCCGCCCCCGCCACCCTGACCACGGCGACGCAACTGGCGCAGATGCTGGGTTATTGAGGGGCGGAGGGTTTGGCGCGTCGGGCACGAAAGAAGTCGCGCAGCTGCCCCGCTGCCTCGGCCTCCAGTAGGCCGCTATGCACCTCGCAGCGGTGGTTGAGGTGGGGGGACTGGAGCAGTTGGTAGACGCTGCCGGCGCTGCCGCTGCGTGGGTCCGGGGCGGCGAACACCAGTCGCCCGACGCGCGCGTGGACCATCGCCCCGGCACACATGGGGCAGGGCTCCAGGGTGACGTAGAGGGTGGTGTCGCGCGGCAGGCGGTAGTTTTCGAGCCGCTGGCAGGCGGCGCGTAGGGTCAGGATCTCGGCGTGGGCGGTGGGGTCGTGGGCCAGGATCGGGCGGTTCCACCCCTCGGCAATGGGTTCGCCCTGGGCATCTACCAGCACCGCCCCCACCGGCACCTCGCCCTCGGCCTGCGCGCGCGCGGCCAGTCCCAGTGCGTGGGTCATCCAGTGGCGGTCCTGCTCGCGGGTCGGCATCTGGGCGCTTACGCCGGGCGCGGGTCTTGCCGCTCGGCGATGAGGCGGTCGCCCACGCGCAGGGCGTTGGCGACGATGGTGAGGCCCGGATTGGCCCCCGCCGAGGAGGGGAACACCGAGGCGTCGGCGATGGAGAGCCCCTCGACCCCCCACAGGCGGCACTCGGCATCCACCACCGAGACCTCGGGGTGCTCACCCATGCGGCAGGTGCCCATGGGGTGGCCCCAGTTGGGGGTGGCCGGTTTCGAGAGCCAGAAAAGGCGGTTGGGGGCGAAGGCCCCCTTGAGCAGCCGGCGCAGGTCGAGGCAGCGGCGGCGCAGCTCGGGGGCCGCCATGTAGTGGATGGCGATGGGCGGGTAGCGCCCCGGTGCCACCGGGTCGGGCATCGCCATCACGCGGTTGTTGCGGTAGGGGATGTCCTCGACGATGGTGGCGAAGATCGCGGTGGGGCAGAACAGGCGTGCGGCGATCGCGGCGGGGATGCGTAGCAGCTCCAGCAGTGGGCCGAGGCGCGCGAGGCCGAGCTTCTTCGCCTCGCCCTTGAGATAGGCGTTGATGAGGCCGGTGTCGGCGGTGAAACCGAGCGACTGGATCTCGCCGTAGGGGATGTCGTTGACGCGGTAGAAGTCGCGTAGGCCGAGCGCCTTGCGCGGGCCGATGTTGGAGGCGCGCTGGCGGTCGAACACCGCGAACAGCTCGGAGACGTGGAACATCAAGCCGCGCCCGACCAGCTCCGGCACTTTGCCGTCGGCCCACAGCCCGGGGGAGCGCTGCAGGATCAGCGGGGTGTTGAGCGCCCCGGCGGCGAGCACCACGCGGCGGGCGTGAAACACCCGCGACGCACCCGAGGAGGTCTCGGTGACCACCCGAAAGCGTGTCTCGTCACGCTCCACGGCGCGCACATAGAGGTCGCTCTCCAGGGTCAAGCGGCGTGCCGCGAGCGGTTCGGCCAGGGCCCGGCTGAGGCCGTCGGCCTTACACCCGCGCGGGCAGCGGATGCCCTGACACTCGACGCAACCGGGGCGGTACTCGATGCCCACGTGCAGCCGGTAGGGGTGCAGGCCGTTGTGCGTCAGGTCGGCGCAGATGGCCGCCTCGCGCGGGCTGAGTGGCGGCGGCGGGGTGAGTTCGGCGTCGTCCTCTGGGTCGAGCGGCTCAGGGCTACCACAGATGCCCATCAGCGCCTCGGCGCGGCGGTAGTAGCCCTTGAGGGTGTCGAAGGCGAGGGGCCAGTGGGTCGGCAGTGCGGGCCCCAGGTGCGCTGGGTGGTCGGCCCAGGTGGCGGCCTTGGCGCTGTCGTCCTGCTCGATGTCGTGGCGGCGAAAGCGCCCGAGGGCGGCGCCGTAGAGCGCCGAGCCGCCGCCCAGTCCCCAGCCCATGGGCATCTCGTAGGGGATGAAGCCGGGGCGCTCGGCGTGGCGTCCCTGGCCGACCCAGAGTGGGTCGGGCCAGCGCTCGCCGGCCAGTGCGGCCTGCTTGTCGAGGCCTAAACGGCGTTTGACCTTGTCGAGAAACCCGCGTGTCACTGGCGGCGGTGGCACCCGTCGACCCGACTCGATGAGCAGTACGGCCACGCCGGCGTCGGCCAACTGGCGCGCCAGCACGCTGCCGCCGAGGCCGGCGCCCACCACTACCACATCCCATACAGTCTCGGTCGGCGCGTCATTCGCGTGCATGCGGTGGCCTCGTCAGGCGAAGGGGTCGATCTGGTCGAGGGTGATGCCGAGCGTGTTCTGGGTGACGCGCTGCCACAGCTCGATATCCCCGGCGTAGAGCGCCTCGACGCGGCGCGTGAAACTCGCCGGCAACTGGGCCTCTTTCAGCTCTTTGGAGAGCCTGTTGGAGAAGGTGTTCATCTTGCCCATGGTGGGGTTGCCAGCGGGCAGCTCGTCGGCGTAGCGCACCGCCAGCGGGCCAGGGGCGCCAAGGCGCTTGCGTACGCCGGTACCGGTGATGTTGCGTACCAGGTCCTTGAGCGGGGTGGCGCCGACCTCGGCCTTTTTGCCGCCCTCGTTACCCATGTTGCCGCGGGTGTCGCTGAGCTGGGGTAGGTTGAAGCGCTTGGCGATGTCGTCGATACCTGCATCGAACGACTCCACCAGATAGAGGTGGGGGTTGATGCGCGGGCGCATGCAGCGGTCGTAGATGAAGTGTGTCTGCGGCTCGTGGTGGGCGTCGAAGAAGGCGTACTCGACCAGTGCCAGGTAGGCGTCGGCGAAGGTCGTGATGTCGAGCTTGGCGATGTCGCACAGCTCGAAGTAGACATCCTCGGGGCAGACCACCTGGTCGGTACGCGAGAGGTGCGCCACCTCGGGGTAGGTGATGCGCAGCATGGTCTCGGGGATGGAGGAGATAAAGCGCTTCACCGGGCTGCGCAGGAAGGTGACGCTGGGGCCGGTAAAGTCGCGGTAGTGCACCATGCGCTCGACGCCGAGGCGATTCTTCGACTCGGTGGAGGCGTTCTTGGAGATGCGGATCAGGCCGAGGTTGATGTCCTCACGCACCAACACATGACCGTGGTGGTGGGTGGTGGTGAGGGGCGCGCGCATGGGGCGTTCGCCGCCGGGGGTGCTGCTCATGGTCTTTTCCTAACTACGGGATGCTTTCTGTTATGACTTCTTCAGGCCGAGGAGGCGCTTGAGAGCCCCCTTCCAGCTCTCGCCCACGTGCAGCTGACGCCCCTCCTGGAAGAAGGCGCCGCTCTGTCCCCCCTCGGGCATGAGGATGAGTGGCAGCATGAGGTCGAAGATCGCCTCCGGGGCGTGGCCGTAGTCGCTCATGGCGGTGCGCGTGGCACCGGGGCTGAACTCGTTGATCAGCACATTGGGGTAGCGGCTGCGGTCGACCTCGCGCGCCAGCCCCTTGACCAGGGCGTGCAGGGCTCCCTTGGTGGCCGAGTAGGCGATCGAGTCGGGGAGCGGATTGAGGTCGGCCAGGGAGCCCATCACCACGATACGCCCGTCGTTGTGCGCGAGCATGTCGGGGAGCACCGGACGGATGCTGTTGGCCACCCCCAGCACATTGATGGCGAAGGTGTCGGCGAACACCTCTGGGGCCTGGTCGAGGAAGTAGGCGCGCGGGTAGATGGCGGCGTTGGCGATGAGCACCTGAATGGTGCCGAGGTCGGCCTTGATGCGGCCCATCACCTCGACGCACTGCGCCGGGTCACGCACATCGGCGCTGTAGGGGTGGATGGTGGGGCAGCCCTCGGCGGTGGCCTGCAGGCGTGCGAGGTTGCGCCCGAGGATCGCCACCCGTGCCCCGGCCTGGGCAAAGCGCCGCGCCAGCGCCTGCCCGATGCCCGAGCCTCCGCCGGTGATCACCACCACCTTGGCGTCGAGGGTCTTGGGGTCGGATTGGGGGCTGTGGGCGGCGGGCATCGTCTCTCTCCTAGGCAGCGCACGGGGGCGCCGGGGCGGGTGGGGCAGGGGGGCTAGCCTACCCGTTCAAGCCGGGGGTGTCACCTGCGCGCCGGTGGTCGATACATCCCCGGATTTCGGGCGCGGATGCGCGGTCGTCGCGCGCGCAATCCCGGTCTGTGGGGTCCTGCCGGTCGCCCCTCGATAGGCGCTCTGTACACGGCCTGACGGTGGTTTGGGCGCCGGACCCGTGCATTATTCCTGTTGCGCCTGAGGATGCAAGTTATCGAGGGGCTTTTGTCACCAATTCGGGCCAATGGGGAGGTGTCGGCCCCGTTTAGCCGTCGCGCCGGAAGACCTTGCGCTTCTTGACCCGTTGCACCACCACGGGCCGGACCCGGGTGTCGCCACATACGGGCGATGGGTCGCAGCGCATGCCGCAACGGGTGCGCAGGTACTCGGAGCAGGCGGCGTAGTGCAGGTCGAGCTTGATGAAGAGTCGGGCGAGGTCGTAGAGCACCTCCTGCTGGTCGCGATTGGTCAATACGCCGGCATAGATGCGGGCCATCGCCTTGGCCACATAGTGTGGCGCCGCCGCCTCGTGGTAGGCGATCACATAGACCCGCTTGACCAGGGCCAGATAGGCCCGATTGCACGCCGACACCTGGGCCGGGCAGTCGAGGTCGTAGCCTAGGCGGCTGCGTGCGGCGAGCATGCGCTCGTCGACCCGGAAGCTCTCTTCGATGACGAGCCGCAGCGCGTCCCAGCTCGCGTAGCTGCGCAGGTGGTCGATGACCATCTGGCGAAAGCCGCGGGTCTTACGCGAGATGCTGCCGTCGAAGGTCCATTTGTGCACCTTGGCGGTGCTGCCGATGATGAAGCAGTGCTCTACGTTCAGCTCCCATGGGGTGAAGGTGCGCAGGATGGCGGCCAGCGAGCCCACCTTGTTGGGGACGGTGACATCGGTCTTGATGTTGGAGCGGATCAGGGGTTCGAGGCTCATGCGGTCGCGCTTGCGCTCGTGGTTGATGCTCGGCAGGGTGCGGATCCAGTAGGAGAGCCCCTGCATATCGGGGAACAGAGAGAAGCCGGTGACGTTCATCAGTGTCAGGCGGCTGGTGATGCGCCGGTGCAGGTACTGGGGGATGCGGAACTTGATGATCGGCATGTTGCGGCACGACGCGGGTGGTTCGGCCAGGCGGAACATGTGCAGCAGGTTCTCCATGAAGGAGCGGTTGGTGTCCACCGGGACCAAGAACAGCCCCTGCTGCGCCATGATGCGGGCGTTGAGTGAGCCGGGGGTGAGTAGCAGCAGCCCGGGGGTGAGCTCCCCCGGAGGTGCGGCGCTCTGCATCAGCTGTTTGAAGTATTTGATGGCACGACGCTTTTCGTGCAACCCCGCGTGGCTGGCAGTGACCTCTGTGGGCGGCGTGCCCTCCTCCTCGCACCCCTCGTCACTCAGGCAGTAGAGCGAGGCGACCGAGGGACGGTGACGCGGCAGGGGGGTCTTCTCGTCGTCTCCCAGGGTGATGTCGGCGGTGTCGAGCAGGCGCCTGCGGCAGAGCTTGATCCAATCCTTGTGGATCGCCCATACGGCGGCGTCGAGGGGCTCGCCGGTGCCGTGCGGGTCGGGTCGGTTGACCAGGTGCGAACTCAGGGCGAAGAAGGTGGCGATGTAGGGGGAGCGGGTGAAGTCGAGCAGCCGGGTCGGGATGCCATGGTGTTGCATCAGCGCCATCCGTTCGACCAAATCGCTCTCCGGGCCCGAGGTGCGCTCGTTGGTGAATAGGTGGCTGCGACGGTCGAACTCGCGCGCCGAGTTGATCTCGTAGTAGTGGCGGTCGAGGGCCACGTCGACGGTGCGCTCCAGTGACGTGGAGAGGTTCCAGGTGTGGTCGGATTGGCCACGGTAGATGTAGTTGTCGCCGAGCAGGTGGAAGTAGGTGTTCAGCTCCGTCGAACTGGAGATGCGGATATCGATGAACTCGGGCTGGGGTGTCATCACTCTCTCCTTGGTACGCGTGGGCCTTGGTCGCTTCTATCCGGTCAGATAGCGAACCTAAACAATCTCCGCTTAAGGTGCAACTTTCGTCGTTAGGGGGTCGCGGGCGTACGCGCCGTGTCGGTCAGTCGCTGTATCTGCACACGGCTCAGGTCAGGCGTTCGAACATCTGCACCAGTGCCTCGCGCGAGACCGGCTTGTGCAGCACATGGTCGAACAGCCCCGCCTCGTTGGGGGGCTCGCCGGCGGTGACCAGGCCGATCTGCAGCTGGCTGTCGCGCGCGCGCAGGGCTCGCGCGCAGGTGATGCCGTCGAGGCCGGGCATGCGCATGTCGAGCAGCACCAGGTCCAGCGGCTGCTGGGCGAAGCGCTCCAGCACCTGCTGGCCGTTGTCGCACTCGATCACCTGGTGGCCGAGGCTGCGCAACAGGCCGCTGTGCAGGGTGCGCTGCAGCGGGTCGTCGTCGGCCAGCAGCACCTGTAGCGAGCGGTGGGTGGGGGGCCGCCCCTTGCGCCCTTCGGGGATGGCCAGGTCGAGGATGAAGGAGAAGCGGCTGCCGACCCCGGGCTGGCTCATCAGACGCAGCTCGCCGCCCATGTGGCGGACGATCTCGCGGCTCACCGGCAGGCCGAGGCCGCTGCCCTGTTCGCCACCCTCCTGCGCCACGCGGTAGAAGCGGGCGAAGATGCGTCGCTGTTCGTGCTCGGCGATGCCGGGGCCCTGGTCGCTGACCACGAACTCCACCTGACAACGCCGGCGCCCCTGGATGATGGGGCGTACGGTAAGGCACACCTCGCCCTGCTGGCTGAAGCGGATGGCGTTGTCGAGCAGGTTGATGAGCACCTGGCGGATGCGCTGGGTGTCCCCCTCCAGGGTGGTGGGCAGGCTGTTCGCCACTGCGGTGGTGAGGCTCAGGCCGCGCTCGGCGGCGTGGGTGGCGTAGAGCAGGGTGAGGCTCTCGGCCAGGCGGCGCGGCTCGAAGGGGACCGGGGTGAGGGTGATCTGGCCGTGCTCCACTCGGGAGTAGTCGAGCAGATTGTCTACCAGACCGAGTAGCGCCTGACCGGAGTAGTGGAGATTTTCGGTCGCCTCGCGCTGGGCCGGGGAGAGCGGGGAGCGACGCAGCAGGTCGAGCAGGCCGAGCATGCCCGAGAGGGGACTGCGGATCTCGTGGCTCAGGGTGGCGAGAAACAGGCTCTTGCTGCGGTTCTGCTCCTCCTCGCGGCCCATCTCCGCCTGCAGGAGCTTGATGCGGTCGGCCAGGGCCAGGGAGAGGGTGAGCATCTCGAAGCCGACGGCGCAGAAGGTGGCCAACGGCAGCAGGCTGTTGAGTCCCACCGCGCCGAGCAGGGCGAGCATGGTCCAGGCGGAGAAGAGCATCAGCACCAACCAGCCGAGCACCACGAAGCGCGCCGGGGTGAAGCCGCACCACCAGGCGTAGAGGGCGCTGCCGACCACCAGCGGGGCGAGCAGGAGGTGGCTGACGCGGTTGAAGGTCTGTAGCGGGTCGAGCGGCAGCAGGGGTTGAAGCAGTAGTTGCGCCAGGGTCAGGGCGATCCAGCCGAGGTAGATCATGCGCAGCGTGGGCGAGAGGCGCGGGATGTCGAGGAACTGGTAGGCGAAGAGCAGGGCGAAGAGGCGGATGAAGGCGGCGGCGGTGGCCCCGACCTGGTCACGCGGATACTCCAGCTCGACCAGTCCGGCGAGCAGACCGATGCTGTTGGCGAAGAAGAGCAGGTAGCCGATGGCGTGCAGGGCGTACCAGACGTAGGCGGTGTCGCGCAGCGAGGAGGCGAGCACCAGGTTATAGAGCACCAGCCCGAGGATGCCGCCGAACAGGGTCAACACCAGCAGTTGGGACCAGGTGTGCCGACTCTGCGCCATGTGCGCAGGCATCAGCTTCACCACCGGCAGGCGCTGGTGGTTGGCCTCGACCCGCAACAGCAGGGTGTATGACCGCCCGGCCTGTAGGTCGAGCGGCACGAGGTAGCGCATGTCGATGTCGGCGTGGTGTCGCGCGCCCGTCGCGGGGCGCCCCACGTGTTGCGCCTGTACCTGTTCGCCATCGCGGTAGAGGTAGACGTGAAACTGCTCGAAGAGCAGGTTGGCGAGCACCAGGTCGAGCGGCGGCAGCCCGGCCTCGGGGCGTAATTCGGTGCGTAGCCAGTAGCTCTGTCCGCGCGTGTTGCCCGAATCCGCGGCGGTCTGGGGCGGCGTCGCCTCGGCGAGGCGCGCGAGGGCCTCGTCGGGGCCCAGTTGTCGCAGGGGGTCGTAGAGCACCGGGGCCGCTTGAAACAGGTCGATGGGCCAGTGCTGGGTTGGCGTGAGGGTCACGCCCTGGCCCCACAGGGGCCAGAGTAGCAGCAGCAGGGCGAGACCCCGCAACGGATGGCGGCTCATGCGACCTCCCCGCGACGGTGCTGCTTGAGCCCGGTGAGGAGCTCGGTGAGTTGACTGCGCCCGAGGGGCTTGAACATGACGCCGTTGATGCCGTAGCCGAGGTAGGTGTGTGGGTCCGCCTGGGGCCCCTGGGCGGTGGCGATGTAGATCGGGGTAGAGGCGCGCAGCGGGTCGGTGTGCAGGCGCATGCGCGCCGCCGTGGCCGCGCCATTGAGCATCGGCATGCGCCAGTCCAGCAGCACCAGGTCGAAGCGCCCCAGCTCGAACTGCTCCAGCGCCGCAACCCCGCCGTCGGCCATCACCACCTCCTGGCCGAGGTTGCGCAGCAGGCCGCCGATCACCTCGCGGTTGAGCGCCTCGTCGTCCACTACCAGGATGCGGTAGCGTGGCAGAGGGGTGTGGCCTGGCGCCGCGCTCGGGAACTCAAAGGCGAGCGGCAGCCGAAAGTGGAAGTGACTCCCCTCTCCCAACGTGCTCTCCACGCGGATCGTGCCGCCCATCTGGGTGACGATCTCCTGGCTGATGGCGAGCCCCAGGCCGCTCCCCTCGGCGTGGCCAGGGCCCTGGCCCTGATAGAAGCGCTCGAAGATGTGCGGTAGGTCGTCGGCGCGGATCCCCTGGCCCTGGTCCGTGACGCTGAAGGTCAGCTCCACGTCGCTCTCGCGACGTCGCTCCAGCGCCACGCAGAAGGTGATCTCCCCCTGCGTGCTGAAGCGCAGGGCGTTGCTCAGCAGGTTGGTGAGCACCTGGCGGATGCGCACCGCGTCACCGACCAGGCGCGCGGGGATGGCCGGGTCGAGCTGCAGGCGCAGCGTCAGCCCCTGTCCGGCGGCGCGTGGGGCGTAGAGGGTGTGTAGCGAGGTGACCAGGCGGTGCAGATTGAACGGCACCTGGTGCAGGGGGATGCGTCCCTCGTCGTTGCGTGCGTAGTCGAGCAGGTTGTCGACCAGGTCGAGCAGCGCCTGCCCGGTGTAGTGCAGGGTCTCCACCTGCTCTTTGTAGGGGCCCTGTTGGGTGGTACGGCGCAGTTCGCCCACCTCGCCGAGCATCACCGCCAGGGGGCTGCGGATCTCGTGATTGAGGGTGGTGAGGAAGCGGTGCTTGCTGCGATTCTGCTCCTCCTGGCGGCTGCGCTCGCGCTGCAACAGCTTGAAGCGGTCGGCGAGGGCGAGGGCGAAGAGGATCACCTCCAGACAGAGCAGGGCGAAGGTGAGCTGGGGCGTGAGGGCGGTGTAGGGGATCCAGCCGACCACCGTGAGTAGGCGCACCGCCAGGGCCACGACCATCACCAGGCTGCCAAGCACCAGGTAGCGCGCCGGGCTGAAGCCCTGGCGCCAGGTGCGCCAGGCGCTGTAGAGCAGCAGCGGGGCGATGAGTAGGTGCATGGCGCGGTTGAGTAGCAGGGCGTCGTAGAAGTCGACCAACTGTTCACCGACGAGCTGGATCACGGTGAGGGCGAGGGTGAGCAGAAACAGCCGACGCAGGCGCGGGGCGGTGGCGCGCAGGTCGAGCATGTAGCAGAAAAACAGCAGTGAGAAGAGTCGCGCGCAGGTGGCGCTGGCGATATAGAGGTTGAGATTGGGGTCGGCGATGCCGAACAGCCGCTGCATTACCCCCTGCAGTACCAGATAGTAGACGAGGTAGGTCCCCGCCAGCAGGCTGTACCAGATGTAGGTGATCTGCAGCAGCGCCAGGCCGATGAAGAGGTGGTAGCAGGCGAGGGCGATGAGGGCACCGAACACCGCGTAGTTGAAGGCCTGTTGATAGACGTGCTGGTCGATGGCGCGGTCGGCGCTGCTCAGGTCGACCAGGATGCGGTGAAACAACCGGGTAGAGACGCGGATCGCCAGGGTGTACTCGCCCTCGGCCCCCATCTGCAGCGGTATCAGATGGCTGAGGTCGAGACTCGGCGGTGAGCCGGGCGGCGGGGCGGCGGCGACCACCTCGTGCTGGATCAGCCGCCCCTCGTGCAGTAGGTAGATGGCCCACTCGTCGAACAGCATGTTGCCCAGGCGCAGGATCGTGGGCGGCAGGTGGCCGTGTACCTCGAAGCGGCTCACCAGCCAGTAGTGCTGCCCCTCGCGCGCCACCGACTCGGGGTGCAGGGTGGCCTGTGTCTCGGCACGGGCGAGCGCCTGGGTCAGGTCGTCGTGGCCGGAGGGGTCGTGGAGCACCGTACTCAGGGCGAAGAGGTCGAGCGGGCGGTTGAGGCTCAAGGGGCCGAGGGGGGTCGCCTCGTGGGCGGCGCCGGCGTCGAGCCAAGCGAGCAGCAGCAGCAGCGCGAGCAGCCGGTGGGCCGAGCGGTGAGGGGGGGCAGTGGGGTGGGAGCGGGTAACCACGTTGGCAGTCGTGCGGCCTGTCCGAGCAGGGTCGAGGATAGCATGCGGCGCGTGGCGGTGTGCCGTGGACGTGAGTGTTTCGCGCCCACCCCGCCCCACCCTGCCGCACACTCACCCCTCGGCCAGGGCCGCTATCCTCTGCAGGGTGTTCCAGTTGCGTGCCGTGGTGGCCACGCCGAGCGTCCGCTCCAACCCGCTGGCGAGCTTGGAGCGTCCGATGCCGTCGGGGGCATAGAGGTAGAACGTCTGGCCGTCGAGGGCGTACCGCTCCGAGGCTGCCTTGAGGGCGTCGAGGCGGGCCAGATCGGCGTGGGCGACCGGGGTGACGAGGAAGAAGAGGTGCAGCGCCTTGCCCTCCTCGCTCGGGAAGGGGGCCGCCGCCAGTGCCGCCGCCAGCTGCGTCCGGCTCAACAGCAGCACCTCGGGGCGAAACCCCTTGGCCTGGGCCAGTGCCTCGGCGATCGCCTCGGCGTGGCTGGCGTCGAGCGGCGTGGCGCTGCGAAAGACCGCGTTGCCACTCTGGATGTAGGTGCGTACGGCGTGGTAGCCGAGCTGCTGCAGGGTCTCCACCAGCTCGGCCATCGGCAGGCTGTTGCGCCCGCCCACGTTGATGCCGCGTAGCAGGGCGATATAGGTGTGCATGGGCGACTCCGCTGATGTTGGGGGCCCACCATACCCGATAGCGCCGCGTGGGCGCATGCCGTACGCCCCCGCGCCTCGCTAAACGGCGGGTCCGAGACCTTGTGCGGCCGCACCAGCGGCCCCGGGGGTGGTGCCGACCACCCGGCTGTACACCCCCGATTACGCGTGGTGGGCGTGCCCCTGCTATCCTCGAAGCCCCACGACCCGCCGGAGCCCCTACCATGTCGCTCATCTTCGCCCTGTTTCGTGCCTCCCCCTTCGCCCCCCTGCAGGCGCACTTTGCCACCGCGCACGCCGCGGCACAGGCGCTGGAGGGGCTGATGCAGGCCGCGTGGGTCGGGGATTGGTCTCGGGCGCAGGGGCAGGTGCAGCTCATCGTCGCCCTGGAGGAGCAGGCCGACACGCAGAAGCGCACCCTGCGCGCCCAGTTGCCCAAGGGTGTCTTCCTGCCGGTGAGTCGCTCCGACCTGCTGCAGACACTTCAGGAGCAGGATGCCATCGCCAACCTGGCACGCGATATCGCCCGCTTGGTCTATGGGCGTCGCCTCCAGCTGCCCGAGTCACTGCAGGCGCCGACCCTCGACCTGCTGCGCCGCAGCATCGCCACGGTGAACGAGGCGCGGACGGCGGTAAACGAGCTGGACGAGCTGGTGGAGGTGGGCTTTCGCGGACGTCGGGTGGCACGTATGCAGGGGCTCATCGAGCGCATCGAGGCGCTGGAGAGCGAGAGCGACTGGCTGGAGCTGGAGCTGCGCGACATGCTCTTCGCCAAGGAGGGGATGCTCAATCCGGTGGATGTGATCTTTATCTATCGCCTGTTCGACTGGCTCGGTGACCTGGCCGACCACGCGGAGGCGATCAGCCATCGCCTGCAGTTGATGGTGGCGCGCTGAGCGCTATGGAGGCGGGTACCCTGTATATCGTCCTGGCCGCCCTGTTCGGCCTGTTCATGGCCTGGGGCATCGGCGCCAACGATGTGGCCAACGCCATGGCCACCTCGGTCGGCTCGCGGGTGTTGAGCCTGCGTCGGGCGATCCTGGTGGCGGCGCTGTTCGAGTTCGCCGGGGCCTATCTGGCCGGTGGTTCGGTCACCACCACCATCCGTAGCGGTATCGTCGCCCCGACACACTTCGCCACCGAGGCCGAACTGCTCATCTTCGGCATGCTCGCCGCGCTGCTCGCGGCGGGGAGTTGGTTGCTGCTGGCCAGTGCGCGCGGCTGGCCGGTCTCCACCACCCACACCATTGTCGGCGGCATCATCGGCTTCGCCGTGGTGGCGGTGGGGGCGGAGGTGGTGCAGTGGGGGCAGGTGGCGACCATCGCCGCCAGTTGGGTGGTCTCGCCGCTCATCGCCGGTACCTGTGCCTACCTGCTGTTTCGCAGCGTGCAACGGCTCATCCTCGATACCGACGACCCCTTCACCAACGCGCGTCGCTTCGTGCCGGGCTATATGTTCATCACCGGTTTCGTCATCTCGCATATCACCTTGAGTAAGGGGCTCAAGCACGTGGGTCTGCCGCTGAGCGGCACCGAGGCGCTGGTGATTGCCGGGCTCATCGGCCTGGGGGTGATGGCCCTGGGGATTGGCTTCATCCGTCGCATCGAGCCCCTGGCGGGGGCGGATCGTGATTTTCAGTTCACCAGTGTGGAGCGGGTGTTCGCCGTGATGATGGTGCTCACCGCCTGCAGCATGGCCTTCGCTCACGGCTCCAACGATGTGGCCAACGCCATCGGTCCGGTGGCCGCGGTGGTCGGGCTGGTGCAGTCGGCGGGGAGTGTGGTGGGGCAGAGTGCCATCCCCGGTTGGGTGCTGTTCGGCGGGGCGGCGGGGATCGTCGCCGGGTTGACCATGTGGGGCTATCGGGTGATCCGCACCGTGGGGCGTGGCATCACCGAGCTGACCCCGAGCCGGGGCTTCGCCTGTGAGCTCTCCACCGCCGCCACCGTGGTCTTCGCCTCCGGGGTCGGCCTGCCGGTCTCCACCACCCACACCCTGGTGGGGGCGATCCTCGGTGTCGGTCTGGTGAAGGGGATCGCCGCCCTCGACCTCGGGGTGATCCGCTCCATCCTGCTCTCCTGGCTCGTCACCCTACCCGCCGGGGCGCTGCTGGCGGTGCTGTACTTCTATCTGTTGCGGGCCCTGCTCGGCTAGACACAGGCACAGGCCACACGGCGTGGTGGTGCGTGACTCAGTTGACCAGACCGAGCTGCTTCATCAGGGCATAGTTGTCCCAGAACAGGTACTTCTCGTCCATCATGCCCATGGCGTCCCAGTGGCTCATGGTGACCATGTTGAGCTTGAAGCGCTTGCCGGTAGGCTCGATGACCTGGCCGTTACCGGTGGGCATCGGCTCGGTGAAGGTCCCTTCGAGGGTGCTCACCACGCTGGTCCACTGGCCCTGGCCGATCGTCACCTGGCGCGACTCGACCTCGGTATCGGGGGCGTAGACGAACATCCCCTTGAGGTCGTGGATATGCGCTTCGAGGCCGACGGTGATATGCCCGTCGGGCCAGTGCACCTTGACGTTCTCGGCGTGGGTGCTGGCGACACGCTCCCACTCCTGGGAGTTGAATACATCGTTTTCAAACAGCTCAGCGGCCTCAAGGTGCTGGCTCACGGTCGAGGCCTGCGCCTGATACTCGGCCAACTGCAAGAGGGCGCTGGCGGTGTCATCAGCGAAGGTGTACGGGGTGGCAAAGAGGGCGAGTAGCGCGGCGCGCGGTAGGTATTTGCTGGACATGATCGGTCTCCGCTAGAGGGTTCGCTGGCGAAGGTAGCGAGTCGTGCCGCGCGGCTGAATATGACTAACGGACAAATACTGTCAATGGGGTGTAAACGGACGCCGCTCATCGGCCAGCTCGTCCGTCTGGCATGAGGTTCCGCCGAACGGTCAGGAGTGGTAGGCGGTGAAGATGAGCAGCGCCCCCCCCGCCACGGCGGCGAGGGCCACCAGCCAGAGCAGCAGGGCCTGCAATAGGAACAGGCGCGGCCCCTCCGCGCGGGTGTGGGTGTGTCCCCGGGCCACCAGTTCACCGTGCTGCAACGCGTGCACCCCATGGCCGCACTGGAACAGGCCGAAGGCGAGCAGCACCCCACCGGCGAGATAGAGGTCACTTGGCTGTTTGAACTCGTGAAAGCCGAGGATCAACCCGGTGGCCAGCGTGGCCAGCGCCGTGAGCAGGGCGAGGATGAGCAGGAGCGCGGCCATGGGGCTAGTCGTCGATGCGCAGCAGGTCGCCGAGGTAGTGGTAGTAGGGGCGCTCCACCTTGTGCATCACGCCCACATAGAGGCTGCCCCCCTCGGACTTGAGCAGCGTCACCTGGTCGTCCAGGGTGAGCATGCCCGGCTTGTAGGGGGCGAGGGTGGCGTTGCTGTTCCCGGCCACCAACTCGGCACTGCCGCTGTCGCCGATGCGCTGGGTGATGAGCCGCCCCTTGTGCATCACCATGTCGCCTACCGCGCCAGCGCCGACCTTGCCGCCGGTGGGGGCGGTGAAGCGCAGCACCAGGCGCCCCGCGTCCAGTTGGTAGACGCGGGTCTCGTCGCGCCAGGTAGAGAGCGTGGTGTTGCTGTGCTGGTAGTGGGCCAGCAGGTAGGGGTGCTCCGGGTCGCTGGAGTCGCGTACCAGGTGCAGGGTGGGGAGGGCGTACTCGGGCGACCAGACGGTGTTGGCGGCCTCGTCACTCTGCCCGAGCAGGGTGAAGGCGGTGCCGTCGAAGGCGACCAGCGCAAACCGCCCCTTGAAGGCGTAGCCGCTCAGCGAGGGCTCGGTGGCGTAGGCGAAGGCGAGCAGGATGCGCTCGCTGGAGAAGACGTTCTCGGTACAGGCGGCGGGCAGGAAGTTCTGTATGCCCCAACCCTTCACCCCGCCGAGGATGGTCTGGAACAGCGCGGCGCTGGTGTATTGGCGGGTATCCTCGCGCGGGGGCTGCATGTCGGGGTGGAACATGAAGCTGTCGCCGCTGGTGTCGCCGCTCTGCCCGGTCTGGTTGTAGACGCCGTTGACCTGACAGCCGAGGCCATAGAAGTCGTCGCCCAGCGGCCAGAGCCGTGCACCGCTGATCGCCTGACGGATGCCGGGGACGATCACGCCAGACGTGCCCGCCTTGGGCGCGAGCAGGTCGGTGTAGCGGTAGGTGTTGTCGTCGGTGTAGGCGACCAGCACGCGCGGCTGACCATCAGCGGCCCAGTAGGCCTGGTCCTGGCGCAGCTCAGTGATGTGGCTGTAGTAGGGGTTGGCGATGGTGCCCACCGGGTTGAGGCGGATGGCGTTCGCGGTGTCGGCGTAGTCGCTGATGGCGTGCTCCACCGCGGTGAGCCGCAGGTAGTACTCCTGAGGCATCAGGTCGTTGGCAGCGGTTTGGGCGTGGTAACGGCCCCAGAGCCCGTCGCTGCGCTCCCACACATCCAGGAAGCGCCCCTCGGGTACCTTGATCGGGGTGATGCCGGGGGGATAGGGGTGGATGCGCTGCACCAGCTCGGTGTGAAAGCCGTCGAGCTGCGCCTGAAGCGTCGCCACCGGGGTGGTGCCCCAGCTCGGCGTCGTCGCGCCACTGGACCCGCCGCCGCCACCGCCACTGCACGCCACCACCAGCCCGACCACGGGCACCAGAGCCAAGAACCGACACATAGCCACCTCCCGACCGCTGGTGGCACCATGCCGCGCAGCGCGAGCGGACTATAGCGAGGGCGCGGCCAGGGCGTCTATGGGACCTGTGGCGCAACGCACACGTGGGCCTTGCCCTGCGCAGCAGGGGCTTAGTGAGTCTGAGGTCGCCCTACCTGTGGCACGGGGCCCCGTCCTGTGCCACCCTCCTGCGCTGAGCCACTCACGCCCCGCATCGCGCCATGTCAACGAACAGCACCACACCCGAAGAACCCCATGGTTTATGGCCCAACATCCGCGCCCTGTTGGCCTTGAGCGACCAGCGCCGCACCTGGGGGTTCCTGCTCACCGTGGCCCTCGCGGTGGGTGCCCCGGTGCTGCTCGGCGTCTGGCTCGGTCAGCTCGCCCACGGGGTGAGTGCCAGCATCGGCGGCCTCGCTAGCCTCTATCTGCGCCAGACGCCACTGCCGCACCGTATGGTGACCATGGCCCTGGTCACCTTCGGCTTTTGCGTGAGCTTCACCCTCACCCTACTCGCGGGGTTCAGCCCCTGGGCCCAGGTGGCGGCCTTGGGTACGGTGGCCTTCGCCGCCACCTTCATCACCCGCTACTTCGCCGTGCCCGCGCCGGGCAGCTTCTTCTTTATCCTGGTGGCCTGCATCGCCAGCGCCATGCCCTATGAGTTGGCGCAGTTGCCAGAGCGCGCCGGGCTGATGCTCTTCGGCTGCATGGGCGCCACCCTGCTGGCCCTGGGTTACAGTCTGTTGCAGCGCCTCGGTGAGCATCCACCCTTCACCCACCCCGCCGAACCGACCGAGCCGCGCGTGGTGGCGATCCTGCTAGAGGCGGCCACCATAGGCCTGGTGGTCGCCCTGAGCTACTCGGTAGCGCTCTGGCTCGGCTTTGACAAACCCTACTGGGTGCCCATCTCCTGTGCGGCGATCATGCAGGGCGCCAGCTTTCGTGCCGTGTGGCAGCGCAAGGTGCACCGGGTAGTCGGCACAGCCATCGGCATGGGCTTGGCCTGGCTCATCTTTACCCTCGACCCCGGCCCCTGGAGCATCGCGCTGTACATCACCCTGCTCAGCTTCATCATCGAGTGGCTGGTGACACGCAACTACGGCCTGGCGGTGATCTTCATCACCCCACTCACCATCCTCCTGGCCGAGGCCGAGAGCGTCTCGCACGAGACTAATCTGCTGATCCAGATGCGCATGACCGATGTGCTGTTGGGTAGCACGATGGGTTATCTGGGTGGGTGGTTGCTGCATCAGCGGGAGCTATATGCGGCGTTGGAGCGGCGCTTCATGACTCGGTAGCCTGCTCATGCTGAGGGGGATGCCGCTATGCGGCGCGTTAAAATCTTCAAGAGAGAGAGAGGGAGGGGTGCCTTGATTCCAGATAAACACGGCGAACGTCAGGTCTTGAAAAGCCG